>NZ_JALGRD010000001.1:0-681982 GCF_022810315.1 Stutzerimonas marianensis | reverse complement strand
TGATCCGCAGTTCGGTCCAGCACTGAGTCAGGCGGACATGAAAAAGGGGAGCCGGTTGGCTCCCCTTTTTTTGTCGGCAAGGCCTGTGGTCAAGCCTGGGTTTCGAGCCGCTGAACCTCGGCATTGACCCAATCTTCAGCGCGCTGGTTGAGTTCGGCAACCGCGCGCGGCCCCTCGCTTTCGGCGTGCATCGCTGGCCCAATGACCACCTGGATGGTACCGGGTCGCTTGCCCCAGCCAGCTTTTGGCCAAAAACTTCCGGCGTTATGCGCGATTGGCAGTACCGGCAGTTTGGCGTTGGCGGCCAAGGCGGCGCCGCTGCGGGAGAACTTGCCGTTCTGCCCAACCGGCACTCGAGTGCCTTCCGGGAAGATGAGCACCCAGGCGCCCTGCTCTAGACGCTCCTGGCCTTGCTTGGCAACCTGCCTAAGCGCCGCTTTCGGATTGTTGCGATCAATGGCGATGGGTTTGAGCAGCATGATCGCCCAGCCAAAGAACGGCACATACAGCAGCTCGCGTTTTAGCACCTGGCTCAACGGCT
The DNA here is from genome assembly GCF_022810315.1 of Stutzerimonas marianensis. Taxonomy (NCBI): domain Bacteria; kingdom Pseudomonadati; phylum Pseudomonadota; class Gammaproteobacteria; order Pseudomonadales; family Pseudomonadaceae; genus Stutzerimonas; species Stutzerimonas marianensis. The sequence goes on along the minus strand of NZ_JALGRD010000001.1, from coordinate 681,441 downwards.
CGAAATAAGCCGAGAGGAAGAATGTCTCCCAGGTGCTCTGATGCTTCGACAGGATGACGCAGGGTGTGGACGGGATGTTCTCCTGTCCTCTGACTTCATAGCGCAGACCGATGATGGTCTTGGCCAGCCATACCGCATTGCGGCACCAGGCCTGAACCACGAAACGGTAACGGGCGCGGAACGACATGAAGGGCGCAACGACCAGGCATATGAGGCACCAGACCAGCGCGCTCAGGGCCAGCAGGGCATAGAACAACGCGATCCGTACGGTATAAGCGAGACTCATCGCGACTCCTTTAACAGGTGGTCCACCACCGAGGCCAGATCATCGAACACCTGCGTACCCGGCGGTAGCGTACCTTCCAGGGTGCGTTGCCCTTTGCCCGTCCTGACCAGGTAAGGCTCGCCGCCAAGTTGCATTCCGGCTTGTAGGTCACGAAGGCTGTCGCCAATGACCGGCACGCCTTTGAGGTCTGCGAGGTGGAAGTGCTCGGCGATCGTCGCGAACAGACCGGGCAACGGCTTGCGACACGTGCAGCCGGCTTCCGGGCCATGCGGGCAATGCACGACAAGGTCGATGCGACCGCCCTGCTCCATCACCAGCTGCTGCATCTTGAAATGCATGTCGTCCAGCGTGCGGGCATCGAATAGGCCCCGCGCCAGGCCGGATTGGTTGGTCGCAACCGCAACCGTCCAGCCAGCCTGGCACAGCCGTGCGATGGCCTCGATCGATCCGGGGATCGGGATCCACTCGGCCACGCTCTTGACGTAGGCGTCGGAGTCCTCGTTGATCACCCCGTCACGGTCCAGGACGAGCAGTCTGACCGGTCTAGCCAAGTGCGGAAATGTCGGCGACGCCAAGGAACAATCCTCTCAACCGGGCCAGCAATGCATAGCGGTTGGCGCGTACCGAAGCATCTTCGGCATTGACCAGCACCGCCTCGAAAAAGGCGTCCACAGGGCCGCGCAGGTGCGCAAGCCGCTCCAGTGCCTCACGGTACTGCCGCGCCGCGGCGAGCGGCTGAACGGCCTGCTCGGCCTGCTGAAGCGCGGAGTACAGGGAAAACTCGGTCGCGTTGTCGAACCAGCGCGGTTCGACGGTCGCCGGCAGCTTCGCCTCGAACTTGCTCAACAGGTTGGAGACACGCTTGTTCGCAGCCGCCAGCGCCTCGGCTTCGGGCAGTTGGCGGAACGCCTGGACCGCCTGCACTCGTTGGTCGAAATCCAGCGCCGAGGCTGGCTTTACGGCACGGACCGACAAGTAGGACGCGACATCGATGCCTTCGTCCTCATAGCGGGCACGCAGGCGGTCGAAGATGAACTCGAGCACCTGCTCGTCCAGGCCGGCTGCCTTGACTTGGCTGCCGAACTGCCCGATAGCGAAATTGACGGCCTGGACCAGGTCCAGATCCAGCTGTTTTTCGACGAGGATACGCAGCACACCGAGCGCGGCGCGACGCAACGCGTAGGGGTCCTTGCTGCCGGTGGGCAGCATGCCGATGCCGAAAATGCCGACCAGCGTATCGAGCTTGTCCGCTACCGCGAGAATCGCGCCAGTCTCGGTGCTCGGCAGTTCGGCACCAGCGCCGCGCGGCATGTACTGCTCGTTCAGCGCAAGGGCGACATCGTTGGGCTCGCCGTCGTTCAGCGCATAGTAGTAGCCCGCCACGCCTTGCATTTCGGGGAATTCACCCACCATCTCGGTCGCCAGGTCGCACTTGCTGAGCAGGCCGGCGCGTGCCGCCCATTGCGCATTGGCCTGCACGTCGCCGGCGATGAAGGCGGCGAGCTTGGAGACACGCACGGCCTTGTCGTAGACCGTACCGAGCTGCGCCTGGAAGACTACGTTCTTCAGACGGTCGTTGAAGCTCTCGAGCCGCTGCTTCTTGTCCTGCTTGAAGAAGAACTCGGCGTCGGTCAGGCGTGGACGCACGACTTTCTCATTGCCTGCGACGACCTGCGCCGGATCACGGCTGGCGATGTTGGCCACGGTGATGAAGCGAGGCAGCAGCTTGCCCTGGGCATCGAGCAGGCAGAAATACTTCTGGTTGTCTTGCATGGTGCTGATCAGCGCTTCCTGGGGCACTTCGAGGAAGCGCTCCTCGAACGAGCAGACCAGCGGAACCGGCCACTCGACCAGCGCGGTGACTTCATCCAGCAAGGCTGGGGGCACGATGGCTGTGCCGTTCTGCTCGGCTGCCAGCTCGTCGACCCGCTTGGCGATCAAGGCGCGACGCTCGGCGAAATCGGCGATCACGTGCGCAGCGCGCAGGTCTTCCAGGTAGCTGGACGGCTTGGAGATCCGCACCGGGCCCGGGCTATGGAAGCGATGGCCACGAGATTCCTGACCGGCCCGCTGAGCCAGCAGCGTGCAGTCGACGACCTGATCCCCAAACAGCATCACCAGCCACTGGGTCGGACGCACGAATTCTTCCTTGCGCGCGGCCCAGCGCATGCGCTTGGGAATCGGCAGTTCATTCAGCGCGTTTTCGACGATGCCTGGAAGCAGCTTGGTCGTTGTTTCACCGGGGATGGTGCGGTTGTACTTGAGCTTCGGACCGCTGCGATCGATTTCCGACAGCTCTACGCCGCACTTGCGCGCAAAGCCGAGGGCGGCCTGGGTCGGCTCGCCGTCGGCATCGAAAGCGGCCTGCAGCGGCGGGCCGTCTAGGTTGACGCTGCGGTCGGGCTGTTCGGTTTCCAGGCTTTGCACGAGAACGGCCAGGCGTCGCGGGGCCGCAAAAGACTGGACCCGGGCATGCAGCAGTCCCGCCTCTTTCAGGCCTTTTTCGATGCCGGTACGGAAGGCCTCCGACAGCTTGCTCAGCGCCTTGGGTGGCAGCTCTTCGGTGCCGAGTTCGACAAGGAAATCCAGTGCACTCATTCTGCTGCCTCCAGCTTGGCCAGTACTTCGTCACGCAGGTCGGGGGCGGCCATCGGGAAGCCCAGCTTGGCGCGCGCCTGCAGGTAGCTCTGGGCCACGGCGCGAGCCAGGGCGCGAACGCGAAGGATGTACTGCTGGCGAGCGGTCACCGAAATGGCACGGCGGGCGTCCAGCAGGTTGAAGGTGTGAGAGGCCTTGACCACCATTTCGTAAGTCGGCAGAGGCAGCTGGAGGTCGATGAGGCGATTCGCCTCGGCCTCGTAGAAGTCGAACAGCTCGAACAGCTTGTCCACGTTGGCGTGTTCGAAGTTGTAGGTCGACTGCTCGACTTCGTTCTGATGGAAGACATCGCCATAGGTGACCTTGCCGAAGGGGCCATCGGTCCAGACGAGGTCGTAGACCGAGTCCACGCCCTGGAGGTACATCGCCAGGCGCTCCAGGCCATAGGTGATTTCGCCCGTGACCGGGTAGCACTCGACGCCGCCCACCTGCTGGAAATAGGTGAATTGAGTGACTTCCATGCCGTTCAACCAGACTTCCCAACCCAGGCCCCAGGCACCCAGGGTCGGCGATTCCCAGTTGTCTTCGACGAAACGCACGTCGTGGACCGAGGTGTCGACGCCGATCCGGCGCAGCGACTCAAGGTACAGGTCCTGGATATTGTCCGGGTTGGGCTTGAGCACGACCTGGAACTGGTAGTAGTGCTGCAGGCGGTTGGGATTCTCACCGTAGCGGCCATCGGCCGGGCGGCGCGAAGGCTGAACATAGGCGGCATTCCAGGTTTCCGGGCCGATGGCCCGCAGGAAGGTGGCGGTATGGAAGGTACCGGCGCCCATCTCCATGTCATAGGGTTGCAGAACGACGCAACCCTGCTCGGCCCAGTAGCTTTGCAGGGCGAGGATCAGGTCTTGGAAGGTGCGCACGGCAGGCGTAGGCTGGGTCAAAATTTCACCTGTGCTGGGCTTCGACATAAAGCCCCGGAGTATACCCGATTACAGCCCGAACCCGGCGCCAGCCCGGCGTCTGGGATGCGTTTTCACCGGTGGGCGCCCTGCCCGCTCTGCCAAGGAAGCCGAAGCATGCCGCGTTGCACGTGGTGCACGAACGACCCGCTGTATACCCAGTATCACGATCAGGAATGGGGCGTGCCGAATCGCGACCCACAGGCCTTGTTCGAATTCCTGTTGCTGGAAGGCTTCCAGGCGGGGCTGTCGTGGATCACCGTGCTCAGGAAGCGCGAACGCTACCGACAGGTGCTGTTCGGCTTCGATGCGCAGCGGCTGGCGCAGATGACCGATGCCGAAATCGACGAACGAATGCAAGACCCGGGCATCATCCGTAATCGGCGCAAGCTCGAGGCCGCTCGGCGCAATGCGCAGGCCTGGCTTGAGCTGGACGAGCCGGCCGTGTGGCTGTGGTCCTTCGTCGGCGGCCAGCCGAAGATCAACCACTTCAGGTCGATCACGCAAATCCCGGCGATCACCCCCGAAGCCCAGGCCATGAGCCGAGCCTTGAAGAAGGCCGGCTTCAGTTTTGTCGGGCCGACCATCTGCTACGCGTTCATGCAGGCCAGCGGCATGGTCATGGACCATACCCTCGATTGCGACCGCTATCGCGCACTCTCCGCCGACGCAAGCGCTTAGCGGCGCCGGGCGAGAGTCGAGCGCGCGAAGCGGTTACACTTGCCGTTTTGGATGGTGGGGAGATGTCCTTGGACAGGTTCAAAGGAGCGCTGATTGTCGGTTTTCTGCGCCTGTTTGCACTGTTGCCCTGGTCAGCGGTGCAGCGGCTCGGGGGACTGATCGGGTGGCTGATGTGGAAACTGCCCAACCGCTCGCGCGAGGTCGCCCGGACCAACTTGAGTCGTTGCTTCCCCGAACTGGACGACGCGGCACGCGAGCAGCTGCTGGGCCAGAGCCTCAAGCAGATCGGCAAGACGTTTACCGAAAGTGCCTGTGCCTGGATCTGGCCGGCCGAAAAGACGCTGCGCCTGGTGCGTGAGGTCGAAGGGCTCGAGGTGCTGGAACAGGCGCTGGCGTCCGGCAAGGGCGTGGTCGGGATCACCAGCCATCTGGGCAACTGGGAAGTGCTCAATCACTTTTATTGCTCGCAATGCAAGCCGATCATCTTCTATCGCCCGCCCAAGCTGAAGGCGGTGGACGATCTGCTCCAGCGCCAACGTGTGCAACTCGGCAACAAGGTCGCGCCCTCCACGCGCGAAGGGATCATCAGCGTGATCAAGGAAGTGCGCCGCGGCGGCGCCGTCGGCATTCCCGCGGATCCGGAGCCGAGCGAAGGCGCAGGCGTGTTCGTGCCCTTCCTCGCGACCCAGGCGCTGACCAGCAAGTTCGTGCCTGGCATGCTCACTGGAGGCAAGGCGGTCGGGGTGTTTCTCCACGCATTGCGTCTGGAGGACGGTTCAGGCTACAAGGTGATCCTCGAAGCGGCGCCGCCCGCAATGTACGACGAGGATGTCGACGTTGCGGTTGCCGCCATGAGTGGTGTCGTCGAACGCTATGTCCGCACCTGGCCGAGCCAGTACATGTGGACCATGAAACGGTTCAAGAAACGTCCGGCGGGCGAGCCGCGCTGGTACTGATCCAGTCAACGAAGCACAGGGAAAGTCATGGGAAATCCGAATCAGCGACAGCACCCGCGCGCGCCGATGAAGTGCCGCATCCGCATCACGCATGAATCCTTTGGCGAAATCTTCGCCCACACCCGCGATCTCTCGGATGGCGGAGTCTATGTCAAACATCCGCAACTGGCTGATTTGCAGCCGGGCATGATCGTCAGCGGCCAGGTTCAGGATCTGCCGATCCCGGCACCCGTGCTGGAGATGGAAGTGATGCGCGTCGATGCCGAAGGCGTGGGCCTGCGTTTCCGCGTGACGGATTAGCGGGGCGTGAGGTCGCTGGCTTCAGCCCCGCGCAAACGGGCGAGGAGCCGTCGTCGGTGAAACACCCAGCGCCGGCTGGACGATCCCGCTGCCCTGCCCCTCAGCCTCTGTCCAGCTTGCGCAGGAAGACCTGCATTTCCTTTTCCGCCTGCTTGTCACCTCGTTGCCGTGCAGCCACCAGCCCCCGCTCCCAGGCCAGCCGTGCGCTAGCGGTATCGCCTGAGGCCTGGTGCGCCTTGCCGAGCAGTTTCCAGGCTGCGGAATAACCGGGGTCCTGCTCGACGCAGCGCCGCAGGTGGAACGCTGCGCTGGGCGCGTCTCCGGCATCGAGGTAGCCCTTGCCAAGACCGAAACGCAGCATGGCGCTGTCCTTGCCAGCGGCCAGCATCTTTTCCAGCGATTCGAGCATGTACGCCTCCGGTTACGGTCAACTGGCCTGGGTGACGGCGCTGAGAAATTCCTGGGTGCGAGCTTCCCGGGGATTGTCGAAGAGCTCTTCGGGTGTGCCCTGCTCGTGGATCCGACCTTCGTTGAAAAAGCATACGCGATCGGCAAATTCCCGGGCGAAGCCCATCTGATGGGTCACCATCAGCATGGTCAGGCTGTGCGCATCGCCGAGACGGCGGATGACGTTGAGCACCTCGCCGCAGAGTTCCGGATCCAGCGCTGAGGTCACTTCGTCGAACAGCATCACCTTCGGCCGCATGGCCAAGGCGCGGGCGATGGCGACGCGCTGCTGCTGGCCGCCGGACAGTTGCGAGGGATAGTGATCGAGTTTGTCCTCCAACCCGACCATGGCCAGGAGCTCCTCGGCCCGCTCGCGCGCCTCGGCCTTGGACAGCCCGAGCACCTGCACGGGCGCCTCCATCACGTTCTGCCGCGTGCTCATGTGCGGGAAAAGGTTGAAGCTCTGGAACACCATGCCCACTTTGCCGCGCACGCGACGTAGATGCCGGGCGTTGGCTCGGACCAGCTTGCCCTGGCTGTTCGGCATGTGGGTCAAGGGCTCGCCATCGACCAGGATGACGCCGTCGTCGATCTGCTCCAATGTCATGAGCGCCCTCAGCAGGGTCGACTTGCCGGAGCCACTGGGACCGATGATCGCGACCTTCTCGCCGTTGCGGACCTCCAGATCGAGGTGATTGAGCACCGTGAGCTCGCCGTAATGCTTGCTCACGTCTCGGAACTGCACCATCACCTCCGTTTCATGGGGGGTATCGGTGGCCGGCGCACCGGCTGGCATGGACAGGGTCATCGGGCTAGCTCCATACGGTTTTCCAGGCGCCGCACCAACCAGGCGAGGCCAAGACTGAGGATTAGAAAGAATAGGCCGACCATGGTGATCGGCTCGAGGTAGCGGAAATGCTCGGAGCCGATATTCTTGGCTCGCTGCATGATTTCGACGACGGTGATGGCCGACAGCACGGGCGTGTCCTTGAGCATCGAGATCAGGTAGTTGCCCAGTGCCGGCATGATCGGGCGCAGGGCCTGCGGCAGGATCACCTTGCGGTAGGCGGTCAGCGGCTTCATGTTCAGCGCCGTGACCGCCTCCCACTGGGCGCGCGGTACTGCATCCAGCCCGGCGCGATAGACCTCGGCGGTGTAGCAGGCGTAATGCAGCGCGATGCCGGCGATACCAGCCTGCAGCGCCGACAGGTTGATGCCGAAATTGGGCAGCACGAAGAACAGGAAGTACACCTGGATCAGCAACGGCGTGCTGCGGATGAACTCGATGACGCCGGTTACCGGCCACGACAACCAGGGCTGCCGGCTGCGCCGCCCGACCGCCAGGAAGAGCCCCAGGACGATGGCGATGGAAAAGCCGGCCAGGGTAATCCCGATGGTCTTCAGCGAGGCGTCCAGCAGCCTGGGTAGGATCTGCAGGGCGAAATCCCAATCGAAGAAATTCATGACAAGCCTCCCCGCATGCGGCCACGGGCGAGGCGGCGTTCCAGGGTGCGCATCCCGAAGTTGATGAACTGGGCGAGCACGAAGTAGATAACCAGCGCGAGGCCGAAGATCTCAAGCGTCTGCAGGGTCGCCTGGTCAAGCTGGCGGGCGCGGAAGGCCAGGTCCGACAGCGTGATCAGCGACACCAGCGACGTGTTCTTCAGCAGCTCGATGAGCAGGTTCGTACCCGGTGGGATCGCCGCCAGCAGCGCCTGTGGCAGGATCACCCGGCGCAGGCGCTGCCAGGGCGTCATGTTCAGGGCCAGGCAGGCCTCGTACTGGCCCTCATGAACGGACCGGATCGCGCCCCGCAGCACCTCGGCCCCGTAGGCGCCGATGTTCAGGCCGAGCCCGATCACGGCGACCTGGAAGGCGCTCATTTCCACGTTGAAGGGCGGCATGGGCAAGACGAAGTACAGCCAGAACAGCTGTACCAGCAGCGAGCTGCCGCGAAACAGCTCGATGTAGGTGATGGCCAGCCAGCGCAGCGGCGCAATCGGAGACAATCGGGCGAAGGCGCCGACCAGCGCGGCCAGGATTGCCAATAGTGAGCCGAAAAAGGTGACCTGCATGGTCACCCAGGCACCTTGCAGCAATAGGGGTAAGAGTTCGTTCATCATGGTTTTCCGGTTGGCTCCGTGCCGGACGGAGCTGGAAACGCCCACGGGTGACAGCGCAACGCGGGCGGGAGGGCTGCGCGCTGCTCATCACGCGGGCCGAGCAGCTTGCAGCCAGCCGCTGGCTCGCCTACCTCGCGCATGCAACGGCGGGTGGATGGCGAGCGTCGGCGGTCGTCATTCATGCGGTACTCATCCGAGGCGACCGAGCCGGCCGCCTCGGTGCCATCAGGCGCTGCAGAGCTCGTCGGCGGTCTTGTCAGTCACGTTGGAACGATCGAAGCCGAAGGGCTCGACGGTCTTCAGGTGCTCGTCGCTGCCAAGCCACTTCTTCAGCTCGGCATTGACCGCATCGCGCAGAGCCTTGTCCTCTGGGCGGAACGCCAGGGCGCCGTAGCCGGTATTGGCCGGATCGTCCTTGAAGTCGGTGGTGGCTTCGACCCCGTCACCCGCCTTCTCGGCCAGACCCTTCATGGTCAGCTGAGTGCCGACGGCGGCGTCGGCGCGGCCGGTGCGCACGGCCTGCAGTTGGGAGGTGGTATCCGGAACCTGGACGATCTGGGAGTCCTTGATGCCGGCCTTGCGGGCATAGTTCAGGTTGACGGTGCCGGACATGATGGCGAGCTTGGCCGTCTCGTCCTTGGCGATGTCTTCATAGCTGCGCAGCTTCTTCGGGTTGCCGGCCTTGACCAGGAGGGTGTCCTGCAACTGGTAGTGCGGGTCGGTGAACAGGACCTGCTTGCAGCGCTCCGGTGTGATGTACATGCCCGCGGCAATGAGGTCGAAGCGGCTCGCACGCAGGCCGGGAATCAGCGAGCCCCATTCGGTGAGCACGGGGTTGATCTTCTCGACGCCCATGCGCTGGAAGATCTTTTCGACGATTTCGGGGGACTCGCCGGTGACGCTGCCGTCGGTGGCGGTGTAGGCGAAGGGGGTTTCGTTGGCGTAGCCGATGCGGACGCTGCTGCTGTCCTTGATCTTGTCCAGGGTATCGGCCTGGGTCAGGCTGCTGATCGTGGCGCCGACGAGCGCGGTGCACCCGATCAGTAGCCGGGCGATGGGTGAGATGCTGATGTTCCTCATGGTGTCTCTCCTGGTTTCCTTGGATATCCGCACGCGGATTCGTTTGTTCTAGGAGGCGGTTGCCGGGGTGAGTGCATCGGCTGAACGCTGGCAGAGACGGTGTCGCCAGTCGCCTCTGAGCGCATTGTGACAACGCCCCGGTTCGAGGAGCGCCGCACGGCCGATCTGCCCGAGCATACAAAAGCTGAGCGCCTAACGGAAATGTAGACGGCATCTGAGCCGATTTGTCTCGATCGAGCGGCAAAAAAAGCGGAGCGAAAATCCCGCGGGATGGTAGGGGTAGGGGCCGATCGCCTTGAACGGCGACCGGCCTGGTGCTTCAGAAAAAGGTCAGGCCAGCCTGGAAGAGGCGCTCGACGTCGCGAATCTGGCGCTTGTCGACGAGAAAGAGAATCACATGGTCGCCGGACTCGATCACGGTGTTGTCGTGGGCGATCAGCACTTCTTCGTCGCGAATGACCGCGCCAATGGTGGTGCCGGGCGGCAGCGCAATCTTGCCAATGGCGCGGCCGACCACCTTGCTCGAACGCGCGTCACCGTGAGCGATCACCTCGATCGCTTCGGCGGCGCCCCGGCGCAGCGAGTGCGCGCTGACGATATCGCCGCGACGCACGTGGGTCAGCAAGGTGCCAATGGTCGCCAACTGCGGGCTGATGGCGATGTCGATCTCGCCGCCCTGCACCAGGTCGACATAGGCCGGGTTGTTGATGATGCACATCACCTTGCGCGCCCCGAGGCGCTTGGCCAGCAACGAGGACATGATGTTGGCTTCATCGTCGTTGGTCAGCGCGAGAAAAACATCCGCGTCGTTGATGTTTTCCTCGACGAGCAGGTCGCGATCCGACGCACTGCCCTGCAGGATGATGGTGCTGTCCAGGGTGTCGGACAGGTAACGACAGCGCGCCGGGTTCATCTCGATGATCTTGACCTGGTAGCGGCTCTCGATCGCCTCGGCCAAACGCTCGCCGATGTGCCCGCCCCCGGCGATGACGATCCGCCGGTAGCTGTCATCGAGCCGGCGCATTTCGCTCATGACCGCGCGAATGTGGCCACGGGCGGCGATGAAGAACACTTCGTCATCGGCCTCGATGACCGTGTCGCCCTGCGGCAGGATCGCCTGGTTGCGCCGGAAGATCGCCGCGACGCGGGTGTCCACGTTGGGCATGTGCTTGCGGATCTGGCGCAGCTCCTGGCCCACCAGGGGGCCGCCGTAGTAGGCGCGCACCGCGACCAGCTGGGCCTTGCCGTCGGCGAAGTCGATCACCTGCAGCGAGCCGGGGTGTTCGATCAGGCGCTTGATGTAGTTGGTCACCACCTGCTCGGGGCTGATCAGTACGTCGACCGGAATCGCCTCGTTGCTGAACAGCCCGGAACGGGTGAGGTACACCGATTCGCGCACCCGGGCGATCTTCGTCGGCGTGTGGAACAGGGTGAAGGCGACCTGACAGGCGACCATGTTGGTCTCGTCGCTGTTGGTCACCGCGACCAGCATGTCCGCGTCGTCGGCGCCGGCCTGACGCAGCACGGTCGGGAACGAACCACGGCCGACCACGGTACGGATGTCGAGGCGGTCACCCAGATCGCGCAGACGATCGGCGTCGGTGTCCACCACCGTGATGTCGTTGGCTTCGCTGGCGAGGTTTTCGGCGAGCGTTCCGCCGACCTGGCCTGCGCCGAGAATGATGATCTTCACGCGATCACTCCTGAGAGGCGGATCTCGCCCCGTCTTGTTTTGCCGAGGCGCCGTGCGCCACCTGAATCAACGTCCTGTCCGGCCGCCGGGTTGTGCCGCGATCTTGATCAGCTTGGCGTAGTAGAACCCGTCATGCCCGTTCTGCTGTGGCAGCAGCTGGCGACCGTGCGGTTGCTCGACACCGAATCCCGTTGGCAGGTCCAGCTCGCGTGCCCCGGGGGTGCGGTTCAGAAACGCTTCGATGACCTCGCGGTTTTCCGTCGGCAATACCGAGCAGGTCGCGTAGAGCAACACGCCTCCGACCGCAAGCGTTGGCCAGAGTGCGTCGAGCATCTCGCCTTGCAGCGCCGCCAGCGGCGGGATGTCGTCGGCCTGGCGGGTCAGCTTGATGTCCGGGTGCCGGCGAATCACGCCGGTGGCCGAGCAGGGCGCGTCGAGCAGGATGCGATCGAAGTGGCGGCCGTCCCACCATGTCCCCGTCGCGCGCGCATCGGCCGCGATCAGGCTGGCGTCGAGCTGGAGCCGGTCGAGGTTTTCCTGGACGCGCTGCAACCGCTTGGGCTCGAGGTCCAGCGCGACGACGTCAGCGAGGGCCGGCTCGCGCTCGAGGATATGGCAGGTCTTGCCGCCCGGGGCGCAGCAGGCATCCAGCACCCGCTGGCCCGGCGCCAGGTCGAGCAGGCCGGCGGCGAGCTGTGCGGCTTCGTCCTGCACACTGACCCGCCCTTCGGCGAAACCTGGCAGCTGGTGGACATCGCAGGCTGCCTCCAGGCGGATACCGTCCTCGCTGAACGCGCATGGATGGGCCGTGATGCCAGCGGCCTGCAGCTCGGCGAGATAGGCGTTGCGGTTGGCCTGACGACGATTGACCCGGAGCATCATCGGCGGGTGCGCGTTATTGGCCTGACAAATCGCTTCCCAATGCGCCGGCCAGTGAGCCTTGAGCGCCTTTTGCAGCCAGCGCGGATGGGCGAAGCGAATCACCGGGTCGCGCTCGAGTTCGGCGAACAGAGCCTCGCCCTCGCGCTGTGCCTTGCGCAGCACCGCATTGAGCAGACCCTTGGCCCAGGGCTTCTTGAGCTTGTCCACACAGCCGACCGTTTCACCCAGGGCGGCGTGGGGCGGGATACGGGTATGGAACAACTGATACAGACCGATCAGCAGCAGCGCCTCGACGTCGCGGTCGGCTGCCTTGAAGGGCTTCTGCAGCAGGCGCTCGGCGAGGCCGGCCAGGCGTGGCTGCCAGCGTGCCGTGCCAAAGGCCAGGTCCTGGGTCAGGGCCCGATCACGCGCCTCGACCTTGCCCAGTACCTCGGGCAGGCTGCTGCCCAGCGAGGCCCTGCCTGCCAGCACCACGCCCAGGGCGCGGGCGGCGGCCAGGCGCGGATTCATCGCCATCAGACCAGCACCTTGCCCGGCGCGAACTGTTCGCGCCGGCTGTTGAACAGGTCACCGAAGTCCAGCGGCTTGCCGCCGGGCATCTGCAGCCGTGTCAGCAGCAGCGAGCCTTCGCCGCAGGCGACCTCCAGGCCCTCCCTGCTCGCCTCGAGGATCTGCCCGGGCGTGCCCTGGCCGGCTGCCGCACGCGCAGCGTGAACCTTGAGCGTGGCGTCATCGAGCCCAGCATGGCAGATCGGCCAGGGATGGAAGGCGCGCACCCGCCGTTCGAGTTCGACGGCCGGGCGGGTCCAGTCCAGGCGCGCTTCCTCCTTGTTCAACTTGTGCGCATAGGTGGCAAGGGCGTCGTCCTGCACCTCGCCAACGAGGGTGCCGGCCTCCAGCGCCGCGACGGCCTCCACCAGCGCCTGTGCGCCCAGCGTGGCGAGGCGGTCATGCAGGCTGCCGCCGGTGTCGATGGCGGAGATGGGCGTGGTCACCTTGAGCAGCATGGGGCCGGTGTCGAGGCCGGCTTCCATCTGCATCACGGTCACTCCGGATTCTGAATCGCCCGCCTCGATGGCGCGCTGGATCGGTGCAGCGCCGCGCCAGCGCGGTAGCAGCGAGGCATGGCTGTTGATGCAGCCGAGCCGCGGCAGGTCGAGGACCGCTTGCGGCAGGATTAAGCCGTAGGCCACCACGACCATCAGATCCGCCTGTAACGCCGCCAGCTCTGCCTGGGCTTCCGGAGCGCGCAGGGTCGATGGCTGAAAGACCGGGATACCGCGGCTTTGCGCCAGCTGCTTGACCGGGCTCGGCATCAGCTTCTGGCCGCGCCCTGCCGGTCGGTCCGGCTGGGTGTAGACGGCGACGACCTGGCGGTTCGCGTCGAGCAGGGCTTGCAGGTGCTGGGCTGCGAATTCCGGCGTACCGGCAAAAACGATGCGCATAGGGGACTCGTCAATAAAAAAGGCTTGCTGCCGCAAGCCTTTGGATGGAGAGGATCAAGCCTGCTGACGGTGAAGCTTTTCCAGCTTCTTCTTGATCCGGTCGCGCTTGAGGTTGGACAGGTAATCGACGAACAGCTTGCCGTTGAGGTGATCGCACTCGTGCTGGATGCATACGGCAAGCAGGCCTTCGGCGATCAATTCGAAGGGCTGGCCGTCGCGATCCAGCGCCTTGATCTTCACCTTCTGCGGGCGGTCAACATTCTCGTAGAAGCCTGGCACCGAGAGGCAACCTTCCTGGTACTGATCCATTTGGTCGGTCAGGTACTCGAACTCGGGGTTGATGAAGACGCGCGGTTCGGACTTGTCTTCGGAGAGATCCATCACCACGACCCGCTTGTGGACATTGACCTGCGTCGCCGCGAGCCCAATGCCGGGGGCGTCGTACATGGTTTCGAACATGTCGTCGATCAGCTGGCGAATGCCATCGTCGACTACGTCCACCGGCTTGGCGATGGTCCGCAGCCGCGGATCGGGAAACTCAAGGATGTTCAGGATTGCCATATGCGTTTGTGATGCACTTATGGAATAAAGTCAAAAGCCGCTGCTAAGATGCCGAGCAGCTTGTAAACGGCTTAACGCCGCTTTCCACAAGGGTTTCTGCGGCGCTAGGGCGCTTTACGTGAAGGCACATCATAAAGGGATTCACCACATGAGGAAATCACTACTCGCCCTGCTGCTGGTGGCGGTTGGCGGCATGGCTCAGGCCGCTGTGGAGCTCAAGGAAGGCCATCCTGAGCAATACACCGTGGTGAAGGGCGACACGCTTTGGGACATTTCCGGTCGTTTCCTGCGTGAGCCGTGGAAGTGGCCGGAACTGTGGCATGCCAACCCTCAGGTCGAGAACCCACATCTGATCTATCCAGGCGACAAGCTGAGCCTCGTCTACATCGACGGGCAGCCGCGGCTGACGCTCAACCGTGGCGCGTCGCGTGGCACCATCAAGCTCTCCCCGACCGTACGCACCACGCCGATGGCCGAGGCTATCAGCACCATTCCGCTGGAAGCCATCAATTCCTTCCTGCTCAGCAACCGCATCGTCGACACGGCTGAGCAATTCGAATCGGCGCCCTATATCGTCGCAGGCAATGCCGAGCGGGTCATCAGCGGCGCCGGTGATCGCATCTATGGTCGCGGCGCCTTCGATCAGCAGGTCGGTGCCTACGGCGTGTTCCGCCAGGGCAAAACCTATGTCGATCCGGAGAGCGGCGAATTTCTCGGCATCAATGCCGACGACATCGGTTCCGTCGAGTTGCTGGAAGTCGAAGACGACATCGCTACTCTGCGCTTGACCCGCGTAACCCAGGAGGCCCGTCTCGGCGACCGGCTGTTCCCCAATGAAGAGCGTGCGGTGAACTCCACCTTCATGCCAAGCGAGCCCAAGGAAAAGGTCGAAGGCCTGATCCTCGACGTCCCGCGTGGCGTGACCCAGATCGGCCAGTTCGACGTGGTTACCCTGAACAAGGGCGCGCGTGACGGCCTGGAGATCGGCAACGTGCTCGCGGTCTACAAGACCGGAGAAACGGTGCGCGACCGGGTCACCGGTGAGAACGTGAAGATTCCGGACGAGCGCTCCGGTCTGCTGATGGTCTTCCGCGCTTACGAAAAGCTCAGCTACGGCCTCGTCCTGCAGGCGACCCGCTCGCTGGCTGTAATGGACAAGGTACGTAATCCCTGACCCACCGAGCCCCGCTGATGCGGGGCTCGTTCTTTCTACAGGCACTGCACGGATGCGGTGCTCCGAGACAAAGGATTGTTCCCGATGGTTGCGGTATCCCCTGCCGAACTCGAGGCGCGCCTGCGCCTGCATCTGTTGCCCGAACTGGGCCCACGCCGACTTCGCAAGCTCCTCAGTGCCTTTCCCGATGCGTCATCCGCGCTCAGCGCACCGGCAAACGCCTGGCGTGCGCTGGGATTGCCCGCTGCCTGTGCCGAGCCGCGTCGCAGCCCGGCGATCCGCGAGCGTGCCGCGGCGGCGCTGGCCTGGCTGGAGCAGCCCGATCATCACCTGATGATGTGGGACGATCCGACCTATCCGGGACTGCTCGAAGAGTTGCCGGACGCCCCGCCGCTGCTTTTCGTTGCGGGTGACCCGGGATTGCTCGCGCGCCCGCAGTTGGCAATGGTCGGCAGCCGCCGTGCCTCGCGGCCAGGGTTGGACAATGCCACAGCATTCGCTCGGAGCCTGGCGCGCGGCGGTTTCGTGATTACCAGTGGGCTCGCGCTCGGCATTGACGGCGCTGCCCACCAGGGCGCGCTGGATGTCGATGGCAGCACGATTGCCGTGCTCGGGACCGGTCTGCAATGCCTGTACCCGCGCCGCCATGTCGGGTTGGCCGCGCGTATCGTCGAATGCGGCGGCGCGCTGGTCTCCGAGCTGCCGCTCGACTGCGCGCCTCAGGCCGCCAACTTTCCCCGTCGCAACCGCATCATCAGTGGCCTTTCGCTGGGCGTGCTGGTGGTCGAGGCCAGTCCGTCGAGCGGCTCGCTGATCACCGCCCGGTTGGCTGCCGAGCAGGGCCGCGAGGTCTATGCGATACCTGGTTCCATCCATCACCCCGGCGCGCGTGGTTGCCATCAGCTGATCCGCCAGGGGGCCGCGCTGGTCGAGAGCGTCGATGATGTACTGCAAGCCCTGCGTGGCTGGCAACAAAGCCCACCGCACGAGGACAACGTCACACAAGCCCTGGCGCCGTCACACCCGTTGCTCGCCCAGCTGCACGCCGCCCCGATGAGCAGTGAGGCGTTGGCCGCCGCTTCCGGTCAGCCGCTTTCGAGCGTTCTGGCCGAACTGACCGAGTTGGAGATCGACGGCCGCGTGGTGAGCGAAAACGGCGTGTGGGTGGCACGCCCCCGCTGACTGAGCTGTGCGGCCACCAGCGCTTGGGTACACTGCGCCGATCAACTTCAGCGGAGGTGCAAATGGTCGGGGACTGGCGTGTGCAGCAGGCGGCCCGGGTGGTCAGGCGCGGCGGGGTGATTGCGTATCCGACCGAAGCGGTTTGGGGCCTGGGTTGCGATCCCTGGGATGGCGAGGCGGTGCACCGCTTGCTGGCGCTCAAGGAGCGTCCGGTCGAAAAGGGTCTGATCCTCGTCGCTGCGCACATTGATCAGTTCGACTTCCTGCTCGAGGACCTGCCCGAGCGTTGGCTGGATCGACTGGCCGGCAGCTGGCCAGGGCCCAACACCTGGCTGGTCCCGCACCGCGACCGACTGCCCGAATGGATCACCGGCCAGCACGACAGCGTTGCGCTGCGCGTCACCGATCATCCGCTCGTCGCCCGGCTCTGCGATTTCACCGGGCCGTTGGTTTCGACCTCTGCCAACCCCGCCGGCCGGCCCTCGGCGCGCTCACGCCTGCGCGTCGAGCAGTATTTCCCGGGCGAGCTGGACGCGGTCCTGGGTGGCCGTCTCGGTGGACGACGCAACCCCAGCACCATTCGTGACCTGCGCAGCGGCGAGCTGATTCGCGCCAGCTAGCTGGTTGCGGTGATCGTCCTCAGCCAGTCGCCGACATCAGGGCAGCAGTACAGTCGAGCCCGTGGTGTTGCCGGCGGCGAGCTGGCGCTGCGCTTCGGCGGCTTCCGCCAACGGGTAGCGTTGCCCGACTTCGACCTCGATCTTGCCGCTGGCGATCATGGCGAACAGCTCGTCGGCCATGGCGCGCAGGCGTTCGGCGGTATCGGCATAGCCGGCCAGGGTCGGGCGGGTTACGAACAGCGAGCCCTTCTGGGCCAGCACTCCCAGGTTGACCCCGGTCACGGCGCCGGAGGCGTTACCGAAGCTGACCAGCAGGCCGCGCGGCGCCACGCAATCGAGCGAAATCTCCCAGCTGTTCTTGCCGACCGAGTCGTAGACCACCGGGCACTTCTTGCCGTCGGTCAGCTCGCGCACGCGCTGCACGACATCCTCGCGGTTGCGGTCGATGGTGGCCCAGGCGCCCAGGGCTTTCGCCCGTTCGGCCTTCTCGGCAGAGCCGACCACACCGATGAGTCGCGCACCGATGGCCTTGGCCCACTGGCAGGCAATCGAGCCGACGCCGCCCGCCGCTGCGTGGAAGAGCACCGTTTCGCCGGCCTGCAGGTCGTGCACCTGGCGCAGCAGGTATTGGGTGGTCAGGCCCTTGAGCATGACCGCCGCGGCCTGTTCGAAGCTGATGGCGTCCGGCAGCTTCACCAGATGGCGTGCCGGCAGGTAGTGGTGCTCGCCATACGCGCCCAGCGGGCCGGTGGCGTAAGCCACGCGATCACCGACCGCGAGCCCTTCGACCCCCTCGCCCAGCGCCTCGACCACACCGGCGCCTTCGGTGCCCAGGCCCGAGGGCAGGCTCGGCGGGACATAGAGCCCGCTGCGGTAGTAGGTGTCGATGAAATTCAGTCCGATCGCATGGTTGCGAACGCGGACTTCGCCGGCGGCGGGAGCCACGACGGGCACATCGACCTGCTCGAGTACTTCGGGTCCGCCGTGCTGGCTGAATTGGATGCGCTGCGACATATCGACTCCTGAGGTAGACACAAAGAGGCCTATCCAACGCCTCCCGGGCGCATCCGTCAATTGGCCGAATGCTATGCTTGCCGCCCTTCTGCCCTCCAGGCTGCCGTGTCGGCGGCAGCGCAACCACTTGCAAGGTGAATTCGTGAACGAGCGTACCGAAGCCGTCAAAGCCTATCTGCTCGATCTGCAGGATCGTATCTGTGCCGCGCTGGAGACCGAGGACGGCGGTGCTCGTTTCGTCGAGGATGCCTGGACCCGGCCCGCCGGCGGCGGTGGTCGCACGCGAGTACTGGAGAAAGGAGCGGTGATCGAAAAGGGCGGGGTCAACTTTTCCCACGTGCACGGCAGCGGCCTGCCGCCGTCGGCCAGCGCCCATCGCCCGGAACTCGCCGGGCGGGGTTTCGAGGCGCTCGGCGTTTCCCTGGTCATTCACCCGGAGAACCCTTACGTGCCCACGTCGCACGCCAACGTGCGGTTCTTCATTGCCGAGAAGGAAGGTGAGGCGCCGGTCTGGTGGTTCGGTGGCGGCTTCGACCTGACTCCCTACTACGGTAATGAGGAAGACTGCGTGCACTGGCACCGGGTCGCCCGCGACGCCTGCGCGCCCTTCGGCGCCGACGTCTACCCGCGCTACAAGGAATGGTGCGACCGCTATTTCCACATCAAGCACCGCAACGAGCCGCGCGGCGTGGGCGGCCTGTTCTTCGACGATCTGAACGACTGGGACTTCGAGACCAGCTTCGCCTTCATGCGCGCCGTCGGTGACGCCTATCTCGAGGCCTACCTGCCGATCTTACAGCGGCGCAAGGCGAAGCCGTTCGGCCAGCGCGAGCGTGAGTTCCAGGCGCTGCGCCGCGGGCGCTACGTCGAGTACAACCTGGTCTATGACCGCGGCACCCTGTTCGGCCTGCAGTCCGGCGGGCGCACCGAGTCGATCCTCATGTCGCTGCCGCCGCTGGTGAGCTGGGGCTATGACAAGCATCCCGAGCCCGGCACCCCCGAGGCGCGCCTGACCGACTATTTCCTGCAGGATCGCGACTGGCTGGCCGATTTGCCCTGAACGTTGCGGCGCCGCGTCGAAAGCGGGATCGGTATCTTTGGTTCCTGCAGTAAACTCGCGTGCGAGTTCAATCGCGCCCTACCCGCTTTCGCCTCGCCTGGCCTGCCCTCGCGACGCGTTCAGAACGAATTTGATGCGGAGGTATTTCTTGACGGACCGTTACGGCGTTTTCGGCAATCCCATCGGGCACAGCAAGTCACCGCAGATACATCGGCTGTTCGCCGAACAGACCGGCCAGTGCCTGAGCTACGAGCCGCTGCTGGCACCACTGGAGGATTTCCCCGGTTTTGCCCGGGCGTTCTTTCAGCACGGCAGCGGCGCGAACGTAACGGTCCCCTTCAAGGAGCAAGCCTATCGCCTGGCCGATCAGCTGACGGCCCGGGCTCAGCGCGCCGGGGCGGTGAATACTCTGAAGAAGCTCGACGATGGCCGACTGCTGGGTGACAACACCGACGGCGTGGGCCTGGTTCGCGACCTGGTAGACAACGCCGCTCAAGACCTGCAAGGCCGTCGGATTCTGCTGCTGGGCGCCGGGGGTGCGGTACGTGGGGTGCTCGAACCGCTGCTGGCGCAGCGCCCGAGAGCGTTGGTCATCGCCAATCGCACGCCGGCCAAGGCTGTCGCGCTGGCCGAGGCGTTCGCCGAACTCGGGCCGGTGCGGGCGAGTACCTTCGCGCAGCTCGAGGGGCCCTTCGACCTGATCATCAACGGCACCTCCGCCAGCCTCGGTGGCGACCTGCCACCGCTCGCCGATACGCTGATCGCAGCCGGGCAGAGCCTGTGCTACGACATGATGTACGGCGCCGAGCCGACACCCTTCTGCCGCTGGGCCAGTGAACGTGGCGCCCAGGCACGCGATGGTCTTGGCATGCTCGTCGAGCAGGCCGGCGCGGCCTTCGAATTGTGGCGGGGTGTGCGACCGGAAACGCGTCCGGTGCTGGAAAAGCTGCGCGCGGAGCTGGCGGCCCGCTGAGGCTGAGACGGCGGCTCAGAGGCGCAGGCGGATCTGCTCGTGAAGGTGCTGCGGATGTTCCAGCTCGTCGACCAGCCCTGCTGCAATGCGCCGCAGCTGGACGCGTCGGTCATCCGGCGCGAGGTCGGAAAGCCCGGCGAAATCCTCGATGGACAGGTCCTCGCCTGCGGTGGGTGTATCGATCAGCGTCCATGCCGAGGGATGCGCCGCGAGACGCTGTAGCGCCGCGACCACCTCGGCCTCATCGCCTCGCGCGGTGAAGTCGCTGACCAGCAGCAGGCGCTCGACTCCCACCTTGGGCATCCCCGAGAGCAAGGCGTCCACCGCCTGGTAGAACCTCTGGGGTTGGTGCGCCGCAGCCTCGCCCGAGGCAGTCGGGATGGAGGGGCTGTCGTACAGGCAGATCACCGCATCCATTCCGGCGACGCTCTGCGACACGCTGACCGCATCGAACAGGTCACCGGTCTTGGCCCGCAGACCGGGGCGCACGGTCATCGAATTGAGGTCATCGACGAGCGCCACGGCCTCGTGCTGGCGGCTGAGCAGCTCACACAGCAGGGCGTTGCCCAGGCTCGAGTGGGCGCCATAGAGCGCGAACTTGAGCCTGGGGGTCTCGGCGTTGAGCATGACGGCAGACGATCAGCGACGCGTGACCAGGTAGCCGATGACCGCCAGTGCGCCGGCGGCCAGGGCGACGGTGCTGAGCGGATGTTCGCGGGCGCAGTCGCGCGCCATGCGGCTGGCTTCGCGACCACGGCGGGTCAGGTGTTCGCGATGGCCGTCCAGGTCGACATCGCTCCACAGCGATTCGGCGCGGCTGCGCAAGGCGTTGAAGCGGTGGCGCGACTCGCGAGAGGCGTCTTGCTTGAGATCGTCCAGAGCGCTCATCAGGTTCTGGATCTCGCTTTCGATCTCGTCACGAGTGGTGGGTCGGCGGCTGAAGCGGGACATGGTGTTCTCCCTCTCGATGTGTGTGCAGGTTGGACTCTGCGAAGCGGCGAAGGTGCGCCGGCGGCACGGCGATCAGGCTTCGGCTTGCTAGCAGCGGACCCGTCAGAGGCCGCCGGGTTCCCGCCTGTCGTCTCGCCTGCGGGCAAACGCCGCGTGGCCGATAACCGTAGAGGACCGCCCAGGCGAGTCGGCGGATGTTCTTCTACACTGCCTGGCAGCCGCGCGGCCGCTCGCCATCGGCGCCGAAGCGCTTGGCGTATACTGCGCGGCGCGCCCGATCCACAGGGCGCTTTTTTTAACGGCCAATTCATCGGTGTCTGTCTTGAAGCTACGTCATACCCTTCTCAGCCTGCTGCTCGTCTGCGGCAGCACCCTGTCATCCCCTGTTTCCCTCGCCGCGCCCAAGGTTTCCGTTCAGCAGGAACTGGCGTCCGGCAGTGCCTTGCTGGTTGACCTGAAAACCAACGAGATCCTTTATTCCAGCAACCCTGACATGGTGGTGCCGATCGCCTCGGTGACCAAGCTGATGACGGCCATGGTCGTGCTGGATGCCAAACTGCCCCTGGACCAGGCCCTGCCAGTGACCATCCGCGATGCGCGGGAGATGCAGGGCGTGTACTCGCGGGTGCGCATCGGCAGCGAGATCAGCCGCCGCGAGATGCTGTTGCTGACCCTGATGTCGTCCGAGAACCGCGCCGCGGCGAGCCTGGCCCATCACTATCCGGGCGGCTACGCGGCCTTCATCCAGGCGATGAACGCCAAGGCCAAGGCGCTGGGCATGACCCATACCCGCTACGTCGAGCCGACCGGCCTGTCGGAGCAGAACGTCTCCAGCGCCAACGATCTGGTCAAGCTGCTCAAGGCCAGCCAGGCCTATCCGTTGATCGAGCAGTTCAGCACCACCGGTGAAAAGACCGTCGCCTTCCGCAAGCCCAACTACACCCTGGGCTTTCGCAACACCAATGCCCTGGTGCGCAAGCCGAACTGGAGCATTCAGCTGACCAAGACCGGCTTCACCAACGCCGCGGGGCATTGCCTGGTGATGCGCACCGTGATGGATCGCCGCGACGTCGCCTTCGTCGTGCTCGACGCCTTCGGCAAATACACCCACATGGCAGACGCCAATCGCCTGAAGAAGTGGCTGGAGACCGGCAAGGTCACCCCCGTCGCGCCGGCTGCCCTGGCGTACAAGCAACAAAAGATGGCCCAGCGGCAACTGGCCGGGCAGCCCGCGGACGCGGCAGCAGCGGTGGCCGGGGCGCGGTAACGGCGCTCGTCCCTCCGACCCGGCGCCTCCCGCGGGCGTCGGCTGGCCGTAGCGACCTGCCAGGCGGCAATGCGCAACCCGATGCAACGATGACGGAACAGGCGACTCAAACGACTACATTCGCCCTTAGCGCAACGGGAATCGAAGGTCGTTATGAGCACGCCGGACAACACCTACATCGAATGGCTGCAGAACCAGTCCATGCTTCACGTCGCCCGCGAACGGGCACGCCTCTACGCAGGTCAGGCGCGCCTCTGGCAGCGGCCCTACGCGCAGGCGCGACCGCGCGACGCGAGCGCCATCGCCTCGGTCTGGTTCACCGCCTACCCCGCGGCCATCATCACCCCTGAAGGGAGTTCGGTGCTCCAGGCGCTGGGTGACGATCGGCTCTGGAGCGCCCTGTCCGAGCTGGGCGTGCAGGGTATCCACAACGGTCCGATGAAGCGCTCCGGTGGGCTGCGCGGGCGTGAATACACGCCGACCATCGACGGCAATTTCGACCGTATCAGTTTCGACATCGACCCCGACCTCGGCACCGAGGCCGAGATGTTGCAGCTCAGCCGCATGGCCGCCGCGCATAACGCCATCGTCATCGACGACATCGTGCCGGCACACACCGGCAAGGGCGCCGATTTCCGCCTCGCCGAAATGGCCGTCGGCGACTACCCCGGCCTCTACCACATGGTCGAAATCAACGAGGAAGACTGGCCGCTGCTGCCGGATGTGCCCAAGGGGCGCGACTCGATAAACCTCTCGCCGGTGGTGGTCGACCAGCTCAAGGACAAGCACTACATCGTCGGCCAGCTGCAGCGGGTGATCTTCTTCGAGCCCGGCATCAAGGACACCGACTGGAGCGCCACGGGCGTGGTGACCGGCGTCGACGGCAAGCGTCGGCGCTGGGTCTACCTCCACTACTTCAAGGAAGGCCAGCCGTCGCTGAACTGGCTCGACCCGACCTTCGCCGCGCAGCAGCTGATCATCGGCGATGCGCTGCATGCGATCGACGTCGCGGGCGCCCGGGTGCTGCGCCTGGACGCCAACGGCTTCCTGGGTGTCGAGCGCCGCGCCGAGGGCACGGCCTGGTCCGAAGGTCATCCCCTGTCGGTCACCGGCAACCAGCTGCTCGCCGGGGCGATCCGCAAGGCCGGCGGCTTCAGCTTCCAGGAACTCAACCTGACCATCGATGACATCGCCGCCATGTCCCACGGCGGTGCCGACCTGTCCTACGACTTCATCACCCGGCCGGCGTACCACCATGCGCTGGTGACCGGCGACACCGAATTCCTGCGCCTGATGCTGCGCGAGGTGCACGCCTTCGGCATCGACCCGGCCTCGCTGATCCACGCAATGCAGAACCATGACGAGCTGACCCTCGAGCTGGTGCACTTCTGGACGCTGCACGCCTACGACCATTACCACTACCACGGCCAGACGCTGTCGGGCGGCATCCTGCGCGAGCACATTCGCGAAGAAATGTACGAACGCCTCACCGGCGAGCACGCGCCCTACAACCTCAAGTTCGTCACCAACGGCGTGGCTTGCACCACGGTCAGCGTCATCACCGCGGCGCTCGGCATCCGTGACCTGAGCAGCCTCGGCGCGGCGGAGATCGAGCAGATCCAGCGCCTGCACATCCTGCTGGTGATGTTCAACGCCATGCAGCCCGGCGTGTTCGCCCTCTCCGGCTGGGACCTGGTCGGCGCCCTGCCGCTTGAGGCCGAGCAGGTCGAGCACCTCATGGGCGACGGTGACACCCGTTGGCTGCACCGCGGCGCCTACGACCTGGCCGACCTGGCGCCGGAAGCCGAGGCGTCGTCCGAAGGCCTGCCCAAGGCACGCTCGCTCTACGGCAGCCTGGTCGAGCAGCTGCAGCAGCCGGGCTCCTTCGCCTGTCAGCTCAAGCGCATCCTCAGCGTGCGCCGCGCCTATGACATCGCCGCCAGCAAGCAGATCATGATTCCCGACGTCCAGGCGCCGGGCCTGCTGGTCATGGTCCACGAGCTGCCAGCGGGCAAAGGTGTGCAGATCACCGCGCTCAACTTCGGCGCCGAGGCCATCAGCGAGACGATCAGCCTGCCCGGCATCGCGCCGGGTCCGGTGGTCGACATCATTCACGAAAGCATCGAAGGCGACCTGACCGAAAGCGGCGAGATGCTGATCAATCTCGACCCGTACGAAGGCCTCGCCCTGCGCGTGGTCAGCGCGGCGCCCACGGTGCTCTGATCGATCGCCTGGCCGCCCGCCGGCCAGGCCCCAACCCCGAGGAGTCCTCCATGCCTGTCAGCGTGACCAAGCTCCAGGGCCATGACATACCCGAACACCTGCGCGGCCCTGGCGTGGAGGTGGTCTTCCGCGTCATCGATGAACAGGGCAAGGAGCGGTACTTGCTCGACGACGTGGAAGCGGCCCAGACCGCCGTGCGTGCCAGCGAAGCGCAGCGCAACCCGGACGGCTGAGCAAC
Source organism: Stutzerimonas marianensis (assembly GCF_022810315.1). Classification (NCBI taxonomy): domain Bacteria; kingdom Pseudomonadati; phylum Pseudomonadota; class Gammaproteobacteria; order Pseudomonadales; family Pseudomonadaceae; genus Stutzerimonas; species Stutzerimonas marianensis. The sequence continues at coordinate 656,725 of NZ_JALGRD010000001.1, read as the reverse complement.
GCGGTCGGACCCCCTGGCTGGACGAAGCCCGGTCAGGCCGAACGGGCCTGCACCCAGCCGAGCAGCGCATCGGCCTCCATCGGCCGGGCGATGTGGTAGCCCTGCCCTTCCTCGCAACCCCACTCGGCCACCAGCTCCAGGACCGGCTGCGTCTCGATGCCCTCGGCGACGACGCGCAATTCCAGTCGCTTGGCCAGGTCGATCAGCGTGCGGACCAGGCGGCGGTCTTTCTCGTCGTCGCTCAGGTGGCGAATGAAGGATTGGTCCAGCTTGAGGATCGTCGCCGGCAGGTCGCGCAGGTACGTCCAGTTGCTGTAGCCGGTGCCGAAGTCGTCGATCGCCACATCCATGCCCAGTGTCCGCAGGCGCTGCAGTTGCCGGCTCACCTCGCCGGGGTTGCGCATCAGCGCGCTTTCGGTGAACTCCACCTCCAGCGCTTCGGGCGGCAGCTGGTACGCGGCCAGCAGGGCCGTGACGCGGTCGGCGAAGGTCGGGCCGTCGAGGTCGGCTGCCGAAACGTTGATCGCCACCTTGAAGGCGGCGCCCTGCCGCTGCCAGGCCGCCGACTGTGCGATGGCCTGCTCGGCCACCCAGAGGCTGAGCTCACGGATCAGTGCGGTCTTTTCCGCCAACGGGATGAATTCGGCCGGGCCGATGGGGCCCAGCGTCGGGTGCGTCCAGCGCAGCAGCGCCTCGACCGAGGTGCAGTGCCCGTCCGCCAGGCTGATGCGTGGTTGGTAGACCAGCCGCAGCTGGTCCCCGGCAAGCAGCGCCTCGGACAGCCCGCTGAGCAGCCTGAAGGCGCGCTGCTGAGCCTGGTCGAGCCGCGGCGCATAGGTGGCCCAGCCGATACCACGGCTGCGTGCATCGTCCGCCGAGCTGATCGCCAGGCGCAGCCAGTCCTGTTCCTGCGCGCCGGCCTGCAACGGCATCACGCCGATGCCGATCTGCGTCTTGACCGGAATGCCGTCGCACAGCACGGGCGGCTCGAACGCCGCGATGACCCGCTCGTTGAGCGCCGCCAACTCGGCTTGCCGACCGGGCGCGAGCAGAAAGGCAAAGCGCGTCGGGCTGATGCGGTACAGGTCGTTGCCCTCGCCCAGCGCCGCCTGTACCCGCTGCTTGACGCACTGCATCAGCGCCTGGGCGAAGTCATAGCCGAGCACTTTCACGATTTCGTTCAGGCGGGTCGGTGCGATCACATCCACCACCACCAGCGTCATGCCCGGCGCATCGGCAAGCGAAACGTCGTTCTCCAGCCGCGCGCGGTTGTGCAGGCCAGTGGGTCGATCGATGAACTGCTCGCTGCGCAGCGACAGAATGCGTGCCATGGTCAGCCGGGCCAGGTGCCCGAGCATCGACAGGTCGCGGTCGCTCAGCGCCTCGCGGGGCACTGTGTCGATCACGCAGAGGCTGCCCAGCCCCAACCCGTCCGGGGTGACCAGCGGCATGCCGGCATAAAAGCGGATGCCCGGCTCGCCAGTGACCAGCGGGTTGTCCTTGAAGCGTGGGTCTTTCGAGGCATCGAGCACTTCGAACGGGCCGCTGGCGAGGATCGCGTAGGCGCAGAACGAGTCGCGCCGCGGCGTCTCCCGTGCGGTCAGCCCGACCCGGGCGGTGAACCACTGCCGCTGCTCGTCGATGATCGAAATCAGCGCGATCGGCGCGTCGAAGTAAGCCGCCGTCATCGCCACGATCTGCTCGAACACCTCGTCAGGCGTCGAATCCAGCCGGCACAGCGCGCTGACCTGCGACAGCCGTTGTGCTTCGTTGATCGGTATCGGGGCGCCAGCCATGGGAGTCGTCTGCCTGATGTCGTTGAGCGAGGCCGGGCATCGTAGGATGCAACCGATTGCAGGCGCACCGTGCTGCGCCCTGTCATGGCGTATCGGCCGGCCCGCCGCTTCCTTGACCGCCTGCCGGGCCGGATCGTGTTGCCGTGCACGGGCTTCCGTCGGCTTTCACGGCAACGATCGGAACCATCGACCGGCTCCTGACCTCTGCTGAAGTACCTGCGTGAAAACGCCAAACGCGACGAAGCGCCTCGTGCCACGCCGCCCAGCAGAGAGGTCACACGATGAACGTCGAACAACGCATCCGCGAGCGTGCCTATGAAATTTGGGAGTCCAAGGGGCGCCCCGAAGGGCAGGAATTCGAACACTGGTCCCAGGCCCGTGACGAAATCGAGCCCTACTACAAGGAAGGCGACGCGACCGCCGGCAGCATCGAAAGCAGCGTAGCGATCCCGATGCCCCGGTCTGAAGGCCAGGGCTGAGCCGCCTGCGCCACGTGAGGTTTGCGTGGCGCTCTGAGCCCGCTTCATGTCCAGGATACGTCGCTTACCTCATCAACAGCCGGTCCACTCGTTCGAAATGAAGCAAGCACTCGATTACCAGGCCATCTTCGAAGCCCTTCCCAACCTCAACCTCATCCTGTCGGCCGACCCGGAATTCATCATGCTGGCCGCCAGCGACGCGCGGCTGAGCGCCACCAACACGCGCCGCGAGGATTGCATTGGTCGCTCCGTTTTCGAGGTGTTCGGCAACAGCCCCGATGAGCCCGTGGCGTTTGGCGTCGGTGTGCTGCGCGCGTCGCTGGAGCGAGTGCTCGAAACCCGCGCGATGGACCGCATGGCGACCACCCGCTACGACATTCCCCGCCCGGCGTCAGAGGGGGGTGGCTTCGAGGTGCGCTACTGGAGCCCGATCAACCTGCCGCTGCTGGACGAGCACGGCGAGGTCGCCTGCATCATCCACCAGACACGAGACGTGACCGATGAGGTGCTCGGCCAGCCGGGCTCGCTCGGGCATCAGGACGAGCGCTTTCGCGCCGCCTTGCTGGCTTCCGGCACAGGCACCTTCAACTGGTATCTCGATGACGGCAGCCTGCACTTCGATCACGCGCTGGAGCAGATATTCGGTCTGCCGCTTGGCCGCAAGCTCGACACGCCCGAGCGCTTGCTCGAGTACGTCCACCCGGACGACCGCGAGCGCCTGCGCCAGGCGTTCGCCCTTTACGCACGGGGCGAGGAGCATTCCGTGGAGTTTCGGCTGGCCCGGCCCGGGGCCGATCAATGGCTGGCCTGCAAGGCGCGGATTTTCCGCGGAGCCGACAGCCAGCGTTCCTTCGTCGCCGGCGCCTGCACCGACATCAGCGCGCGAAAGCACGCCGAGGAGGCGCTGCGCATCAGCGAACAACGCCAACGCCAGCTCAACGAAACCCTCGAGGCGCGCGTCGCGGCCGAGGTCGACCGGCGCAGCCGCACCGAAGAAGCGCTGCGTCAGGCGCAGAAGATGGAAGCCGTCGGCCAGCTCACCGGCGGCATCGCCCACGACTTCAACAACCTGCTGACCGGCATCATCGGCAGCCTCGACCTGATGCAGCGGCGCCACCGGCGCGGCGACGGGCAGGACGTCGAGCGCTACATCAATTCGGCCGTCACCTCAGCCCAGCGGGCCGCAGCCCTGACGCAGCGTTTGCTGGCGTTCTCCCGCCGGCAGACCCTCGACCTCAAGCCGGTGGACGTCAACCGCCTGGTCGCCTCGCTCGAAGACCTGTTGCACCGCACCACCGGCGAGAACATCACCTTGGTGACCGACCTCAGCGCCGGCCTGCAACCGGCCTGCATGGACGTCAACCAGCTCGAAAGCGCCCTGATCAACCTCGTCATCAACGCCCGCGACGCCATGCCCAATGGCGGTCGCATCACCGTCGCCACCCGCAGGTACACCAAGAGCGGCGCGCCCGACCCCGAGCGGCGCGGCCTCAACGAAGGCGACTACATCCTGCTCAGCGTCACCGACACCGGCTCCGGCATGACCCCGGAAGTCGTCGAGCGCGCCTTCGAGCCCTTCTTCACCACCAAGCCCATCGGCCAGGGCACCGGCCTCGGGCTGTCGATGGTCTATGGCTACATCAAGCAGGCCAAGGGCTACGTCCAGATCGACTCCGAACCCGGCCGCGGCACCTGCGTGTCGCTGTTCCTCCCCGTGCACCACGGCGACGTCTCATCGGTTACCGACGAGCGCGACCAGACCCCGCGCGGCACAGGCGAAACCATCCTCGTCGTCGAGGACGAACCCGTGGTCCGCGCGCTGGTGCTCGAAGTCCTCGACGATCTCGGCTACCGAACGCTCGAAGCCGGCGATGCCACCGAAGCCCTGCCCATCATCGAGAGCGTTCAGCGTATCGACCTGCTCGTTACCGACGTCGGCCTGCCCGGCATGAACGGCCGCCAACTCGCCGAGTTCGCCCGCCTGCAGCGCCCGGACCTGAAAATTCTCTTCGCCACCGGCTATGCCGAAAGCGCCACCTCCGCCGACTTCCTCGACCGCGACATGGCGCTGATCAGCAAACCCTTCGCCATCGATGCCTTCGCCACCAAGGTTGGGGAGATGTTGGGCGCCTATGCCGGCTGAGGGCCGCTCGGGGCTCTGCCCGCGCCTTCAACCAAGCGAAACCGCACATCGGATAGCCGCATGAAACGCAAGGCTTAACGCGGGCCATCGCTTTACCGGCTTAAGCCTCAGCGGTAACGTGATGTGCCGTTCCGGTTGGCGCACGGCATCACTCCCCGCCCCTGGCCCCAGCCCAGCGGCCAGCACAACGGACATCACCCGCATACCAAGGACAGGTACAGATGGCGCGCTTCTTCCCCGTTCGGTCCCAATGTCAATTCGACACCCCCGGCAAGCGGCGCTCTGCCGAGCGGCTGGAAAAGCTGCTCGAAGACGACTACCTCTGCAACACCGTCCCGGTCGGGCCCAAGGCCTGCTACCCGGGCTTCGTCGTTCCGCATCCGCGTCGCGGCATTCTTGTGCAGAGGTCAGGAATTGGAAGCTCCGCTATCCAGAGCAGGGGGTTCCCGGCTCTGGAGGCCCGAATAATAAATCTGTCCCCTTTTCCCCAGGTTTGGACGCAATCAAAAACAGCGTCCCCATCGCCTTCCTCGAACGTCCATTCCCGCCGTCGCGCCTTAACCGAACTCCTTGTCCGCGAAGCCATTGGCGCGGATACGCCGTGGTGCATAACCAGAAAGACGGGCCTCGAGAGCGCGGAGCTGCCCGGCTTAGAGCCACTCCGCACACAACGAAAAGAATGTTATCCACCACGCCCGTTCGGGGTGTTATGCACCAATTGGTGTCTAATTATAGTTAGCCATACTTTATGACAGCTCGCAGATTTTCATTTAGCAATAAAAAGCTTCGTGGCATACCACGTCGCTTACGCGCACTCGCGCGCTGGACAAAGTCGTTTTCAGGATATTTTCCAAGCCAGCTAACACCAGAGGAAAAGTACTGGAACTATAAAATCCCTGTGTATCGAAATCTTGTTGAAGGCAAACAAACCACCAAGAGCATACAAGTATTTTGTGCACAGCAACTTATAGATGCCGCACACCACATATACAAAGCCAAACCCCAAGACGCTGAGCATTCTAGAGTCACATGCGTTATTTCACTTCCCTGCATGTTCTCAAGTGAGCTATGTATTTATACAAGTGAAGAATATTTCAAAGAGCATACGACCGAAAAAACTGGACGCTTCGGGAGAATTGAGAGAATCCAAGGAAAAAGTCTTGCTCAAGAATTTGGGCTAGTACTACCGGAGGGTTTTAATGAGCTTGGAGTTTTGCGTACTGACGAAGATGATGATGGAAAATCCATATATTTCTGAGCAGTGGTATTTTGGCGAAGTCCATCAGTACGGCTAACAAGTGGTTCAAATCGTTCGCTTCGCTCTCTGGGACGGGCTAAAGCCCGCCCCTTAACAAAACGTTAGAGAATTATGCATACAACTATTCTCAGCCACCAAGCTCTCTTTCGTGCTGGAAGTGAATCCAACGGATGTACGGTTGCAGAGAGAACCTCATCAGATTTTTTAATCAATGGTGAGTCTCTACTTCATGCCATAGTTAAAGCAGATGGAGGGCATGATGACTTTATGGGCTGTTTTGTAAAAGGCTTTAATGCTCAAAACGAAACCACTGCCAGAAAGTTAAAATTGCTTACTGAGCCTAAAAATCCTGTACTGCTTTATATATGTCCCGAGTGTGGTGACATCGGCTGTGGCGCTTACTCCGCTCAAATAGTTAAAACCAATTCCGGTTATATTTGGGAAAATTTCGCATACGAAAACGGTTATGAAGAACCACGCATCATTGAAAACATCGGGCCTTTTTTATTCGAACCTCGTGCTTATGAAGCTGCAATTGATCGCGCAGCTGTTCTCTAACAACTGGTTCAAATCGTTCGCTCCGCTCACTGGGACGGGCTAAAGCCCGCCCCTTAACCAAACGTTATATGCTGATCTAGATATGAAGTACAAAAACATAAAATCAGCAATCCACAATTTCGGGCATAGCTTTGTAAGCTCAATGAACTATGTCGATCATGATTTCGTTGCCGACGAAATTGGGAAGATTCACAAGAAAGGCTATGACATTGAAATAAACTGGCTTACAAGGGAGTTCAGGCCCGCTCAGCTTGAGTCAGAGAGAATAAAAAAATCAATTGGTTATTGGGGTGACAACCTAAAGAAACATTGTGCATCCCATAGCGTAAATCTGGAAAATCTATGCTCTTTATCGTTTGCCTGGCCAGTAGGTCAAAGTAAATATATGCTTGCCATTGACGACAAAGGCACAGAACACAAAATTTACATCAATGAAGCGCAGTGATACGCATATAACAATTGGTTCAAGCCGTTCGCTGCGCTCACTGGGACGGGCTAAAGCCCGCCCCTTAACCAAACGTTATGAGCCAACAGCATGGACACGCATAGATATCTAGAAATACTTGTTAACAACAGGCTCGGCGGCGATAAAAGCCGAGTTGTCGAGCTTTTTGATGATGATGAGGTTTATCGAGACCTTATAGTTCTAGATGTGACTGGTGGCTGGCTAAACTACAAGAATAATCTCAATGATGGCTGGCATCTTATAGAGCACTTCGGGTTCTATGACGTTTACTATCAAGAGCGGGGAGCTATCCTAGAGCGCAGCAGGTTTGAAAAACTCAAAGAAGCAGCAGCGTTTTTCTACACGGAATCGGGGTATGTTGGCTCATAACAAGTCGCTCAAATCGCTCACTTCGTTCGCTGGGACGGCGTGCCGCCGCCCTTTAGCTTAATCGTTATGAGGCTAGATGCTTGTGAGCAGGCGTAGAGAACTAAAGGGAATTGCCGCCGGGATATCCTCAAGCTTCTCGTCAAGATACAACGACATTGATGGCTACTGGGGACTAGGAGTTATTTATCTCTGCGCAGCAGAGGCAGGTCTAAGTAAATTTCAACTAGACCTAATCAGTGGCGAATCACTTCCATACTTCAAACACTCAAAAAAAGTAGCCGCTCCTTATCTTGAGTATTTGAAGGTACAGGCAGAGAAAAAAGGGTTTCACGCTTGGCAGATCTGTAAGGCAGTCATAGAAATTGAATTCAACACCATCCCATCCAAGCTAAACTTAATTTTCAAGCGAACGTGGGGCGAGGCTTTTCTATGCACTGTTAGCATCACAGACGACTTAGGTAAATCCTGGAGCTATCAATCTGAAGGGTGGTGTGGGAAACATGACCCCGCAAAAGAGCACCGGAGCACTCGCAGGTACGCCTCATAACAAGTGGTTCAAATCGTTCGCTTCGCTCTCTGGGACGGGCTAAAGCCCGCCCCTTAACCAAACGTTATACACTCATTCCATGATTGAATTTGACCTTCCCGCACGTACATATCATGAAAACGGAGCTCAAATCGCAACCGCATTTAGAGAGGTTTGCGACTGGCTAAAATCACTTGGAGTTTTTTCAGCCTCCAATCGCTTCTCTACATACTTAAAGATTTTCGATAATTTCGAATCTGAGGCCCCTTACGCCCTGCAATCCGATGAGAACTTCAGAAACTACGTTGTAGTTCAGGGCGAAGTCACAGAATTAATACGAATTAGAAAATGGCTAGATAGCCTTGACTCTGAAGACTACTTAAATCAATTAAAAAAAGTAACATCTGGAAAGCCTTTCGCATCTCAAGCAAATGCTGACCCTGCGCGGGACTTTACTTTTGAGCTCTCTATAGCTGCTCGTTTTTTAGCGGCAGGATATCCAGTAGATGTCACCGGAATGGCAGACACCATTGCGCATGTTGGCCCATATAAAATCTACGTTGAATGCAAGAGAATCCAGTCTCCGTCAAAGGTTTTAAAACGTATCAAGGAGGCTCAAAAGCAAATAGGTGTTCGCTTATCAGCCGATGCCTCCTCGAAATCCAGAGGGCTAGTAGCCTGTAAAATATCTGAAGTATTAAATCCTGCGCTTACTACTCCCATTTACTCTAATGCCAGCAGATTCCGCCATGAGAGTGAAAAATCACTGAAAGCTTATATCAGGGAGAATGAGGAAAATTTAAAAAAGCACACAGCAAAAAAACAGTTAGGCATTCTCTTTGAAAACAACATAAACGGTGTGGTTTATGATGAAAGCTCTCTGAATCCAGAGCCAAAAATAATAAACTGCAGAGGCGCAACACTTTATTGTCACAAGCTTGGCAGCGAAGATACAAACCTTGTACATAACATGGCTCCCAAGTTAGCAAGCCAAGGTGTCTTGTGAGCTGTATAACAACTGGTTCAAGTCGTTCGCTTCGCTCACTCGGGACCGGCTAAAGCCGGCCCCTTAACCAAACGTTAGCCAACACCAATAAGGCAGATACATGTCTGTAGATATCCAGCTGCTTTTAGAACAATGCGGAAAAGGGGACAGATTTATTTTCAGGTGGCTAGCTTCATATCACCCTGTCACTTTTCTCAGGCGTAGCCCATCCACAAGGTAAGAACCCATGCAGCTAACAACCCTCCTAGTCCCAACCTACACACAAATGCTCAAAACCCTCTCAGGCTGGTTGAAGAAAGCGCAGGCCCAGCTACCGGAAGCAGAGGCGCAGGCGCTGTTATCCGCACGTCTGGCGCCCGACATGTATCCGCTGTCCACTCAGGTTCGCTTTGCTTGTGTGCAGGCGCGGGAGGCCGTGTGCCGTCTGAGAGGAGAGCCGCTGCCAGCTGCCATTAACGAGCTGTTGAATGAGGGCCGACAGGCTGTCAAACACCCCGGATCGCTCGCAGAGGCTTATGCCCGTATCGATGAGACGGTCGCGTTACTCGGCGGCCTCGCAGCCGATGCGCTGGATGCGAAGGCAGACAAGCCAATCGCCCACGAACTTCCAAACGGGATGATTTTCGACCTGAGCGCGGAGCAGTACGCCCGTGATTGGACGCTGGCACAGTTCTATTTCCACGTCATGACCGCCTATTCGATATTGCGTAATCAGGGAATCAATCTCGGCAAGGCCGATTACGTGGCGCATATGCTGCCCTATCTGCGGCCGGAATCGGTTCCAAAGGGTTAGCGGCGGAGCTTCCGACTTTTACCGCCGGGGATGTATTTAGTGGCTCAGCCGTTCGGCACAAGTTCGTAGGGCGTATTGCTGAAGAAGATGTTGCGCCAGTCCGGGCGCCATTGAGGAATGCTCAGGGTAAAGCCATGGGTGCGCTTGTCGAAGGCGATCCAGGTGACGCCCAGGCTTTGGCTGTCTTCGCTCGCCCGCATGTCTACTGACTGCGTAGCAAAGAGCGGGCTGCGATATACCTTCGACCCATCCGCACGGTCGACGATGCGCAGATATGACAGGCCACCGCCAGGGGCTAGCAGGCCCTGTACTGGTACGCTTTCGATCAAATGGCCACCGTGCGGGCTGACTAGCGAAACCGACGGCGGCGCGCTCAGCGCATCGCTCAGGCTCCAGCCACAGAGCAGACGAACGCGGCGAGAAGGCCGCAGATGGAGAGAATGGCATTGTTCATGTCAGCGTTTCGGCAGGCTGATGGCGCAGGAAGGTGACGGAACTATTTACCCTAAACGGGCAACAGGACAATCTCTTTCCCCGTAGATTGTCGGCCGCTGCTATCACAGCTTCGCGGCCTGCTCGCTCTGCTCACGAGGTCGCCTTGAATGAATCAATCCTTTTCCGTACTCACGCAGCGCTTCGCGATCGCGCAGTTGGAGCCGAGCGCCGACGTGCCGAGCGCTGTTTTGGCTTCGCCAGGTTTCATGTCCATCACACGCACAGATGATGAACTGTCGATCGTCTGCGCGGAGGATGCCGCAACCGGTTTGAACCGAGTGGATAACGGGTGGCGCGCGATCAAGGTGCACGGGCCGTTCGCCTTTGATCAGACGGGCGTGCTGGCCTCCTTTCTTGACCCGCTCGCGGCGGCTTCCATTGGCATCTTCGCGGTGAGCACGTTTGATACCGATTACATACTGGTCAAGTCGGACAATCTCGAACCTGCAGTAAAGGCCTTGAAGGAAGCGGGGCACCAACATCTCGAAGGGTAGGAGATGGGGCTGATTGCCTTCTTTGCGCCCCTGTCCGTCCTGAATCACCGGTGCATTTGGAACCGCCTGGCGCCACTGCCGTATCATGCGCACCCCCATTGTCGTTCACCCGCCCATGACCCCCCTAGAACTCATCGCCTCCGCCCTTGGCGTACTCGCCGTCTGGCTTACCGTGCGGCAGAACCCGTTGTGCTGGCCAATCGGGTTGGTGATGGTGGCGCTCTATGCCTGGTTTTTCTTTGAGGTGCGGTTGTATGCGCAGGTGCTGCTCAACGGCGTCTTTGCCGCGATGCAGCTGTATGGCTGGTGGCAGTGGACGCGGGGCAGCGGCGGGGAAGGCGGGCGGCCGGTGGTGGGCGCGACGGTGATGGAGATCGGCATCGGGCTCCTGGTGGCGGCGCTGGGGAGCGTCGGGCTTGGTCTGCTGATGACGCACACCGAAGCGGCTTACCCCTGGCCGGATGCGACGCTGACGGCCTTCAGCCTGCTGGCGCAACTGTGGATGGCGCTCAAGCGGTGGCAGTGTTGGGTGTTGTGGATCGTCGTGGATGTGCTGTACGTGGCCTTCTTCATCTTTCAGGAGTACTGGCTCACCGCCGGGTTGTACGGGTTGTTCACCGGGCTGGCGGTGATGGGCCTGCGGGAATGGCGGCAGGCGAGGGTGGTGCAATAGCTTTGTAGCGCGCCAGCCGTGCGATGGCTGCATTCGGCGGTTACACCGGCCTTACGGGGGCAGAGATGGACGATGCGCGAAACGCTGCCTGGCCGCTGGCGTCCAACGCTTGCCAAGGCGCATCGTCTTGCAGGCGGGCGCAACCCGCGCCGCAGTCGGTGGGTTGCTCTGATGCAGTCCGGCTCGCTGCAATCTCGATAATGCGCGCTTTCAGGGAATGAATCGCCGCAGGGCTTATGCCTTGGCCCTGAGCTGAACGAATGCATCGCACCGCGCTGAAATCGCGCTGCCGTCATGTTGGATGATGCCGTCACCTACTTACTCCACGTCGGTCGCCTGATTCCGACCGCCACCCTTCGCCAAGAGCAGACCACACCCCATGTTGTTCCGCCGTTTCGAAAATCTCATCGACGTCTTCAAACCCAGCCCGGACGTCGCGCCGCCGGCCGGGATGCTGCGCTTTTATGCCCACTACCTGAAGCAGGTATGGCCGCTGATGACGGCCTTGCTGGTGGTCGGCTTCGTCGTTGCGGTGATCGAGGTGGCGCTGTTCAGCTTTCTCGGCCAGTTGATCGACATGGCGCAAACGACCGATGACGCCCAGACCTTCTTCGCCGAACACCGCGGCGAGCTGCTGTGGATGGCGCTGGTGGCGCTGGTCGTCCGGCCGCTGGTGTCCGGCCTGCACAACCTGCTCACCCATCAGGCGATCAACCCGGGGCTGACCAACCTGATCCGTTGGCAGAACCACCGCTACCTGCTCAAGCAGAGCCTGAACTTCTTCCAGAACGACTTTGCCGGGCGCATCGCCCAGCGCGTGATGCAGACGGGCCCGTCTCTGCGCGATTCGGCCATGCAGGTGATCGATGCGCTCTGGCATGTGGTGGTCTATGCCGGCAGCGCGCTGTATCTGTTCGCCGCCGCCGACCTGCGGCTCATCGTTCCGTTGCTGCTGTGGATCGTCGGCTATACGGCCGCGCTCTGGTACTTCGTGCCGCGTATCCGCGCGCGTTCGGCGGCGGCGTCCGCGGCGCGTTCGAAGGTGATGGGGCGGGTGGTGGACGGCTACAGCAACGTCGCCACGCTCAAGCTGTTCGCCCATTCGCGGGAGGAGGAGAGCTACGCCCGCGAGGCGATGCAGGAGCTGCTCGGCAAATTCCGCCTGCAGTCGCGCACCATCACCAGCCTGGATTTTCTGGTCACCTGCCTGAATGGCCTGTTGATCGTCGGCACTGGCGCGCTGGCGCTGTGGCTGTGGAGCGAGGCGCTGATCACGACCGGCGCCATCGCCCTGGCGCTGGGCCTGGTGATCCGCATCAACAACATGGCCGAGTGGATCATGTGGGTGGTCAACGGCATCTTCGAAAACGTCGGCACCGTGCAGGACGGCATGAAGAGCATCGTCCAGCCGCGCCAGGTGCTCGACCGCGAAGACGCCAGGCCGCTGGAGGTGGAGCAGGGCGGCGTGCGCTTCGAGGATGTGCATTTCCACTACGGCAAGCAGGGCGGGGTGATCAGCGGGCTCTCGCTCGACATTCGTCCCGGCGAGAAGATCGGCCTGGTTGGGCCGTCGGGCGCCGGCAAGTCCACCCTGGTCAATCTGATGCTGCGCCTCTACGACCTGGAGAGCGGGCGCATCCTCATCGACGGCCAGGACATCGCCACGGTCAGCCAGGAAAGTCTGCGCGCGAACGTCGGTGTGGTCACTCAGGACACCTCGCTGCTGCACCGCTCGATCCGCGACAACCTGCGCTACGGCAAGCCGGACGCGACCGACGACCAGCTCTGGGCCGCGGCGCGCAAGGCCCGCGCCGATGCCTTTATCGCCACGCTGGACGACAGCCAGGGTGGCCTGGGCTTCGAGGCGATGGTCGGCGAGCGCGGCGTGAAGCTCTCCGGCGGGCAACGGCAACGCATCGCCATCGCCCGGGTGCTGCTCAAGGACGCGCCGATCTTGGTGCTCGACGAAGCCACCTCGGCGCTGGATTCGGAGGTCGAGGCGGCGATTCAGGAGAGCCTGGATACCCTGATGGAAGGCAAGACGGTGATCGCCATTGCGCACCGGCTGTCGACCATCGCGCGCATGGATCGGCTGGTGGTGATCGACAAGGGCCAGGTGATCGAGACCGGCACCCACGCCGAGCTGATCGCCCGCGGCGGGCTCTATGCGCGGCTGTGGCAGCACCAGACCGGCGGCTTCGTCGGGGTCGAATGAGGGGAGACGCCGAATGAGCAGAGGCAGGCGAGTGATGGACGACCTCATGGCTGCGCGGCATCCCGGCCGAGGGGCCGCCGGACGGCAACAGGGCAGGGCGCGCCGGTGAAGGTGCTGGTGCTCACTGGCGCGGAATCCACCGGCAAGAGCTGGCTCGCCGCGCGCCTGCAGCAACGCTTCGGTGGGCTGGCGGTGGGCGAGTACGTTCGTCATTTCATCGACAACGAACAGCGCGACACCTGCCTGGCCGACATCCCGGCCATCGCCCGCGGGCAACTCGCCTGGGAAGACCACGCGCGCCGCCAGCGGCCTGGCCTGCTGATCCTCGATACGCACCTGCTGAGCAACATGGTCTGGAGCCGGACGCTCTTCGGCGAGTGCCCTGCGTGGCTGGAGGCGGCGCTGCTGGCACGTCAGTACGACCAGCATCTTCTGCTGTCGCCCGAAGGCGCCGAGTGGCACGCCGACGGCCAGCGCTGCCAACCGGAGGCCGCCGAGCGCTGGCGTTTTCACCAGGCTTGCCGCCAGTGGCTCGAGCGCCACCGCCAGCCCTTCGTCGAAATTGGCGGTGACTGGGCCAGCCGGGAGGCGCAGGCGATCGCGCAGGTGAGCGCGTTGCTGGGTAACGAACGCGGCGGCGGAGCGTCTGAACAAGGGTTGGTTTGATCAACAAAGGAGCCGAGCGTGGACGGTCGAGGGTTTGTCTGGGCGCACTTCAAGCTCAACGCCGAGCAGCGTTTGCGCGGCTTCAACTTCTTCGTCGTGCTGGCGATCTTCGCCGATGGCGGCGTGCTCGCCGCGCTGGAACGGGGCTTCTCGCCGGGGGTGCTGATGCTGTTGGGCGCCTTTACCGTGCTGCTGGCGATGGTCTTCTGGCTGGTCGATGCGCGCAGTCGCCAGCTGCTGCAGATCACCATCACCGCCCTGAAGGAAATCGAGGCCGAATATCCTGCGAGCTACCGCCTGTTCGCCATCGATGCACTGGGGCAGAGCAGGGTGATCAGCTACACCTTCGCCATCCGCGCCCTGCTGATCGCGCAGATGGGCTTTGGCCTGGGTGTGCTGGGTTATGGCGTCTACCACTGGTGAGGGGACGGCGCCTGTCACCCGTCTGCCGTTCCGCTCGAATCTGCCGCCGCGTTCTCACCGCTTCGATCCCGCTGGATCGCTTGCTGGAGCCGGTACGGGCTCGCTGAAGAGTGCCGCGGCCGCCCACCCTCTATCGGCTGACAGGACGTCTGCCCAGCCGCCGCTGCCAAGGATGCATTTCATGAAAAAGCTTGCACTCGCCGTTGCCGTACCCCTGGCGCTCATCGGCGCTGCCACCTTCTATACCAGCACTCAGGTCGAGCCGATCGCCCGCAATGCCGTCGACGAGGCCAATGTGAAGCTGCGCGAGCTGAGTGTCGGCGCCGGTGCCGATGTCAGCATCACGATGCTCAGCTTCGACGGCGGACTGCTGGCCAGTGACGCCCGCTATCAGGTCGATATCGCCGTGCCGGACGAAGACGGCGGCACCCGGCAATACGCCCTGCTGGTCCAGGACCGTATAGAGCACGGCCCGTTTCCGCTGTCCCGCGTGACCCGCGGTCGGCTGATGCCGGTAGCTGCCCAGAGCCACTTCCAGCTCGAGCGCTCGCCTCTCACCGAAAAACTGTTCGATGCCGCCTCGGGGCAGTCGCCGCTGGCCGGCGAGGTTGCGATCAGCTATGACGGGAGCCAGCACGGTGAACTGCGCTCGGTCGCGCTCAACCTCGAGGATACGGACGGCTCGGTTCGCGTCTCGCCCGCCACGATCGCGTTCGAGGCCACGAAGAACGCCACGGCCGTGCGCCTGGACGGTGAACTGCCGGACATCGACCTGAACCTGCTGGGGGCCGAAGGCAAGCCGGTGCGGATGAGCGTGCGCGGTGTCGGCATAACTGCCGACAAGAAACAGGACGACAACGGTTTCGCGCTCGGCCCGTCCGGCCTCGCGGTCAAGCGCATGGAGATCCAGGTGGGCGATGAGCCCGCCATGGTCATCCAGAATGCTACCGTCGACGAGCGGCTCAGCCAGGGCAGCCAAGGCATCGACCAGACCGTGGCCTATCGCGTCGGGCAGCTCGATGCGCAAGGGCAGACCTTCAGCAATCTCGCGCTGGCCTTCAGCCTGCGCCATCTCGAACAAACCAGCCTCAAGGCACTGCTCGACAGTTACCAGGCGGTGCTGGCCAGCGACGCCGACCCCGAGGCCGCGCTCGCCAACATGACGCGTGAGCAACTGGGCGACCTGCAGGCCAAGGGCATGCAGTTGCTCGCGCAGAAACCCACGCTCGCGCTCGATGAGTTTGGCTTCGAGACCGCCCACGGTGCCGCGCGAGTGTCCGTTGTGATCGACCTGAACAGCCCGAGCACGGACGCGTTCACCCCCGACGCCATGATCGCGAGCATGCTCGGCTCGCTGAAAGCCGAAGCCGGCGTGGACACAGGGCTGGTTCGCGACCTGACGGGCCTGATGGCACAGCGCGAGCTGGATGGGGCCGACACCGACCCGGTTGCGTTGCAGCAGCAGGCCGATGCCTCCGCCGAGCTGTTCAGCGCAATGGCGGTCGATACCGGCTGGTTCCAGTTGCAGGGCGACCGTCTGGCCAGCTCACTGCACTACGCGGACGACAAGGTGACCTTGAACGGCCGCGCCATGAGCGTGCAGGAGTTCATCGGCTTTGCCTTCGGTTCGGTCCAGGGGGCCGGGTTGCTCGGTCGGTGAGCAGCTGGTGCTTGAGAAAGGCGACCTTCGGGTCGCTTTTTTTTTATCGATCGAAAACTGAAGCCGCCACTGTTGTTGCGGCTCAGTCTGCGATGCCGTCTTGCAATGTCTCCAGCAGAAGGGCACGCCGCCTCTCCAGTTCTTCGATCTGGCGCTCGATATGAGCGAGTCGCTCTCGCTGAACCGCCGATGTTTCAGGACAGGCTTTGGCGCCCTCGATCAGTCGCATACAGTCCGGAAAGCCTTTGATATCTGCCAGGGTGAATCCGGCGGCGATCATCCGCTGGATCTGCCGCACCTGAACGACTGCTGTGGCTTGGAAATAGCGATAGCCATTGTCGGCGCGGCTGGACGTCAATAGACGGTGATCGTCATAGTGCCGAATCGAACGGACGCTGGCGCCGGTCTGGCGGGCCAACTGGCCGATGGAAAGCAGTGAAGATGTCGGCGTCTTGTTCATTCGTGTCCTCTACTAGCGAAGCTTGACTCTGACATTAATGTGAGGGATCAGAGTGACAGCTCCCAATCTGGAGCTGAACACCATGTCCTTTGCTTCCCTGCATCGCGCCGCCTGTGTCGTGGTCGCTACCGCTGCGCTGGCGATGTTCTCGGCGACCGCTTCGTCAATGACACACGAGTCGACTGCCACTGCGCCGGACGGCGTTACCCTTTCCATTCACGAAACCGGTAATCCCAGCGGCCCGCCGATCATATTCATTCACGGTTTGCTCGGCAGCCACCTGAATTGGGATGCGCAGGTGCAGAGCGAGCTGGCGCAACGTTACCGTCTGATCAGCTACGACCTCAGGGGCCACGGCCAATCAGCCAAGCCGGTTGATGCCGACGCTTACCGGGATGGCCGTCGTTGGGCTGATGATCTCAACGCCGTGATTGACGCAACGAGGGCGGAGCGCCCGGTACTGGTCGGTTGGTCCCTGGGCGCAACGGTGATCTCGAATTACCTGGCAACCTATGGCGATGCGCAAATAGCGGGGGCGGTCTACGTCGATGGGGTGATCGAACTGGCATCCGAACAGATCGTGCCGCACCCCGAGGTTTACAAGGGAATGGCTTCCTCCGACCTGCGCACGCACCTTGATGCCGAGCGGAAATTCCTGGCGCTTTGCTTTGAGGTTCAGCCTGCCCAGGAACTGTTCGAAAGGTCGCTGGCCGCCGCTGCGATCGCCTCCTGGGACATGCAACAGGTCGTGCAGTCCATGACGGTTGACGTAGTGGGCGGGCTTGGGCGGGCCAGCGTGCCGGTGTTGATGCTGTACGGTGCAAAGGACGATCTGATAAAGGCGGATGTTGCCATCGCACGCGCTCAGATGATCAATCCTAGCGTGCGGACGATGGTGTACGAGCATTCGGGGCACGCGCCGTTTGTTGAGGAACCTGCTCGGTTCAATCGCGATATCGCAGCGTTCGTTGATCATGCGACGGCGCGCTAATCACCCATCGAGCTGGCTTGCCCTCAGCCAAGATGCGGCTGAGTGGCTTCGCTGGGTGGGGTGACGACGCCCACGCCCCGGATTTTCTTGCAGCGCCAGAATCCGGGGTGCCCGTCGTGAGGGCTGTTGATCACAGATGCGCGTGTAGCGCTGACCGACCCGCTGCTGCTCGAGCAGTGTCTTCGCCGGTCAGGTCCATCGCGACCAGGTCGCTGGCCGAGGGCTGGATGGCGAACAGCTCGCCCCAGGTGACTGCTGTGGACGACCCGCGCCGACGCGCGAGGCTTTTGCTATGGTTGCCGACAGCTCGCCGTGGTGCGGATGATCCGTCGCCGTGGCCCGGCCTCAACGCTTACCGGGAATCCTTTCTTTGCTCAGCAACGCCGTCCGCCGCCCGGCTCGCCTCATCCCCCTCGCCTTTCTCGCCGCGACCCTTTTGGGCACGCTGCTGCTGTCGCTGCCCGTGTCGACGGCGGGACCGGACGGCGCGCCCCTGCTGACGGCCCTGTTCACCGCTGTTTCGGCGGTCTGCGTGACGGGTTTGATCGTTCAGGACACGGCGACCTACTGGTCGTTCTTCGGACAGTGCGTGATCCTGCTGCTGTTCCAGATCGGTGGCTTCGGCATCATGAGCGGCGCGACCCTGCTCGGCCTGATGGTCAAGCGGCGTCTGCAGTTGAGCAGCCGCCTGGTCGCGCAACAGGAGACGCGCTCGCTGGGGCTCGGGGATGTCACCGGCGTGTTGCGGCTGATTCTCCTGGTTACCCTGGGCGTCGAGCTGACGGTCATGGCGATCCTCACCGCGCAGCTGCACGTCCGTTACGGCCAGCCGCTACCGGAAGCCTTCTGGAACGGGCTGTTCCACGCCGTCTCGGCGTTCAATAACGCGGGCTTTTCGACCTATTCGGACAGCCTGATGAGCTTCGTCAGCGACCCGGTCGTGCTGGTGCCGATCATGCTGGCGGTGATCATCGGCGGCCTGGGTTTCCCCGTGCTCTACGAGTTCCGTCGCGACCAGCGCGGCAGGCCCTGGACCATCCATACGCGCATCACGCTCTGGGGCTCGGCGGTGCTGCTCGTTGGCGGCATGGCGGCGATCCTGTTCTACGAGTGGGGCAACCCGGACACGCTCGCCGGCATGAGCCTGGGCGACAAACTGCTATCGGCGCTGTTCACCTCGGCGGTGGCGCGCACGGCGGGCTTCAACAGCCTGGACGTCGGCCAGTTCGAAGCGCAGACGCTGGCGGTGCACTATTTCCTGATGTTCGTCGGCGGCGGCAGCGCGGGCACTGCTGGCGGGATCAAGGTGACGACCTTCTTCCTGCTGTTCTTCTTCATCTGGGCCGAGATACGTGGCAACGCCGATACCGTGGCCTTCCGCCGACGCATCTCCTATCAGACGCAGCGACAGGCACTGACGGTGCTGTTCCTCGGCTCGCTCACCGTGGCCATAGGCACCATGCTGCTGCTCAGCGTGACGAAGCTTGAACTGGGCGTGGTGCTCTTCGAGGCCATATCCGCCTTTGCCACGGTGGGTCTGTCGACCGGCATCACCGCCGACCTGCCACCGTCCGGCCAGCTGGTGATCATCGCGCTGATGTTCATCGGCCGGGTCGGCACCATCACCCTGGCGACGGCCCTGGCGCTGCGCAGCGTGACCAAACACTATCGCTACCCGGAGGAGCGCCCCATTGTTGGCTAATCTGTTCGGCAAGACATTCGAGAACGACAGCGTTGCGGTCATCGGCCTGGGGCGGTTCGGCTCGGCCGTCGCCGAGTCGCTAACCTCCATGGGCCACGAAGTGCTGGGCATCGACAGCAACAGCGCGAGCGTGCAGCAGTGGGTCGACGTGCTGACGCACGTGGCCCAGGCCGACTCCACCGATATCCGTGCGCTGCGTCAGCTGGGCGTCGACCAGTTCCGCCATGTGGTGGTCAGCATCGGCACCGACCTGGAGGCCAGCGTGCTCACGGTGCTCGCGCTGCAGGAACTGGGCGTGCCGGACATCTGGGCCAAGGCGCTGAGCAAGCGCCACGGGCTGATCCTCGAGCGCACCGGCGCGCACCATGTCGTCTATCCCGAGACGTCCATGGGCGAGCGCGTGGCGCACCTGGTGACCGGCAAGATGTTCGAATTCATCGAGTTCGATGACGGCTTCGCCATTGCCTCGACCCATGCGCCCGCGGTCATCCACGACAAGACCCTGGCGGAAGCGGGCGTGCGCGAGCGCTACGGCGTGACCATCGTCGGCGTGAAGCGGCACCGGACCGATTTCATCTACGCCAAGCCGGACACCCTGATCCACCCGGGCGACCTGCTCATCGTCGCGGGCGAGACCCGGCGGGTCGAGAAGTTCGCGGCGGTCATGGCCTGACCGTTCGGAGCCTCGGGGGAACGGCTGCCGCCGCCGGCCGGTCGCACCTGAAAGCCTCCGGAGACGACCGACCATGACCCGAAACCTCCTGCTGGGCGCCCTCGCCCTCGGCCTTGTGACCGGCATGCGCAGCACGCTGGCGCCCACCCTGGTCAGCCGCGCACTGGCCGAGCGCGATGATCTCGATCAAGCCGACGAGCCTGCCCGCACGCTGGGCGCCGAGCGTACCCGGCAAATCCTGATGCCGCTGGCCGCCGGCGAGTTGCTCGGTGACAAAATGCCCTTCGCGCCGGACCGGACCATCGCGCCCTCGATGCTGTTTCGCGCCCTCTCCGGCGGCGTGACGGCTGCCGCCCTGGCCGGTGTGCGCCGTGAACCGATCTGGCTGCCCGCGATGCTGGGCGCGACCGCCGCGCTGGTGGCCTCGAAGATCGGCCTCGCCCTGCGCAAGCCTTATCAGCCGCACCCCCTGACCAACGCCGCGCTCGGGCTGGCCGAGGACAGCCTGGCACTGACCCTCGGCCGTGCCGGTATCCATCAGGCGCTGGGTGAGCGTCGATCTGCCTGAAAAAACGCAACGGGCCGTTGTGCGCGGCCCGTTGCAGCCTGGGGTGAGCTAAACGGCGGTCAGCTGGGCCGCTGAATCACGCAGACGCGGTCGGTGCAGGTGCCCGCCGCACGCGAGCCGACGCCTTGCGGCATGCTCCCAGTGCCTGTTCCCGGCCCCGCCACGCCGCCTCCGGTGGGGTTTGCGGTCGCGGTTGTCTCCGGGTAGCCCGTACCGGCGCGTTTGGCGCTGCTGCCGACGCCGTGGCCATCGGCGATCGCCGTGGACGAGGCAGTATCGGTGGATGAGGCGGTGTCGGTGGAAGCGCCGCTGGTGAAATGCTTGTCGAGGTGGCTGTCCCCTCCGGTCGCACCGGCATAGGGGCTGCTCGGGCCGGGATAGCCGGCGGCGCCGGTGCCGCCCTCGTCGATGCTGATCGCGCCGTTGTATTCCAGGGCATCACGCGCCTTGGCGAGCTGGTCGTCGTCATCGACATCCACAGCGATCACCAGCGCGCCGCGCCGCACCGCTTCGGGGTAGGCCGTGGCGTGCCGGCGATGGTCCTCGTGCGGCTCATGGCCGAACAACGAATGGAAGAAATTCGCCACCTTCGAGTCGTGATGCGGGCGGTCCAGGTTGCCTTCGGTGGTCGAGTAGGGCGCGTCGTAGCTGTGGATTTCGGCGCTGTCGGCGCCTACGGAATGAATGCGTTCCCGCGCGATGCCGCGCGACATCAGATCGCCGCGGGTGCGGTTCGCGTCGGTGAGCGTGGCGAACGCGGCTACCAGTGTGTGTTTCATGGGTCACCTCTCGTTGTGTTGAACAACCGGGTAGGTGAGCGTGCGCGGAGCCGTCCGGGTATCGGAGGTCGCGGCGCAACGCCCATGAAGATTGGGTCGGACCGTCGGGTGAGAGTTCAGCGGTGAGGGATCAGCGGTCGATACACGGCGGTGGCTGCGGTGGAGCGGCAGGCGCCGGCTCCACCGGAAGGGGGCGAGCGAGGCCGCTCAGTCGAGGTCGGACGCCTGGTGCCGCTCGGGCGCCTGCTCCGATTCCTCGCCCCAGGTGCGGTTGACCTTGCGTCCGCGGATCACCGCTGGCCGTTCGGCGATCTCCGCCGCCCAGCGCTGCACATGCTTGTAGTCCTGCACCGAGAGGAACTCGCCGGCCTCGTACAGCTCACCGCGGGCCAGCACGCCGTACCAGGGCCAGATCGCCATGTCGGCGATGCTGTAGTCGTCGCCGGCGATGAAGCGGTTCTCGGCCAACTGGCGGTCAAGCACGTCGAGCTGGCGCTTGACCTCCATGGCGTAGCGGTTGATCGGGTACTCGTACTTTTCCGGCGCGTAGGCGTAGAAGTGGCCGAAGCCGCCGCCAAGGAAGGGCGCCGAGCCCATCTGCCAGAACAGCCAGTTCAGCGTCTCCGTGCGCGCACGGGTTTCGGTCGGCAGGAAGGCGCCGAACTTCTCCGCGAGGTAGACCAGGATCGAGCCGGACTCGAACACCCGCAGCGGTTCGCCTTCGACGCTGTGATCGGCCAGCGCCGGGATCTTCGAGTTGGGGTTGATCTCGACGAAGCCACTCCCGAACTGGTCGCCCTCACCGATCTTGATCAGCCAGGCGTCGTACTCGGCGCCCTGGTGGCCGAGCGCGAGCAGCTCCTCGAGCATGATGCTGACCTTCACGCCGTTCGGCGTGGCCAGCGAGTAGAGCTGCAGCGGGTGCTTGCCGACCGGCAACGCCTTCTGCTCACGGGCACCGGCGGTCGGCGCATTGATGCTGGCGAACTTGCCGCCCGAGGGGGCGTCGTGCGCCCAGACCTTGGGCGGTACGTAGGTGGGATCACTCATGGCATGTCCTCGACGGTGGGTAGCGGAGGTGCCGGCGGCCAGGATGCTCGAAGCCACCGACACGGATCACGAAGCCTGCCACTTCCGACCCTGGGAAGTCGATGGCCGCGGCCGACTCCGCCCCGTGCTGCGCCGGGTCAGCCCGCCGCCCGGGCCCGCGCTGCGTGCAGCTTCTTGTAGCTGTCGATAAGGCGCAGGTGGCGGTCCAGGCCTTCGAGCTGCATGCTCGTCGGCGTCAGGCCATGGAAGCGCACGCTGCCGTCCACCGAGCCGATCGCCGCGTCCATTCGCGCGTTGCCGAACAGGCGGCGGAAGTTGGTCTCGTAGTCGGCCAGCACCATCTCGTCGTCCAGCTGCACTTCCAGCACGGCGTTCAAGGCCTGGTAGAACAGGCCGCGCTCGACGGTGTTGTCGTTGAATTGCAGGAAGGTTTCGACCAGCTCCTTGGCTTCCTCGAACTGCTTGAGCGCGAGGTGGACGAGCAGCTTGAGCTCCAGGATCGTCAGCTGGCCCCAGACGGTGTTGTCGTCGAACTCGATGCCGATCAGCGTCTTGATGTCGGTGTAGTCGTCCAGCTCGCTGTCTTCCAGGCGCTCGATCAGGGCCTGGAGTTCGTCATCGTCGAGGCGGTGCAGGTTGAGGATGTCGGCACGGAAGAGCAGTGCCTTGTTGGTGTTGTCCCAGATCAGGTCCTCGACCGGGTAGACCTCCGAGTAGCCTGGCACCAGGATGCGGCAGGCCGGCGCGCCGAGGTCGCTGTATTCGGCGATGTACACCTCCTTGCCCATCGCTTCGAGGATGCCGAACAACGTCGCGGCTTCCTCGGCGTTGGAGTCGTCGCCCTGGCCGGAGAAATCCCATTCGACGAACTCGTGATCGGCCCTGGCGCTGAAGAAGCGCCAGGAGACCACGCCGTTCGAGTCGATGAAGTGCTCGACGAAGTTGTTCGGCTCCATCACCGCCTGGCTTTCGAAGGTCGGCTGCGGCAGGTCGTTTAAGCCCTCGAAGCTGCGGCCCTGCAGCAGCTCGGTGAGGCTGCGCTCAAGCGCCACCTCGAAGCTCGGGTGCGCGCCGAAGGAGGCGAACACGCCGCCAGTGCGGGGGTTCATCAGGGTCACGCACATCACCGGGTATTCGCCGCCCAGCGAGGCATCCTTTACCAGCACCGGAAAGCCCTGTTCCTCCAGGCCCTGGATGCCGGCAACGATGCCCGGGTATTTCGCCAGCACGTCCGGCGGCACGTCGGGCAACGCGATTTCGCCTTCGAGGATTTCGCGCTTCACCGCGCGCTCGAATATCTCCGACAGGCATTGCACCTGCGCCTCGGCGAGGGTGTTGCCCGCGCTCATGCCGTTGCTGAGGAAGAGGTTCTCGATCAGGTTGGACGGGAAGTACACCGTCTCGCCGTCCGAGCGGCGCACGAAGGGCAGTGAGCAGATGCCGCGCTCGACGTTGCCCGAGTTGGTGTCGTACAGGTGCGAGCCGCGCAGCTCGCCGTCCGGGTTGTAGATCTCGAGGCAGTAGGCGTCGAGGATCTCCTTGGGCAGCGCATCGCGGCGGCCCGGCTTGAACCAGCGCTCGTTCGGGTAATGCACGAAAGGCGCTTGGGCGATCTCTTCACCCCAGAACTGATCGTTGTAGAAGAAGTTGCAGTTCAGCCGCTCGATGAACTCGCCCAGCGCCGAGGCCAACGCGCTTTCCTTGGTTGCGCCCTTGCCGTTGGTGAAGCACAGCGGCGACTGCGCATCGCGGACATGCAGCGACCAGACGTTGGGCACGATGTTGCGCCAGGAGGCGATCTCGATCTTCATCCCCAGGCCGGCGAGGATCGCCGACATGTTGGCAATGGTCTGCTCCAGCGGCAGGTCCTTGCCGGCAATGTAGGTGCGCGTCTCGGCATCCGTCGGGATCAGCAGCGCCTGGGCGTCGGCGTCGAGGTTGTCGACCTCTTCGATGACGAACTGCGGCCCGGTCTGCACCACCTTCTTTACCGTGCAGCGGTCGATCGAGCGCAGGATGCCCTGGCGATCCTTGTCGGAAATGTCCGCCGGCAACTCGACCTGGATCTTGAAGATCTGGTTGTAGCGGTTCTCCGGGTCGACGATGTTGTTCTGCGACAGCCGGATATTCTCGGTGGGGATGCCGCGCGTCTGGCAGTACAGCTTGACGAAGTAGGCGGCACACAGCGCCGA
This sequence comes from Stutzerimonas marianensis, assembly GCF_022810315.1. Taxonomy (NCBI): domain Bacteria; kingdom Pseudomonadati; phylum Pseudomonadota; class Gammaproteobacteria; order Pseudomonadales; family Pseudomonadaceae; genus Stutzerimonas; species Stutzerimonas marianensis. The sequence continues at coordinate 632,290 of NZ_JALGRD010000001.1, read as the reverse complement.
AGAGGCGAGGAAGTAATCGAATGGCCCCGGCGCCGAGCCGTCGCCCTTGTAGCGAATCGGCTGGTCGGCGATCACCGTGAAATCATCGAACTTGGCCTCGAGCCGGAGGTTGTCGAGAAAATTGACCTTGATTTCCATGCGGGATTACCAGAGCGACGCGATTGGGCCGGCCATTATCCGGCTTCTCGCCGAGATGTCTTTTCCTTTCGGCTGGTTGCCGGGTGGCTTGGACGGACGCGCTCGCCACGGCGCCGCCCCAAACGAAAAAGCCCCAGGTGTTCACCTGGGGCTTCGGGCATATGGCGCATCCGGCGGGATTCGAACCCACGACCCCTGCCTTCGGAGGGCAGTACTCTATCCAGCTGAGCTACGGATGCGTTGCGGGGCGCAATCATACGCATGTCGTTCGCGGCCGTCCATGGCGGCTCGGGGCGGTGAGGGGCGGCTTTGGCGGGCCGGTGCGGGGCCGGCCATCAGGCTTGGCTATGGTGCGTTAATTTTTCCGAACATGGTGTTGCTGATCACCGCAGGTCAGGCCTAGGATTGTTCGACATTTCGAACGCTCACGGTGGCGACCGGAACCCTCGGTCAAGGCTTCGCTCTGACCTAGGTCGGGCGCGACCGTGCGCCATTGCCCTTCCGGCCAGACGATCAGGCCTCAGCTTCCGGCATCGCGCCGGCTCTCAGGAGACTGCCATGCAACTCAAAGACACTTCGCTGTTCCGCCAGCAAGCCTACATCGACGGCAGCTGGCAGGACGCCGATAGCGGCCAGACCATTCAGGTCAACAACCCGGCGACCAACGAGACGCTGGGCACCGTGCCGAAGATGGGCGCCGCCGAAACCCGCCGCGCCATCGAGGCGGCCGAGCGCGCGCTGCCGGCCTGGCGTGACCTCACCGCCAAGGAGCGCTCGCAGAAGCTGCGCCGCTGGTTCGAGCTGATGATGGAAAACCAGGACGACCTGGGCCGGTTGATGACGCTGGAGCAGGGCAAGCCGCTGGCCGAATCCAAGGGCGAGATCGCCTACGCCGCCTCCTTCATCGAGTGGTTCGCCGAGGAAGCCAAGCGCATCTATGGCGACACCATCCCGGGCCATCAGAAAGACAAGCGCATCATCGTGATCAAGCAGCCGATCGGCGTGACCGCGGCCATCACACCCTGGAACTTCCCGGCGGCGATGATCACCCGCAAGGCGGGCCCGGCATTGGCGGCGGGCTGCACCATGGTGCTCAAGCCGGCCTCGCAGACGCCGTTCTCCGCGCTGGCACTCGCCGAGCTGGCCGAGCGCGCCGGCATCCCGAAGGGCGTGTTCAGCGTCATCACCGGCTCGGCCGGTGACATCGGCAACGAGCTGACGGCGAACCCGACGGTGCGCAAGCTGAGCTTTACCGGCTCGACCGAAGTGGGCGCCAAGCTGATGGAGCAGTGTGCGCCGGGCATCAAGAAGGTCTCGCTGGAGCTGGGCGGCAATGCGCCCTTCCTGGTCTTCGACGACGCCGACCTGGACGAGGCGGTCAAGGGCGCCATGCAGTCCAAGTACCGTAACGCCGGGCAGACCTGCGTCTGCGTCAACCGCATCTACGTGCAGGACGGTGTTTACGAGGCGTTCGCCGAGAAATTCAAGGCCGCGGTCGAGAAGCTGAAAGTGGGCAACGGACTGGACGAAGGCGTCGACATCGGTCCGCTGATCGACGACCGCGCCGCGACCAAGGTCCGCGAGCACATCGAGGATGCGGTGGCCAACGGCGCCCAGGTGCTCACCGGTGGCAAGGCGCATCAGCTGGGCGGCAGCTATTTCGAGCCGACGCTGATGGTCAACGTGCCGCACGACGCCAAGGTGGCGAAGGAGGAAACCTTCGGCCCGCTGGCGCCGCTGTTCCGCTTCAAGGACGAGGCCGAGGGCATCGCCCTGGCCAACGACACCGAGTTCGGCCTGGCCGCTTACTTTTACGCTCGCGACCTGGGCCGCGTGTTCCGCGTGGCCGAGGCGATCGAGTCGGGGATGGTCGGCATCAACACCGGGATGATCTCCACCGAGGTGGCGCCCTTCGGCGGCGTGAAGTCCTCGGGCCTCGGCCGTGAAGGCTCGAAGTACGGCATCGAGGACTACGTCGAGATCAAGTACCTCTGCCTGGGGCTGTAACACCCATCCGTCGCGCCCGGCCGTTTGCGTAGGGGCGAATGAATTCGCCCTGGCGGGCTTCGGGTTATCCGGGCGAATAAATTCGCCCCTACGGCGTGGCGTATGGCTGCGGGGTGATGCGCCCGGCTGATGTCGCCAGGTGTTATTGGGCGAATAAATTCGCCGTTACGGGCATTGGTGTTTGGCTGTGGGGCGAAATCGCCCCAACGGGCGGCGTCTGTCTGTAGGGGCGAACTTGTTCGCCCACGCCCACGCCCACGCCCGCGGGCATCACGGCGCCTTGCCTTGCTCGCCGCTTCGCCGCTCGTCTCGCGGCACCCTGATCTTTCGCGCCACCGTCTGTACGCCTCTAAGGTTGTTCACCAGGGCGGGTGCCGACTCACCTATCGACATCCAGAAATGGTTCGACTATTCTGCTGTGCGAAACATGGTTTCGTAAAAATAAGTCCAATTAATCTCTCTCTATAGACGGAGGCCTGCCATGTCCGATGTCGTTCGGCTCGAACGCCGGGGCGCGATTGCGCTCATCACGGTCAACAATCCGCCGGTCAATGCGCTTGGCCACGCTGTGCGTGCCGGGTTGCAGGCAGCGTTTCAGGCGGCTGAAGCCGACCCTGAAGTGACGGCCGTGGTGCTGGTCTGCGAAGGCACCACTTTCATGGCCGGCGCCGACATCAAGGAGTTCGGCAAACCGCCGCAGGCACCGAGCCTGCCGGAGGTGATCGAGGTCATCGAGGGCAGTCGCAAGCCGAGCGTCGCGGTGATCCACGGCACCGCCCTGGGTGGTGGGCTGGAGGTCGCGCTGGGCTGCCATTACCGTATCGCCCGGCCGGACGCCAAGGTCGGCCTGCCGGAGGTGAAGCTGGGCCTGTTGCCCGGCGCCGGCGGTACCCAGCGCTTGCCTCGGCTGGCCGGTGTCGAGAAGGCGCTGGATATGATCGTCAGCGGCCAGCCCATCGGTGCGGCGGAAGCGCTGGAGCACCATATCGTCGATGAGCTGTTCGAAGGCGATCTGATCGAGGCCGGTCTGACCTATGCGCGTCGCCTGCTCGACGAGGGCCGCGGCCCGCGCCGCAGCGGCGAGCAGACCCGTGGTCTGGAAGGCGTCGACAACGAGGCGCTGATTCGCGCCAAGCATGCCGAGGTGGCCAAGCGCATGCCGGGGCTGTTCTCGCCGCTGCGGTGCGTTGCCGCCGTTGAGGTGGCGACCAAGCTGCCGCTGGCCGAAGGCCTCAAGCGCGAGCGCGAGCTGTTCACCGAGTGCCTGAATTCACCGCAGCGCGGCGCGCTGATCCATTCGTTCTTCGCCGAGCGTCAGGCCGGCAAGATCGACGACCTGCCATCCGACGTCAAACCCCGCCCGATCAGGACCGCCGCGGTGATCGGCGGCGGCACCATGGGTGTCGGCATCGCCTTGAGCTTCGCCAATGCCGGGGTGCCGGTGAAGCTGCTGGAGATCAATGAGGAAGCGCTGCAACGCGGCCTGCAGCGCGCCCGCGACACCTACGCGGCCAGCGTCAAGCGCGGCAGCCTGACCGAGGACGCGATGGAAAAGCGCCTCGCGCTGATCACCGGCGTCACCGATTACGGCGCCCTGGCCGATGCCGACGTGGTGGTCGAAGCCGTGTTCGAGGAGATGGGCGTCAAGCAGCAGGTCTTCGAGCAACTGGATGCGGTGTGCAAGCCCGGTGCGATTCTCGCTTCCAACACCTCGTCGCTGGACCTGAACGCCATTGCCGGCTTCACCAGGCGCCCCGAGGATGTGGTCGGCCTGCACTTCTTCAGCCCGGCCAACGTCATGCGTTTGCTGGAAGTGGTGCGTGGCGAGCGGACCAGCGATGAAGTGCTCGCCACTGCCATGGCGATCGGCAAGCAGCTGAAGAAGGTCTCGGTGGTGGTCGGCGTCTGCGATGGCTTCGTCGGCAACCGCATGGTCTTCCAGTACGGCCGCGAGGCGGAGTTCCTGCTGGAGGAAGGTGCCACGCCACAACAGGTCGACGGGGCGCTGCGCAACTTCGGCATGGCCATGGGGCCGTTCGCCATGCGCGACCTGTCCGGTCTCGACATCGGCCAGGCGATCCGCAAGCGCCAGCGCGCGACGCTGCCGGCGCACCTGGATTTCCCCTCCGTCTCGGACAAACTCTGCGCCGCCGGCATGCTCGGGCAGAAGACCGGCGCCGGCTACTACCGCTACGAACCCGGCAACCGCACCCCGCAGGAGAACCCCGACCTCGCGCCCATGCTGGAAGCCGCGTCGCGGGAAAAAGGCATCGAGCGAAAGGCGCTGGACGAGCAGTACATCGTCGAGCGCTGCATCTTCGCGCTGGTCAACGAGGGCGCGAAGATTCTCGAGGAAGGCATTGCCCAGCGCTCCAGCGACATCGACGTCATCTACCTCAACGGCTACGGCTTCCCGGCCTTCCGCGGCGGGCCGATGTACTACGCCGACAGCGTCGGCCTGGACAAGGTGCTGGCGCGGGTCAAGGAACTGCACGCGCGGTGTGGCGACTGGTGGAAGCCAGCGCCGCTGCTGGAAAAACTGGCCGCCGAAGGCCGCACCTTTACCGAATGGCAGGCCGGGCAGTGAGCCCCGCCCGCCTGCATTCCGAACGCACCATGAGGACCTTCCCATGAACGTCAACTATACGGCCGAAGAGCTCGCCTTCCGCGATGAAGTGCGGGCCTTCTTGAAAAGCGAGCTGCCGGCGGACATTGCCGCCAAGGTCAAGCTCGGCAAGCACATGTCCAAGGAAGATCACCAGCGCTGGCAGCAGATCCTGGTCAAGCGCGGCTGGTATGCGCCGGGCTGGCCGGTGGAGCTGGGCGGCACCACCTGGGGCCCGGTCGAGAAGCACATCTTCGACGAGGAGTGCGCCGCCTTCGGCGCACCGCGTACCGTACCCTTCGGCGTCAACATGGTCGCCCCGGTGATCATCAAGTTCGGCACCCAGCAGCAGAAGGACCATTACCTGCCGCGTATCCTGTCCGGCGAGGACTGGTGGTGCCAGGGCTACTCCGAGCCGGGAGCGGGTTCCGATCTGGCCAGCCTCAAGACTCGCGCCGTGCGCGATGGCGACCACTACGTCGTCAATGGCCAGAAGACCTGGACCACCCTTGGTCAGCACGCCAACATGATCTTCTGCCTGGTGCGCACCGACCCTGAAGCCCAGCAGCAGCGCGGCATCAGCTTCCTGCTGATCGACATGAAGAGCCCGGGCATCAGTGTGCGGCCGATCATCACCCTGGACGGCGACCACGAGGTCAACGAAGTCTTCTTCGACAACGTCCGCGTGCCGGTGGAGAACCTCGTCGGCGAGGAAAACCAGGGCTGGACCTGCGCCAAGTACCTGTTGACCCATGAGCGTACGGGCCTGGCCGGTATTGGCGCCTCCAAGGCGGCGCTGGCACATCTCAAGCGCATCGCCATGAAAGAGGTGTGCGACGGCAAGCCGATGCTCGAAGACCCGCTGTTCCGCGCTCAGGTGGCGGAAGTCGAGATGCAGCTGATGGCCATCGAGATGAGCACCCTGCGCATCCTCGCGGCGGCGAAGGAGGGCGGTGTACCCGGCGCCGAATCGTCGATTCTCAAGATCAAGGGCACCGAGATCCGTCAGGCCATCACCCACCTGCTGCGCAAGGTCATCGGCCCGTACGCGCTGCCCTTCCTCGAGGAGGAGCTGCAGCTGGACTACGACGGCGAGCTCTTGCACGCCGACTACAGCGCATCGCTGGCCGGCGACTACTTCAACATGCGCAAGCTGTCGATCTTCGGCGGCTCCAACGAAATCCAGAAGAACATCGTCTCGAAGATGATTCTCGAGCTGTAAGGGGGCACCGCCATGGACTTCAAACTGACCGAAGAGCAGCAGATGCTGCAAGACACCGCGGCGCGTCTGGTGCGCGACGCCTACCCGTTCGAGCAGCGCGAGAAGTTCAGCGAGTCGGAACTGGGCTTCTCGTCCGAGTTCTGGGCGCAGCTGGGTGAGCTGGGCCTGACCGCCGTGCCGTTCTCCGAAGAGATCGGCGGCTTTGGCGGCGGTGGCGTGGAAACCATGCTGGTGATGACTGAACTGGGACGCGGCCTGACGCTTGAGCCCTACCTGCAATCGGTGATCTTTGGCGGCGGCCTGCTCAACCAATTGGGCAGCGATGCGCAGAAACAGGACCTGCTGCCGCAAGTCGCAGCCGGTTCGCTGCAACTGGCGGTGGCGTTAGACGAGCCGCAGAGCCATTACAACCTCAACGACGTGCAGACCAAGGCAGAGGCAGCGGACGGTGGCTATCGCCTGAACGGCCGTAAAGCCGTGGTGATCGGCGGTCACAGCGCCGGGCTGATCATCGTCTCGGCGCGCACTTCCGGTGACAGCCGCGACGAGGCCGGCATCAGCCTGTTCCTTGTCGATCCGAACGCCCAGGGTGTCAGCCGTCGCGTCTACCCGACCATCGATGGGCGCAAGGGCTGCGAGCTGTTCCTCGATAACGTGCAGGTGGGTGCCGAGGCGCTGCTTGGCGAGCTGGGCAATGCGTTGCCCGCGATGCGCTACCAGCAGGGCCGCGCCATCGCCGCGCAGTGCGCCGATGCCCTCGGCAGCATGGATGAGGCCTGCAAGCTGACCCTGGATTACCTGAAGACGCGCAAGCAGTTCGGCGTGCCGATCGGCAAGTTCCAGGTCCTGCAGCACCGCATGGTGGACATGCAGACCGAGCTGGAGCAGGCCACCAGCATGGCGATCCTCGCCGCGACCTTTGCCGATGGCGAAGACAACGACGACCGCCGTCGCATCATCGCTGCCGCCAAGTACATCTGCGCCCGCGCCGCGCGCAAGGTGGCCGAGGAAGCCATCCAGCTGCACGGTGGCATCGGCATGACCTGGGAATACAACCTCGCCCACCACGCCAAGCGCCTGGTGATGGTCGCCCACCAGTTCGGTGACGACGACCACCACCTGAAGGCCTATGCGAAGCTGATGCTGGTGGCCTGATCGTCCCGCCTGCAGCATGAAAAAACCCGCTCTCAGGAGCGGGTTTTTTATGGCCCGATGGTCGTGTGTGGTTCGAGAGTGCAGAGGATCGAACGTGGGCGGGGTCGGGTCGGTGTCCCTGGGTGGATCGATAAGGCGTAATCCACTCCAGGGGCATGTCGGATCAGACCGGTTTGGCCTGCGCGTCGCTCCCCGCTGCGCTCTGCGGCTTCCACTCCTGCAAGCGATCCAGGCTGCCGCGGTAATGCTTGAGCCCCATGCCGAGCAGGATCATGGCGCCGACCAGGGCGATGCCGGTGACGATCAGCAGCGAGTAGCGCAGGGCGTTGTCGTCGCCGAAGACGAAATCGGTGCCCAGCGCCACCGCGGTCGGGCCGATGCCGAGGCCGACCATGGTGATGACGAACAGGTACACCGCCGACGCCTGGCCGCGCATGGAGTTGGGCATGATCTCCTGGATCGCCGCCGGGCCCACGCCGAAGGGCATGGCGATGGTGAAGACATGCAGGGCGATCAGCGCCAGCGCCAGTTCGCCGGTGCCGGCCAGGTAGGCCAGGTTGAGCGGCAGGGTCAGGGCGGCGGAGATGATGCCCACGCGCAGCGGCGCGTCGCGATAACCGCGCCGGTGCAGCAGGTCCGACAGTCGCCCGCCGGCGATGATGCCGATCGAGCCGGCCACCGCGACGACCGAGCCGTAGAGCACGCCGACGTCGCTGGCCGACCAGCCGTAGGTGCGGATGAAGAAGGTCGGAATCCACGCCGAACTGCCGTAGGCGGCGAACGCCAGGCAGGCGAAGCCGAAGTTGTGACAGAGCACGGTGCGACGGTTCTGGCGGATGTAGCCGGCCACTTCGCTCAACGGCACCTCGACGCCGGCGCCGACGCCCTTGCGCGACGGCTCGCGGATCAGCAAGAGCACGGCGGTGAAGAGCACACCGGCCGCGCCGAGTACGAGGAAGATCAGCTGCCACGGGCGCACCATGCCGAGCATCGGCAGCTCCACGTCGCCCTGTGCCGAGGCGAACTTGACCACCAGCCCGCCGAGCAGAAAGGCCAGGCCCGAGCCGATGTAGATGCCCATCGAATAGACGCTCATCGCGGTGCCGCGCAGCTTTGGAGGAAAGCTGTCGGCGATCAGCGAGTAGGCCGAGGGCGACAGCGCCGCCTCGCCGACACCGACGCCGATGCGGAACACGAGAAACTGCCAGAAGGTGCGCGCCGTGCCGCACAGCGCGGTCATCAGGCTCCAGACCAGCACACCGATGGCGATGATGCCGCGGCGGCTCTTGCGGTCGGCCAGACGCCCGATGGGCACGCCGCAGATGGTGTAGAACACCGCGAAGGAGAAGCCCATCAGCAGGCTCATGTGGGTGTCGGTGATATCCAGGTCGCGGCGGATCGGTTCCACCAGCAGGTTGAGAATCTGCCGGTCGACGAAGGACAGCACGTAGGCGAGCATCAGGATCGCGACCGTCATCCAGGCGCGGGTGCTCGAGGGGTAGCCGTTAGTGTTGCCGTTATTGTTGTTGTGCATGGCAGCTCCGGGTGGCGGGTTGGCTGTAACCAGCCCACTCACTGTTGTCGGAGATCAGCCATCCGGCAAGATCAATAACCGCTGCATATGTTTCGAAATATGCTTAGGGTGTTCCGCTGTGCGAAATCTCCTCAGGCTACCGTCCGCTGTTCGGCTGGTGTCAGCTCCGGTAGCAGCCAGCGCGACCATAAGCTGTCAGCGAAGCCTCGCCGAAAGAAACCGAAGTGGCCGATTCGCGTGGCGCCAACTTCGGCCGGTGCGAGGCGCAGCATGGTCTTGGGCGCCGAGCGGTAGAACCCGTGCAGGGACTCGGTATTGCGCGCTGACATCATCTCGTCGTCGCTGAAGGACAGCGAGGTCAAGGGGGTGCGCACGGCATCGAAGGCCTGGCGCATGGGCTCGCCTTCGACGCCGACCAGGTACTCCGGATGCAGGCACCAGCGCCGCCATTGGCGGATCACCCCGGCCGGCAGGTCACCGACCGCCCCGATGCGGCCGCCTGGGAAGTAGCCCGCCACCGCGGTCAGTACGGGCGCCAGGCCATGCCAGAGCAGCCAGGCCTTGTTGCGAATCTGCGGGCTGTTCTCGCGCCAGTAGCCGCTGCCGGCGGCGATGGTGACGATGCGGGTCAGGCGTTCGTGGCCGTTGACCAGTGGCAGGATCTGGGCACCGACGCTGTGCCCGATCCAGTACAGCGGCAATCCGTCGGCGGCCTCGGTTGCCGCGGCGAGCACGGCGCTGCAGTCGTGACGCCCCCAGTCGAGGATGTCCACCTTCAGCTGCCGCAGGGGCACCTGGCGCGAGCGGCCCATGCCCAGGTAATCGAAGGTCACCGCCAGGTAACCCCGGTCGGCCAGCCAGTTGGCGAAATCGGTATAGAAGCGCTGCGGTACGCCCATCGCCGGGGCGATCAGCACGACGCCGGCAGGCTCGTGGCTGGGCCGGTACCAATAGCTGGACAGGGCATGGCCGTTGCCGTTGTCGATGAAGCGTTCTTCAACCTGTATCGTCGCCATCTTGTTGTTCTCCGCGCTGTTGCGATTGCTGCGATCGGTGCAGTATACGAGCGGTAGAAGATAATTCTAGAAAAATATTCTAGTAGCACGGGAGGCCGGATGGCCCGCAGTAGCCGCAAGCAGGAAATCCTTCAGGCCGCGCTTGCCTGTTTCACCGAGTTCGGCGTGGAAGCGACCACCATCGAGATGATCCGTGATCGCTCCGGCGCCAGCATCGGCAGCCTCTATCACCACTTCGGCAATCGCGAGCGGATCATCGCTGCGCTGTATCTGGAAGGCATCGGCGAGTATGCCGCGTTGCTCGAAGCCGGGTTGATCGAGACGCTGGATGCCGAGGCCTGCGTCCGGCTGTTCGTCACCAGTTATATCGACTGGGTGGTGGCCAATCCGGACTGGGCGCGCTTCGTCCTGCACAACCGCGGGCGGGTCGAGGCGGGGGAGATGGGCGAACGGCTGCGCGAGGTCAATCGCGTACATGGCGAGCGGGTCGGAGCGATCCTGCGCCGGCATCGCGAAAGCGGAGCCTTTCGGCGCATGCCCGGCGACTGCTTTCTCGCGGTGGTGATCGGGCCCTGCCACGACCTGGCGCGCAACTGGCTGGCTGGGCGCTCGCGCACCGCGCTGGCGGACTGTCGCGAGCTGCTGGCGGATATCGCCTGGACCAGCGTCAGGGCCTAGCCAGGCGGTAGGCTAGACGCCGAGGCTCTCGATATCGCGAGCCAGCATCTCCAGCTGGTGGGCCAGCGAGCCCTTGAGGGTCTCCTCGCTGAGCTGGAACGAGGGGGCACCGCAGGTCAGCGCCATGATGCTGCCATCGGCCAGGTGCAGGGGAACGCCGGCGGCCTTGACGTTGCGGTCCCAATCGCCGAGTGACAGGCAGAACCCGTGCTGGCGAAACTCCTCGAAGGACTCCTCCAGCGATTGCTTCATCGCCGGCCACTGGTCGCCGTACTTGGTTTCCAGCGCGGCCATGAGGTGCCCGCGTTCTTTTTCCGGGGTGGCGGCGAGAAAGGCGCGACCGGCAGCGGTCGTGGCCAGCGGCAGGCGCACGCCGGCGTCCATGCGCAGGGTGGAGACTTCCGCGGGCCGGCAATTCTCGATGTAGATCATCGACAGGCGGTCGCGACAGGTCAGGCCCACGGTGGTGTTGGTCCGCCGCGCGAACTCGTCCATGTAGGGCTTGGCCAGCTGGCGCACGCGCAGATTGGAGACATAGGCATAACCGAGCGCCAGCACGCCGGAGTCGAGCTGATACTTCTCCAGCTGTTGCGAATAGCTGAGGTAGCCGAGCTTGGTCAGGGTGTAGGTCATGCGCGACACCGTGGGCTTGGGTAGCCCGGTGATGCGTGCGATGTCCTGGTTGCCCATCACCACCGAGCCGTGGGTGAAGGCGCGCAGCACATCCAGCCCGCGGGACAGCGCCTCGACGAACTTGCGGTCCTTGGGGTTCTCGGTGTCGATGTCTTCAACGTCGCTCATGGTGTCTCGGTCTGTCTGAAGGTGGGCCGCAGGCGATCGGCAGTAAGTCGCTGCCGGACCGGGTGGGCGGGTAATAAGCAGAGGGGCCATGGTAACCAAAACGGCCGGCAATTTCGCAGAGTAAAACCACAGCGACCGGTCGGGCTCTGGTCCGACGCTGGCGCGACGAACGGTACGGGACGGACGGGCCGCGGAGACCCGCAGCAACTGGCGCGTGCAGAGCCGGCGTGCTGTTGCGGCAAGTCAATCCGCGCTTGTTGCTCGGGGGGCTTTCTGATATAAAGCAGCGCTCTTTTCTAGGGGCCCGGTTTCTTCGCTTGCCGCGTAGCCGGTAAGACCCCAACGAAACGTGGCGCTGAGCGCCGAAAGACAAGTGATTTCAAGCGGCCAACCCATGCCGGGTTGGGCATGTGGTTTTAGAGGGCTGAGGCATGTCGAGAGTCTGTCAAGTTACCGGTAAGGGTCCGGTAACCGGGAACAACATTTCCCACGCGAACAACAAAACCCGTCGTCGTTTTCTGCCGAACCTGCAGCATCATCGCTTCTGGGTCGAGTCCGAGAACCGCTTCGTTCGTCTGCGCCTGACCGCCAAGGGCATGCGCGTCATCGACAAGCGTGGCATCGACGCCGTTCTGGCTGAAATCCGCGCTCGCGGCGAAAAGGTTTAAGGAGAACTATCATGCGTGACCTGATCCGTTTGGTGTCCAGCGCCGGTACCGGCCACTTCTACACCACCGACAAGAACAAGCGCACCACGCCCGACAAGATCGAAATCAAGAAGTACGATCCGGTCGTGCGCAAGCACGTGATCTACAAGGAAGCCAAGATCAAGTAATTGATCGGCCCTTGAAGGAAAAACCCGCCACTCGGCGGGTTTTTTCGTTTCTGGTGTCCGGTTTGCGTTGGGCGGTCCGTCATTGCGTGCCGCCCGCGGCTGGTGGGTCGCTCAGGCCGCTTTGCGAATGGCCCCGGCCAGGCGTTCGATCATCGCATCGATGTGCTCGCGTTCGACGATCAGGGCGGGTGACAGGGCAATGGTGTCGCCGCTGGCACGGGCCAGCAGACCATCGGCGAAGCACTGGCGGAAGATCTCGTAGGCGCGCTTGCCGACCCCATCGGGATGGGGCGCAAACTGGATGCCCGCCACCAGGCCCACCGTGCGGATGTCCAGCACGTTTGGCAGGTCCTGCAGGCTGAACAGGGCGTCCTGCCAGTAGCCTTCGATCTCGATCGCTTTCTGGAACAGATTCTCGCGCTGATAGATCTCCTGGGTCGCCAGGGCGGCGGCGCAGGCGACCGGGTGGCCGGAATAGGTGTAGCCGTGGAAGAACTCGATGGTGCTTTCCGGCCCCTGCATGAAAGCGTCGTGGATTCTCTCGTCGACGAACACCGCGCCCATGGGAATGGCGCCGTTGGTCAGCCCCTTGGCGCAGGTGAGGATGTCCGGCGTGACGCCCCAGCGCTGAGCGGCGAAGGCTTCGCCGACGCGGCCGAAGCCGGTGATCACCTCATCGAAGATCAGCAGGATGCCGTGCTTGCGGGTGATCTCGCGCAGGCGCTGGAGATAGCCCTTCGGCGGCAGGATCACCCCGGCCGAACCGGACATGGGCTCGACGATCACCGCGGCGATGTTTTCCGCGCCATGCAGCGTGACCAGCCGCTCGAGCTCCTCGGCTTTCTCTGCGCCATGTTCAGGCAGGCCGCGGCTGAACGCGTTGCGCGAAAGGTCGAGGGTATGGGGCAGGTGGTCGACACCCGGCAGCAGCGCGCCGAAAGCCTTGCGATTGTTTGCCATGCCGCCGACCGAGATGCCGCCGAAGCCCACGCCGTGGTAGGCCAGCTCGCGTCCGATCAGTCGGGTGCGACTGCCCTGGCCGATGGCCCGCTGATAGGCCAGCGCAATCTTCAGCGCGGTGTCGGCCGATTCCGATCCGGAGTTGGTGAAGAACACCCGGTTCAGGCCGGCGGGGCTGATGGCGGCGAGCTTTTCCGCCAGCTCGAAGGGCAGCGGGTGGCCCATCTGGAAGGTGGGCGCGAAGTCGAGCTGGGCGATCTGCCGGCTCACCGCCTCGGTGATCTCGCGCCGGCCGTGGCCGGCATTGCAACACCAGAGCCCGGCGGTGCCGTCGATCACCTGGCGGCCCTCCGTATCGGTGTAATACATGCCATCGGCGCGCTCGAGCAGCCGCGGGCTGCCCTTGAACTGGCGATTGGCGGTGAAAGGCATCCAGAAGTGTTCGGCTGAGGCGGCGCGCTGCGGATCGGTGGTCATGAGTGCTCCGGCACGGTGGCGGGTTCGGCGACTATGCTGTAGCGCGACTGCACCCGAGCGCCCAGCGGTTTCGGCGAGTCTATGTTTAATAAAACGAACAAAACAAGGCTGGCGCCGGCCGTTCGTAAAAAATATTGATAGGGCTGGCGTCGCTGGTTTAGGGTGCTTTTCTGACTATCCGACAGACACCGAGGACGCTCCATGACCACCCTGACTTACGCCGACTGGCAACAGCGTGCCCGCGACCTGCGCATCGAAGGCCGGGCCTTCATCCAGGGTGAATACACCGCGCCCAGCGCCGGCGCCAGCTTCGATTGCATCAGCCCGGTCGACGGGCGCGTGCTGGCGCAGGTGGCGAGCTGCGACGAGGCCGACGCCGACCGCGCGGTGATCAGCGCGCGCATGGCGTTCGAGTCCGGCGTCTGGTCACGCCTGGCCCCGGCCAAGCGCAAGGCGACCATGATCCGCTTCGCCAACCTTATCCAGGCCAACGCCGAGGAACTGGCTTTGCTGGAAACCCTGGACATGGGCAAGCCGATCAGCGATTCGCTGGGCATCGACATCCCCGGTTCGGCCAATGCGCTGCGTTGGGCCGGCGAGGCGATCGACAAGGTCTACGACGAAGTCGCACCCACGCCGCACGACCAGCTTGGCCTGGTCACCCGCGAGCCGGTGGGCGTGGTGGCGGCCATCGTGCCCTGGAATTTCCCGCTGATGATGGCCTGCTGGAAGCTCGGCCCGGCCCTGGCCACGGGCAATTCCGTGGTGCTCAAGCCGTCCGAAAAGTCGCCACTGACAGCCATTCGGGTGGCGCAACTGGCCATCGAGGCGGGCATCCCGCCGGGCGTGCTCAATGTGCTGCCGGGCTATGGCCATACCGTCGGCAAGGCGCTGGCGCTGCATATGGACGTCGATACCCTGGTGTTCACCGGCTCCACCCGCGTCGCCAAGCAGCTGATGATCTATGCCGGTGAGTCGAACATGAAGCGTGTCTGGCTGGAGGCTGGCGGCAAGAGCCCGAACATCGTCTTCGCCGACGCACCGGACCTGGAGGCGGCCGCCAGGTCCGCCGCCAGCGCCATTGCCTTCAACCAGGGCGAAGTCTGCACCGCGGGGTCGCGGCTGCTGGTCGAAAGCGCGATCAAGGAGCGCTTCCTGCCGATGGTGGTTGAGGCGCTGAAGACTTGGAAACCCGGTAATCCGCTGGACCCGGCAACCAATGTCGGCGCTCTGGTCGACACCCAGCAGCTCGACACCGTGCTCGGCTACATCGAGGCCGGCCGCAACGATGGTGCACAGGTGCTGATCGGCGGCCAACGGACGATGCAGGATACCGGCGGCCTGTACGTCGAACCGACCATCTTCGATGGCGTCAGCAATGCGATGAAGATCGCGCGCGAGGAGATCTTCGGCCCGGTGCTGTCGGTGATCACCTTCGATACCGCCGCCGAAGCCGTTGCCATCGCCAATGACACCCCCTATGGCCTCGCCGCCGCGGTGTGGACCGCCGACATCTCCAAGGCCCACCTGACGGCCAAGGCGCTGCGCGCCGGCAGCGTCTGGGTCAACCAGTACGACGGTGGCGACATGACCGCGCCCTTCGGCGGCTTCAAGCAGTCGGGTAACGGTCGCGACAAGTCGCTGCACGCGTTCGACAAGTACACCGAACTGAAGGCGACCTGGATCAAGCTCTGACGACATCCGTAGGGTGGATGTCGCTTTTCCCATCCACCTTGATGCTGGTGGACCGATGCAGCGTGATCCGCCCTACGGTTTTTCAGCGTTCAGCTAGCTTTGCCCCC
This sequence comes from Stutzerimonas marianensis, assembly GCF_022810315.1. Lineage (NCBI taxonomy): Bacteria > Pseudomonadati > Pseudomonadota > Gammaproteobacteria > Pseudomonadales > Pseudomonadaceae > Stutzerimonas > Stutzerimonas marianensis. The sequence goes on along the minus strand of NZ_JALGRD010000001.1, from coordinate 617,060 downwards.
ACTGCCCGCTGCGGCGCATTGCGCCCCAGTGGTGCTTGCGTCGCGAGAACCACTGCCAGAGGCCGCGGCAACGCCAGAGGGTGTTGAGCTGGCGATAGCCGAAGTTCTCCAGCACGGCCATCAGGAACAGCCGAAGCATATCGCGGCGGCGTTCGTAGACGCGGAACGACATGGTTTCCAGCAGCAGTCCGTTGACCGATAGCAGGATGCCCATGCCGATGGCCACCAGCAGGAAGGCCGTCAGCGCCGCATAGGAGACCACGCCGAGCACGAAGCCGCCGATCATGAAGCCATAGCCGACCAGCTCGATCAGCGGGCCCAGCCATTCGAACAGGGCCATGAACGGCCAGGCCAGCCAACCCGGCGTACCGCCGCGCAGGCTGAAGGCCAGGCGCGCGTGACGGCCGAGGCTTTCGGCGAGGCCGCGCTGCCAGCGGCTGCGCTGGCGCCCCAGGGTGCCCAGGTCCTCGGGACATTCGGTCCAGCAGATGGGGTCTGGCAGGTAGCGGATACGGTAGGGAATTCGCCGTTCACGGTGATAGCGGTGCAACCGCACCACCAACTCCATGTCCTCGCCGACGGTGTCGGTCCGGTAACCGCCGACGGCCATGACCCGCTCACGGTCGAACAGGCCGAAGGCGCCGGAGATGATCAGGACGGCGTTCATCGGCGACCAACCCAGGCGGCCGAAAAGAAAGGCGCGCAGGTATTCGACAATCTGAAAGCGCGCCAGCCAGTTGCGCGGCAGCCCGGCGCGGATGAGAAAGCCGCCGCGCACCTCCGAGCCGTTGGCGATGCGCACGGTACCGCCGGCGGCAATGGTGCGTTCGTCCTCGAGAAAGGGCTGCACCACCCGCAGCAGGCTGTCGCGCTGCAGGATGGAGTCGGCGTCCACACCGCAGAACAGCCCGTGACGTGCCGCGTTGATGCCGGCGTTGAGCGCATCGGCCTTGCCGCCATTGGCCTTGTCGATCACCCGCAGGTTGGCGTAGCGCCGTGAACGGTAGATCGCCAGCACCGGCTGGTGCTGCACGGCCTGGCGCAGCGGCTCGGGGTGCGGCACCAGTTCGAATTCATCGATCAGCACGGCGAGGGTGTCGTCCTTGGAGCCGTCATTGATGACCACCACTTCGAATTCGGGATACTGCAGCTGCAGCATCGAGCGCACCGAGGTGCGGATCGTCGCCTGCTCGTTGTAGGCAGGCATGAGCACCGAGACGGGCGGCTCGACACCGAGGTAGGGCGCTATTTCGCCCGTCTCCGCGCGCTGACGGATGTAGCCCATCAGGCTCACCATCGACAGCATGTTGAGCAGCAGGTACATGCCGTTGAGCAAGAAGAAGTAGAGGATGAAGCCCAGTTGCAGCCACCACAGCCAATCGATCGTCACCGCCGGACCTCCGCGATCGCGCGGCGCAGGGCGTCCTGGCCATAGCGATCCTCGACCTGCAGCAACAGCTCCTGCAAGCGTTCGGAGGTAACGCCGGGAAGCCGGGCCAGGCTGTCCGCCGCGGCCTGGCGAACCCACCAGCTGGTGTCGGCGAGCAGGGGCAGGAAGACCGCGCTGTCCTCGCTGCGCGCCTGCTTGTCGAGCGCTTGCAGGGCGGCCAGCCGGACGTTGGGGTGCGCGTGCTGCATGGCGCGTAGCAGGCGGCCGCGGTCACGCGGGTCGGCCAGCTCGCAGAGGCAGCGCAGGGCTACCTGCAGCTGCTCCGGTGCAGCGTCCTCTTCCAGGCGCGCCCGCGCCCAGGGCGCCGCGTGCCGCGGGTCGCCATGAATCAGCAATGGTATGAGCCGTTCACGCCGCGGGTCCTCGGAGCCCGTCAGTGCGATCAGCAGCGGCAGGGTCACCGCCTGCTCGCCGGCCAGCTGACAGAGGTTGGCCAGGCGCGGCAGGGCCCAGTCCGGTCGGGTCACCGCGGCGGGCAGGATGAGCTGCATGGCGCGTGCGGCGTCCATGGCGATCAGCGTCTGCGCCGCGGCGAGCGAGACGGTCAGGTTGCGGTTCATCAGGAGGGGTTGCACGGCATCCCAGTGCGCGGGGTCGGCAAGGTTGCGCAGGCAGGTGAGGCCGATCAGCTTGCTGCGTACTCGGCCGCGCAGCAGGGTCAATGCCTGGCGGTCCATGCCGAGGGCGGTCAGCGCGCGATTCATGCGGTCGCGGGCGGCGCCACGCAGCTGCAACTGGGTGCGGTTCCATTGCAGCAGAAACCACAGCTGGCGACCGCGGGGCAATGGCGGCAAGGGATCAGGCAGCGTGTCGCCCAGACTGCAGAGCGCGAAAAACGGACGCCACTGGTCATTGAACTGCTGGCGGCGTGCGGCGCGGCGCCGGGACACTTCGCCCAGCAGCATCACCTGCACCATCACCAGCATGGTCAGCGCACCCAGGCCCAGCGCACAGTAGAGCGCCAGTTGCAGGATGCCGTCTTGCGGCCAGATCGACAGCCAGGCCTGGACCGGCGCTTCGCAGAGCCAGGACGGACACTGGACGATCAGGTCAAAACGCATGCCGCAGACCGAGCTGCAGCCAGCGCCGCGTGTAGTAATCGCCCTGCTCGTGGTGGCCGAGCTCCCAAGTCAGCGCCCAGCGGCTGTCCAGCCAGTGACGCCCCTGCAGGCTGACGGCGCGGACGTCGCTGGTGATCAGGCGCTGCTCCTCGACCGCTTCCTCTTCACCGGCGGTCAGCCTGAGCCCGGCATAGCTCAGGCCGTCGTAGAAATAGTCCAATGCCAGGTCATGGCCGATCGGGGTGCCGGCATTGGCGACATCGGTGATGTTCAGCGTGTAGCCGGCACGCCAGGCCCCCCAGTAGCGCTCGGCCGCCAGCGCGAGTCGATCGACTCGGGTGGTTTCGTATTCGGTACGCCTGACACTGGCCGCGCCGAGAAAGCCCGCCGGCAACCGCCGTTGCAGGCGCAGGTCCGCATGCCATTCGGGCAGGAAGTAGGGCGAGGGTTGATAGCCAACCTCGGGCTGCAGGGTCCAGTTCTCGTCCAGCGGGATGACTGCGCCCGCTTCGACGCCCTCGTCCCACTCGCCGAAGCGTTGCTCACGTAGCAGGGCGCCGTACCAGCCGAGGCCTTCGGGCTGCGTCGAGGTGTAGTCCAGGCGCTGGCTGCGCCAGTCGTCGAAGCCATTGTCGAGCCAGTCCTGACGAGCCGAGATTTCCAGTTCGTGACGGCGCTGCGCAGGCGCGGAGGCGATGGGCGCGGTTGCGGTGACCGGCGAGGTCAGCGCGGCGCGGGCCTGCTGGATCACCTGCTGGACCTCGGCGTAGTCCGGTGCGATTGTGGCGGCGCGCTCCAGCGGCTGCAGCGCCGCCTGCGGCCGCCCCGCCCAGAGCAGCGCCTGGCCCTGGCCGAGCAGGTAGTCGGCATTCTCGGGCTCGTCGCGCAGCAGGCGGTCATACAGCGGCAACGCCTGTTCGGGCTGGCCCTGCCAGGCGTGGACACGCGCCAGCAGGAAAAGCGCCTCGCTGTCCGCGGGTTGCTCGGCCAGGTGCGTGCGCAGCGTGGCCTCGGCCGCGTCCAGCTGTCCCGCCTCGACCTGTTGCCGCGCTGTGGCGACATCAGCCAGGGTCGGTGTTGCGAGCAGGGCTGCGGAGGCGGCCAGGGCGAGCGCCAGGCAATGTGACCTCATCGCGGCCTCCTCAGCAGACGGCGGATGCGTGCCAGCAGCTCCTCGGGTTGGAACGGCTTGGTCACGTAGTCATCGGCGCCCAGTTCCAGCGCCCGCACGATGTCCACTTCGCGCGCCTTGGCGGTCAGCATCAGCACCGGCACGCTTTCCCAGCCCGGTTGCGCGCGCAGGCGTTCGATCAGCTCGAGCCCGTCGTGGTAGGGCAGCATGATGTCCATCAGCGTGAGGTCGGGCGGCGAGGCGCTGGCCAGCTTCTCCAGTGCCTGGCGCCCGTCGGCGGCATGCTCGACGCTGAAACCGTGGCGCTCGAGCATGAAGCGGATGAGGAAGGCGATGTCCTCCTCGTCCTCCACCATCAGGATGCGCGGGTGGCTGGAATCGCTCATGCATTGACCTCTTCGGAATCCCGGGACTGGCCGGGCGGCCAGTGATTGAGCAGTTGCTGGATCAGCATGGCCAGCTCGGCACCGTCGTGTCGCGATTTGACCAGTTGGCGCAGGGCCAGGCGGCTGTCGTGCACGGGCGAGTCCATAGCCGAGAAGATGATGACCGGCGGCGGCGGGAGTGCCTGGGCCAGCTGGTCGAACAATTCGCTGCCATCGCCGTCAGGCAACATCAGGTCGATGATCGCCAGGTCGAACGGCTGCTGCTCGATCAGACGGCGCGCTTCGGCCAGGGTGCCCGCGCCCTGCAGGTCGACCTCCAGCGGCTCGACCAGACGGGCGAGCAGCACGCGCAGATCCTCGTCGTCCTCGACGTGCAGGATGCGCGGTCGCCCGCCGTTGCTCGTGAGGCAGGCGCGCACCACGTCCATCACCCGCGAGGGGTCGATCGGCTTGTGCAACCAGTCGATCACGCCCACCGCGCCGCCCCGCAGCACGCCATCGTCATTGTCACGGCGTTGCGGCTGCAGGCTGACGATGAGGACCGGCAGGTGACGGTAGGCGCTCTGGCTGCGCAGGTTCTGCAGAAAGGCGATGCTGTCTTCGTCGCTCAGGGCGGGGCTCAGCGTCAGGGCCTGGACGCTGAACTCGGCGAGCAGCTCGCGCGCCTTCACCGCGGTGTCGGCAGTGACGGTCGCGTAACCGTGTTCTTGCAGCGCGCTGGCCAATTGCTCGGCAGCCTGGGCGTCCGGCTCCAGCACCAGGATGCGCGCCTGTGGCCCAGCGGATCCACGCCCCGGCAGCGGAGGGCTCATCGTCGTGACCGCCGGCTGCGCGGGGGCCAGCTCCAGCGGCAGGCGCAGCCAGAAGCGCGTGCCCTGGCCCTCCTGCGAGTCGAAGCCGATGCGGCCGTGCATCTGCTGCACCAGCGAGCGGGTAATCGCCAGGCCCAGCCCGGTACCGCCGCGCTTGCGGGCATCGGAGGAGTCGGCCTGGGCGAAGCGCTCGAATATCCGCCCGCGGAAATTTTCCGGAATACCCTGGCCCTGGTCCTGGACGCCCACCTCCAAAGTGTTGCCGTCGCGGCGCAGATCGATGCTGACCACGCCCCCGGACGGCGAATGCTTGATGGCATTGGACAAGAGGTTGGCCAGCACCTGGGCGAAACGATCCGGGTCGAGGTTCACCTCGGTGGGCACCGGACCATCCGGCAGAAGCAGCGTCAGGCTGACGCCATATTCGTCGCCGTAGGGCTTGAGATCCGCCAGCGCCTGTTCGATCAGTGCCTGCACATCGCAGCGGGTGAAGTGGAAGGGCAAGCGGCCGGCCTCGAGCTTCTCGATGTCGAGAATGTCGTTGATCAGGCGTACCAGGCGCTCGCTGTTCTTGTGCGCGATGTCGAGTAGCGGACGGGCGCCTGCGTCGATGTCCCCGGCAACGCCGCCGACCAGCATGCCAAGGGCACCGCGGATGGCGGTCAGCGGCGTGCGCAGCTCATGGCTGACCGTCGAGATGAACTCGGTCTTCATCTGTTCGATGCGCCGCCGCAGGGAGATGTCGACCGCCACGGTAACCACGTGACAGCTGCCATTGGAGAGCGTCAGGGGGCGCTTGACCACCTGCAGCCAGCGTTCGTGGCCTTGCGTGTCGGTCACGCTGACTTCGGTGATGCGCAGTTCGCCGCTGCCGCCGAGCAGGTCCGCTTCGCCCTGTAACAGCGGCAGGACCAGGTGAGCCTGGGCGATTTCCTCGCTGCGACGCCCTTCGATGGCTTCCGGCTGGCAGCCCAGCAGTTCGGCGAACGCGCTGTTGCAAAGCAGAAAGCGGCCCTGGTCGTCGCGCACGAAAATCTGGTTTTCATCGGTGTCGACGACCCGCCGCAGAAAGACTTTCTGGTCCTCGAGGATATCCCGGGCGCGCTGCAGTTCGGTGATGTCGCGGGCGATCGCCAGGTGGTCGCCCAGCCCGGTAGGTGCGAGGCGCACCTCGAAGGTTCGCTGGCCATCGATCTCGCACCAGGTGGTCTGGCGCAGCTCGAGTGAGTGGTCGGCCTGGTCCAGCAGATTGACCAGCAGGGGCTCGATCGCGGCGGGGGCCGGTGCGCGCGTGCCGTTCGTTGCGGACAGTGCGGTCACCCGGCGCTTGCGATCGAGTGCATAGAGGTCGTCGGGAATCGCCTGCAGCAAGGCCCCGAGCCGGGCTTCTCCGGCCTGCGCCTTGACCGCCAGCGCCTGGCGGATGCGCAGGTTGCGGCGGATCGCCCATATCGCGGCGAGGAACAGCGCGGCGACCAGCAGGGCACCGATCACGGCGAGCTGGCGGCTGCGGTCGAGCGTATCGGCGACGGCCCGGTTGGCGGCGGCCAGCCGCTGGCGCTCGCGCTGTTCCACGGCGTTCAGCAACACGCGCAGGCGGTCCATGATCTGCTTGCCGCCGGCGCGTTGCAGCCGCTCGGCCGCCGCTTGCAGGCCCAGCTCCCGGCGCGCCTGGATGTTCGCGTCAGCGATCACCAGGCGTTCGGCGATGTTGCGGTCGAGCTGTTCGAACCAGCGCTGATCGGGGAAGTCGCGTTGCGCGACGAGGGGTTCGAGGCTGCGACGGTGCGCCTCGATCTGCTCGAGCCCGATCTCGTAGGGATCCAGGTAGCTCGGCTCGCCCGTCAGCACGAACCCGCGCGAACCGGTTTCGATGTCCTGCAGGGAGGACAGGATGGCCTGGGCCGCGGTGATGATCTCCAGGCTCTGGCTGACCGACTGGTTGGTCCGTAGCACGGCGTCCTGAGTGCGCTTGCCCTGCCAGCCAAGCGCGACGAGCACGAGGAACGCACCTAGAAACGCAAGCGAATGCCAACTTATCGCAAGTCTTGCGGGCAAAACCAGACTCCTTCAGCGGGACAGGCGTGTCGCATTGGAGCACAGGCGTTCACGGGCTCCAAACGGCAGGCTAGAGCCGGCGATACGCACGCCGGTCGTGGTCAGTGTAGTTGGAGTCGCGGCAGAGGGAAGCGGTTCGCTGGCCGATCGGTCAGCCGTGCCGGGCGATGCGCACCTGGTTGCGGCCGTTGTGCTTGGCGTCGTAGAGCGCCTGGTCGGCCTGCTCCAGCATCGCCCCCGGGGCGGCGTTGCCGTCGGTTTCGCTGATGCCTGCACTGAGCGAGACGCTGAAGGTTCGCGTGCCGGCGTGGAAGTTCAGCGCGGCGAACCGCAGGCGGATTTCGTCGAAGATCCGCCTGGCCTGCTCGGCGGTACAGTCTGGCAGGACGGCGACGAACTCCTCGCCGCCGTAGCGGCCGAGGCTGTCGATGCGTCGCAGTCGCTGGCGCAGCAGGTTGGCGAGCGAGCGGATCACGTTGTCGCCGGCCGCGTGACCGTATTGGTCGTTGACCCGCTTGAAGTGGTCGAGGTCGATCATCACCACGCTGGTCGGCTTGCCGTTGCGTTGCGCACGCTGGACCTCGAGTGCGACCTGTTCCTTGATGTCGGCGTGCTTGAGCAGTCCGGTCAGGCTGTCGCGGGCCAGCGCATTGCTCAGCGAACGTGCCCGCTTGGCGTGGGAGAAGACCGCGGCGATCAGCGCGTTGTCGCTGATCGGCTTGGTGATGAAGTCGTCGCCGGCCTTGAGCAGCGCGGCCATCTGCCGATTGATGTCGGTCTCGGCGGACAGGTAGATGATGGTCACGCGCAGCCATTCGGCGTGCAGGCGGATCATCTGCGCCAGCTCCGGGCCCGAGCAGCCGGGCATGTTCACGTCCAGCAGAAGCACTTCCGGGTTGAAGCTGTGCAGCGTCTCGAACAGCTCGCTGGGGTCGCTGAGGATTTCCACCAGCATCTGCGAATTGCGCAGCACCAGGCTGTAGCGGGCGGCCAGGTCGGCGTCGTCGTCGATGATCAGGATGCGGTAGGGCTCGTTGAGCTGCAGGTTGAGGCTGTGTTCGAGGCTGTTTTCCAGCTGGGTGATGTCCACCGGCCGGGTGAAGTAGCCCTGGGCACCGGCGCGCACGGCGGCGAGCTGGTTATCGAAGTCGAGGTGCTCACTGATCACCATCAGCGGAACGGGCGCAGGCAGGGATTGCTGCAGCTCGGTAAGGGTCTGCAGCTCGCCGTCGTACTGGCTGACGATCAGCGCGTCCGGCCGTTGCACCGCCGTGGCGGCCTGCAGGGCGCCGGTCTGGGTGAACATCAGCACCTCGTAACCGAAGTTCGCCAGGGCCTGGCACATCTGCTCGCCAGCGTCGCGGTCCGCCTCGAGCAGGTAGACGCGGCAGCCGGCAGGGCGTGACGCCTCCGGGTCCGGGCTCGCCACCGGCGTGTTGGCCGGGGCGTCGAGGGCTTGCGTCACCCACTGTTCGATCGCCTGGGTGAACTCGCGCAGGGCTTGGGCGCCGGGTTTGGCCGCATCCAGCCAGCGGTCGGCGCGCTGTTCCAGCTGCCGCGCCTGTTGACCCAGCGCGGCGAAGCCGAAGGTCCCGGCGGCGCCGGCGAGGCGGTGCAGGCGTTCGCGGATATCCACTACCTGGGCCCGACGCTGTTCATGTTCAGGGGTCTGTTGCAATCGCTCGGCGAGGGCGGCCAGTTCCGGCAGCTCCTGTTGCAGGCGCTCGGCGAATCGGTCGGTCAGCGCTTGCAGCTGGCTGAGCAGCGTGTCATCGCCGTTACTCATGTTCGCGTTCCCATATCTCGTTCAGCTGTGTCGCCAGTTGCAGGGGATCGAAAGGTTTTTGCAGGAGCTTGCGCACGCCCAGGTGTCGCAGTTCGTTCAGCTCGGCCGGGTGCTGCTGGCCGGTCAGCAGCACGACGGGGATGCGTTGCAGGTCGATGCGGCTGGACAGCTGGCGCAGCAGCTCCAGGCCATCCATCTCCGGCAGCATCATGTCGAGCAGGATCAGGTCCGGGGCGAAGGCGGCGGCCTGCTCCAGCGCCTGCTGGGCCGAGGCGCAACTGAGGACCTGGAAGCCACCGAGCTTTTCCAGCGCGATGCGCGTTACCACCTGGATGGAGGGCACGTCCTCGACATGCAGGATGCGCTTGAGCGGCTTCATGCTGGCGCTGCCTCGACAGGCGCGCATGGTAGCTCGAACCAGAAGCAGGCGCCGGCGCCCGGGGACGAGTCGAAGCCGATGCGGCCGTCCATGTGTTCGATCAGCTCCTTGCTGATGGCCAGGCCGAGCCCCGTGCCGCCCTGCTGGCGCGTGTCGGACGAGTCGGCCTGGGCGAACTTGCTGAAGATGCGCTCGCGGAAGGCCTCGCTGATGCCGGGGCCCTTGTCCCTGACGCTGACCCGCACGTGGCCGTCGCCGCGGGCTTCGGCCCAGAGTTCGATGGTTTCGCCGGTCGGCGAGAACTTGGCAGCGTTGGACAGCAGGTTGCTCAGCACCTGCTGCAGGCGCATGGTGTCGACCTTGATCATCACCTCGGGACAGTCGCCGAGCAGCAGGCTGACCTGATAGCTGTCGGCGTAGCCCTGGTTGCTGCGCACCGCCTGCTCGAGCAGCGGGCGCAGCGGTTGCTCTTCCAGTTCGAAGCGCATCTTGCCGGCGTAGAGCTTGTCGATGTCGAGCAGGTCGTCGATCAGCGCGCTGAGCCGCTTGCTGTTCTGGTGCGCGATGTCGAGCAGCTCTTCCAGCTCGGCGGGTATCTCGCCCATGACGCCGCCACAGATGAGTCCGAGCGAGGCGGTGATCGAGGTCAACGGCGTGCGCAGCTCGTGGCTGACCGTGGAGACGAAATCACGCTGCATGATCTCGATCTGCTTGCGCTCGGTGATGTCGTGCAGGACCACCACGGCGCCGCTCTGCTGGCCGTTGGAGGCATACATCGGGTCGGCATTGGCCAGGACGTGGCGCACCGTACCGTTGGTGACGATCGCCATTTCCGCGTTGCGGATCCGCTCGCCGCGCAGGGCCCGCATCAAGGGCACCTCGTCGACCGTCATGGGTGTCTCGCCATCGGCATGGAACAGCCGGTAATACTCCGGCCATTGCGCGGGAGGAATGGTGTGCGCATCCAGCCCGTGCCAGACACGGGCGGCGCGGTTGAACAGGGTCAGGTTGCCTTCGGCATCGCAGGCCACCACGGCCTCGGACAGCGCTTCGAGCAGGCGGCGGTTCATCTCCTGCTGCTTGTCCAGTTCGAACTGCGCGGCCTTGCGTTCGCTGACGTCGGTGACCAGGCCGTGCCAGAGCACCGAGCCGTCGGCCTGGCGCAAGGGCGTGGCGCGCGCCTCGACCCAGATCAGCCCCTTGCGCGGATGCTCGATGCGATGCTCAAGATGCCAGGGCGTGAGGGTGGTCGCTGCCTGACGGATGCTCTGCAGCACGCGCTGGCGGTCATCGGGGTGAATCTTGTTGTAGATCGGCCCGATGCTCGGGTCCATGTCGGCGGCGCTGACGCCGTAGATCTCCTCCACACCTTCGCTGACGTAGGGAAACGAGCTGTTGCCGTCCGGTCGCCAGCAGAACTGGAAGAGCATGCCCGGTACCTGAGCGGCAATCTGCTGCAGGCGCAGTTGCAGGTGTTCCTGGTGCGCCAGGTCGTAGGCGCTGACGACGTAGCCGCGCAGCAGTTCGCGCTCGTCGTGGATGGCCGACACGTTCAGCAGCACCGGCACGTTACCGCCGTTGCGGTGCAACAACCGCCATTCGCGCATCTCGCGGCGGCCTTCGATGAGGGGCGCGGTGAGCACGCCGAAGCCGGGCTCGACGGTTTCGCCCAGCTCGTTGCTGAGGATCTTCGCGCGGCGAGCCAGCGCATCGGGCGGGAACAGCTTGTCGGTCAAGGACTGACCGACGAGCATCGACTCGGGGTAGCCGAACAGCCGCTCGGCAGTGGGGTTGGCGCCGGAGATCCGCCCGTCGGCCGAGGTGACCAGCATGGCGCTCGCTGCGCTGTTGAGCAGCGCCTGCTGCATGGCGGCCTGCTCGGCGTAACGGTGCGACTGCAGGCGTTCTTCGAACAGGCGCATGATCTGCCGGCTGAGACGGGCCAGCGCGTCGCGCTGCTTGGCGCTGAGGCGGCGCGGCTTGCGGTCGATGACGCAGAGAGTGCCCAGGTTGTAGCCGTCTGGCGTGGTCAGCGGGGCGCCGGCGTAGAAGCGGACGTTGGGCGCCGCCGTGACCAGCGGATTGTCGCTGAAGCGGGGGTCCCGCGATGCGTCGGCTACCTCGAAGATGCCCTGGCCTTCGATGGTGTGCGTGCAGAAGGAAATGTCCCGCGGGGTTTCGTTCACGTCCAGGCCCAGGCGGCTCTTGAACCATTGCCGGTGATCGTCGAGCAGCGAGATGAGTGCGATGGGGGTCTGGCAGATGTGCGAGGCGAGCTGGGTGAAATCGTCGAAGGCCGATTCGTCAGGCGTGTCGAGGATTTCGTAGCGCAACAGCGCGGCGAGCCGGGACAGTTCGCGGGGCGGCGACGGTACGCTTGGCGGCATCGCGTTGAATTTCATCTGGCTACCCTGCCTCGCTTGAAGTGGAGCGCCGTCGGTCAGGCGCGACTGTCTTCCCAGATGGCGCGGATCTGCCCGGCCAGGCGCATGGGGTCGAACGGCTTGATGATCACGTCGCGCGCGCCGAGCTTGCGCAGATGGTCGATCTCGCTGGGCTGCACCTTGGCGGTCATGAAGGCCACCGGGACCTGGCTCAGGTCGATGCGCTCGCTCAGCCGGGCCAGCGTTTCGGGCCCCCCCATGCCGGGCATCATCACGTCCAGCAGGATGAAATGCGGGGCGAACCGTTCGACTTCCTCCAGGGCTTGCAGGCCGGAGGCACAGGAGAGCACTTCGTAGCCGCCGATCGCTTCCAAGGCCACTTTCGCCACGGCCTGGATGGACGGGTCGTCCTCGACGTGCAATATCCGTTTCAGTTCGGCCATGCGGTGTCTCCGTCGTTCAGTGCGCAGCGGACAGGCTGCGAGCAGTTTGCCATCTCCGCCGCGCGTTGACGCCGTCCGAGAAAAAATAGTCCTTATTCGGGCGGCGTGGCGGGCAGTTCGAACCAGAAGCAGGCACCCTGACCCTCGTCGGAATCGAAGCCGATCTGCCCGTGCATGCGCTCGATCAGCTCCTTGCTGATGGCCAGGCCCAGCCCGGTACCGCCCTTCTGTCGGGTATCGGACGAGTCGGCCTGGGAGAACTTTTCGAAGATCCGCGAGCGAAATGCCTGCGGTATGCCCGGCCCTCGGTCGCGAACCGCCACGCGGACCCGGTCGCCGCGTCGGCTGCTGCTCAGGGTTACGACTGCCCCGGCCGGCGAGAATTTCGCCGCGTTGGACAGCAGGTTGGCCAGCACCTGTTGCAGGCGGTGGCCATCGACACGCACATCGACGGCGACGTGCTCAGCCAGCTCGAAACGCACGTCGTGCCTGTCGGCATAGGCCTGGTTGGCGCGCAGTGCGTCCTCGAGCAATGGCTGCAGCGGCTGCTGCTCGAGGGTGAAGCTCATCTTGCCGGCGATCAGCTTTTCCATGTCGAGCAGGTCGTCGATCAGCAGGCCCAGGCGCTGGGCGTTCTGCTGCGCGATCGCCAGCATCTGCGCGGCGGTCGGCGGTACTTCACCGACCGCGCCGCCGTTGACCAGCCCCAGCGCGCCGGTGATCGACGTCAGAGGCGTGCGCAACTCATGGCTGACGATGGAGACGAATTCGCTCTTCATCTGCTCGATGCGCTTGCGCTCGGTGATGTCGCGCACCAGCCCGATGAACTTGCGCTCGCCGCGGTGATGGATTTCCGACACACGCAATTCGATGAGGAACAGCTCGCCGTTGCGACGCAGCGCCTGCAGTTCGCGGGTCTGCTCCAGCGCGCGGCCCTCGCCGCGTCGCTCGTAGGCACCGAGATAGCCGTCATGGGCGGCGCGGTGCGGCTCGGGCATCAGCATCGACAGGTTGTGCCCAAGGACCTCCTGCTCGCGATAGCCGAAGGTGCGCTCGGCGGCATGGTTGAAGGTTTCGATCAGGCCGTGCCCGTTGATGATGATGATCGCGTCGGCGACGTTGGCGATGAGCAGCCGCACATAGCGTTCGCGCTCATGGGCCTCGCGCTCGGCAAGGGTGCGGGCGGTGACGTCCCAGATGAAGCCGTCGTACCACTGCAACCGGCCCTGGGTGTCACGCAGGGCGCGGCTGATTTCCTGCACCCAGAGCGTTTCGCCACGCGCGTTGATCAGGCGGTAGCTGCGCTCGAGCTGATCCTGGCCGTTGCGCTGCAGGGTCTGGCGGTCCTCGGGATGAATCAGGCTGTTGTAGTCGCGGCTACCCGGCGCGAGAAAGTCGCTCGCCGGGTAGCCGGTCAACCGCTCGATGCCGTCGCTCAGATAGCGCAGCGAGCGCTCGGGGTCGACTCCACGCCGGTACACCGCGCCAGGCAGGTTGCTGACCATGCTGCGGAAGCGGCTCTCGCTCTCGGTCAGCGCCAGCGTGGTGTTCATCAGCGGGGTGATGTCGGCGACGAAGCCATGCCAGAGCGTCGAACCGTCGCGCAGGCGCTCGGCCGTCGCGTGGACCTCGACCCAGATCAGCCCCTTGTCGCGGTGGTTGATGCGATAGCGTGTCGTGGCGGCGCCCTGATCGGCGGCCGAGCGCTCCATCGCGTCGCGCAAGCCGGGGCGATCCGGCTCGTATACCGCCGAAAAAGCCAGCGAGGCGTTTTCGATCAGCTGCTCGGGTTCGATGCCGTAGAGCGCGCGCGAGCCGGCGCTGGCATAGAGGAAGCTGTAGCGGCCTTCGGCGGTGCGGCGCAGCTGGTAGACCATGCCGGGCAACAGGCTGGCGATCTTCTGGCCACGCTCGAACAAGCGTTTGCGCTTGCGCTCCTGCTTTAGCGAGCTGAGGCGATGGGCGCGCTGCACGACGCCGCGCCGATGCAGCACCACGGCGAGGGTCAGCAACAGGGCTTCGGTGATCAGCCAGGCCAGGGTCCACTTGAGCAGCATCCGCCGTTCGCCGCGCCGGTGCTCGTCCAGCGCTTCGGTTGTATCGCGCCAGGCCAGTGCAACGGCCATCGGCAAACGGCTCGGGTCGTCCTTCGCGCGGACATCGTGCAGCGGCACCTGGTTGAGCAGGAAGCTCCGCCCAGCGGCCTCGAGCAGGCGCAGGGCCTGACCCGACGCCGGTGCGGGCAGGCTCCGTTGCTGCGCCCAGTGCAGGATCTGCGGTGCTGAATGCGCATCGAGCAGCCAGCCGTCGAGGCCGTCCAGCTGGATACCGACCGGCGAGTTCCAGAAGACTTCCTCCAGCTCCTGGCGGTTGACCAGCAGGCCGAGCCCGGCGTTGAGTTCACTGCCCAGCTCGTCGAGCGACGGCAGGATGCCGAAGCCCACCTCGAGCGCACCGATCACCTGGCTGTCCAGGCTGCTGCTGGCGCGGATCGGCACAATGGCCCGGTTGCCGGCGCTGTGCTGGCCGATGTCCAGGCCCGAGACCACATGCCCCTGGGTCAGGGCCCGATAGAGCATGGGCCGCCGGTCGGCGACCGCATCGCCAAAGGCGTCCATGTCGTTCATGCGCACCAGGGCGATGCCGGCCTTGCCCCAGTAGACCTGCAATTGCAGGGCGCCCTGGGCCTTCATGGTCGTCCAGGTCGGTGTCAGCGAGCTGATCAGCTGCGCGCGGATGCGGCCCAGCCGGGGGCCGTCCCATTCGGCGCCGGCGTTGACCGCGCGGTCTGCCTGGCGGATCAGCCGCAGGGTCTGCGGGCTGGCGCTGAGCGCCGTGGCCAGCACCCGCGCGCGCTGCTCCAGCCCCTGCTGCGCGCTGCGCAGCGCCAGCGCCTGCAATTCGCCCTGCTGTTCGATCTGCAGGTTCCACAGCACCTCGCGGGCACGGTGGTCGTTGATCGCCAGCCCGCCGAACAGGAGCGCCAGCAAGAGGCTGCCAAGCCCCAGTATCCAGCGCGGATCGGTAGGGCGGCGAATGTTCTTCATCGGGACGGTACACCGTACAACGCTTGCATGGGGCTTGGACTCTCGGTGCCGCCTGCAGGGTTCCGCGGCAGAGACGGCAGGTTAGTGGCCAGGTGCCATATGCGCAAACCCGACCGTGCCTCCCTGTATCGGCGGGCGGGATGGTTCTGTCAGACCCTGAAACGAAAAAAGAGCGCAGAACGACGGACGGCGGCGTATATAGGCAGGGAGCGGAGAATAATGGCAGCCGGCCTGCCCTCTGCGGGTCCGCGACACCTTACAACGCGAGGCAGCACCCTTTTATGTGGTATTCCGGTTTTCTCGGCCTTTCCGCCTGGCAGGTGGTTGTGGCCACCTTGCTCCTGACCCACGTCACCATCGTGGCGGTGACGGTCTACCTGCACCGGTATTCGGCGCATCGCTCGCTCGAGCTGAATGCCGGGCTCAAGCACTTCTTCCGCTTCTGGCTGTGGCTGACCACCGCCATGAACACCCGTGAGTGGACCGCCATCCACCGCAAGCATCACGCCAAATGCGAAACCGAGGAGGACCCTCACAGCCCGGTTCAGAAAGGCCTCGGCACCGTTCTGCGGCGCGGCGCGGAGCTCTACATGGAAGAAGCGAAGAACGAGGACACCCTGCGCATCTACGGCAAGAACTGCCCGGACGACTGGATCGAGCGCAACCTCTATACGCGCTTTCCCAATCTGGGCATCGTCCTGATGCTGGCGATCGACCTCGCCCTGTTCGGCGTCGTTGGTCTGACCGTCTGGGCGGTGCAGATGATCTGGATTCCGTTCTGGGCTGCCGGTGTGGTCAACGGATTGGGCCATGCGGTGGGCTACCGCAACTTCGAGTGCCGCGACGCGGCGACCAACCTGGTGCCTTGGGGCATCCTGATCGGCGGCGAAGAACTGCACAACAACCACCACACCTACCCGAACTCGGCCAAGCTCTCGGTGCGCAAGTGGGAATTCGACATGGGCTGGGCCTGGATCAAGCTGTTCAGCCTGTTCGGCCTGGCCAAGGTGAACCGTACGGCGCCGATCGCTCACCGCGTCAGTGCCAAGCACCAGCTCGACATGGACAGCGCCATGGCGATCCTCAACAACCGTTTCCAGATCATGGCGCAGTACCGCAAGCTGGTCATCGGCCCGCTGGTACGCCTGGAGCTCGAGCGCGCCGACACCTCCGTGCGCCATCACCTGCGCCGTGCCAAGCGCCTGCTGGCCCGTGAACCGAGCCTGCTGCACGACGAGCAGCAGGCGCGCATCGCGGTGATCCTCGAGCAGAGCCAGTCGCTCAAGGTGATCTACGAACAACGCCTGGCGCTGCAGCAGATCTGGACCCGCACCAGCGCCAACGGCCATGAAATGCTCAATGCCATCAAACAATGGGTGCAGGAAGCCGAGGCGAGTGGCATCCAGTCGCTTCGCGAGTTCGCCGAGCATCTGCGGACCTACTCGCTGATGCCGGCCGTCGCCCGCTGACGACCTCTGATCGGCGCGATCGCTGAGGGTCGCGCCGGCCGGAACTTTAGGTAGGCGGCACTCTCTCAACTGCATTCTTTTGTCAGCGACAGCTGCGCCGGCACGCCGCCGGTAGCTGGCGCCTTTCTGGAACGCAGGTATGAATCTGTTGAAGCAGCGCAGCGAAACCGGCCAGGGCATCGTCCCCCCCACCGAGGCTCAGACCCTTCTGGCGCTGATGCACGCGCGCGCCGAGGTCGAGCGACTGAGCGAGCGCGAGCACCTGTTCAGTACACTCATGGGAGCGGTCAATGCGGTGCTCTGGGCCTTCGACTGGAAGGCCCAGCAGATGATCTATGTCAGCCCCGCCTACGAGCAGATTTTCGGCCGTTCCGCTGCCCTGCTGCTGGCCGATTTCGGCGAATGGCGCAACAGCGTCTACCCCGACGACGTCGAATATGCCCAGCAGACCATGCTCGACGTGCTCGAAAAGGGCGCCGTCGAGGAGCGCGAGTACCGCATCATTCGGGCTGACGGGCAGTTGCGCTGGCTGAGTGACAAGTGTTTCGTGGCGCGCCGCGCCGACTCCGAACACGGCCCCATCATCGTCGGCATCGCCGAGGACATCACCGAAAAGAAACAGCTCGAAGGTGAACTCCAGCGTTTGGCCACCATCGACGTGCTGACCCAGAGCAGCAACCGCCGGCACTTCTTCGAATGCGCCCAGCGCGAGTTCGACCTGGCTCGCCAGTACGCCTCACCGATGGCGTTTCTGTTGCTCGACATCGATGATTTCAAGCGCATCAACGACACCCATGGTCACCAGATGGGCGATCAGGTGCTGCAGCGGGTCGCCCAGTGTGGTTCCTCGGTGCTGCGCCGAGGCGACCTGTTCGGGCGCATCGGGGGCGAGGAGTTCGCGCTGCTGTTGCCCGGTTGCCAGCCGGATCTGGCCGAGCAGATCGCCGAGCGCTTGCAGCGGGAGATTCAGCGGCTGGTCTTCACCAGCGCTGACGGCCAGCGTTTCGGCGTGACCGCGAGCCTCGGGGTGACCTACCTGCGGGCCAGCGACACGGACCTCAGCGCCCTGTTCGCGCGCGCCGACGCGGCCATGTACAGCGCCAAGCGCCTGGGCAAGAACCAGGTGATCGTCGGCTGATTCCCCTCATGATCCGCTGATCGCCGCCGCCACGGGCCGTGGCGGCGGTCGGGTCAGGCCTGTGGCTGCTGCTGCGTGATGCAGTGAATGTTGCCGCCGCCCAGCAGAATCTCCCGACCCGGCACCATGACCACCCGATGTTCGGGAAATACCTCGGCGAGGATGCGCTCGGCCTCGGCGTCCAGCGGGTCGCCGAACGCGGGCGCGATGATGCCGCCATTGACGATGAGGAAGTTCACGTAGCTGCCGGCCAGTCGGATCGACGGGTCGCGCGGCTGGCTGCCGTCCAGCGCAACGACACCGGCGCACTCCGCTTCGGTGGCATGCAGCGGACCGGGGATCGGCATCTTGTGCACGGTGATCGCGCGGCCCTTCGCATCACGGGCCTGCGCCAGCACCGCCATGGCCGCCTGGCAGCGTTCGAAGTTGGGGTCGGTCGGGTCGTCGGTCCAGGCCAGCAGCACTTCGCCAGGGCGCACGAAGCAGCAGAAGTTGTCGACGTGGCCGTCGGTCTCGTCGTTGAACAGGCCGTGCGGCAGCCAGATGACCTTGTCGATGGACAGGTGATCACGCAAGACCGCCTCGATCGCTTCGCGCGACAGGTGCGGGTTGCGGTTGCGATTGAGCAGGCATTCTTCGGTGGTGATCAGGGTGCCTTCACCGTCCACGTGAATGGAGCCGCCCTCGAGCACGAAACCCTCGGTGCGGTAGCGATCGCAGCGCTCGATCTCTAGAATCTTCTGCGCCACTTCATCGTCGCGCTGCCAGTCGGCGTAAAGACCGCCGTCGAGCCCGCCCCAGGCGTTGAACGTCCAGTCCACGCCGCGCAGCCCGCCGTGGCCGTCGATGACGAAGGTTGGACCGGTGTCGCGCACCCAGGCATCGTCGGTGCTCATTTCCACCACACGGATGCGCGCATCGGCCAGCGCGGCGCGGGCGGTGTGGAACTGTTCGGGCATGGCGCAGACGGTCACCGGCTCGAAACGCGCGATGGCGGTGGCCACGGCAGCAAAAGCGGCCTGGGCCGGCGCACCGTTGTCACGCCAGTTGTCGGGGCGCTGCGGCCAGACCATCCACGTCTGACTGTGCGGTGCCCATTCGGCGGGCATGTGGTAACCGTCTTGGCGAGGCGTGGAGGTCAGGGTGGTCATTGAGGATCCTATGGTTGCAAGGTGGTGTGGTTACGCCGGCCCACCGGGGCAGTTGCGGGAACTGAAGGCGTCCACGGCTTGGGGGCCGGCTCGGCGAGCGCCGCCCAGGTGCCGTATTGGAAGCCATGACGGTGTGGGACGCAATCATCCGCTGGTCAGCGGGGCCAGCCGCCATTCTGTTGAGTCATGCACGCCGGGACCTGAGCCATTCGGGCCCGAGCGATTACCGCCTCGCCGGGTGTGGTATGCACGCTTTCGTGAGCATATCGCCGCTACGCTGGTCGGATGTCATGAGCCGTTCGACGAAACAGGTTCCAAAGCCGCAGGAGAAGCGTTGCGTTGACTGATACGACACCCTCTGACGCCACTCTGGATTGTGCCCAAGAGCCGATCCATCTACCGGGGGCCATCCAGCCGCACGGCGTGTTGCTGGGCTGCACCTTGCCCGACTGGTCCATCGCGCATGTCTCGGCGAATTGCCAGGCATTCTTCAGCGGCGTCGAGCCGGCGTCGCTGCTGGGGCAGCCGCTCGATCGTGTGTTGCCGCTCGAGACCGTCCACGCGGTGCGCAACCAGTTGCAGACGGCCATGCTCGCCGGTACGGCAGAGCGCCTGGATTGCCTGGCTCTGGACGTCGGGGCGCAGCGATATGACCTGACGGTGCACATGGCCGACGGACTTGCAGTGATCGAGGCGACGCCAGCGGTGCAGGGCTCGGGCGCGAACGGGGTCAGCCTGTTGCGCGGCCTGGCGGGGCGCCTGCGCCGTGCGCCAACGGTCGCGCGATTGCTGACGCTCGCCGCGCAACAGATGCGGGCGGTGACCGGCTACGACCGGGTGATGATCTATCGGTTTCTGCATGACGATTCAGGTGAGGTCGTGGCCGAGGCCGTACGGCCGGGTACCGAGTCCTATCTCGGTCTGCGTTACCCCGCCACCGACATTCCCGCACAGGCGCGCACGCTCTACCGTCGCCAGCCCCTGCGCCTCATCCCTGACGTCGATTACCAGCCGGTGCCGGTGCTGCCGGGGCGCGGCCCGGACGGACTGCCGCTCGACCTGGGCCTGGCGGCGCTGCGCAGCGTATCGCCCGTTCACATCCAATACCTGCGCAACATGGGGGTCCGGGCGACGTTGACGGTCAGCCTGATGAAGGGCGATCGCCTGTGGGGCTTGATCGCCTGCCACCATGGCGAGCCCCATTACCTCAGCGGCGCGCTGTGCTCGGCGGCCGAGCTGTTCGGTCAGATGCTGTCGTTGCAGATCGACGCGCGCGAACAGCAGCACGAGCAGCAGCGACTGTCCCTGGCGCAGGATGCACACGATCAGTTGCTGGCGGCCATGTCCCCGCGAGACACCGTCTTCGAAGATCTGGATCGCTATGCCGACATGCTCAACAGCATGATCGCCTGCGATGGCATGGCGGTCTGGTCCAACGGAGCGCTCAGCGGGCGCGGCATGCTGCCGCCCGAGGACGCCATCGCCGAGCTGATCGCCTTTCTCGAGCGGATGCCGGCCGACCGTATTTACGCCACGTCGTCGCTTTCCGAACATTTCGCCGCCGCGGGCCGGTTTGCCGAATGTGCCAGCGGGGTGCTGGCGATCCCCATCTCGCGAGTGGCGCAGGATTACCTCCTGTTCTTCCGCCGCGAGCTGATCCAGACGGTGAGCTGGGGCGGCAATCCTGACAAGGCGACCCAGAGGGACCCGGCGACCGGCAAGCTGCATCCGCGTAGCAGCTTCGAGGCATGGCGCGAGACGGTCCGGGGCCACGCCCAGCCGTGGACGACCAGCGAGCGGCGGGTCGCCGAAACGCTCCGGGTGGCCCTGCTCGAGGTGGTGCTGCGACGCTCCGAGCTGATCGCCACCGAACGTCAACGCGCCCAGGACAGCCAGTCCCTGCTGATCGCCGAACTCAATCACCGGGTAAAGAACGTACTCAGCCTGGTGCTGGCAACGACCCGTCAAAGCGCCCAGCAGGCGACTTCGGTCGAGGCGTTCACCGAGGAGGTCGAGCGGCGCATCCAGGCGCTGGCCAGTGCCCACGACCAGATCAACGCACCCAGCGGTACCTCGACGCATCTCCGCGCGCTGCTAGAGTCCGAAGCGCGCGCCTGGTGCCGCGAGGACGAGCCGGACGAGCGCGTGCAACTGACGGGCGATGCGGTGCTGCTCGATGTACGCGCCTATCAGACGCTCGCGCTGGTGTTCCACGAAATGATGACCAATGCGGCGAAGTACGGTGCGCTCAGCGTGCCGGGCGGGCAACTGGCCGTGACCTGGCGGCTGGTCGAGGGGCGCGGGTTGGAGATCGAATGGAACGAGAGCGGCGGACCGATCGTTCAGGCTCCGACGCGCCGAGGCTTCGGCAGCATCGTGACCGAGCGCACCATCGCTTTCGAACTGCAAGGCGAGGCGCGCGTGGAATTCAGGCCCGAGGGCCTGTTCGCGTTCTTCATGGTTCCGGCCGAGCACGTCTCGCCGAGCGCGGACCAACCGCGGCGGGCCGACGCGGCGAAGCGGACAACCAGCTCCATAGCCGGCCTGCGCCTGCTTCTGGTCGAGGACAGCATGATGATTGCCCTGGATGCCCAGACCATGCTGGAGGATGCGGGTGTGCAGGTCGAGATCGCCGGCTCGCTGGACGATGCGCGTCGTGCCCTGCGGCTCGATCGGTTCGATCTGGTGGTGCTCGACGTCAATCTGGCTGGCGAAACCAGCCTGGGCATCGCCGCCGAACTCGAGGCCGAGCAGCGTCCGTTCCTCTTCGCCACCGGCTATGGCGCTCGCACAGCCATCCCCGAACGCTTCGATCAGGTGCCGGTGGTGACCAAGCCCTACAACCTGAGTGCGCTTGCCTACGCCATGGGCCAGTTACCCGGCGTGCCGCGGTAGGGGCGACGGGCGCACCGCCACGTGCGCCCGCGCAACCGTCCGCTCAGACGGTATGCAGGTACCAGTTGTATTCCAGGTCGGAAATCGAGTGCTCGAACTCGGCCAGCTCGCTTTCCTTGCAGGCGACGAAGATGTCGATGTAGTCGGGGTTGATGTAGCGGGCCATGATCTCGCTGTCATCGAGTTCACGCAGGGCGTCGCGCAGGTTGGTCGGCAGGCTTTGCTCGACCTGCTCGTAAGAGTTGCCCTCGATCGGCTGATCGGGCTCGATCTTGTTGGTCAGGCCGTGGTGAACCCCGGCGAGCACGCCGGCCAGCAGCAGGTACGGATTGGCGTCGGCACCGGCCACGCGATGCTCGATGCGCACCGCATCGGGACTGTCGGTCGGGACGCGCAGCGCCACGGTGCGGTTGTCCAGCCCCCAGCACGGTGCGTTCGGCACGTAGAACTGCGCGCCGAAGCGCCGGTAGGAATTGACGTTGGGGCAGAGAAAGGCCATCGAGGCCGCCATGGTCTGCTGAATGCCGCCAATGGCGTGGCGCAGCGTGTCGCTTTCCAACGGGTTGTCGGTGGCGAAAATATTGTTGCCATTCTTGTCCAGCAGCGAGATGTGCACGTGCAGCCCGTTGCCGGCCTGGCCCGGATAGGGCTTGGCCATGAAGGTGCTGTCCATCTCGTGGTCGTAGGCGATGTTCTTGATCAGTCGCTTGAGCAGCACGGCGTAGTCGCACGCCTTGATCGGATCGGCGACGTGGTGAAGGTTGACTTCGAACTGCGCCGGGGCGCTTTCCTTGACGATGGCATCGGCGGGTATGCCCTGCTCCTTGGCGCCTTCGAGGATGTCCTGCAGGCAGTCGACGTACTCGTCGAGGTCATCGATCAGGTAGACCTGGGTGGAGTGCGGGCGCTTGCCCGAGATCGGTGAGCGCGGCGGTTGCGGGCGGCCGTTCACGTTCTCCTGGTCGATCAGGTAGAACTCCAGCTCGAACGCGGCGCAGATGGTCAGGCCCAGCTCGTCGAACTTGCTGACCACCTGGCGCAGCACTTCGCGGGGGTCGGCGAAAAACGGTGAGCCGTCGCGCTCGTGCATGGTCATCAGCAGCTGAGCGGTGGGGCGTTTCTGCCAGGGTTCGTTACTCAGGGTGTTGGGGATCGGGAAGCAGGTCCGGTCGGAATCGCCGATGTCCATGCCCAGCCCGGTGCTCTCGACGGTGATGCCATTGATGTCCAGGGCGAACAGCGAGGCGGGGAGGTTGATGCCTTTCTCATACACCTTGTGCAGGCTGCCGCGCTCGATGCGCTTGCCTCGGACGACGCCGTTCATGTCTGCAATCAGCAGGTCGACGTACTGGACCTCCGGGTGTTCCTTGAGAAACGCGTTCGCTTCGTTGAGCTGAACGGCACGCGGCGGGGGAAGCATGATGAAGCACCTTAATTGTTAAAAATTTCAATCATCAAACGGCTCGTCTTGGAGTCAATCGAAAAGCCTTGTCGCTGTCAATAGCGCCCGGAAGTGCCCTGTGAAGGCCCGCAATGGGCGTTTTTGGGGCAATTGGCCTGCATCCGATCAATCGAATAGGCTGCTTTGCGACACGCCAATGCTTGGCTATTGTCTATAAAAATGAACAAGACTACTCTCCGACGAGCCCTAACCGGAAAGACGAGTATCCCATGCCTCGCGTGCCATTGATCGGCGTTTCGGCCTGTACCAGGCAGATCGGCCACCACAGTTTCCACATTGCCGGGGATAAGTACCTGCGTGCTGCCGCCATTGCCGGCATGCCGCTGGTGATTCCGGCCCTGGGTGAGCTGATCGATCCCGATGCCCTACTCGATAGCGTAGACGGTCTGCTTTTCACCGGCTCGCCGTCGAATGTCGAGCCCCATCATTACGGTGGCCCGGCCAGTGCCGAGGGCACGCCGCACGACCCTTCCCGTGACCGCCTCACGCTGCCCTTGATTCGTGCAGCGGTGGACGCCGGCGTGCCTGTATTCGGCGTCTGCCGTGGTTTCCAGGAAATGAACGTGGCCTTCGGTGGCAGCCTGCACCAGAAGGTCCATGAAGTCGGCCGGTATGCTGATCATCGCGAGCGTGCCGACGATCCGGTGGAGGTGCAGTATGGGCTCAGCCATCCGCTGCACGTTCAGCCCGGTGGCCTGCTCGAGCAGCTCGGGCTGCCCCGGACCATCGAGGTCAACTCGGTGCATGGTCAGGGCGTCGAGCGGCTCGGCCAGGGGCTGCGCATCGAGGCGCTGGCACCGGACGGGTTGATCGAGGCGTTTTCCGTCGAGGGCGCACGCAGTTTCGCCCTGGGCGTGCAATGGCATCCTGAATGGAAGGTGCATGAGCACCCGTACTACCTGGCCTTGTTCGAGGGCTTTGCCCGCGCCTGCCGGGAACGCGCAGGACGGCGCTGAGCGCAGCCGGCACGGCGCTCGTAACATCAATTCTGAGGTCGATATGTCCAGCAAGCTTGACCAGCTCACCGGCTGGCTGAAAGAACGCAAGATCACCGAGGTGGAATGCCTGATTAGCGACCTGACCGGCATCGCCCGCGGCAAGATTTCCCCGACCAACAAGTTCCTCGACGAAAAAGGCATGCGGCTGCCCGAAAGC
Organism: Stutzerimonas marianensis; assembly: GCF_022810315.1. Taxonomy (NCBI): domain Bacteria; kingdom Pseudomonadati; phylum Pseudomonadota; class Gammaproteobacteria; order Pseudomonadales; family Pseudomonadaceae; genus Stutzerimonas; species Stutzerimonas marianensis. The sequence continues at coordinate 592,852 of NZ_JALGRD010000001.1, read as the reverse complement.
GTGCTGCTGCAGACGGTGACGGGTGACTACGTCGAGGACGACATCTATTACGAATTGCTCGACCCGGCGGACATCGACATGTTCTGCCGCCCCGATGCCGATGCCGTGTTCCTGGTGCCCTGGGCCATCGAGCCCACCGCCCAGGTGATCCACGACACCTACGACAAGATGGGCAACCCCATCGAGATCTCGCCGCGCAACATCCTCAAGCGCGTACTGAAGATGTACGCCGACAAAGGCTGGCAGCCGATCGTCGCGCCGGAAATGGAGTTCTACCTGACCAAGCGCTGCGAGGACCCGGATCTGCCGTTCCAGCCGCCGATCGGCCGCTCCGGGCGCCAGGAGACGGGCCGGCAGTCGTTTTCCATCGACGCGGCGAACGAGTTCGACCCGCTGTTCGAAGACATGTACGACTGGTGCGAGGCGCAGGGGCTGGACCTGGACACCCTGATTCACGAGGAAGGCACCGCGCAGATGGAAATCAACTTCCGTCACGGCGAAGCGCTGCACCTGGCCGATCAGATCCTCGTGTTCAAGCGCACCATGCGCGAGGCGGCGCTCAAGCACAACGTCGCCGCCACGTTCATGGCCAAGCCCATGACCGGCGAACCGGGCAGCGCCATGCACCTGCACCAGAGCGTGGTGGACCTCGAAACCGGGCGCAACATCTTCTCCAGCCCGGACGGCTCCATGAGCCAGCTGTTCCTGCACCATGTCGGCGGGCTGCAAAAGTACATCCCCGAGCTACTGCCGATGTTCGCACCGAACGTCAATTCGTTCCGCCGCTTCCTGCCCGATACCTCGGCGCCCGTGAACGTGGAATGGGGCGAGGAGAACCGCACCGTGGGGCTGCGGGTGCCGGATTCCGATCCGCAGAACCGTCGGGTCGAGAACCGGCTGGCCGGCGCCGATGCCAATCCCTACCTGGCGATCGCCGCGAGCCTGCTGTGCGGCTACATCGGCATGGTCGAGGAGCTCAACCCGAGCCCCCAAGTGCGCGGCCGTGGCTATGAGCGCCGCAACCTGCGCCTGCCGCTGACCCTTGAAACCGCCTTGGAGCGCATGGAGAACTGCCGCGAGCTGCGCAAGTACCTGAGCCCGAAGTTCATCACCGGTTATATCGCGGTCAAGCGCGCCGAGCAGGAGAACTACAACCGGGTGATCAGCTCCTGGGAGCGCGAATTCCTGATGTTGTCGGTCTAAACGCAGCTGCAAGCCGGAAGCCGAAGGCTGGCAAGAGGCTCCGGCGTCTGGCTCCAAAAACTTTCAAAGAGGTGATTGATGAGCGATTCGCAAACCCTGCAGTGGCAAGCCCTGAGCCGTGACCATCACCTGCCGCCGTTCACCGACTACAAGGCGCTGAACGCCAAGGGGACGCGGATCATCACCCGGGGCGAGGGCGTCTATCTGTGGGACAGCGAGGGTCATCGGATCCTCGATGCCATGGCCGGGCTCTGGTGCGTCAACCTGGGGTACGGTCGTGAGGAGCTGGTCGAGGCCGCGACGAAGCAGATGCGCGAACTGCCTTACTACAACCTCTTCTTCCAGACCGCACACCCTCCGGCGCTGGCCTTGGCCAAGGCCATCGCCGAGATCGCACCCGAGGGCATGAACCACGTGTTCTTCACCGGCTCCGGCTCGGAGGCGAACGACACCGTGCTGCGCATGGTGCGCCATTACTGGGCGATCAAGGGTCAGCCGCAGAAAAAGGTGGTGATCGGCCGTTGGAATGGCTACCACGGGTCCACCGTTGCGGGTGCCAGCCTGGGCGGCATGAAGGCGATGCACGAGCAGGGCGACGGCCCGATCCCGGGGATCGAGCATATCGACCAGCCCTACTGGTTCGGTGAAGGCGGCGACATGGACCCGGACGAATTCGGCGTGCGTGTCGCCGAGCAGCTGGAGCAGAAGATTCTCGAAGTCGGTGAAGACAGGGTCGCGGCCTTCATCGCCGAGCCGATCCAGGGCGCCGGCGGCGTCATCATTCCGCCGGACAGCTACTGGCCGAAGATTCGCGAGATCCTGGCGCGCTACGACATTCTCTTCGTCGCCGACGAGGTGATCTGCGGCTTCGGGCGCACTGGCGAGTGGTTCGGCAGCGACTACTACGGCAACGCGCCGGACTTGATGCCAATCGCCAAGGGACTGACCTCCGGCTACCTGCCGATGGGCGGCGTGGTGGTGCGCGACGAAGTGGTGCACACGCTCAACGAAGGCGGCGAGTTCTACCACGGTTTTACCTATTCAGGGCACCCCGTCGCCGCCGCGGTAGCGCTGGAGAACATCCGCATCATGCGCGACGAAAAGATCGTCGAGCGCGTGAAGACGAAGACGGCACCCTATTTGCAGTCTCGCTGGCGTGAGCTGGTCGAGCACCCGCTGGTGGGCGAGGCGCGTGGTGTCGGCATGCTCGGTGCGCTGGAGCTGGTGAAGAACAAGAAAACCCGCGAGCGCTTCGCCGGGTCAGGCGTCGGCATGCTCTGCCGCGAGCATTGCTTCCGTAATGGCCTGGTGATGCGCGCGGTGGGGGACACCATGATCATTTCGCCGCCGCTGGTGATCGACGAGGCGCAGATCGACGAGCTGATCGGTAAAGTCAGGCTGTGCCTCGACGCCACGGCGAAGGACGTTCATGGATGAAGGGTGGGGCCATGCCGCGCGAGCGGATGGCGCGGTGCCGGCAATGCCAACGAGTCCGCTGCAAAGCGCGTCCGGCCTGTTGAAAAAAAGCCACCGAACTTGCCAGACTGCGCGCGTGTTCTGGCCTGACTTACCGAGGGGTGTGTCGATGCCGGCACAGCCGCACTAGTAATCCAGGCGCAACGGGAATTGGCGAGCGAGCCGGGCCCTGCGTGTCCTGTCCCTAGCCCCGATACAAATGATCACAACAGGAGCTGCACGGATGAAACCCTTTGCCAAGACGCTACTCGCATTGACGCTGGCCGGCGCGGTCGCCGGCGCTGCACAGGCCGAAGACAAGGTACTGCACGTTTTCAACTGGTCCGACTACATCGCCGAAGACACCCTGGATAACTTCACCAAGGAAACCGGCATCAAGGTCGTCTACGACGTGTTCGACAGCAACGAGGTGCTGGAGGCCAAGCTGCTGGCCGGCAGCTCCGGCTACGACGTCGTGGTCCCGTCCAACCCCTTCCTGGCCAAGCAGATCAAGGCCGGCGTATTCCAGAAGCTCGACAAGAGCAAGCTGCCGAACTGGGAAAACCTCGACCAGGACCTGCTCAAGGCACTGGAGCCGAGCGACCCGAGCAACCAGTACGCCGTGCCGTACATGTGGGGCACCATCGGCATCGGCTACAACCCGGAAAAGGTCAAGGCGGCACTGGGCGAGGACGCGCCGGTCGACTCCTGGGATCTGGTATTCAAGCCCGAGAACATGGAGAAGCTGAAGGCATGCGGCGTGTCCTTCCTCGATTCGCCGACCGAGATTCTGCCCGCCGCGCTGCATTACCTGGGCTACGAGCCGGACAGCAACAAGAGCGACGAGCTGAAGAAGGCTGAGGAGCTGTTCATGCAGATCCGCCCGAACGTCGCCTACTTCCATTCCTCGAAGTACATCTCGGACCTGGCCAACGGCAACGTCTGTGTCGCCATCGGCTATTCCGGTGACATCTACCAGGCCAAGGCGCGCGCCGAAGAGGCCGGTGGCCAGGTCAAGGTCAGCTACAACATTCCGAAGGAAGGCGCCGGTACCTTCTTCGACATGCTGGCCATCCCGGCCGATGCGAAGAACGTCGAAAACGCCCATGTCTTCCTCAACTACCTGATGAAGCCCGACGTCATGGCCTCCATCACCAACTACGTACAGTTCCCCAACGGCAACGCCAAGGCCACGCCGCTGGTCGATGAGGCGATTCGTACCGACCCGGGCATCTATCCGAGCCAGGAAGTGCTGAAGAAGCTGTACACCTTCCCGGATCTGGAACCGAAGACCCAGCGCGCCATGACTCGCAGCTGGACCAAGATCAAGTCGGGGCGTTGATGGACCCCGTTCGGCCAGGCCGGCAGGCCTGGCCGGAGCGCAGGGCCACCGGCCCTGCGGTGTTCCAGATAGCCCGGCACGGCGCTCGCCGTCCGGGCCAAACAGGGCTACAGGCGGTACTTCCCAGGTACGGGCGCATCGGCAGTTGCGTTCTGCCAGTTGATTTTTAGAGGTTTTTCAAATAAACAGCCCGCCTTTCGCCTTGCTGAGCGCCTGGCGGCTGTCACAAAGAGGACCATTCCATGCGCACGACACTGAAGTCGCTCATCGTCGCCGTTGCCGTCAGTGGTGCCGTTTCGGCCCAGGCTGCCTCCGTACACATCTACAACTGGTCGGACTATATCGGCGAAACGACGCTGGAAGAATTCGAGAAGGAGACGGGCATCAAGCCGGTCTACGATGTCTTCGATTCCAACGAGACGCTTGAAGGCAAACTGCTCGCCGGCCGGACAGGCTACGACGTGGTGGTGCCGTCCAACCATTTCCTTGGCAAGCAGATCAAGGCCGGTGCCTTCCAGAAACTGGACAGGTCCAAGCTGCCGAACTGGGAAAATCTCGACCCATCGCTGCTCAAGCAGCTCGAGAAGAACGACCCGGGTAACGCCTACGCCGCGCCCTATCTGTGGGGCACCAATGGCATCGGCTATAACGTCGAACAGGTCACGACCGCGCTGGGCATCGAAAAGGTCGATTCCTGGGCGGTGATCTTCGAGCCCGAAAACGCCAAGAAGCTGGCCGGCTGCGGCATCGCTCTGCTCGACTCGGCCGACGAAATGATCCCGGCAATGCTCAACTACCTCGGGCTCGACCCCAACAGCGAGAACCCGGACGATTACGCCAAGGCCGAAGCCAAATTGCTGGAGATTCGCCCGTACGTGCGTTATTTCCACTCGTCCAAGTACGTTTCCGACCTGGCCAATGGCAATATCTGCATCGCCGCCGGGTTCTCCGGTGACGTCTTCCAGGCCGCCGCGCGGGCTGACGAGGCCGGCAAGGGCATCGACATCGCCTATTCGATTCCGAAAGAGGGCGGCAACCTCTGGTTCGACATGCTGGCCATCCCGGCCGATGCGCAGAACGTCGAGCAGGCCCACACCTTCATCAACTATCTGCTCAAGCCCGAGGTGATCGCGTCGGTGAGTGACTATGTCGGCTATGCCAACCCCAACGTGAAGGCGGATGCGTTGATGGACCAGGAAGTGCGCAACGACCCGGCGGTCTACCCACCGCAAGCGGTGCTCGATCGCCTTTACGTGTCGGCCGAGCTGCCACCGAAGGTGATGCGCCTGATGACCCGTACCTGGACCAAGGTCAAGTCCGGCCAGTGACGATACCGGGTGCCTCGGGTGGGCTATCCGCCCTCCGCGGCGCCTGCACACAGATTTCCTCCGGCAGTGCCGGGTTCATTTTTCATTCGGGAGTTCTCGCATGGCCGTAGCCTCCAGCGCCTACAAAAAGGCCCTCACCGGTGAGAGCCAGAACAAGCAGGTGCTGCTGAAGATCGATCGCGTCACCAAGAAGTTCGATGAAACGGTGGCGGTCGATGACGTCTCGCTGAGCATCCATCAGGGCGAAATCTTCGCGCTGCTGGGTGGGTCCGGCTCGGGCAAGTCCACCCTGCTGCGTATTTTGGCCGGCTTCGAGCGGCCCACAGAGGGTCGCATCTTCCTCGACGGCCAGGACATCACCGACATGCCGCCCTACGAGCGGCCGATCAACATGATGTTTCAGTCCTATGCGCTGTTCCCGCACATGACGGTGGAACAGAACATCGCCTTCGGCCTCAAGCAGGACGGCCTGCCAAAGGACGAGATCAAGGCGCGGGTCGACGAAATGCTCGGCCTGGTGCAGATGACCCAGTACGCCAAGCGCAAGCCGCATCAGCTCTCCGGCGGCCAGCGTCAGCGCGTGGCCCTGGCCCGTTCTCTGGCGAAAAGGCCCAAGCTGCTGCTGCTCGACGAGCCAATGGGCGCGCTGGACAAGAAGCTGCGCTCGCAGATGCAGCTGGAGCTGGTGCAGATCATCGAGCGCGTCGGCGTGACTTGCGTAATGGTGACCCACGACCAGGAAGAGGCCATGACCATGGCCGAGCGCATCGCCATCATGCACCTGGGCTGGATCGCCCAGGTTGGCAGCCCGATGGACATCTACGAGACCCCGGCGAGCCGCCTGGTCTGCGAGTTCATCGGCAACGTCAACCTGTTCGAGGGTGAGCTGGTCGAGGACATGGGCGATCACGCGATCATCGCCTGCCCGACGCTGGAGAACCCGATCTATGTCGGCCACGGCATCAGTACCCGCGCACAGGACAAGCACATCACCTATGCGCTGCGCCCGGAGAAGCTGTTGATCGCCTCCCAGTTACCGGAACTGGAGCGGCCCGGCTACAACTGGGCGAAGGGCATCGTGCATGACATCGCCTATCTGGGCGGGCACTCGGTGTATTACGTGAAGCTGCCGTCCGGTGGCGTGTTGCAGGCCTTCATGGCCAACGCCGAGCGCCACGTCAAACTGCCGACCTGGGAGGAAGAAGTGTTCGTCTACTGGTGGGATGACAGCGGCGTGGTGCTGCAAGCATGAGGCGCTCGCCCCTGAATGCCGGACGTCGCCTGGTCATCGGCGTGCCCTTCCTGTGGCTGGCGCTGTTCTTCCTGGCGCCGTTCGCCATCGTGCTGAAGATCAGCTTTTCCGAAGCCGACGTGGCGATCCCGCCTTACACCGATATCTTCGCCTATGCCGACCAGCAGCTTCAGGTGCTGATCAATCTGGGTAACTACATCTTCCTCAGCGAAGACGACCTCTACTGGGCCGCCTATGCCGGATCGCTGCGGATCGCCTTTTTCAGCACCTTGTTGTGCCTGCTGATCGGTTATCCGATGGCCTACGCCATCGCCCGCGCTCGCAAGGACGTGCAGACCGTGTTGCTGCTGCTGGTGATGATGCCGACCTGGACCGCCATCCTGATCCGTGTCTACGCCTGGATGGGCATCCTCAGCAGCAACGGCATCCTCAACGGGCTGCTGCAGGGGCTGGGGTTGATCGACGCGCCGCTGCAGATCCTCAACACCGATCTCGCGGTGTACATCGGCGTGGTCTATTCCTACCTGCCGTTCATGATCCTGCCGCTGTACGCCAACCTGGTGAAGCACGACTTCAGCCTGCTCGAGGCGGCATCCGACCTCGGTGCGAGCAACCTCAGCGCGTTCTGGAAAATCACCGTGCCGCTGTCGAAGAACGGCATCATCGCCGGTTGCATGCTGGTGTTCATTCCGGTGGTCGGCGAGTTCGTCATTCCCGAACTGCTTGGCGGGCCGGAAACGCTGATGATCGGCAAGGTGCTGTGGCAGGAGTTCTTCAACAACCGCGACTGGCCGGTGGCCTCCGCCCTGGCGGTGGTGATGCTGGCGATCCTGCTGGTGCCGATCATTTTGTTCAACCGCAACCAGAGCAAGGAACTGGAGGGCAAGCTATGAAGCGCTACAGCTTTTCCAACCTGATCCTGGTGCTCGGGTTGCTGTTCATCTACCTGCCTATGGTGCTGTTGGTCATCTACTCGTTCAACGCCTCGCGGCTGGTGACGGTATGGGGCGGTTGGTCGGTCAAGTGGTACGTCGGCCTGCTGGACAACAGTCAGCTCATGGGCGCGGTGATGCGCTCGCTGGAGATCGCCGCCTACACCGCCGTCGCGGCGGTGGCGCTGGGCACCATGGCCGCCTTCGTGCTGACCCGTATCCCGGTGTTCCGGGGTCGAACGCTCTTCGGTGGGCTGGTCACCGCGCCGCTGGTGATGCCCGAGGTGATTACCGGCCTGTCGCTGTTGCTGCTGTTCGTGGCCATGGCACAGCTGATCGGCTGGCCGGCCCAGCGCGGTATCGTGACCATCTGGATTGCCCACACCACCTTCTGCTCGGCCTATGTGGCAGTGATCGTGATGGCTCGCCTGCGCGAGCTCGATCAGTCCATCGAGGAGGCGGCGATGGACCTGGGCGCACGCCCATGGAAGGTGTTCTTCCTGATCACCATGCCGATGATCGCGCCCTCGTTGGCCGCTGGCGGCATGCTGTCCTTCGCCCTGTCCCTGGACGATCTGGTGCTCGCGAGCTTCGTCTCCGGTCCCGGCTCGACCACCTTGCCGATGGAGATCTTCTCCGCCGTGCGGCTCGGAGTGAAGCCGGAAATCAACGCGGTCGCCAGCCTCATCCTGCTGGTCGTGTCACTGGCCACCTTCATCGCCTGGTACGTCGGGCGGCGCGCCGAGCAGCGTCGCCTGCGTGCCATGCGACAGGCGATGGATGAAACCACCGGCCAGGGCTGGCAGCCACTGGACAGCGCCGTCAGGACGCCCCCCTCCGCCCATAGCTGAGGGGCAGGCTACGGCTGATCGCGTTCCTGCCAGTCGCAGAAGCAGGCGACCGCCAGCGAATGGCTGGCGCGTACGCTTCGACCGGCGAGGACGGCTTCGATGATGGGTTCCACGAAGCTGTTGTCCGAGCTGCACACCGCGCCTTCGCTGTATGGGCCGAGATAGGCGAGCTCACCCTGCGGGTCCCAGATGCCGACCGCCGGGCTGGCGGGAAGCTGATCCGCACCGGGAAGGGCCGGTAATGGCTCGAGCGCTGAAAGCTGCGCGGGCAGGCGGCCTTCGGTGCCCGGCTTTTGCACTATATAGAACCTGACCTCCTTGCCGGCGTAGCGCGACAGCAACTCTGCGAGATGTTGCTGGTTGCCGACGTTGCACGGGCAGCCCGGATCCCAGAAATGCACGAAGCGCACGGGCCCCGGACCCCGCAAGGCGGGCGGTAAGCTCAGCGCGTCACCGGAGAACAGCTCGGCACGCTCGCCCTCGAAGGTCCGCAGGTAGCGCGCCTCGAACCATCTGAACGCCGCCAGCATGGCGCCACCCCAGACCAGGGCGATCAGGACGAGGATGACGAGTGTGCGTTTTCTGGACATGGGGTCTCTCTCGTTGGGGCCGCCAGCTTGCCATGGCCGGCCGCAGAGCTGAATATTCCGCCACGTTCAAGTCAGATACCGCCATGTCCCCCGTCATCGACCCCGATCTTCTGCGTGCCCGGCTCGCGCCCTTTGGCCGCTGCGCCGAGCTGCCTGTCGAAGCGGCCCACTACCAGGCCTTCTACGGCCTCGACCTGCCACATCGGCACCGGGTGAGGCGGCATCTCGGTCGGCTCGCCGTGCATGACTACCAGATCGTTGCCCAGGCCTGGTATCCGGAACGGCCCGTCGCGACCCTGTTGGTCCTGCACGGGTATTACGACCACATGGGGCTGTACCGGCACGTCGTCGACTGGGGCTTGCGGATGGATTTCGCCGTGCTCGCCTGCGATCTGCCGGGTCATGGGCTGTCCAGTGGCCCGCGGGCCAGCATCAACGAATTCGACGAGTACCAGGCCGTGCTGGAGGCGCTACTAGACGAGGCGAAGCGGCTCGACCTGCCGCGTCCCTGGCACCTGCTTGGGCAGAGCACCGGCGCGGCCATCGTCGTCGATCACCTGCTGCACTCGCCTCCGCGACCGGAGTTGGGGCGGGGCATCCTGCTGGCGCCGCTGGTGCGGCCCTGTGCCTGGCGCTGGTCGCGGCTTACCTACGAAGTGGTGCGCCGCTTTGCCACGCAGATCCCGCGACGCTTCAGTGACAATTCAGGCGATCCGGACTTTCTGGCGTTCATTCGTTCCAAGGACCCGCTGCAGCCGGACATCCTGCCCACTGCCTGGGTCGGGGCGCTGGCGCGCTGGATTCCGCGTATCGAGGGGGCCGGTCCCAGTGAGCACAGTCCGCTCATCGTGCAGGGCGAGGCCGACATGACGGTCGACTGGCAGCACAATCTGCCGGTGCTCGAGAGCAAGTTCGCCGCGCCGGAGATCCTGCGGCTGCCCAGTGCACGGCACCATCTGGCGAACGAGCGCGAGGAGCTGCGCCGCCGCTATTTCGACTTTCTCAGCGAACGGTTGCGCTGAGCCTCAGGCGCCATGCTGGGCCTGGAGCTCTTCGCCGCTCAGGCCAACGGCTAGGCCCGCGCGCAGCGCCTCAAGGGCGGCCTGGTAATACGCCTGGCCTGCGTCGGAGCGGGCGAACTCGACGAACTCTTCGAGCTCGGCGTCGGACAGGTTGCGATAGATGAACAGGAGCGTGTTATCCAGGTCGCTCTCGACCTGCTGCTGCATGCGTTCACGCTGGCTGTCGAGCAACCCCTGGGCCTGGTTGCCACCGAGCAGGCCCGGGATCATCTGACTGAGGCTGTCGGCAGCGACACCGGCCAGCGCCAGGCTGACTTCCGCGCCGGCCTCGGCGGCCGGCAGGGCCTGGGCCAGATGGCGAATGAGCAGTTGCCGGTTGCTACCGGCCTCTATCCGCGGAATGCCATTCTCATAGCGGGCCAGCTGCTCGCGGCGCCCGGCAAGGGTCTCGGCTGCAACGACCTTGTGGCCCAGCGGGGACTGGAAAAACGTCAGCGCCGGCTGCGGATCGTCCAGGTGCTGCCGCAGGGCCTGCTTGGCGCGGTGGTCAATGGCGTCGACGGCAAAGCGGCGGTTGCTGTTGGTTACCAGGGCCTGGTAGACCGCTGGCGGGAGGGTGTTCTTGTAGCGCTGCTGGGCCGCCAGTAGCGCGTCCTTGAAGTTGGCGCGTTGTTCGGTCCAGCCGGCGGTCTCGTAAAGTTCGTCATAGGTGTCGGCGAAGCTGTGAAAGCTCAAGGCCAGCAGTGCAATAGCGATAAGGGCGCGCATGGAAACTCCTGTCGGGCGGGCAGTTTATTTTCAGCGCGCCGACGGTTGCTGTCGAGGCGCGAAAGGGCTGCTGATAGACTCCTGACAGTCCCCCTGGAGTCTCTTCCTTGCAGTTCGATACCATCATTGACGACCTTGCCGAGCGTGGTTGGTCGTTGCAGCGTCGTTTCCTTACTAGCGATCTGACCCTCGATCTGGCGGCAGAGTGCCGCAGACGCGAGGCCCGGGGTGCGCTGGCGCCAGCCGGTATTGGTCGTGGCGAAGCCGTGGCGGTACGCGAGGGGATCCGTGGGGACCAAATCCAGTGGATTGAACCAGGCCAGTCGGCGCTCTGCGATGGCTATCTTGCGCAGATGGACGCCTTGCGTCAGGCGCTCAACCAGGCGTTGTTCCTCGGGCTCGAAGAATTCGAATGCCACTTCGCCCTTTACCCGCCGGGCGCCTTCTACCAGACCCATCTGGATCGTTTCCGCGACGACGACAGCCGCTGCGTCACCACCGTGCTCTACCTGAATCCGGATTGGCAGCCCGGCGATGGCGGCGAGTTGCGCATGCATTTCGCTGACGGTACCCAGCTCGACATTCCGCCGTTGGGGGGCGACCTGGTGGTATTCCTGTCTGGCGATTTTCCTCACGAGGTGCGGGTGACACACGCCGATCGCCTGTCGCTCACCGGCTGGTTCCGCCGACGCCCGGCCGACATTCTCAATCTGTAACCGCCAGATGCAAAAAGCCCGGCGCGAGGCCGGGCTTCGGGTGACACTAGGCCGTTACATGCCCAGCAGGTTCGGCAGCGCCAGCGATATCGAGGGTACGTAGGTGATCAGCACCAGGAAACTCAGCATCAGCGCGAGCCACGGCAGGACGGCGCGGATGACCTGGGTGACCGGCATGCCGGTCACCGCCGAGGCCACGAAGAGGTTCAGGCCCACCGGCGGCGTGATCAGGCCGATTTCCATGTTCACCACCATGATGATGCCCAGGTGAATCGGGTCGATCCCGAGTTGAATGGCGATTGGGAACAGGATGGGCGCTAGGATCAGGATGATCGCCGACGGCTCCATGAAGGCCCCCGCCACCAGCAGCACGATGTTCACCACCAGCAGGAACATCCAAGGCTGCAGCCCGGCCTCGAGGACCATGGCGGTGATCTGCTGCGGAATCTGCTCGGTCGTCAACACATGCGCGAAGNATTGGGAACAGGATGGGCGCTAGGATCAGGATGATCGCCGACGGCTCCATGAAGGCCCCCGCCACCAGCAGCACGATGTTCACCACCAGCAGGAACATCCAAGGCTGCAGCCCGGCCTCGAGGACCATGGCGGTGATCTGCTGCGGAATCTGCTCGGTCGTCAACACATGCGCGAAGAGCATGGCGTTGGCGATGATGAACATCAGCATGATCGACAGCTTGCCGGATTCCAGCAGCACCTTCGGGCAGTCGCGCAGGGTGATGTCCTTATAGACGAACAGCGCGACGAAGGCCGAATACACCGCAGCCACAGCCGCCGCTTCGGTCGGGGTGAACATGCCGGTGTAGATGCCGCCGAGGATGATGACCATCAACAGCAGGCCCCAGATCGCCTTGCGCGCGGCGGACAGCCACTCGCGGAAGGTGGCGCGCGGCATGGCGGGCAGGTTTTTCTTCACGGCGACGATGTAGATCGCCACCATCAGCCCTAAGCCGAGCAGCAGGCCAGGCACGACACCGGCCATGAAGAGCTTGCCGACGGAGGTTTCGGTCGCCGCGGCGTATACCACCATGACGATCGACGGCGGGATCAGGATGCCCAGCGTGCCGGCGTTACAGACGATGCCGGCGCCGAACGCCTGCGGGTAGCCCGAGCGCACCATGCCGGCGATGGCAATAGAGCCGACCGCCGCTACCGTCGCCGGGGAGGAGCCCGACAGCGCGGCGAACAGCATGCAGGCCATGACCGCGCCGATGGCCAGGCCCCCGCGGATATGGCCGACGGTGGCGTTGGCAAAGTCGATCAGGCGCTTGGCCACGCCGCCGGTGGTCATGAAGGCGCCGGCGAGCAAGAAGAAGGGAATCGCCAGCAGGGTGTAGTGCTCGGAGGTCTCGAACAGCTTGATCGCCAGCGAGCGCACCGAATCCTGGCTGAAGAACATGATGGTCAGCGAGCCGGCGAGGCCGAGGGAGATGGCAACCGGCACGCCAATGAACATCAGCGCGAAGAGCGCGAGGAACAAGAACAGGATTGTCATTATTTCGGCTCCTCTTCACCGAGCTTGGCCGCTTCGGCGGCCTCGTCGGCCAGCCCCAGCCCGGTCTGCTCGTTGCGCAGGATGCGCACGAAGATCTGGGCGAAACGGATGAACACCATGGCGAAGCCGATGGGCACGATCATCCCGATATGCCACTGCTTGATGCCGATGTGACCAAGGTCTTCGGCACCGATATTGGCGATGAACAGGGCCTTTATCCATTCGTAGCTGGCCACGGTGAGCAGGCCGGCGTAACCGAGGCAGAACAGGCAGGCGACAATGGCTATGTAGCGCTGCACAGGGCGCGACGCGAGCTTGACCAGCGCGTCGACGCCGATGTGGCCGGCGGTGCGCACACCGTAGGCCAGGCCGGAGAAGATCAGCCAGGCGAACAGGGCCTTGGTCAGCGCAGTGCTCCAGGTCATCGCCTGGGCCAGGCCGATGACAAAGTCACCGATAGCGAAGAAGAGGTCTTCCGCGGCCGGGAAAGTGTCAGCCAGGGTGTAGAAGACGGTATAGAGGTTGTTCAGAACCACGTAAACGAAGGTCACCAGCGTCATGGCGGCCAGCAGGAAGGCGATGAACCCCTCCTCGAAGTGGTCCCAGACGCGCCAGAGGGCGTTCATGGATGACATCTCCCGATGGATTGCATTTTGTTCGATGTGGCGGACAGAACGTGCGCCATGAGCCGGTCAGCCGACCGGAAGACAGAGCAATGAAAAACGCTGATTTTACGTGCGCACCGGGCATGAAGCGTGCGAACCCTGTCGCTGCCGGCCGCTTGTCTTTTCACTGGGCTGTCGCTATCGCAAGGGTTGGTTGGAGGGCGGGTTCGCCGCCCTCCGGCAAGGCTTACTGAGCCTTGTTTGCCTCTTCGGCGGCCTTGATCAGGTCGGCGCCGATTTCGCCTTCAAACTTCTGCCAGACCGGCTTCATGGCTTCACGCCACTTGGCACGCTCTTCCGGCGTCAGCACGAGGATTTCGGTGGTGCCGGCTGCCAGGATGTCCTGCTTGGCCTTCTGGTTCAGCGCGTCGGCCTGCTTGTTCACCTCGACGGTCACTTCTTCGACGATCTGCTCCAGTTCGCCGCGTACGTCCTCAGGCAGGCCGTTCCAGAACTGGGTGTTGGTGATCAGCATGTAGTCCAGCAGGCCGTGGTCGGACTCGGTGATGTGCTTCTGCACCTCGTGCATCTTCTGCGAGTAGATGTTCGAGTACGGGTTCTCTGCACCGTTGACCACGCCGGTCTGCAGGCCTTGGTAAACCTCGGCGAAGCTCATCTTGCGCGGGTTGGCGCGCAGGGCCTTGAACTGCTCGTCCAGTACGGCCGACGCCTGTACACGGAACTTCAGACCGCGGGCATCCTTCGGCTCACGCAGTTCCTTGTTGGCGGACAGCTGCTTCATGCCGTTGTGCCAGTAGCCCAGACCGGTGATGTTCTTGTCTTCCATGGAGCTCAGCAGCTTCTGGCCTGCTTCGCTCTTCTGGAAGCGGTCAACCGCCTGGATGTTGTCGAACAGGAACGGCAGGTCGAAGACCTGAACGCCCTTGGAGTAGTGTTCGAACTTGGCCAGCGAAGGAGCGATCAGTTGAACGTCGCCCAGCAGCAGCGCTTCCATTTCCTTGCCGTCACCGAACAGCGAGGAGTTCGGGTAGACCTGCACTTCCACCTTGCCCGGCAGACGCTCTTCGACGAGCTTCTTGAACATGATGGCGCCCTGGCCCTTCGGGGTGTTCTCGGCCACGACGTGGGAGAACTTGATCAGGATGGGATCAGCGGCCTGCGCGAGGCTTGCCATACCCAGGGACAGTGCACAGGCGAGTGCCGTGGCGGTCAGCTTGAACATTGTTGTTTTTCCTCTTGTTGTGAAGTGAGCCACCGCATCGTAGCGGTCACTCGGCTGTAGCCAGCAAGACAAGTCTAGGCGTAATCGGCCAGGCCGTTGCGCCCGTGCAGGCTTGTGTCGCGGACTCATTAGGGTTGCGGGAGCAAGGCTTGTGCCAAATAGCCATGGCTTGCTCCCGTAAGGGGCGAGTTTACCCCGGTGATGGCAAAAAGCTGACGATTAATTCTCACGCGGCCCGTCTAGCACAATGTTTCCCGTCAGCCTTCGTTCCGTACCGCGCCGGCACATGGAACCCGAGAAAGATGTCCGTCGCGTGTCAGCGCACCAGTTGCCCTGGCCGTATGGACGTGGAGCTCCGCGATGGGTGGCGGAAAACCGCCACCTATTCGCCCGTATCGGGCGGGGTTCCGCCAGCGTCGGTGAATACCAGGCCGTGTTTGCGCAGCTTGTCATGAAGGGTTTTGCGAGGGAGACCGAGGGCTTCGGCGACGCTGCGCAGCGAGGGGTGCGGGCGGCTCAGTTCGGCGGCGATCAGCGCGCGTTCGTAGGCATCGACCTGATCGTTCAGCGAGCTACCCACAGGCGCGGGGATTTGCGCCACCGGCACCGCTTCGTCCAGCCCCAGCTCCAGGCCCAGGGCAAAGCGCTCGGCGGTGTTCTGTAGTTCACGCACGTTGCCTGGCCAGCTATGGCGCAGCAGTTGCGCTCGCTGCTCGGGGCGAGGTTCGCGCAGCGGCAGACCGTGCCGGTTGGCACCGGCTTCGGCAAAGTAGCGGAACAGCAGCAGCACGTCTTCGCTGCGTTCACGAAGTGGCGGGATGCGCAGGGGCGCGACGTTCAGCCGGTAATAAAGGTCGGCTCGGAAGCGGCCCTGGTCGGCTGCCTGGCGCAGGTCTTCCTTGGTCGCCGCGATGACCCGGATGTCGAGTGGAATCGACTGGTTGCCGCCCAGCCGCTCAACGACCCGTTCCTGCAACATGCGCAGCAGCTTGACCTGCACGTCCAGGCTCATGCTCTCGATTTCATCGAGGAACAGGGTGCCGCCGTTGGCGAACTCGAATTTGCCGATCCGGCGCTTCTGCGCACCGGTGAAGGCGCCGGCCTCGTGGCCGAACAGCTCGCTCTCCACCACCGATTCGGCCAGCGCGCCGGCGTTGATGGCGACGAAGGGTCCGCTCCGCCGGTTGGACAGATCGTGCAGGGCGCGGGCAACCACCTCCTTGCCGGCGCCGGTTTCACCGAGGATCAGCACGTCGGCCTGAGTCCCGGCCAGTGCTCCGATCTGTTCGCGCAGGCGCTGCATGGCCGGCGACTGGCCGAGCAGCCGGCCGGACAGTTGCTGGCGGTCGGCCAGGGCCAGACGCAGGCTGCGGTTGTCGAGCACCAGTTTGCGCAGGGCCAGGGCGCGCCGCACGCTGTCGAGCAACGCTTCGCTGGGAAAGGGCTTCTCGAGAAAGTCATAGGCCCCGGCGCGCATGGCCTGCACCGCGAGCTGGATGTCGCCATGGCCGGTGATCAACAGCACCGGCAGCTCACTGTCGAGTGCATGCAGCCGCTGCTGCAGCTCGAGGCCGTCGATGCCCGGCATGCGGATGTCGCTCACGATCACGCCAGGCCAGTCCGGCGGCAGCATGGCGGCGAGGCCGCGCGCGTCAGCCAGACCGACGGCCTTGATGCCGGCGAGGTCGAGCGTCTGGCTCAGGGCCTTGCGCAGATGAGGATCGTCGTCGACCAGGACAACCTGGGTCTGCGGGTCGATCTGGCTGGTCATGCTAGTCCTCGCTGGGGAAGGCCACGCCGGGGTCGGCCGATTGCAGGAAGAGGGTGATCTGGGCGCCGCCCTCGCGGTGATTGCCGAGGGTCAGCTCGCCGTCGAGCGCGCGCGCCAGGGTATCGCAGATCGCGAGGCCCAGGCCTAGTCCCTGGGTGCTGGTCTTGGTGGTGAAGAAGGGCTCGCGGGCACGTTGCAACGCTTCGGCGGAAAAGCCCGGCCCGTTGTCGCGTATCGTCAAGAGCACGCCGTCGCCCTGGCGCTCGGCACGCAGCCAGATGCGCCGTATCGGAGGACGCTCGTTGAGCGCATCCAGAGCGTTGGCCAGCAGATTGGCGAGGATCTGCCGCAGCCGGGTTTCACCACCCTGGACCCAGAGCGTTGCGTCCGGCAGGTCGCGGATCAGTTCGACGTTCATCGCCTGGCGACGCTTGGCCAGCAGCGCCAGTGCATCATCCAGGGCCGGTTGCAGCGCGACCCGCTCCGGCGCGTGGCGATCGCGGCGGGCAAAGGCCCGCAGGTGGGCAATGATCGAAGCCATGCGCGCCGTCAGTTCGCTGATCAGCTTGAGGTTGTCGCGTGCTTCGTCGTTGCGCTGCTGATCGAGCAGCACGCCGGCATTGTCCGCGTAGCTGCGAATGGCGCCGAGTGGCTGGTTCAGTTCGTGACTGATGCTGGCGGACATGGTCCCCAGGGCAGAGAGTTTGCCGGCCTGCAGCAGTTCGTCCTGCGCACGGACCAGCTCCTGCTGCGCCTGCTCGCGCTCGAGCACCTCCTGCTTGAGGCGGCTGTTCAGCGCCTCGAGGTCCTGGGTGCGCTCCTGTACGCGGCGCTCCAGTTGCTGGCGTGCCTTGGCATCCAGGGCGATGCGCTCCAGGTAGTGGCGGCGGCGCTGCATCATCAGGCCGAGCAGCAGGAGCACGGCGGCCAGGGTCGCGGCGCCGATCGCGACCACCGTGCGTACCGGACGCTCCACCAGGCTGATCGGGGCAAGGATGCGTACCGTCCAGTCGATCTCCTTGAGTTCGCGGCTCTGAATCAGCCAGGCGCCGAGGTCGAGGGTCAGGTTCCGTGGCTCCAGGGTCGGATAGGGCCGGTCGAATGCGATCTGTTCCCGCTCGTCGTTATCCAGTGCACGGCTGGCGCGGAATCGCCACTCGGGACGGGACGTGAGGATCACCACGCCGAAGTTGTCCGTCACCATCAGTTGTTCCGGCGTGTTGCCCCAGAGCGTCTCGGTGTGGTCCAGGTCGACCTTCACCACCAGTGCGCCCAGGGCTTCCTCGCCGTCGCGCACGGCGGCGCCGAAGTAGTAACCGCGTTTGCCGGAGGTCGTACCCAGGCCGAAGAATCGACCGAGCTCACCGGCCAGCGCCTGACGGAAATAGGGACGGAAGGCGAAATTGCGATCGACGAAGCTGTCTTCGTCGTTCCAGTTCGACGCTGCCAGCGTCGTGCCATCCGGCGCCATGAGGTAGATGACGTCCGCACCGGTCTGCTTGCGCAGTTGATCGAGCAGCCGATTGGCCGCGTCCCGGGCCGCGGGATTCTGGGCATCGCGCAGGGCTGCGCGCAGCGTCGGCAGGTCGCCCAGGATGCGTGGCAGCACTTCGTAGCGACGCAGCGAGCCGAGCAGGTTGGCGACATAGAGGTCAAGCGTCTGGCGGTTCTGCTCGATCAGCTCGTTGCTGTAGTAACGCTCGGCCAGTCGCTGCAACGGCCAGAGCAGGGGAAACAGCAGCAATGCCAGCAACGCGAGATTGCGCCAGCGAGGGCGACGGGGTGATTCGACTGGAGTCATGCGGATGCGCCTGTAGATGCGGCACATTATGCACGTTCGGCAGGTACGCGGCGTGTCGCTCAGCGCCTTGGTCAGGCCGCTCCGCGTTCGTCGAGCCGAGTGCGAGGGGTGGCGAGGCACTGGTCCATGGCCGTCGCCCAATCTGGCAGTACAATGCGCCAGTCGTGCTGCAGGCGGTCGCAGCTCAGGCGGGAATTGAGGGGGCGCTGGGCAACGGTGGGGTAGTCCTGCGCAGGGATTGGCAGGATCTTGGCGTGTGGGCGGCCTTGCTGGCGCAGCTGCTCGGCGATGCGCAGGGCGAAGCCGTACCAGGAGGTCTCGCCGGTTGCGGTCAGATGGTAGAGCCCCATGGGTCCGCCGCTGCCGTTGCGCCATTTGCGAATCATTTCAGCGGTCACGGTCGCCAGCGTGCCGGCCCAGGTCGGCGCACCGATTTCGTTGTCGACCACCGACAGCGCGTCCCGCTCCTGCATCAGGCGCTGCATGGTCAGCAGGAAGTTGCGCCCGTGGGTCGAATACACCCAGCTGGTGCGCAGGATCAGGTGCTCATCGAAGACAGCCTGGATCGCCCGTTCGCCGGCCAGTTTGCTGGCGCCGTAGACGCCCAGCGGCGCTGGCTGATCGTCTTCACGGTAGGGCGCCGGCTTGCTGCCGTCGAACACGTAATCGGTGGAATAGTGGATGAGCGGGACGCCCAGCGTTGCCGCTTCCTCGGCGAGCACACCGGGTGCGGTCGCGTTCACCGCATAGGCCTGCGCCTGGTTGTGCTCGGCCGCATCCACGGCAGTGTAGGCCGCCGCGTTGACGATCAGGTCGGGACGCAGCTGGCGGACCTGTTGGCGGATCTGCGCCGAGTCGGCCAGGTTCAGCGCCTGTTGCCCCAGTGCCAGCACCTCCCCTTCACCGGCCAATGCCAGTTGCAGCTCGCGCGACAGTTGCCCTCGGCTGCCGGTGATGAGGATCTTCACGCGAACAGCTCCGCTTCGCTGAGCACCTTGCCGTCGATGTCCTTCTGCGACAGCTGCGGTGGCTCCTCGATCGGCCAGTCAATGCCGATCTGCGGGTCGTTCCACAGCAGCGAGCGCTCGTGAGCCGGGGCGTAGTAGTCGGTGGTCTTGTAGAGGAACTCGGCGCTCTCGCTGAGCACCACGAAGCCGTGGGCGAAACCCTCCGGTATCCACAGTTGGCGTTGGTTGGCCGCGCTCAGGTGACACCCGACCCAGCGGCCGAAGGTCGGCGAGCTGCGGCGCAGGTCGACGGCGACGTCGAACACCTCGCCGGCCACCACTCGCACCAGCTTCCCCTGCGGCTGCTGGATCTGGTAGTGCAAGCCGCGCAGCACGCCGCGCTGCGACTTGGAGTGGTTGTCCTGCACGAAGCTGCGCTTGACGCCCGTCGCGGCCTCGAAGGCCGCGGCGTTGAAGCTTTCGTAGAAAAAGCCGCGCTCGTCGCCGAACACCTTCGGCTCGATGATCAGCACCTCGGGAATGTCGGTCTTGATGACGTTCATGCCTGCTCACCGGCCAGTTTGAACAGGTACTGCCCGTAGCCGGTCTTGCCCAGCGCATCGGCGCGACGCAGCAGCTGCTCGCGGTCGATCCACTTGTTCTGGTAGGCGATCTCTTCCAGGCAGGCCACCTTCAGGCCCTGGCGGTGCTCGATGGTCTGCACGTACTGCGAGGCCTCGAGCAGGCTGTCATGGGTACCGGTGTCGAGCCAGGCAAAGCCGCGGCCGAAGCGCTCGACGTTGAGGTCGCCACGCTTGAGGTAGGCCATGTTGACGTCGGTGATCTCCAGCTCGCCGCGTGGCGAGGGCTTGATCGACTTGGCGATCTCGATCACGTCGTTGTCGTAGAAATACAGGCCGGTCACTGCGTAGCTGGACTTCGGTTTCGCCGGCTTTTCCTCGATGGACAGCGCCTTGCCGTTCTGGTCGAAGTCGATCACGCCGAAGCGCTCCGGGTCCTTGACCCAGTAACCGAAGACCGTGGCGCCCTTGTCCTGGCGGGAAGCGCGCTGCAGCATCTCGGTGAAATGCTGGCCATGGAAGATATTGTCGCCGAGGATCAGGCACACCGAATCGTCACCGATGAAGTCCTCGCCGATCAGGAAGGCCTGCGCCAGGCCGTCCGGCGACGGCTGTTCGGCATAGCTGAAGCGCACACCGAACTGGCTGCCGTCGCCCAGCAGGTTCTTGTACTGCGGCAGGTCCTGCGGGGTGGAGATGACCAGGATGTCGCGGATGCCGGCGAGCATCAGCACCGAGATCGGGTAGTAGGCCATCGGCTTGTCGTAGATCGGCAGCAGCTGCTTGGATACGCCAAGGGTGATGGGGTGCAGACGGGTGCCGGAGCCTCCGGCGAGGATGATTCCTTTCATGCGTGCTCCAGTGCGCCGAGGCGCTCGCGTTGATAGCTGCCGTCCTGAACGCGACGGCACCATTCGAGGTTGTTCAGGTACCACTGTACGGTCTTGCGCAGGCCGGTCTGGAAGGTTTCCCGCGGCGTCCAGCCCAGCTCGCGCTCGATCTTGCTGGCGTCGATGGCGTAGCGCAGGTCGTGCCCCGGGCGGTCCTTGACGAAGGTGATGAGGTCTTCGAAGCGTTCGATGCCAGCAGGCTTGCCCGGTGCCAGTTCTTCCAGCAGCGCGCAGATGCCACGCACCACGTCGATGTTCTGCTGCTCGTTGTGGCCGCCGATGTTGTAGGTCTCACCGACCTTGCCCTCGCTGACCACCTTGAACAGCGCACGGGCATGATCTTCGACGAACAGCCAGTCACGCACCTGGGTGCCGTTGCCGTACACGGGCAGCGGCTTGCCGTCGAGCGCGTTGAGGATGACCAGCGGGATCAGCTTTTCGGGGAAGTGATAGGGCCCGTAGTTGTTCGAGCAGTTGGTGATCAGCACCGGCAGGCCGTAGGTGCGCTGCCAGGCACGGACCAGGTGGTCCGACGAGGCCTTGCTGGCCGAATATGGCGAGCTCGGCGCATAGGGCGTGGTCTCTGTGAAAAGATCGTCGACACCATGCAGGTCGCCGTACACCTCGTCGGTGGAAATATGGTGGAAGCGGAAGGCCTCGCGACGTTCGGCCGGCAGTGTCTGCCAGTAGGCGCGGGCCGCTTCGAGCAGCTGGTAGGTGCCAACGATGTTGGTCTGGATGAACTCGGCCGGGCCGTCGATGGAGCGGTCGACATGGGACTCGGCGGCCAGGTGCATGATGGCGTCCGGCTGGAACTCGAGCAGGGCCTCGCTGACCCGCTCGCGGTCGGCGATGTCGGCCTGTAGGAACCGATAGCGGTCACTGCCGTCGACCTCGGCCAGCGATTCGAGGTTGCCGGCATAGGTCAGCTTGTCCAGGTTGAGGACGCTGTGCTCGGTGTCGTGG
Organism: Stutzerimonas marianensis; assembly: GCF_022810315.1. Lineage (NCBI taxonomy): Bacteria > Pseudomonadati > Pseudomonadota > Gammaproteobacteria > Pseudomonadales > Pseudomonadaceae > Stutzerimonas > Stutzerimonas marianensis. The sequence continues at coordinate 571,076 of NZ_JALGRD010000001.1, read as the reverse complement.
ATGAGATGGCGGATCAGAGCAGAGCCGATGAATCCGGCTCCGCCGGTAACGAGAATGCGCATGTCGATAGGCTTCCTTGGCGCGCTACAGAGCTTCAGGCTCCAGGCATGTCGGCAGATAGACCGGCCGCGTCTGCAAAAATTCCCACGCGCAGCGTCGCCTGGCCAACGGTGGTTGTCGAGGTGTCGCGAGGTGCGTAACGGCGGGCATGGGGGTGATCTGCAGCACTGTGAGCCGGTTGACGATTGCAGTAGTATCGCGGCTCCGCAACCGCCGGTAGCAATGGAATGCCCGACCGTAACGAACAGCTCGACGAACTGCTGGTGTTCACCGCGCGCAGTATCTCTCAATTGACCGAAGCCTTGAATGCGCTGTCCTTCGAGCTGATGGCCAGCGAAGATCCGGCCGTGCGCATCGCCAGCCGCCGGATGGTGTCACGCATCGCGGCCGTGCAGGCGGGCTTCGAGCAGCGTTGGCGTCAGCTCGGCCCGCTGCCGGAGGGTGAACCCGTTGTGGTGCCGATGGACGACGACGCCTCCTTACGCGACTAGCGCAACGACACCCGCAGCCGCGACAGCGCACCGACGAAAAACACCGCGCCGATCACCGCCAGCGCGAGCAGCTGCGGCCAGACGATGGCCACGCCGGCGTTGCGGAACAGGATCGCCTGAGCCAGTTCGACGAAGTGCGTGGTCGGCGCCACCAGCATGATGTTCTGCACCAGCTCCGGCATGCTCTCGCGCGGCGTCACCCCGCCGGAGAGGATCTGCAGCGGGATCAGCGTGAGGATCACCAGCAGGCCCAGCTGAGGCATAGAACGCGCCACCGTGCCGAAGAAGATGCCCATCGAGGTGGCGGCGAACAGGTGCAGCGCCGCACCGCCGGCGAACAGCCACAGCGAGCCCTGGATCGGGATATCGAGCCAGCCCTCGACGACGAAGCGCAGGGCGAACGCCGCTGCCGCCAGCACCACCAGACCCATCGCCCAGACCTTGCCGACCATGATCTCGAACGGCGTCACCGGCATCACCAGAAGGTGCTCGATGGTGCCGTGCTCGCGCTCGCGGATCAGCGCCGCGCCGGTAAGGATGATCGCCAGCATGGTGATCTGGTTGATCACCTCGTTCACCGCGCCGAACCAGGCGCGGCTGAGGTTGGGGTTGAATGCGGTGCGCACCACCGCTTCGACCGGCAGCGCGTCTTCGCTGCGGTAGCGACGAACGAACTCGGCGGTCTCGCTGGCGATGATCTGCTGGATGTGCCCGGCGCCGGTGAATGCCTGGCTGACCTGGGTGGCATCGACGTTGAGCTGGATGGTCGGCTGGCGGCCGGCGAGCAGGTCCTCCTGGAAGCGCGGCGGGATGTTCAGGGTGAAGGTGTAGAGCCCATCGTCCATGCCGCTGTCCATCTCTTCGTGCGTGATGGATTTCGGCTCGATGAAGTAGGGCAGCTGGAAGGCATTGACGATGCGCAGCGAGGCCTGCGAGCGGTCCTCGTCCACCACCGCGATGCTGGCCCGGTGCGGCGCCTCGGGAATTGCCGTGGCACCTTCGTAGATCGCCACGGTGAACGAATAGATGATCAGCACCAGCATCGCCGGGTCGCGGTAGAGGCTGCGCAGCTCCTTGAGGCCGAGCTGGAAGATGTTGCCGAGCTTGCGTCGCAGGCCACCCATGTCACTTCTCCTGCTTGCGCAGGCCGGCGACGCTGAGCAGGGTCAGCAGCGGAATGGCCAGCAGCATGGGAATGAAATAGGGATACAGCTCGGCCAGCCCGAGCGCCTTGGAGAATACCCCGCGGCTGATGATCAGGAAGTGGCTGGTCGGGTAGAGCTTGCCGATGAAGGCGCCGGCGCCCTCCATCGCCGAGACCGGGTGGATCAGTCCGGAGAACTGGATCGCCGGCAGCAGGGTGACGATGGTGGTGCCGAAGATTGCCGCGATCTGGCTGTTCAGGATCGATGACATCAGCAGCCCCAGGCCCGTCGCGCAGGTGACGTAGAGCAGCGCGCCGAGGCAGAGGGTGAGGATGCTGCCCTTGATCGGAATGCCGAAGACGAACACCGCCAGCAGCGCCAGGGTGGCGAAGTTGAACATCCCCAGCGCGATGTAGGGCAGCTGCTTGCCGAGCAGGAATTCCAGGCGGGTGGTCGGCGTGACGTAGAAATTGGTGATCGAGCCCAGTTCCTTTTCACGCACCACGCCAAGGGCGGTGAGCATCGCCGGGATCATCATCAGCAGCAGCGGGATCATCGCCGGTGCCATGGCCGGCAGGCTCTGCACGTCAGGGTTGTAGCGGTAGCGGATGGCGACATCGGCCGGTGCCAGCTGCCCTTCGACACCGGCCTCGCGGGCCAGCTGCTGCAGGTAGTTGAGGTGGATGCCCTGCACATAGCCCTTGATGGTGTCGGCGCGCATCGGCATGGCGCCATCGATCCAGAACGCGACCTGGGGCACCGCGCCGCGCTTGAGGTCGCGGCCGAAGTTCGGCGGAATCTCCACGGCCAGGCTGATGTCGTTGCTGCGCATGCGCTGGTCCAGCTCGGCATGGTTGGCCAGCGGCGCCTGCTCGATGAAGTAGCGCGAGCCGGCCATGTTCAGCAGGTAGTGCTGGCTGGTGGTGGTCTGGTCGCGGTCGAGCACGGCGTAGGTCAGGTTCTCCACGTCGAAGCTGACCCCGTAGCCCATGATGAACATCAGCAGCACGCTGCCGAGCATCGCCAGCGTTGCGCGGATCGGGTCGCGGCGCAGCTCCATGGCCTCGCGGCGGGTATAGCTGAGCAGACGGCGCAGGCTGAAGCGGGCCTGACGGCTGCTGTCGCTGGATGCCTCGAGCGGGCCGCGCGTGCTGGCCGGCGTCGCGGCGGCCGGCTGCTCGGCGGCATTGGCCGCGGCGGCTTCCTCCAGATAGGCGATAAAGGTCTGTTCCAGCGTCGGCAGCCCGCGCTTGGCCATTAGCGCCTGCGGCGTGTCGCTGTCGAGCACTCGTCCGGCGTGCATCAGCGAGATGCGGTCGCAGCGCAGCGCCTCGTTCATGAAGTGGGTGGAGATGAAGATGGTCACGCCGTCCTCGCGCGACAGCTGCACCAGGAGTTCCCAGAAGCCGTCACGGGCCACCGGGTCGACCCCGGAGGTGGGTTCGTCGAGGATCAGGATCTCCGGGTTGTGAATCACCGCCACCGCCAGCGACAGGCGCTGGCGCACGCCCAGGGGCAGGCTGCTGGGCAGGCTCTCGGCATCGTCGGTGAGGTCGAAGCGTTCGAGCATTTCCTGGATGCGCGCGTCGCGCCGCTCTGCCGGCAGATGGAACAGCCGCGCGTGCAGGTCGAGGTTCTGCCGCACGCTCAGCTCGCTGTACAGCGAGAAGGCCTGGGACATGTAGCCGACGCGCTGACGGGTCTGCATGTCGTGCGGGTCCACCGGCTTGCCGAACAGCAGCGCCTCGCCCTCGCTGGCGGGCAGCAGGCCGGTGAGCATCTTCATGGTGGTGGTCTTGCCGCAGCCGTTGGAGCCGAGGAAACCGAAGATCTCGCCGCGGGCGATGCGGAAATTGACCCGGTCCACCGCAACGAAATCGCCGAAACGCATGGTCAGCCCGTGGGCCTCGATGGCAATGCTGTCGCTTTCCGGCTGCGGCGGGATGATCAGTTCGCGGTGCTGGCTGCGCTTGGCTTCCGGCAGCAGGCGGATGAAGGCCTGCTCCAGGGAGTCGCTGCCGGTACGCGCCAGGAGTTCGGCCGGCGTGCCGGTGGCCAGCACCTGGCCGGCGTCCATCGCCACCAGATGGTCGAAGCGCTGCGCCTCGTCCATGTAGGCAGTGGCCACCAGCACGCTCATCTGCGGGCGTTCGCCACGGATGCGCTCGATCAGCTCCCAGAACTGCGCACGCGACAGCGGGTCGACGCCGGTGGTGGGCTCGTCGAGGATCAACAGGTCGGGGTCGTGGATCAGCGCGCAGCAGAGGCCGAGCTTCTGCTTCATGCCACCGGAGAGCTTGCCCGCCGGGCGCTCGACGAAGGGCGCCAGGCCCGTGCTGCGGGTCAGCTCGGCGATGCGCCAGCGGCGCTCGGCGGCGTCCTGGCCGAACAGCCGGCCGAAGAACTCGAGGTTCTCGAACACCGTCAGCGTCGGGTAGAGGTTCTTGCCCAGCCCCTGTGGCATGTAGGCGATGCGCGGGCAGACCGCGCGGCGGTGGCCGGCATCGCCCATGTCGCCGTCGAGCACTTGCACATGGCCCTGTTGCAGCTTGCGCGCACCGGCGATCAGCGCCAGCAGGCTGGACTTGCCGACTCCGTCCGGGCCGATCAGGCCAACCATGCAGCGTGCCGGCAGGCTCAGGCTGAGGTCATCGAGCGCGCGGGTCTTGCCGTATTGCAGGCTGACGCCGCTGATTTCGGCGACCGGGGCAGATGACGGATTCATTGGCCGACATTGATCTGCAGGTGGGCCGGCCATTCGGCGTCCGCGTCCAGCTTGAGGTAGGCGACGCCCGGCAGGCCGGTCTTGACCTGCTCCATGTGCTTTCTCAGCAACCCGGGATCGATCCGCGCCTTGACCCGGAACATCAGCTTCTCGCGCTCGCTTTCGGTTTCCACCGTCTTCGGCGTGAACTGCGCGACGCTGGCGACGTAGGTGATCCGGGCGGGAATCACGTACTGCGGTGCGGCATCGATCACCAGGCGCGCCTCCGAACCCATGGCGACACGGCCGGCCTGGCGCTCGGGCAGGAAGAAGGTCATGTAGACGTCGGCCAGGTCGACCAGATTGAGCAGCTTGCCGCCGGCGCCGAGCACCTCGCCCGGTTGTGCCACCCGGTACTGCACGCGGGCCACGCGGTCGGTCTTCAGCTCGCTGTCGCGGATGTCCGCCTGCAGCCGTGCCACGCTGGCCCGTGCGGCCTCGACAGCAGACTCCGCCTCGATCACCTGCGATTTGGCCGCGGCGATGCCGGCCTCGGTCGATAAGACTTGCGCACGCGCGGCGGCAAGCGCCGCCTGCAGGCTTTGCATGTTGGCGAGATCGTCATCGAGCTGCTGACGCGGCATGGCGTTGCGCGCGACCAGGGTTTCGGTGCGCTGGTAACGTTTCTGCGCTGCCGTCAGCTCAGCACGGCGCTGGGCGACGACGGCTTCGGCGGTAGCCTTCTCGCTTTCGCGCTGGGCCACCATGGCCTGGGCGGTGAGGATGGCGTTTTCTGCCTGCCGGACCTGGGCGCGCGCCTGGTTGAGCTGGGCGTCGAGCACCTCGGTGTCCATCCGTGCGAGGACCTGGCCCGGCTGGACGAAGTCGCCTTCATCGACGGTGATCTCCAGCACGCGGCCCGGTGTCTTGGTGGCCACGTCGATTTCCGTGGCCTCGATGCGGCCGTTGCCACTGGTGAAGGCATCGCCCAGCCCCTGGGGCCGTAGCTCGCTCCAGACCAGCAGGGCAATCACGGCGGCGACACCGACGATCGCCAGGGTTTTGAGCGCAGTGCGTGAAAGGGCCGGGTTCATGGATGGCTCCGACTGTGAAGAATCGAAACCATCCTAGGTCTGTCCGGATGACAATGCGTTCACCCAGATCAATTCGACGACGATTAGCCGACCCGTCGGGCGCCGCGTGGGCTCAGTCGAGCGTGCGGGCGTGTTCGAGGGTCCATTGCAGTACGTCGGCGCTGAGGCGGTCGCCGGCCTGGCCGAAGGCTTCGACGACGCGTTCGACGTCGGTGCCGGTGCTGGGCTGGCGTACTTCGAAGCGGCGGTTGGCCAGGGTGTGCTGGTCGTTGCGGTTGACCAGGCGCGCGTCAAGGCGGATCACCACCACCGGCTGACCATCGACATACTCGCTCTGGAACGCCCGCAGGTCGCTGTGCAAGCTGAGGTCGGCATAGAGATTGACGTCCTCGTTGCTCACCGAGGGCATCCGGCCGTCGCGCTGGAAGGCCTCGATCAAGCGATCACGCAGCAACACCGGCGCCGCATCGCTCCAGCGTGCACCACGGTACGCGCTGATCTCGTTGCCCTGGGGCACGACCGCGATGCGCTGGCTGGCGAGGATGCGGCTGGCCTGCGGCGTGTTGATCCGCAGCGCTTTCTGCATCGTCGGTTCGCTGCTCTGGGCGGGTGTGGACGAGGTGGGCAGCAGGAATATCCGCAACGTCTCGGACTCCGGTAGCACCGAGCACGCCGCCAGCACCGAGAACAACCCCAGCAGGGCGAGGCGGGAAAGGGAACGAAGGCTCATGGGGTGAACTCCTGCAGTCTGTCGCGGCCGAGCAGGAAGCCGCTGGGGTTGTCTTCCAGGCGCTGGGTGACCCGGCGCAACGCGCCGAGGGTGGTGCGCAGTTCATTGATCGCCGGGCCGAGCTCGTTGAAACCCTGCATGCCGTTGTTCAGCGCGCCCTGGTTTTCCTCGAGCAGGCGATCCAGTCGCGCGGTGGTGCGGTCCAAGGTGTTCATCGATTGCGCCGCGCTGGTCAGCACGCTGCGGCCCTGATCGTCGAGCAGGCCATTGGCGTTGCGCGCCAGATCCGACAGCTCACCCATGACGGTATTGGCCTGCTGGCTCAGCTGGTTGAACTGCTGCAGTGTCTGGGCGAGGTCGCCGCGTTGCTCGGACAGCACGCTGGTCGCCTGTTCGAGGTGTTCGAGCGTGCTGCTCAGGCGCGTGATGTTCTCTTCGGAGAAGATCTGGTTGGCACTGAGCAGCAGGTTGTTGATGTTGCTCATCAGGTCTTCGCCGTTCTCCAGCAGCGCGTTGAGCGAGGAGGGGTCGGCGATGATCAGCGGCGGATCGTCGCGGTCCCCTTCCAGACGTGGACTCTGCGGCGTGCCGCCGTGCAGCTGGATGACCATGCTGCCGGTGATGTTGGCCAAGGCCAGGCGCGCCTGGGTGTCTTCCTTGATCGGCGTGCCGCCGTAGACGCGAATGCGCGCGCGCACCTTGCGCGGGTCGTCCGGCTCCAGCCAGAGCTGGGTGACGTCGCCGACCTTGATGCCGCTGTACTCCACCGAGCTGCCGCTCGACAGACCGCTCACCGCCTGGCTGAAGCCGATGTCGTAGTAGGCATATTCGCGGTCCATGCTGGACTTGCCCAGCCAGAGGGCGAAGAGCAGGGCGCAGCCGACCGCGACCACGGTGAACAGACCGATCAGGACATGATGGGCACGGGTTTCCATCAGACATTCTCCAGCTTCAGGGCGGCATCATGCGCCGCGCGGCCGCGCGGGCCGTGAAAGTACTCGCGAATCCAGGCATCGTCCGTGGCGGCGACGGCTTCCAGGGTATCGACCACCAGCACCCGCTTTTGCGAGAGCACCGCGACGCGGTCGCAGATGGTGTAAAGGGTGTCCAGGTCGTGGGTCACTAGGAACACGCTCAGGCCCAGCGCGTCGCGCAAGGTCAGGATCAGCTGGTCGAAGGCCGCCGCGCCGATGGGGTCGAGGCCGGCGGTGGGCTCGTCGAGAAACAGCACTTCCGGATCCAGCGCCAGCGCGCGGGCCAGCGCGGCGCGCTTGACCATGCCGCCGGACAGCTCGTCCGGGTACTTGCAGGCCGCTTCCGGCGGCAGGCCGGCCAGCGCCAGCTTCTGCCGTGCCAGGTGCTCGGCATCCTTGCGCTTGAGGCCAGCGTGTTCGATCAGCGGCAGGGCGACGTTTTCCTGCAGGTTGAGCGAGGTGAACAGCGCACCGCCCTGGAACAGCACGCCGAAGCGCCTTTCCACTTCCGAGCGGTGTTGGCTGGACAGCTTCAACAGGTTTTCGCCGAACACCTTGACGCTTCCGGCGTTCGGCTGACGCAGACCGACAATGCTGCGCAACAGCACCGACTTGCCGGTACCGGAGCCGCCGACCACGCCGAGGATTTCACCACGGCGGATGTCCAGGTCAAGGTTGACGTGTACCGCCTGCTTGCCGAAGCGGTTGACCAGGCCGCGGACCTGGATCACGGGTTCGTCTGTCGTCACCAGCCCATCTCCATGAAGAACAGCGCGGCGACGGCGTCGAGCAGGATCACCATGAAGATCGACTGCACCACGCTGGAGGTGGTGTGCTCGCCCACCGACTGGGCGCTGCCGCTGGCCTTGAAACCTTCGAGGCAGCCGATCACCGCGATGAGGAAGGCGAACACCGGCGCCTTGCCGATGCCGACAAGGAAGTGGTTGAGCGGGATGTCACGCTGCAGGATGGTGAAAAACATGGCCGGCGAGATGTCCAGCGCCAGCGAGCAGACCACCAGGCCGCCGAGGATGCCGCTGATGATGCCGATGAAGGTCAGGATCGGCAGCGTGATCAGCATCGCCAACACCCGCGGCAGTACCAGCAATTCGATCGGGCTCAGGCCCAGGGTGCGGATGGCGTCGATCTCCTCGTTGGATTTCATCGCCCCGATCTGCGCGGCGAAGGCGCTGGCCGTGCGCCCGGCCAGCAGGATCGCCGCGAGCAGCACGCCGAACTCGCGCAGGAAGGAAAAGGCCACCAGGTTGACGGTGTAGATGGTCGCGCCAAAGTCGGCCAGCACCGTGGCGCCGAGAAAGGCCACGACCGCGCCGACAAGAAAGGTCAGCAGGGCGACGATAGGGATCGCGTCCAGCCCCGTCTGTTCGATGTGCGCGACCAGCGAGGTGATGCGCCAGCGTCTGGGGTTGGGCAGTACGGTGAACAATGTCTGCAGCGTCAGGCCGATGAAGCCGAGCAGGGTGCGCTGCTGGTTCCAGACGCCGGCCACGGTGCGGCCGATATGAGCCAGGACATCGGCCAGTGCATGCGTCTGCGCCGGTAGCTCGGCGGGCGGCTTGTCCAGTGCGTTGGCAACAGTGCGCAGCAAAGCTTTGCGCTCGGCTGGCAGCTCCGGCGCCCACTGGTCCACCTGCAAGGCGCGTGTCGGGCCGAGCAGTTCGACGAGCAACCCGGCGCCGGCCGTGTCCAGCTCGCCCATGGCGTCCAGCTCGATGCGATCGGCCTCGTTCAGCAGACGGCGGTTGCGCTCGACTTCCCGACGCAGCGTGGCGTAATGGCGAAGCGTCCAGTCGCCTGCGATGGCCAGGGTGGCGGCTTGCCCGTCGCTTGTCGAATGCCGCTGCAGGCTGCCGGGCGGCGAGGTGGGTTGCGTCAAGGTGCTGTCCCGATTGGCTGATGGCGTGCGAGGCGTGCGCCTGTCGCCGTGACGTTGGCGAATGCTATCAGTTCGACCGACGGGAGGTGATTCCGTTTTGCCAAGCATGCCGTGCGCCGGTCGGCGCGGCGCAATTTGTTACAGCGCGTCGGCGAACTATCGCCGCGCATTGGGCTCATAGCGGGCAAGCCGCATCCGACGGCGTATGCTTCGCATCCTGCGCGGGCCGACTGGCTCGTCGGCCCGGACCGCCTTCCTGCCATCCGTATCGCTCATCCACCGACCGCGAGAGCTTCCCTTGTCGATGAATCACCTGCGTTACCTGCCGTTTTTCGCTGTGCTGGCGACCATTCTCTTCACCGGGCTGCGCCCCGATCCGATACCGCAGGCGTTCGACCAGCAGGACAAGTTGCATCACCTGCTCGGCTTTGCCGCACTCATGTTCACCATGCGCCTGGCGTTTCCGCAGTGGCGGTTGGCCTGGGCGGTGGCGCTGAGCCTTGCCGCGGCGCTGCTGATCGAGATCGGTCAGGGCATGCTGCCGGCCCGGCAGGCGTCGATGGGCGACATGCTGGCCAATACCCTCGGTGTGCTGTTGGGCTGGGCGAGCTCGACGTTGGCCTATCGCTGGTACCTGCGCCGCATCGGCGTGACCACCGAGCCCGAGGCGGCCGAGCCGGTTGCGCGCCGCGCGAACGCCACCCGCCTCTGACACGGGCTGCCGCCGCGGGAGCCTGTTGCCGCTGGCCGGAGCGGCTTGCCTGGCGACCTTTTCCGCGATGCCGCAGTCACACGCCCAATGCCCGCAGAGATGGATTCCTGTGCCTCTTCTGACGCCAATCCCTGGTGTGACTTGCGCCGACCTTGGTGATCTCGGTCGGCAGACCCGGTGCTGCGCTCGCAGCAGGCGGACAGGCGCGGCGAGCAGCGCGGGCGGGCTCTGCGCATGATCTGGCGACCCTTGTCACTGACGCTCGGCCTGGTGACGCTGGCAGCGGTCTGGCTCGGCCCATTGCCCGCCATGGCCGACCGCCTGTTCGTGGGCCACATGCTGATGCACGTGATGGTCGTGGCCGTGGCCGCGCCATTATTGGCGATCGGTGTGGCTGGCGGTCGGCTGGATCTGTCCGCTCGACTGCCGCTGCTGTTCTCGCCGATTCTCGCCTCGGTCATGGAGCTGTTCGTGGTCTGGGCCTGGCATATGCCGGCGTTGCACCATGCGGCGCGTACCTCGACCTGGGCCGGGCTACTGGAGCAGGGCAGCTACCTGGTTGTCGGCCTGCTGGTCTGGTTGGCGGCGTTCGGCGGTGTTCGGTCGCGGCGCGCCCTCGCCGGTATCGCGGGCTTGTTGCTGACGTCCATGCACATGACGCTGCTCGGCGTGCTGCTGGCAATGTCGAACCGGCCGCTGTTCGAACACACCGGTTCGGGCCTGTCGGGCCTGAGTCCGCTCGAGGACCAGCAGATGGGCGGTGTGATCATGCTGGCCTTTGGCGGCAGCGCCTACCTGATTGGCGGACTGTACCTGCTCTTTGGCGTCTTGCATGAGCGGCACGATCCCCGCTCCGTCAGCTGATCGGCGATGCTGCGGCTGGGCAGTCGTCGTGGTCGAGGCGATGATCGCGCTGGATACCCGGCCCTAACGAAGCCTGATGGCTTCAAACAGTACAGGTGATGGATGTTCGACAAGATCGTGGAAATCGTCTCGGCGTTCGGCTACATCGGCGTGTTCCTGCTGATGTTGCTGGAGAACATCTTTCCGCCCATTCCCTCGGAGTTGATCATGCCGCTGGCCGGCTTCGTCGCGGCGCGCGGCGATCTCGATTTCATCCTGGTGATCCTTGCCGGCACGGCCGGCTCGGTGGCCGGTGCGCTGCCTTGGTATTACGCCGGCGCCAAGCTCGGCAAGGACCGCATGAAGCGCCTGGCCGAACGCTGGGGCCACTGGCTGACCCTTTCCCCCGAGGACGTCGACAAGGCCAGCGACTGGTTCGACCGCCACGGCAAGGCCGCGGTGTTCTTTGGTCGCCTGATTCCGGCCGTGCGCACCCTGATCTCGGTGCCGGCAGGTATCGCCGGCATGTCCATGACCCTGTTCCTAATCTACTCAACGCTGGGCTCGTTGATTTGGACGGCGCTGCTGGCGCTGGCGGGCTTCCTGCTCGAGTCGCAGTACCAACGAGTCGCACAGTACCTCGACCCGGTGTCCACCGGCGTCGTGGTGCTGATGCTGGCCTACTATCTGTACCGGCTTATTCGCCAGCGCACGGCCCGCCATTCCTAGCTGCGCCGGAAGGGCCCTGGGGCGCCGCCGACGGGGCCGGCAGCGCTACGGCGGTCAGGCCGCGCCTGCGGTCCTGGGGTGGGGTTGGGTGACCCGCTCGCATTGGTCGATGACTTGGAAGACCTGCTGCCACATCTGCTCGGATTGCTGCTTGAGCTGGTCGGTGCGAGCCTGGATCACGCCCTGGATCCGCTCGCGCTCGTCGATCAGCAGGTCGAGCTTGCGCTTGATTTCGGCCTCGTCTGTGGTGACCTGCACCAGCCCCTCGGGGAAGCCATAGTCGTCGAACAGCATCTGGTACTTATGGCTCCAACCGGTCGCCAACGCCGGGACGCCCTGCGACAGCGCGCTGACCAGGCCATGGAAGCGGCTGCCCAGCGTGCCGCTGCAGGCGCCGAGGATGCCCTTGATCTCCAGCGGGCCGCTCTCCTTGACGATCGGGATGCCGCCTACTGCGGCCGACACTTGCTCGGCCAGGCGCCGGTCGCCCTGCCCCTCATGCACGAGCACGAACGGCTTGGCGCCTCGTTCCACCAGATAGGCCGCGCAGCGGATCAGGAAGGGCAGGTAGGTGTCGCGCGTCTGCTGGTCAGTCTTATCCAGCATCCGGCAGTTCGGCACGATGCAGAAGCGGTTCTGCTCGACGTCGAAGTTCGGCGGCAGCACGCCCTGGATGAGATTGGTGAAGTCCGGCGCCTGGCGGATCTTGTCCTGTTCGCCGACCAGTTGGGTCAGGTATTCGTACGAAACCCGCTCGCGCGCGAAGATCAGGTCGATGTTCTCCACGGCGGTCTTCATCGCCGCCTGGTTTTTCTCGGACTTGAACGGGCCCAGCGCCTGCGGCAGCAGGATCACGCGGGTGCCATTCTTCTTCCAGCGCTTGGCTGACTGGGCAAGCTCGACGCTCGGGTCGTCGCCCCACTGGTCGCTATAGGCGAAGCCGGCCGCGTCGATGACGACGTCCACTTCCTTGTCCAGCACCACGCCATACATCTCGCGAAGCTGGCGAGGCGCCAGGTTGGCCAGGTCTCCCCACTGGATGCCGTAGCGCCACAGCGAGGCTTTCGGAAAGAAGCCCAGTTGCACAAGCTTGCGGAACGGGTGGTCGGACTTCTCAGTGGTCGGGGCCATGACGAAGGTCGCGTCCGGATAGCGGGACTTCAATTTCTGCTGTGCGGCGTGCAGCATCAGCTCCGCACCTTTATTGACGAATCCTGCTTTTCTGATCTCGATAATCATCGCTTGCCTCAGTTGTAGACGATCAAATCGTGCTCGGTCTTCTTGTCCGAATAAGGAATCCCTCCCGTTGGGTCGGCGTAGCCCACGGCTAGCAGCATCACGGTGCGCTCGTGGTAGGCCAGGCCCAGTTTCTTTTCCAGCTTGCGTTCGGCCGACTCGATGTCCGGCCAGTTGATCGGGCAGGTGGACAGCCCGAGGCTTTCGAAAGCCAGCATCAGTTGCATCGCCGCCAGCGAGCCGTCGATATAGACGACATGGCGATCGCGCGCCTCCGGGTAGCAGCCCAGGTCGCCGACCACGGCGATCACGCACGGCAGGTTGTCGTGGAAGCCACCGGTACCGCCGGCGCATTGGGCGATGTCGGCGGCCTTGGCAGCATCGTTGCTGACGTAGAAGCGGAACGGCTGACGGTTGCAGGCCGAGGGTGCGAGCGTCGCGGCACGCACGGCCTGTTCGATCAGCGCATTGCTGACGGGTTTGTCCTGATACCAGCGCACCGAGCGACGCCGGCGAAACAGCACCATCAGCTGCTCGTAGCTGACCGGGCATTCGGGCAACTCGCTGTGCGGGTAGGGCACGCAGCGGCCGGCGCTGTCGTCAGGCTGGCTGCTGGTGAACTCGCGCCGCGCCGAGTCGATCCGCGGCGAGCTCTGCACCGCCGAAAAATAGTCCGTCAGCACGTCATTGGCCCAGCGTTGTTGGCCTGTGACCACGCCGGTCCGGGTTGCATCGGCGAAGCAACGCACCGTCGGGCCGATGTAGTCCTCGGCGAAGGTACTGCGGCGTGGGCGCATGATCAGTCCCTTTTCCAGACGGTGCACGTTGCGCCGCAGGAAGGCGTCGTTCTCGCCCCTGCGTTGCATCAGGCGGGCGAACTGGAGACGGCCGAGCAGCACGGCGCGGTGCTCGCGGTCGAACTCGCGGCTGATCAGGCAGTAATACAGCGAGGCCAGGAAACCGTTGCTGGAGAACAGCTGGACCAGACCCAGGCGGGTCCGGTCGCGCACGCCCTTGAGCAGGTCCTTGACCGGCTCGGGCAGCATTCGAACTAGGGGCTTGAGGCTCATCGGGAGGCTCCTGCGGCATTGAAGGCGTAGCGGACGGGGCTGAACATCGACTTCGTCATCATGACGAACACCGGCCGGGTCTTGGGGTGCACCAATAGCGCCGCGTACGATGCGATCGCATAGGAAATGAGGGTGGCTATGGCGGCGCCTTCCCCGCCATAGCGCGGGATCAGCAGCAGGTTCAGGCCGATGTTGAACAGGGCGCCGAGGCCCTGGGTGATCAGCGAAAACATCAATGCGCCTTCGATCAGGATCCAGCGGCTGAATGCCGCTCGCATGAAGATGAACACGCCTGCCCAGATATGGATGGTGAGGATCGAGGCGGAGTTCTGGTATTCGTCGCCGAACAACAGCGCAATCAGGGGCGCGGCGATGAGCGATACCAGTACCGCGACGGCGATCGCGAGCACGAAGAGGACGTCCAGCAACTGCTGGAACCGCCGATTGAACATCGCCGGGTCGGCGGCGTGGAGCTTGATCAGCTTCGGGAAGAAGGACGCCACGATGGCCGTCGGCAGGAAATACCAGGCCTCGGAGAGCTGGGCGGCAACGGCGTAGACCCCCACTTCCTCGGTGCCGACCATCCACTTGAGCATGACCTGGTCGATCTTCATGTAGACCACCGCGAAGATCGAGCCGAGGTAGATGATCCAGCCCTGGGCGAGCAGCTCGCGGGCCTTGGCGAAACTTGCCTTCCAGCTGGTGACCGAGACCCGCGTGGTGCCCTTGTAAAGCACCGCGAGAATGATTGCCGCGGCGACGAACTGGGCAGTATGGGCGAAGGCGAACGCCACCACGCTGGCGCCGCCGAGCGCCAGCAGCAGCTTGATGGCCGCCGACAACAGGATCGCGCAGGATTTGGCGATGGCCGGGTACTTAGCCTGTACCTGCGACTGGAACCAGTACTCCACCACATCGAAGGTCTGAAAGAAGATCGCCGAGGCGACGATCAGCAGCATCCAGAACTCGGTGCCGCCGACTTCCTCGAACGCCAGCGCGTAGATCAGGATCAGCACGAAACCGATCGCCATGCCGGTGAGCTTGAGCATAAAGGTGGTGCCGAGCGTCTCCGGCACCTTGTCCGGCTGCTTGACGACCTCACGCACCACCAACCCGGCGAGGCCCATATGGCCGGCCGAGGCGAAAATCGCCGTCATCGAGATGGCGTAGGCGAGGATGCCGTACTGCTCCGGCCCCAGGTAACGGGCCAGTAACACGGCCGTGAGAAAGCCCACGCCGATGTTGAGCAGGCGTTCGGCCATCATCCAGGAGGCATTGAACAGGTAGTGCTTGAGCTTGTTGAACAGGGTGTTGATCGCGGTCATCGAGTGGCCTGGCTCCTCAAAGGTGGACTTCGTGGTGGCAGGCTTAGCCTATGGTCAGGGGGTGGCGACGCTAAGCTGACCGCGATTCGCCGCGCATGTTCCGCGCCTGCACCGCTAAAAATTCATCGAAGCGGTAAGGTGCGACAGACTTGGCAATTGGCCATGCACCGCTCTGGAACGCGGATTCGGCTTGAGATGGGGCGTCCAGGCGGGATTGGTCACTTTGGTGTCCGGAAACCTTGGGTAAAAGAGGCGTTAAGGCTCGCCGCTCCGGCGGGCTTAAGCTGTAGTGGCGATCTCATCTTAATAAGATGAACTTTTGCCATCACGCAGGCTCATATGCTCGCTGCCGCTGCTGGCCGGTCCGTGTCCCATCTCGATGCGCCACCCGCCGCCTAGCACGGCGCGGCTGCTTACTCCAAAGCTTGCAGTCATGGCTGTCGCGACGGACATCGCAAAGCGCCTGGATGGCGCACGGAGAAGCGGCTCGGAGCCGCCATAAGGATCAGGACCCAGCCCAAACCAGAAGGCCCCGCTTCCATCAGGAAGCGGGGCCTTTTGCTTTGTCGGTTCCCTGAAACGAAAAAAGGCCCGCATTTCTGCGAGCCTTCAAATCGTGGTGCCGGCACCAGGAGTCGAACCCGGGACCTACTGATTACAAGTCAGTTGCTCTACCAGCTGAGCTATACCGGCCAAAAGAGGGCGCCATTATAGCGATTGCTCGCGGCGAGTAAACCGTTTGTTGCCAGCGAGTTAGCGTGTTTCGTCACGTTCGGCCAGCAACATCAGGTTGCGTGGGGTCAGGCTGCTGGGGCAGAAGGTGCCGAGGCGCACCTGGTAGCCCTGTTCGCTGAGAAAGAGCGCGCGGTCCAGCAGCAGCCAGAGCTCCAGCGGCCGGCGAAACAGGCCGCGTACGAGTTCGAGGTTGCGGACCTCGGCCAGGCGTTGCCAGCCGCGTTGTTCGAGCCGGGCCCAGTCCAGGTCCGGCAATGCGGGCATGGCCTTGAGCGTAGCGAGGTCCTGGCAGTAGTCGGCAAAAGGTTTCTTCAGCCAGGCGCCGGGCAGCGAGGGGGTTGGCAGGTAGCTGTCCACGCCGCGCACTTGTCGCTGCAGCAGATCGAAGGCCAGCCGCCAGGCCATGGACTGGTCACGTTGGCGCCGTTCGCGCGTCCCGGCGGTGACGGTTTCGCTCAGCGGCAGGCCGAGGTCGTCGCGCGACAGAATCAGCGTCGATTGCTTCGCGAGGGCGGAAAGCGGTTGGTAGTGCTCGGCCCAGGTGCGGTTGTAGCAGCAGGGCGCGACGGCCAGCCGGCGGCAGCCACGTTCAGTGCTCAGCTGCAACAGGCGAACGTGCAGATCGCCGCAGGCGTGCAAGGCGGCCGGGGTGGTCGCGGGGGCGAGATGCTGCGCCGCGTCTTCGTCCATCACGTCCTGCTGGAGGTGACGGGCGTCGATGCCCAGTCGCCGGCTCAGCTGATGGCCGGCATCGACCAGCTGTGGGTCCCACTCCAGACAGGTCAGCGCGCCCCCTTCGCCAGCCAGATGACGACCGAGATGGCCCTTGCCCGAGCACCAGTCGATCCAGTGGTCGGGCGGTTCGCTGAATCGGAGGACCGCGCTGAACGCACGGATCTGCTGCCATTTGCGCCCGGGCACGTCCACCGATTGCCGCGGATCCGGCTCGCTGAGCTGGCGCTTTGGCAGCGGCTCGACGTGGCTCAGCGCGCGCGCCTGGGCGGCCAGCTCGGGAAAGGGCGCCGGAGCGTTCAGCTCGGCAGGGTCGTTGTGAATGGCTTCGGCCTGTTCCAATGAACGGGCGCGGAGCCAGGCAGCCAGCTCCGGATGATCGTCTTCCCACGCCATGTGGCGTTCGGTGAAAGGGCGCGGGCGCCAGAGGGCCTGGTGCTCGATAAGAAAGGTGTCGAGCGCGCGAAAGCGGCGGGCAAGCTGCGCGTGTCGTGGGACGGAGGTAGGCATGGCGGGAGCGGCTGACGGACATTGGCACGCATCATCGCGCCGTTGGCCCGCTGCGGAAAGAGAGACGCCCGTCGAAACGGGCGTCTGGGTGTATTACTTGCCGTAGACCTGCTCGGGTAGCCAGGTCACCAGCCCCGGGAACTGGTAGGCGATGACCAGCAGCAGAAGCTGGATCAGGATGAAGGGCACCACACCCTTATAGATGGTGCTCGTGGAAACCGACTTCGGCGTTACGCCACGCAGGTAGAACAGCGCGAAGCCGAACGGTGGCGTGAGGAAGGAGGTCTGCAGGTTCAGTGCAATCATCACGCCCAGCCAGACCGGGTCGAGACCCATGGCCAGCAGCACCGGGCCGACGATCGGAACCACCACGAAGGTGATCTCGATGAAGTCGAGGATGAAGCCGAGCAGGAAGATCACCAGCATCACCACGAAGAACGCACCCAGCACGCCGCCCGGCAGCTGGGCAAAGACGTCCTCGATCAGCACTTCGCCGCCGAAACCACGGAACACCAGCGAGAACAGCGACGCACCGATCAGGATCAGGAACACCATGGCGCTGATCTCGGTGGTGCCGTAGGCGACGTCACGCATCTGCGCGAAGTTCAGCTTGCCCTTGTAGAAGGCGAGGACCATCGCACCCAGCGCACCCAGTGCCGCGGCTTCGGTCGGTGTGGCGTAACCGGCCAGGATCGAACCAAGCACGGCGCTGATCAGCAGCAGTGGCGGCACCAGCGCATTGACCAGCTTGCCCCATTCGATCGGGCCGAGCTCTTCCTGCGGCAGGGCCGGCAACTTCTTCGGTTGCAGCACCGCGACGGCGACGATGTAGACGATATAGAGGCCAACCAGCAGCAGCCCCGGCAGCAGTGCGCCGACGAACAGGTCGCCGACCGATACCGTCTTCGGCGAGAAGATTCCCATCTTCAACTGCGCCTGCTGATAGGCGCTGGACATGACGTCACCCAGCAGCACCAGCACGATCGATGGCGGAATGATCTGCCCCAGCGTGCCGGTGGCGGCCAGCGTACCGGTGGAGATCGCCGGGTCGTAGCCACGACGCAGCATGGTTGGCAGGGCCAGCAGGCCCATGGTGACCACTGTGGCACCGACGATGCCGGTACTGGCTGCCAGCAAGGCGCCGACCACGCAGACGGAAATCGCCAGGCCGCCACGCAGAGTGCCGAACAGGCGCGACATGGACTCGAGCAGGTCTTCGGCGACCCGGCTCTTTTCCAGCATGACGCCCATGAAGACGAACAGTGGCACCGCGAGCATCGTCTGGTTGTTCATGATGCCGAACAGGCGGTTCGGCAGGGCGCTGAGGTAGCCGCCATCGAAGGTGCCGGTAACGATGCCGAGGCCGGCGAACAACAGCGAGACGCCGCCGAGGGTGAACGCCACCGGGTAGCCGGCCATCAAGGCCGCGCAGATGCTGATGAACAGCAGGATCGCCATCAACTCAGCCATGCTTCACCTCCGGCTCGGGCAGGCGACCGGCGATGGCGTAGCCCGCCTTGATGATCTCGGAGAGACCTTGCAGCGCCAGGCAGAAGACCAGCACCAGGATGATGCTCTTCTGCAGGAAGACGTACTTCAGGCCCCCGGATTCGCTGGAGCCCTCCAGCGTCGCCCAGGAGTTGCTGACGTAATCCCAGCTGGCCCAGGCAAGGAACAGGCAGACCGGAAGCAGGAACAGCAGCGTGCCGAGCAATTCGACCACTGCCTGATGGCGCGGGCTGAAGCGTTGGTAGAAGATGTCGACGCGAACGTGGCCGTTGCGTTGCAGAACCCAGGCGGCGGCGCCCATGAACACCAGAGCGTGTGCATAAAGCACGGCTTCCTGGAGTGCGGTGGCACCAATGCCGAAACCGTAGCGCAGCACCACCACGATTGCGGTGCCGATGACCAGGAACAGGGTCAACCAGGCGCAGGCCTGGCCGAAGCGAGCGTTGCAGGCGTCGATCAGACGCGCAAGGCCCAGCAATGGAGGGGCGTGTTTCGACATGGCAGGACCTTTATTGTTATGGGTACGAAAGGCAGCCCGCGATTCTAGGCGGCTGCGCGACGGCGTCGCAACCGGCAGTACTACGTACGTAGTGCCCATACGTAGTCGCCAGGCTTGAGGGTTCGATAGCCATATGATAGCTAGAGCTACCTGAATGCGTGTTCCGGCGTTCAGCCATTACAACAACAAGGAGTTACCTCATGAAACGTCGTCAGATTCTGGCCGCCGCAGGTGTCGGCCTGGCCGCTACCGCCCTGGCCGGGTGCAACAAGGAAGGCGAAACCGCCGCCAAGCCCGAAGGCACCGCCAGCACCGAGAAATTCAACTGGAAGATGGTCACCTCCTGGCCGAAGAATTTCCCCGGCGTAGGCGTCGGTGCGGAGAACTTCGCCAAGCTGGTCAACGAGATGAGCAATGGCCGTCTGACCGTCAAGGTGTACGCCGCGGGCGAACTGGTTCCGGCATTGGAAGTCTTTGACGCGGTGTCGCGCGGCACGGCCGAGATGGGCCACGGCGCCCCCTACTACTGGAAAGGCAAGGTGCCGGCGGCGCAGTTCTTCTGCGCGCTGCCCTTCGGCCCGAATGCACAGGAGATGAATGCCTGGCTGCATCGTGGCGGCGGCATGCAGCTGTGGGAGGAGGTCTACAAGCCGTTCGGCGTCCTGCCGATGGCCTGCGGCGCGACCGGCGTGCAGACCGCCGGCTGGTTCAACAAGGAAATCAACTCGGTCGACGACTTCAAGGGCCTGAAGATGCGCACCCCGGGCCTGGGCGGCGAGGTGCTGACCAAGATGGGCGGTACCGTGGTCAACATGCCGGCCGGCGAGATCTTCACCGCGCTGCAGACCGGCGCCATCGACGCCACCGAGTGGATCGGCCCGTACAACGACCTGGCCCTCGGCCTGCACAAGGCATCCAAGTACTACTACACGCCGGGCTGGCAGGAGCCGAACGTCACCTTCGAACTGGACGTCAACCTCAAGGCCTGGGAAACCCTGCCGGACGACCTCAAGGCCATCGTTCGCGCCGCGGCCCGTGCGGTCAACGGCGACATGCTCGACGACTACAACGCCAAGAACATGGAAGCGCTGGAACAGCTGCGCGAGCAGGGCGTGGAAGTCCGTCGCCTGCCGGACGAAGTGCTGGCGCGCCTGAAGGAAGTGGCGGCCGAAGTGGTCGATGCCTCGGCGAAAGCCGACCCGACCGCTGCCAAGGTCTGGGAACAGCAGAGCGCCTACCTGAAGCGCTTGTACGAGTACGCCGAGCTGAACGAGAAGGACATCTACAACATCCGCGGCTGATCGGCCCGAGCGTTGTGGATCGTGAAAACGCCGTCCTCCGGGACGGCGTTTTTCATTTGCCTGACTGCTTAGCCCTCGAGTGTCGCGTTCAGGCTGATCTGCGCATTCAACACGCGGGATATTGGGCAGCCTTCCTTCGCCTTGTTGGCGATTTCCCGGAATTGCTCTTCGCTGGCGCCCGGCACCTTGGCCTTCATCGTCAGGGCGATCTGAGTGATCGCGAAGCCCTCGCCCTGCTTGTCCAGCGTGACTTCGGCGCTGGTGTCGATCCGCTCGGGGGTCAGACCCGCCTGACCGAGCATCATCGAGAAGGCCATCGAGAAGCAGCCGGCGTGGGCGGCGCCGATCAGCTCTTCCGGGTTGGTCCCCGGTGCGCCTTCGAAGCGCGTGTTGAAACCGTAGGGATTGTCCTTGAGCGCGCCGCTCTGGGTGCTGATGGTGCCCTTGCCGCTCTTCAGATCACCTTGCCAGACGGCCGATGCGGTTTTTTTCATGATGCCTCCAGGTTCGTTGTCGGGACGGTACTCACGCGGCAGGGCGGCGAAGATACGGCGTCGCGCCTTCGCGTACGGTTACTGCTGTGCGGCGAGCACGGCGCTGGCCAGCTCCATGTCGGTGGCATGCAGGTCAGGCTGGTCGCTGCGGATTTGCTGCAGCATGGCTTCCAGATAGGGGCCGCGAATCTCGCCATCGCTGGCCACGAAAGTGCCCGCATCTTCGCGTGCCGCGGCGACCAGTTTGTCGTCGCGGAAGGTCATGTAAGTCGATGCGGTGGTCGCACCCGAGGAGAGGATTTGGCGGACGAAGCCGTTGTCCGCCATCGCCGCGCCGAAGGGCATGGCACTCAACGCGACAGCTGCCAGGAATTGTTTGCGCATTATCGTTGCCTCCGATGATTGACTCATCAAGAAGAGTGCAACGATAACCGCAGAGTTCCTTGTCTCGCGGTTATCCGCTGCGCTCGATCAACTGGCGGACCTTGGCGCCCAGCATGTCGATGCTGAACGGCTTGGACAGCATGTCCATGCCCGGCGCGAGAAACTCGCCCCGCACTTCGGCATTCGGCGCATAACCCGTGATGAACAGCACCTGAAGATCGGGGCGATGCTCCCGGGCGATCTCGGCCAGCTGGCGGCCGTTCATGCCCGGCAGACCGAAATCGCTCACCAGCAGATCGATGCGCCGGTCGCTTCGCAGATAGGGCAGCGCCGAGTTGCCGTCGACGGCTTCAAGCACGTGATAGCCCAGCTCCTGCAATACCTCCACCACAAGCATGCGCACCGCGGCCTCGTCTTCGACCACCAGGACGGTCTCGTCCGATTGCGCGCCTTGTACCGCTGCCGGCGTCTCGCTCGGCGCCTCGTTCACCTCCACCTGCGCCTGATTGCGAGGCAGGAAGAGGGTGATCAGCGTGCCCTGGCCGGGCGTGCTGTCGATGCGCACGTGGCCCCCGGTCTGCTTGACGAAACCGTAGACCATCGACAGGCCCAGACCGGTGCCCTGGCCGATGGGCTTGGTGGTGAAGAAGGGATCGAAGGCCTTGGCGACCACCTCGGCCGGCATGCCGCAGCCGGTGTCGGCGACGCTCAGGGTGACGTAGTCCCCGGGCTCCGGGCTGTTCGGCTGGGGCGTGCCGACATGCACGCAACCGGTCTGGATGACCAGACGACCACCGCCGGACATGGCATCGCGCGCATTGATGACGAGGTTGAGCAGCGCATTCTCCAGCTGGTGCGCATCCGTGTACGCCAGCCAGGGGTCGGTTTGCAGCAGGGTCTCGAAGCGGATGTGCTCGCCGATGGTGCGACGTAGCATGTCTTCCATCGACTGCACCAGCTGGTTGATGTCCACCGGCCGGGTATCGAGCGATTGGCGCCGCGCGAAGGCGAGCAGGCGGTGGGTCAGCGCAGCGGCGCGGTTGGCCGAAGTGGTCGCGGCGTCGAGGTAGCGGCCGAGGTCCTGGGTCTGGCCGCTGGCGACGCGGCGCTGGATCAGGTCGAGTGCGCCGAGCACGCCGGTGAGCATGTTGTTGAAGTCGTGCGCCAATCCGCCGGTGAGCTGCCCGATGGCCTCCATCTTCTGCGCATGACGAAGGGTTTCCTCGGCGCGCTCGCGTTCGCCCATTTCCACGTGCAGCAGGTGGTTGATCTCGGCCAGCTCGCGGGTTCGCTCGGCGACGCGGCGCTCGAGGTTGTCGTTGAGCTCGCGCAGCGCCTCCTCCGCGGCCACCTGCGCGGTAATGTCGGTATTGGTGCCGAACCATTGCGTCACCTGGCCGAACTCGTCGCGAATGGGCAGGGCGCGGGCCAGGAACCAGCGATACTGGCCATCCTTGCCACGCAGCGGGAAGGTCTCTTCCCAGATCGAGCCGATCGCGACGGCGCGCTTCATCGAGGCGCTGACGCGCATGTGATGGTCGGGGTGGTGCACCGATCGCCAGCCAAGGGCACGCATGGCTTCCAGCGTGGTGCCGGTGTAGTCGTACCAGCGCTTGTTGTACCAGTAGATACGCCCGGCCGGATCGGCCATCCAGGCGAACTGACTCATGTTGTCGGCCAGGGTGCGGAACTGCTCCTCGCTGGCACGTAGCGCACGTTCGGCCCGCATGCGCTCGTCGGCGGTCCAGGCGCGGTCGGCCACTTCGCGAATGAAGGAGATGTCTTCCTCGGCCCATTGCCGGGGATGGTCCTGCAGGAGGATCAGCGCGGCGCTGAAGCGGCCCTGCTCCTGCAATGGCACACAGACCAGGCTCTGAATGCGGCGCAGGCGCAGGCTGGCGGCCTGGGCGGCGGTACGGGTGTGGTGCAGCACGTCTTCGACCACGACCATCTCGTCGTTCTGCAGGTCGTAGACGAAATCACCGTAGTCGGCGAAGCACATGCGCTCGCTGTATTCGCCCAGCGCGCCGTCGCTCCAGTACCGCTCGACCGTGGCGTACTGGCCGCCCGGGTCGACGGTGAGGAAGGCGGCGCGGGTGACGTTCAGAGTAGTGCCGAGCGCGCGAACCGCGGCGGTCACGATGGTGATGCTGTCGGGCTGCCCGCGAAGCAGGTCGCCAAGCTCCATGAGCACCGACTGGCGTTGCTCGGTCAGCTGGCGTTCCTGGATCTGTTCTTCGAGCAGCGCATTCATGCGCAGCAGCTTGAGCGCGGCGTTACGCTCGGCAGTAATATCGCGGGCCGTCCCGAGCAGGCGAACCTTGCCTCCGGCGTCGATGATCCGGCGGCCGCGGTTGGTGAGCCAACGGAACTGCTCGGTACCCTCGTCGTACACGCGGTAATCGAGATTGAGCTCGCCGCCGGCGAGGCCGTCCAGCGCATTGCGGAACGCGTCGATGAGGGTGCGTCGGTCATCGGCGTGCACCCGTGCGAAGAACTCGTCGACGCTGAGCTCCGGCTCGTCCGGAGCGACACCGGCGAGCGCCTTGATCTGGGCGTCCCAGTGCAGGCGATTGTTTTCCAGGTCGTACTCCCAGACGCCGATCGAAGCGATCTCGTTGGCCAGGCTCACTCGCTGCTCGGCCTCCAGCACCGCCTTGCGTCCGATGGCGCGGTCGGCGGCGGCACGGATGCGTTCGATGACCTCGCGAACCAGGGCGATATCGGCTTGGCTCCAGTTGCGCGGCGTGGCGCTGGCGAAGAGCAGTACCGGGCAATCCGCGACCTCCTCGAGCAGCGGCGCGAGCAGCAGGCTGCGGCAGCCCAGCTGTCGATGCGCGGCCTCGCAATCGGCGCGGCAATCCGCTTCGTCGAGCAGGTCGTCGAGGGGCACGATCAGGCCCTGGCCGAGGCGCAATTGCAAAGTCTGGGCGCAGCAGCCGAAGCGAATCGGGGCCTGCGCCGCTGGCTGGCCGGCAGCGCTCCAGCGCTGCTCGATGACCAGGCACTGCTGCTCATCCAGCCGACCGAAGGCGATGAGCTGGACGCCGAGCAGCTGCGCCAGCTGTTCGGCCATGACATCGCCCAGTTCGATCTGCCCGTCGCCATCCTGCAGGCGGTCGCTCAGTTCCAGCAGGTAACCCTGCTGCGCTTCGCCGCGGGCGCGCTCGCTGATGTCGGTGAAGGTGCAGATGGCGCCCTGCAGCTGGTTGTCGCGGTACAGCGGGGCGACGCGGTATTCGACCGGCAGGCTGCTGCCGTCCTGGCGAAAGAAGAGTTCATAGGCGACGTGCGCGGGCTCCCCGGTGACCGCGGTGCGCTGGATCGGGCAATCCTCGACGGCGTAGGGCGAACCGTCCGGGTGGCTGTGGTGAATGGCGGCATGCAGGTGACGGCCGAGCACCTCCTCCTTGCTGGCAAAGCCGAGCAGCCGAACGAAGGCCTCGTTGCAAAGGGTGACGCGGCCGTGCGTGTCGATCGAATAAAACCCTTCGCTGGCCGAATCTAGGAGGCTGCGGGTAAAGGCCTCGCTCTCCAGACGCTGAAGCTCGGCGCGCCGCCGCTCGTGAACGTCCTGGGCGACGAGCACCCAGTGCAGCAGATGACCATCGCAGTCGTAGACCGGGGCACCGCTGCCCTGGAACCAGCGTGGTTCGCCATCGGCGTTGATCAGCGGAACCTCGAAATTGCCGGCTTGCCCGCTCTTGAGCGCCCCCTTCCATTGCTGCATCACCGCGTCCCGGTGATCGGCGGCGACCGCCTCGAGCCAGCCCATGCCGGCGGAGGCTTCCAGCGAGCGGCCACTGAACTCGGTCCAGTAGCGGTTGCAGAAGATGAGCTCGCCGCGGGCGTCGCATTGCCAGATGATCTGCGGGCTGAGGTCCACCAGCGCGCGGTAGCGCTCCTCGGCCTGTCGAATCGCCGCCTGCTCGTGCAGGCGCTCGGTCAGGTCGCGCAGGATATGCACGAAGCCGAGAGGCTCGCCTTCGTCGTTCTTCAGTCGCATCAATACGCCGCTGGCCCAGAACTGGCTGCCGTCCTTGCGCTGCTGCCAGCGCTCGTTGATGGCCGAGCCGTCTCGCGCTGCGGTGGCCATTTCCTCGTTGGGAACGCCGCGAGCAATGTCGTCATCGGTATACAAACGCGCGGCATTGCTGCCGAGCACCTCCTCTGCCGTCCAGCCGAGGATGAGTTCGGCGCCCTGGTTCCAGCTGGTGATCTGGCCCCGGGCATCGGTGGCGAGGATGGCGTAGTCCACCGCGCTGTCGATGATCTGGCGGTTGCGCTCGTTATGCTCGCGGCTGCGGCGCAATTCGAGCAAGGCCATCACCTGCCGCGCCAACGCTTGCAGGTGCGCCTTTTGCCGCTCCGAGAGCTGGCGCGGTTGGGTGTCCATCACGCACAGGGTGCCAAGCGGCAATCCCTCGGGCGTGCGCAGGACGGCCGCGGCGTAGAAGCCGCTCGCGCCGTCGAGTTGCGGCAGTTCGGCCAGGTTCTCTATCACCAGCGGGTCGGCGTGCGTAATGGCACGGGCGCACAGCGCCTGGTGTCGATCGAGGTCATGCTGGGGGACGTTGACCGAAGCCTTGGCCCATTGGCGATCCTTGTCGATGAACACGATGGCTGCGCTTGGCGTGGCGCAAAGCTCGGTGGCCAGCAGGACCAGGTCGTCGAATGCCGCTTCCGGCGGTGTGTCCAGGATGCGATATCGGGCCAGTGCCGCCAGTCGATCAGCTTCGTTCCAGGTGTGGGCGTCGTTTTCGATGTTCAAAATCTGCTCTGCTATCCATGGCGGCAAAGGTGTCGGAAATCCTGGGGGGCGCCCAGGGCTCGAAAGCGCGCCGGCTGGACCATTGCTACCTGCAAGGCTGGCCGTGCGCAAGATACCCCGGCCCGAGACGGGGGCAAGTAGACCTCGGTCTACGGGCAATCTGCCAGAGCCGCCGGTCTGGTGGCCGCTGCGCGGAGTGGGCTTCCCTATCCTTTATTCAAGCAGAGCATCCCGGTCGGCGCTGCGCAGCGCCGCAAGCAATGTACCGTCACGGTGATAGATGTCCGGTCGGAAGCGCGGGGTGCCGGCGCTGTCGGCTTCGGCCGTCCAGTAGCCCAGCAGGATCGGGGTCGGCTGGGCCAGACGGAACTCGTAGGTTTCGCCGCGCGCCAGCAGGGTCTCGACGCGCTCTCGCTCCTCATCGGTCAGCAGCAGATCGACCAGCTCCATGATCGACTGGACACGCACGCAGCCCGAGCTGAAGGCCCGCTGGTTACGGGTGAACAGGCCCTGGCTCGGCGTATCGTGCAGATAGATCGAGAACGGGTTGGCGAAGCGGATGACCACCCGGCCGAGAGGGTTATCGGGGCCCGCAGCCTGGCGCAGCATGATCTTGCCGGGGTTCGCCCAGTCGACCTGCTGCGGGTCGAGCACCCGGCCATCGTAGTCGATGACCTGCAGCCCCTGCTCGGCAAGGTAGTCGATGTTCTCGCGGATCTTCGGCAGCTTGTCTTCGCGCTGAATGGTGGGCGGTATGGTCCAGGTGGGGTTGAGCGTCAGGCGCGTGACGTTCGACTTGATGGCCGGCGTCGGCCGGGTTTCGCGACCTACCTGGGTGCGTGCCTCCCATCGCGGTTCGCCGTCCTGGAAAAAGACGACGCGGCCACCGGCGATGTCAACCAGCAGCGAGTGCGGCTCGATGTCGCGCGCCAGCCAGCGCATGCGTTCCAGATTGACCCGCAGCTGGCCCAGGCGCTCGGCCGGCGTGGCATTCAGCGCGGCGAGCGTCTCGGCACCGACGATGCCGTCATCTTGCAACCCATGCCGGGCCTGGAAGGCCTTGACTGCCGCGATGTCGCGGTCGCCGTAACCGGTCGCGACGTCTGCCTCCAGACTGGACGCGGGCAGGTAGTCTCCGGCGACCAGCCGCTGACGCAGCAGGGGCAGCCGGTCATCGTCCATGCCGGGTCGCAGCGTCTTCCCCGAGGGCAATGGCAGCCACGAGGCCGGCGGCGCCTGGCGTAGTCGCGCATATGCCTTGCGCAGGTTGTGGTAAGGCTCCAGCGCCGGTCGCGCCTGCTCGAACGCGCCGGCGATATCGCCCAGGCCTGCCCGCGCGATCGCCTGCATCCGGCGCGTTTCCTGTTGTTGCGCTGTGGCGTTCGGGCTGCGCCAGACCGGCTCGAAGCGGTCCTGCGGTAGACGGCCGTGAGCGAGGTGATCGAGTGCCTGCAGGTAGGCCTGGCTGGCCTGGATGTCGGCGCATTCGCGATGCAGGGGATCGGCCGTGGCCGTCTGCATCGCGTGGCGGATGCGTTCGGGGCCATAAACCGACGGCTCCAGGCCGTCGTCAGCCAACGCCTTCAGCTGCTCCAGCAGTGGGTCGAGACGCGCATAGCTGGTCCAGATCGGGGCGAAACCTTCCGGCTGGTAGAAGGCGACCAGGCGCTCGCGTGCGGCCTGGTCAAGCGGAGCACCGAGCGCCGGGCAGCGGGACGTCGGGCTGTCCAGAACCGTGCGCAACGGTGGCGGGGTTTTGTCATCCGCGGCGACGCCAGCGGCAACAGGGATAAACAGCAGGGCTGCGAACAGACGAAATGCATGTTTTTTGTACAACGCTTCACTCCCGGCTCTCCCGACGACTGCTAGACTCCGCTGCGCAAACCCTCGCGGCGTCTGGGGAAACCAGGCCCGTACAGGCCAATAGAACAGGTTCTGTCAGATCGCGCGGCCCGCTCGTGGCCGTGCCGGTCTGGCTTCGTATCGCTGCCGCTTCCCGCCTGGCAGCGAATGTTGGTGGGGCCGGAAACGATGCCGGTCGTGTCCGCCGCTGAGGTATTCGACGAACATGATGGTCACGCTCCGACGCCTTTGCCTGGTCGCAGGCATGCTGTTGTCAGCGCCGCTGCTGGCGGCCTCGCCCCCTTATCAACCCCTGGTCGACGACCTGGCCCGCGTGGCGCCGAGCCTCGATCGCAGGGTGCTCACCCATGCCGTGGCGGCAATGCAGTGCGCGGTCAACAACGGTGCCACGCCGGCCCAGCGTCTGGCGGTGATTGATTTCTCGCTGCCCTCTTCCGAGCGACGACTCTGGATCTTCGACCTGCACCGCGGTCGATTGTTGCTCGAGGAGTTCGTCGCCCATGGCATGAAGTCCGGCGAGAACCTGGCAACGCGCTTTTCCAACGTCGTCGGCAGTCACCAATCGAGCATTGGCCTGTTTCGCACCGCCGAAAGTTACAGCGGCAAGCACGGCTACTCGCTGCGCATGGATGGCCTCGAGCCGGGCGTCAACGATCGTGCCCGCGAGCGCGCCATCGTCATCCATCCCGCCGCTTACGTGAACCCGGCGTGGATCGCCACTCAGGGTCGCATCGGCCGCAGCCAGGGCTGCCCGGCCGTCCGCCCGGAAGTGGCGCGCATGGTGGTCGATAGCCTCAAGGGCGGCCAATTCATGTTCTCCTGGTATCCGGACCAGCAATGGCTGCAATCCTCGGCCTATCTGAACTGCGAGCCCAACCAGGTAGCGAGCATTCTCGCCGCACGTTCGGGCGGCTGATGCAGTATTCGGATCGTCGCAAAGGTCGCCGTCATCGGCGCAAGTACGGGCACTGACGCAGGTGCGGTCCGAGCTGGCGTAGGGTGGATCACGCTTCACCGATCCACCGGGCGGAGTTGCGGTGGAAGTAAAAGCGACATCCACCCTACAAATACCGAGCCTCCGGCTACTTCTGCTCGCTCTGCGGCGTCACTCGCAGCACTTCTTCCAGAGTCGTCAGCCCGGCGGCGATTTTCTGTGCGCCCGACAGGCGCAGGCTGTGCATGCCGTCCTTGAACGCCTGGCGGCGCAGCGTAATGAGATCGGTGTCAGCGGTGATCAACGGCTTGATCGCGTCGTTGAGCAGCATGATCTCGTAGACCCCGGCGCGCCCCCGGTAGCCGGTGTCGCGGCATTCGATACAGCCCACCGCGCGGTGGGCGTTGCCGGGCAGCGGTGCGTTCCAGGGTTTGGTCAGGGCCTGCCAGTCCTCCGCGTCGAGCTGGACGGGCGCCTTGCAATGCGGGCACAGCGTGCGCACCAGGCGTTGGGCCATGACGCCTAGCAGCGTCGCTCGCAGCAGGTAGTGCGGCACACCCAGTTCGAGCAGGCGGGTGATCGCCGACGGCGCGTCGTTGGTGTGCAGCGTCGAGAGGACCAGGTGCCCGGTCAGCGCCGCCTGGATCGCCATCTCGGCGGTTTCCAGGTCGCGGATTTCGCCGACCATGATGATGTCCGGGTCCTGGCGCATCAGGGCGCGCACGCCGCTGGCGAAGGTCAGCTCGATGTTGTGCTGAACCTGCATCTGGTTGAACGCCCCTTCGATCATCTCGATCGGGTCTTCGATGGTGCAGACGTTCACCTCGGGCGTCGCCAACTGCTTGAGCGTGGTGTAGAGCGTGGTGGTCTTGCCCGACCCGGTGGGGCCGGTGACCAGGATGATGCCGTTGGGCTGGCCCGTCATGCTCTGCCAGCGCCGCAAATCCTCGGCGGAGAAGCCCAGCTGGTCGAAGCCCTTGAGCAACACGTCCGGGTCGAAGATGCGCATGACCATCTTTTCGCCGAAGGCCGTCGGCAGGGTCGACAGGCGCAGCTCCACCTCGCCGCCGTCCGGGGTCTTGGTCTTGACCCGGCCGTCCTGCGGCTTGCGCTTTTCGGCGACGTTCATCCGTCCGAGTGACTTCAGGCGGCTGACCACGGCCATCGCCACCTGCGGCGGGAACTGATAGACGTTGTGCAGGACACCGTCGATGCGAAAGCGCACCGTGCCCTGCTCGCGCCGGGGCTCGATATGGATGTCGCTGGCGCGCTGGTCGAAGGCGTACTGGAACAGCCAGTCGACGATGTTCACCACGTGCGCGTCGTTGGCGTCCGGCTCCTGGTCGCTGGCGCCGAGGTTGAGCAACTGCTCGAAGTTGCCGGTGCCGCTGATCTTCTGGTCGCTGGCGGTGGCGCCGCTGACCGATTTGGCCAGCCGGTAGAACTCCACGGTAAAGCGTTGCAGGTCCGCCGGGTTGGCGACGACCCGCTTGATCGGACGCTTGAGCACGTGGGTGAGGTTGGCTTCCCAGCTCTTCACGTAGGGCTGGCTGCTGGCGATCGTCACGGCGCTGGCGTCCACCGCGACGGCCAGAATCTTGTGCCGCTGGGCGAAGGCATAGGACATCAGCGGCGTGACCGCTGCGACATTGATCTTCAGCGGGTCGATGCGCAGATAAGGCTGGCCAGCCTGCTCGGCGAGCCAGACGGTCAGGGTCTCGAGATCGAGCGTCTTGCCCGGCCTGGACAAGTCCTCGAGCTGTTGCGCAGCGATGAACTCCAGCGGGTGCTGCTGGTTCTGCGTGGCGCTGCGGCGCAGTGTCATGCACTGCTCGGCCGTCTCCTGGTGCAGCCGCCCCTGGGCGACCAGGTCGCGTAGCAGGTCGTTCAGGTCGAGCAGACGATCGGCAACGGACGGGGCGAAGGCGGACATGGGGACTCCTGGGAAAAACCGACAAAAGCGCTGGAGGGCTGCAAAGCATCGACGGATGCCGCGGCGTGCCCGCGCGCAGCAATTCCTGCGAACGAGATCGGCCAGCCAGTGGCTCGGCCGATGCGGCTTCAGTCTTCAGCCTGCCAAGCCTACTTGGTCAACAGCTTCCACGGTTTGAGCGTCCACACAGTATGGGCCTGCTCGACGCGCGCGCCGAGGCATTCGTCGCTCAGCGGTCGCTGTGCCAAGGCGTAGAGCTTGGCCAGCTCCCCGTACATCCGATCGGTTTCCGGTAGGTCCAGGGCGGTGCGGGCCAGGTGCAGCCAGACCAGCAGCCGCTCCATGCGCGGGCGCTGCTCGGCCAGGTCCTCCGGCTGCCGCTCATAGCGCGGCAGCTGCAGGGCCTGGGCCTCGTCCGCCAACAGCCGGGGCAGCCAGTTGCCCAGCTCGGCCGTGCCCTGGCGCTCGCCGCGGTTGTTGCGGTTGGTCATCCAGCCGCGCTGCAGCAACCACAGCGAGGTTTGCAGCGAGAACAGGCCCCAACGCGGCTGGTCGAGTTCGTGCGTGAAGGCCTCGGGCGCGGACTGGCGGACGCCTTCGTCTTCCTGGCCGGCGTCGATCATGGGTCGCCAATCCTGGATCAGGGCATCGAGCTGTTCGCGCAGTGCGCGGCTGCTGACCCGTGGCGCGGCCTGGCCGAGGCTGCCGAGCAGGGCGCGCAATTCGATCAGCTGCTGCAGCCAGTCGCCGAGCAGGGACCAGTGGCCGTTGTAACGGTATTGCTCGGCCAGGCGCTGGCTATTGCCCAGCAGGTACCAGGCCAGCGCGGCAAAGGCGTCGTCCAGGGGCAGACTCGGCTCGATCGGCGGGCTGGGCAGGCTCAATGAGTAGCTGTCGGGGTCGTGCAACCGATAGCCGCGCTCGGCCTTGCTGATGTCGCATGGCATCAGTGGCAGGTCGGCCGCAAGCTCGGCGGCCAGCTCCAGCAGAGCCTGCGGTTCGCCCTGGCGCAGTTCCAGCTCGAGTTCGCAGATGTCCTCCGCGTGCTTGCCGGCCACGACCTTGCCCAGGTCCAGCGCCGCTTCGATGACCACGCGCGCCTTGCCACGGCCCCAGGCGATCTCGGCCTTTTCGCGGACGAAGTCGGTGGTGAAGATGGGCTTGAGTGTTTTCTTGTCCAGGTCGGCCAGGCTCGCTGGCCAGCAGTCATCCGCCAGCTTCTTGAGGTCGAGCTTGGCTTTGTCCAGGTACCAGTCCCACTCGTTGCGCTCGGACAGCCCGGCCACGCTCTGCCCGCGGCTCTTGAGCGTCTGGATGAACTGTTCACCGTCGCGCCGCAGGCGCAGGGCGACTTTCGCCCGAGCCAGATGGCGCTCGGGAGTGTCGTAGTACTGGTTGAAGAGTTCGTGACGCTGCCAGCCGCTCTTGTTGCGCTTCTTCAGCAGCGGGTGCTCGCGCAGGGCCGCCAGGGTTTCGCGACTGGCGCGCAGTTTGATTTCGGTTTCTTTCTGCATGGTGCCGAGATGATGCCTATGTTTGAGTGTGACCTACGTCACTTGGTAGCGGCCCTTTGAGGTCATCCGTATACTTGCCGCCTTCTGAAGCCGGGGTGTTCCCTATGCCAATCAATCCTTTCGTCAGCCTGTTCGGACGGTCGCCCATCGGTCCGATGCAACAGCATATGGCCAAGTCTCACGAATGCGCCGCCAACCTGGTGCCGCTGTTCCAGGCGATCACTGCAGAAGACTGGGAGCGGGTCGAGCAGATCCAGAAAGAGATGGCCCGACTGGAAAACGAGGCCGACAAGCTCAAGAAGAGCGTCCGTCAGCACCTTCCGAAGAGCCTGTTCCTGCCGGTGCCGCGCTCGGACCTGCTGGAGCTGCTGAGTGTACAGGACAAAATTGCCAACCGCGCCAAGGACATCGCCGGCCTGATGCTGGGTCGCTGCATGACCATTCCGGTGGCTCTGCAGCCGGAAATGATGGCCTTCGTGCAGCGCAGCGTGGACGCCAGCTGCCAGGCGCTCAAGGCGCTCAAGGAGCTGGATTCGCTGCTGGAAACCGGTTTCGCCGGCCGCGAGGCCACGCTGGTGGAGAAGATGGTCGAGGAGCTCGAGGAGATCGAGCGAGAGACCGACCGCATGCAGATCACGGTGCGTCGTGCGCTGTTCAGGCTGGAAAAGGAATTGCCTCCGGTAGACGTGATGTTCCTCTACAAGATCATCGAATGGATCGGTGACGTGGCCGACCGCGCCGAGCGCGTCGGCAACCGTCTGGAACAATTGCTGGCGCGCTGAGGCGCCAGCATCCTTTCTGGCTTCAACAGGTAATTCTTATGTCCTTCATCTCGGAATACGGTTTCGTACTCCTGATACTCGCCTGCGCATTCGGTTTCTTCATGGCCTGGGGCGTCGGCGCCAATGACGTCGCCAATGCCATGGGCACTTCCGTGGGCTCCCGTGCCCTGACGATCAAGCAGGCCATCCTCGTGGCCATGATCTTCGAGTTCTGTGGCGCCTACCTGGCCGGCGGTGAGGTCACCGAAACGATCAAGAACGGCATCGTCGACGCCGAGGTCATTTCGCCCGACCTCATGGTGCTCGGCATGATGTCGGCGTTGCTCGCGGCGGGCACCTGGCTGCTGATCGCGACGATGAAGGGCTGGCCGGTCTCGACCACCCACTCGATCGTCGGCGCGGTGATCGGCTTTGCCGCTGTCGGGGTCTCGCTCGATGCCGTGCATTGGGAGTCGATCGGGCCCATCGTCGCAAGCTGGGTCGTCACGCCGATGCTCTCCGGTATCGTCGCCTTCGGCCTGTTCATGAGCGTGCAGAAGCTGATCATCAATACCGATGAACCCTTCCTCAACGCCAAGCGTTTCGTGCCGCTGTACATGTTCCTGACCGGCTTCATGGTCGCGCTGATGACCGTGACCAAGGGCCTCAAGCATGTCGGACTGACGCTGACCAGCAGTCAGGGCATCGCCCTGGCGTTCGCCATCGGCGTGCTGGTGGCGCTGGTCGGCGTCGCCTTGCTGTCGCGCATCAAGGTCGACGAGGAAGCCGACAAGACCTTCCACTTCGCCAGCGTGGAAAAGGTCTTCGCGGTCCTCATGATTTTCACTGCCTGCTCCATGGCCTTTGCGCACGGCGCCAACGACGTGGCCAACGCGGTGGGCCCGCTGGCTGCCGTGGTGGGCGTCATCGAGTCCGGTGGCGCGGCGGAGATCGCGGCCAAGTCGGCGGTGCCGGGTTGGGTGTTGCTGCTCGGTGCGGTGGGCATCGTCATCGGCCTGGCGACCTACGGCTACAAGGTCATCGCCACCATCGGCAAGGAAATCACCGAACTCACGCCCAGCCGCGGTTTCGCCGCC
The DNA here is from genome assembly GCF_022810315.1 of Stutzerimonas marianensis. Taxonomy (NCBI): domain Bacteria; kingdom Pseudomonadati; phylum Pseudomonadota; class Gammaproteobacteria; order Pseudomonadales; family Pseudomonadaceae; genus Stutzerimonas; species Stutzerimonas marianensis. The sequence continues at coordinate 537,029 of NZ_JALGRD010000001.1, read as the reverse complement.
GAGCTGGCGACCGCGACCACGGTGGTCGGCGCTTCGGCCATCGGCTTGCCGGTCTCGACCACCCATACGCTGGTCGGTGCGGTACTGGGTATCGGTATCGCGCGCGGCATTGGCGCGCTCAACCTCGGCGTGGTCGGGTCGATCTTCATGTCATGGCTGATCACCCTGCCCGCCGGCGCTTTCCTCTCCATCGTGTTCTTCACCATTCTCAAGGCGATCTTCGTCTGACGACCCTGCCGCCGCAGTTTTTCCGCTTCGCAAGCGCTGCGGCGGCGCGTTTCGTGTTTCACTGGGCGCCTTCGTTCCTGTCTTGAAGGAGGTCGTCGGTGCCCATTCCCTCGCTCAAGGACCGGTTCGCCGCGCTGATCGCGGCACCTTCGGTAAGCTGCACCCAGGCGCACTGGGATCAGACCAACCGCCCGGTGATCGACCTGCTCGCGCTCTGGCTGGGTGATCTCGGCTTCGCCTGCGACATCCAGCAAGTCACGCCGGGCAAGTTCAACCTGCTCGCCAGCCGCGGCAGTGGCGCCGGTGGCCTGGTTCTCGCCGGGCACAGCGATACCGTTCCCTTCGATGCCGAACTTTGGGCCGCCGATCCGCTGCGCCTGCGCGAGGCGGACGATCGTTGGTACGGCCTGGGCAGCTGCGACATGAAGGGCTTCTTCGCATTGATCATCGAGGCGGTGCTGCCGCTGCTCGATCAACCCTTCCGTCAGCCATTGCTGATCCTGGCGACCTGCGACGAGGAAAGCTCGATGTCCGGTGCCCGCGCGCTGGCCGAGGCCGGGCGGCCGCTCGGGCGTGCCGCGGTGATCGGCGAGCCGACCGGCCTGCGCCCGGTTCGGTTGCACAAGGGCATCATGATGGAAGGCATCGAGATTCACGGGCAAAGCGGGCACTCGTCGAACCCGGCCTATGGCCACAGCGCGCTGGAGGCGATGCACGAGGTGATGGGCGAGCTGATCGCCCTGCGCCGCGAGTGGCAGGGCCGGTACGCCAACCCACTGTTCGACGTGCCGACGCCCACCCTCAATCTGGGCTGCATCCACGGCGGCGACAATCCCAACCGCATCTGTGGCCAATGCTCGCTGGAATACGACCTGCGCCCGCTGCCAGGGATGGACCCGGATCAGCTGCGCGAGGCGATCGCCGGTCGCCTGCGGCCAGTGGCCGAGCGGCATCAGGTCAAGATCGACCTGGCTCCTCTGTTTCCCAGCGTCCCGCCCTTCGACCAGCCGGCCACGGCGGAGTTGGTCAGGCTCGCCGAGCAACTGACCGGGCACGCCGCCGAGGCGGTGGCCTTTGCCACCGAAGCACCTTATCTTCAGCAGCTTGGCTGCGAGACGCTGGTGCTCGGCCCAGGCGATATCGCCTGCGCGCACCAGCCGGATGAATACCTGGACCTGGACCGGATCGAGCCCACCGTGAACCTGCTGCGTGGAATGATCGAGCACTATTGCCTGCAACCGGCGAGCCGAGGATAGGAGCAGGCCCGGCGATCGTGCTGTCAGCCGTCGCCAGCGGACCTGCTCCTGGCCCTCTTCACGCCCGGTTCTCCGGTAAACAGGTTGTCACCCTAAGGCTTTTGCAATGCACGACTACGTCACCTGGCTTCGCGACTCTTCCCCCTACATCAACGCCCACCGCGACCGCACCTTCGTGGTCATGCTGCCGGGCGACGGGCTGGAGCATCCCAACTTCGCCAATATCGTCCACGACCTGGTGCTGCTGCACAGCCTTGGGGTGCGTCTGGTGCTGGTGTTCGGCTCTCGCCCGCAGATCGAGGCACGGCTGGCCGCTCGGGGCATTCAGCCGCGTTTCCACCGGGACCTGCGGGTGACCGACTCGGCGACGCTCGAATGCGTGATCGACGCCGTCGGGCAGATGCGCATCGCCCTCGAAGCGCGGCTGTCCATGGACATGGCGGCCTCGCCGATGCAGGGCGCACGGCTGCGGGTAGCCAGCGGCAACTTCATCACCGCGCGCCCCATCGGCGTGCTCGATGGCGTCGACTACCACCACACCGGAGAAGTCCGCCGAGTGGACCGCAAGGGCATCGGGCGGTTGCTGGACGAGCGCACCATCGTACTGCTGTCGCCGCTGGGGTATTCGCCGACCGGCGAGATCTTCAACATCGCCTGCGAGGACATCGCGACTCGGGCGGCCATCGACCTGCAGGCCGACAAGCTGGTGCTCTATGGCGCCGAGCGAGGCCTGCGTGACGAAAGCGGCCGACTGGTGCGCGAGCTGACGCCGCCCCAGATCCCGGCCTACCTCCAGCGCCTGGTTGGCACCTACCAGGCCGAGTTGCTCGATGCCGCAGCGCAAGCCTGCAAGGGCGGCGTGCGGCGCAGCCATGTGATCAGCTATGCCGAAGATGGCTCCCTGCTCAATGAGCTATTCACCCGCGACGGCGGCGACGGCACCCTGGTGACCCAGGAGCAGTTCGAGCGCCTGCGCGAGGCAACCATCGAGGATGTGGGCGGCCTGATCGACCTGATCACGCCGTTGGAAGAGCAAGGCATCCTGGTGCGGCGATCGCGCGAGGTGCTCGAGCGGGAGGTCGAGCAGTTCAGCATCGTCGAGCGCGACGGATTGATCATTGCCTGCGCGGCGCTCTATCCGATCGCCGACTCGGATTCCGGGGAGCTGGCCTGCCTGGCGGTCAACCCCGAATACCGCCACGGCGGCCGGGGCGACGAGCTGCTCGAGCGCATCGAGGCGCGGGCCCGCCAGTTGGGGCTCAAGACGCTCTTCGTGCTCACCACGCGCACGGCCCACTGGTTTCGCGAGCGCGGCTTCGAGCCCAGCGGTGTCGAACGCCTCCCGGCGGCGCGCGCCTCGCTCTACAACTACCAGCGCAACTCGAAGATCTTCGAGAAGAAGCTGTAGAGCCGATCAGAGCGCCAGGGCGCAAGGCTCAACGGAAAAAGCGGTTGCACTTGGCAACCGCTTAAGAGGGTCGGAGCCGACCTGGCCGCTTCAGGCCCCATCGCCTCCGGCTGCCCGCTACAGCTGCGTCAGACTCCGCTGATACTCCTCGACGAAGCTGTCGAAGTCCTGGGTGTCGTTCGCTTCCATCTCGGCCTGCTGGGCCAGCGACTGACGGGCGGCTTCTTCGAAGTCGGCCGTTTGCGCGGCGGGCAGCGGGCGGGTGCGTAGTGCCTCGGCGTGCAGGCGGGTCTGGCGCATGGCGAATTGGCTGAAGCTCTCGCCGTGTTGACGTAGCGCCTCGAGCACCTTCGCCGAGGGCGTCAGGCTGCTGTCGGCGACCTTGGCCCGCTGCGCCGCCAGTGCTTCGGCATGGGCCCCCGTGCCACGGCTCTGGTCCAGCAGGGCCGCGACCTGGCCGATCTCGTCCAGCAGTGCCTGCGCCCATTCCTGCAGATCGACGCGCTCGCCGCCGCGGCGCAGCTGGAGCCCGGGCTTGCGGCCCTGCTTGACCACCTGCAGGAAATTGTCGCTGCTGGCGCTGCACTCTCCATCGACGAGGCAAGGGCTCTCGTGCAGGGCGCAATACAGCAGGAAAGCGTCGAGAAACCGGGCTTCGACGAGGTCGATGCCCAGTGGCAGGAACGGGTTGATGTCCAGGCAGCGCACTTCGATGTACTGGATCCCGCGGCTTCGCAGCGCATGCAGGGGTCGTTCACCGGTTCTGGTGACGCGCTTGGGGCGGATGTTCGAGTAGTACTCGTTTTCGATCTGCAGCACGTTGGTATTGAGCTGCTGCCAGTTGCCGTGCGCATCGCGGGTGCCCCAGGCGGCATAGTCGGGGTAGGGCGTCGAGACGGCGCGGTGCAGGCTGCTGGTGTAGCTGGGCAGATCGTCGTAGCAAGGTGTCAGACCGGCCTGGGCGTTGCTCTGATAGCCCAGGTCGCTCATGCGCAGGCTGGTCGCGTAGGGCAGATAGAGGGTGTCGTCATCGAGCTGCTCGAGCTGGTGCGGGCGACCGCGCATGAAGCTGGCGTCCAGCGCCGGCGAGGCGCCGAAGAGGTACATCAGCAGCCAGCTGTAGCGGCGGAAGTTGCGGATCAGTGCGATATAGCGCGACGACTGGAAGTCCTGTGGCGAACGCGTGTCGCTCTCGTCCTGGCGCAGCAATTCCCACAGTCCCTCGGGCAGCGAGAAGTTGTAATGGATGCCGGCGATGCACTGCATCGTCTTGCCATAACGCAGCGCCAGTCCCTGGCGGTAGACGTACTTGAGCCGACCGATGTTGGAGCTGCCGTATTCGGCGATCGGGATTTGCGCCTCGTCCGGCAGTGGGCCCGGCATCGAGGGGCTCCAGAGCAGCTCGTCGCCCAGCTTGCTGTAGGTGTAGCGGTGGATGGCGTCGAGTTCGTCGAGCGTTCTGGACGGATCGGTCGCGGTGCCGGTGATGAATTCCAGCAACGCTTCGGAATAATCCGTGGTGATCCTTGGATGGGTCAGCGCCGAGCCCAGCGCGCGCGGGTGCGGCGTCAGGGCGAGCTGGCCGTCCGGCCCGATGCGCAGGCATTCACGCTCGATCCCGTGCAGGCATTGCGAGAGCAGCGGCAGGTTGGGGTGCTCGGCCAGCAACGCCAGGCGGTGGGAGAAAAGATCGCTCAATTGGAATTCCTTCACGCATCGGTCGGCACAATATGGGGCGGCGGCCCGCAAGCTTCAAGCCTGGCGCACCAGGACGGCGCCAGGCGCTGCAGCTGCTATAGACAGGCGAAGGTCGCCTGCGCCTTGGCGATGAGTTTGTCGCCCTGATGCACCTCCGCCTCGAGCACCTGAGTGCGGCGCCCGCCATGCACGACCCAGGCACGACAGGTCAGCTCGCCTTCCGTTACCGGTCGGATGTAGTTGACCTTGCACTCGAGGGTGACGCTGTTCGGTTCACCGCCGTTGAGGCTGTGGCTGGCCTGGCCCATGGCGGTATCGATCAGCGAAAACAGGGCGCCACCGTGCAGCTTGCCGTGCAGGTTGCGCAGGCCGTCATGCATGACCAGGCGGAGCACCGCTTCGCCCTGGTCGGCCTTGAGGATCTCCAGCCCCAGCAGGCGCCCGAAGGCGCTGCTGCTTCCCACTGCTTCGACTTCACGCAACGTTATTTCCTCAGGCTCTTGGCATTGGCGAACAGGGCTGCCATGGCGTTGTTGGCCGGCGCCGGCTTTTCCGGCTTGGCCTGCCGCGACTGGCCGCCGCGCGCTTGGCCGTTGCCGCGCACCGTTTCGGTCTTCTCACCTGGGGTGTCGCTCATGCGCATCGACAGCCCGACGCGGTTGCGCGGGATGTCCACTTCCATGACCTTGACCCGAACGATGTCACCGGCTTTGACCACTTCGTACGGGTCTTTGACGAATTTCTCCGACAGGGCGCTGATATGCACCAGGCCATCCTGGTGCACGCCAACGTCGACGAAGGCGCCGAAGTTGGTCACGTTGGTCACCACGCCTTCGAGCACCATGCCGGGCTTGAGGTCGCTGAGCTTTTCCACGCCCTCCTGGAACTCGGCGGTCTTGAACTCGGGTCGCGGGTCGCGGCCGGGCTTGTCCAGCTCCTTGAGAATATCGGTCACGGTGGGCAGGCCGAAGGTTTCGTCGGTGAACTGCTTGGGATCCAGGCGCTTGAGGAAGGCCGAATCACCGATCAGCGAGCGGATGTCGCGGCCGGTGTCCTGTGCGATACGCGTGACCAGCGGGTAGGTCTCGGGGTGCACGGCGGAGGCGTCCAGCGGGTTTTCGCCGTTCATCACGCGCAGGAAGCCAGCGGCCTGTTCGAAGGTCTTCTCGCCCAGGCGCGGGACCTTCTTCAGGTCGCTGCGGGACTTGAACGCGCCATTGGCATCGCGGAACTGCACGATGTTGTTGGCCAGCGTCGCGTTGAGGCCGGAGATGCGCGCCAGCAGCGCGGCCGAGGCAGTGTTGACGTCGACGCCGACGGCGTTCACGCAGTCCTCGACCACGGCATCCAGCGAGCGCGCCAGCTTGAGCTGGGAGACGTCATGCTGGTACTGGCCGACGCCGATGGCCTTGGGTTCGATTTTCACCAGCTCGGCGAGCGGATCCTGCAGGCGTCGGGCGATCGACACGGCACCGCGCAGGGAAACATCCAGATCCGGGAATTCCTTGGCGGCCAGTTCGGATGCCGAATACACCGAGGCGCCCGCTTCGCTGACCATCACCTTGGTCAGTTTCAGGCCGGGCACCTTCTTGATCAGCTCGCCGGCCAGCTTGTCGGTCTCGCGGCTGGCGGTGCCGTTGCCGATGGCGATCAGGTCGACGCCGTGCTTGGCGCACAGCTTGGCGAGCACGGCCAGCGTGCCGTCCCAGTCGTTGCGCGGCGCGTGCGGATAGACGGTCGCGGTGTCGAGCAACTTGCCGGTGGCATCGACAACGGCGACCTTGCAGCCGGTGCGCAGACCGGGGTCGAGCCCTAGGGTGGCGCGCGGGCCGGCCGGCGCGGCCAGCAACAGGTCGTGCATGTTGCGCGCGAAGACGCCGATCGCTTCGTCCTCGGCGCGGTCGCGCAGTTCGCCGAGCAGGTCGGTTTCCAGGCTGGTGTAGAGCTTGACCTTCCAGGTCCAGCGCACGACCTCGGCCAGCCACTTGTCGGCAGCGCGCCCGCGGTTGGCGATGCCGAAGCGCTCGCCGATCATGGTTTCGCCCGGGTGCATGGTGCCGGGTGCCTCGTCGCCGACCTTGAGGCTGACACCGAGCACGCCTTCGTTGCGCCCACGGAAGATCGCCAGCGCACGGTGCGAGGGTGTGTTCTTCAAGATTTCGTCATGCTCGAAGTAATCGCTGAACTTGGCGCCTTCGGTTTCCTTGCCCGGTACGACTCGGGCACTGAGGGTGGCGTTGTGCTTGAGGAAGTCACGCAGCCTGGCCAACAGATCGGCGTCTTCGGCGAAACGCTCCATGAGGATGTACTTGGCGCCTTCGAGCACGGCTTTTACATCGGCGAAGCCCTTCTCGGCGTCGATGAAGCGCTCGGCTTCCTGCTCTGGCGTGAGGTCCGGGTTGGCAAACAGCGCATCGGCCAGCTCGCCAAGACCGGCTTCCAGGGCGATCTGGCCCTTGGTGCGGCGCTTCTGCTTGTAGGGCAGGTAGAGGTCTTCGAGACGGGTCTTGGTGTCGGCGAGATCGATCTCGCGCTTGAGCTCGGGGGTCAGCTTGCCCTGTTCCTCGATGCTCGAAAGGATCGCCGCACGGCGCTCGTCCAGTTCGCGCAGGTAGCGCAGACGTTCTTCCAGGTTGCGCAGCTGGGTATCGTCGAGGCTGCCGGTGACTTCCTTGCGGTAGCGGGCGATGAAGGGCACGGTGGAGCCTTCGTCGAGCAGTGCCACGGTGGCGGCAACCTGTTGGGGGCGTACGCCGAGTTCGGCGGCGAGGCGGGAGTTGATGCTGTCCATGAAGCTACCTGATCTGTCCGGAACCATGCAGGGTGTACCTGCGCGAAGGGGCGCGATTATAAAGGCAGCAGAAAAGCTTGCGGCCGAAAGCCGGACGAAAAAGCCAGACGCGCCGCTCGGACGGGCACTGCACGCTGCCAGCGGCGGAAAAATCTGCTAACAATGGCCGGCAAGTCGCGCCATAACCTCTGTGCGCATAATGCGCCGTCGAATTCTTCGGGAGTTTCCATGAGCAGCACTGCGCCCCCCAGCGAAGGCGAAAAGATCCTGATTGTCGATGACGATGCACGGCTGCGTCGCCTGCTCGAGCGCTTTCTCGATGAGCAGGGTTATCGCGTGCGTACCGTGGAAAGTGCCGAGCAGATGGATCGCGTACTCAGCCGCGAGCTGTTCCACCTGGTCGTGCTGGACCTGATGATGCCCGGCGAGGATGGCCTGTCCGCCTGCGCCCGGTTGCGCGCCGCGGGCAACCAGATCCCGATCATCATGCTCACCGCCAAGGGCGACGAGGCCAGCCGTATCCACGGACTGGAGCAGGGGGCGGACGATTACCTGGCCAAGCCGTTCAATCCGCGCGAGTTGCTGGCGCGGATCCGCGCGGTGTTGCGCCGCCAGGCGCCTCAGGTGCCGGGTGCGCCGGGCAGTGAAGACGAGACGGTGACCTTCGGTGACTATGAGCTGTTCCTCGGCACCCGCGAGCTGAAAAAGGGCGACCAGGTGCACATGCTGACCACCGGCGAATTCGCCGTGCTCAAGGCGCTGGTCCAGCATGCCCGCGAACCGCTGACCCGCGACAAGCTGATGAACCTGGCCCGTGGCCGCGAGTGGGACGCACTGGAGCGGTCCATCGATGTGCAGATTTCCCGGCTGCGCCGTCTGATCGAGCCCGACCCCTCCAAACCACGCTATATCCAGACGGTCTGGGGCGTGGGCTACGTCTTCGTGCCGGACGGGAATAAAGGCTGAAAGGGTCGGTAAAGGCGCCGGAGGCTGAACGAAGGCGCGCGTGCTGCTTTGTCGTTCAGCTTCCAGCGTCCAGCGCTTGCATTCGGCTTTTGCTATGAAAACTCCCCTCTGGTTCCCGCAAAGCTTCTTCGCCCGCACGCTGTGGATGGTGCTGATCGTCGTCCTGTTCTCCAAGGTGCTGATGCTGGTGTACCTGATGATGAACGAGGACGTGATGGTCGACCGCCAATACAGCCATGGCGCGGCGTTGACCTTGCGCGCCTACTGGGCGGCGGACGACGAGAACCGTGAGCGCATCGCCCAGGCAGCGGGGTTGCGCCGGGTTGAGACGGCCGACGTGCCGGTCAGTGAGTACCACTGGCCCTACACCGAGATCTTCCTGCGCCAGATGCAGGCCGAGCTCGGGGTGGAAACCGACGTGCGGGTGCGCATCCAGCCGCAGACAGCGATCTGGGTGCGGGCGCCGAGCCTCGGCCCGGACTGGCTGCAGGTGCCGCTGTATGCCTACCCGTTGCGGGGGCAACGCATCTGGAGCGTGCTTGGCTGGTTCCTCGGGATCGGCCTGCTCTCGACGGCGGCGGCCTGGATCTTCGTCAGTCAGCTCAACCTGCCGCTCAAGCGGCTGGTCTACGCCGCGCGGCAGATCGGCAAGGGGCGCAGCGTGCGGTTGCCGATCAGCGACACGCCGAGCGAGATGACCGAGGTGTACAGAGCGTTCAACCAGATGGCCGAAGACGTCGAGCAGGCCGGGCGCGAACGCGAGCTGATGCTCGCTGGCGTGTCCCACGACCTGCGCACGCCCCTGACGCGCCTGCGGCTGTCGCTGGAGTTGTTGTCCAGCGATGCCGAGCTCACGGAGGACATGGTTCGCGATATCGAGGACATGAACGCCATCCTCGACCAGTTTCTCGCCTTCGTTCGCGATGGCAGCGACGAGCCGGTGGAGAACATCGACCTCGGCGAGCTGGTGCGTGAGGTCGTGGCGCCGTACAACCAGTATGGCGAGAGCGTGCGGTTGTGCGTCGAGCCGATGCCGAAACTGGCGCTGCGCCGGGTGTCGATCAAGCGGCTGCTGGTCAACCTGATCGAGAATGCACTGCGCTACGGCGGCGACCGGGTCGAGGTCGCCGCGCATGTTTCCGGCGACAGCAACGCGCCCTATGTCGTGCTCAGCGTGCTCGACCGCGGTGCCGGTATCGATCCGCAGGAGCTGGGCGAGATCTTCAACCCCTTCATCCGCGGCGACCGCGCCCGTGGTGGTCAAGGCGCCGGGTTGGGGCTGGCCATCGTCAAGCGCATCGCCTCGCAGCATGGCGGTGTGGTCGAGCTGCGCAACCGCGAAGGCGGCGGACTGGAGGCGCGTGTCAGCCTGCCGCTGGGGCTGTTGCTGCCCAGGGATGCTATCAAGCCGTGAAAACGGCAGAAGCGCGACAGGACGGGGGAGAGGCGGCCATGGCGTTTAGGTAACGCCTGGACTGCCGACTCGTTCACCGCCAGATGAAAAGCGGGGCGTAACTGCCCGGCTGTCCAACCCCAGCCGCTTAGCCCTTGCCTTTCGTCCGCGTCAGGTGTGGTCCGGCGTTCTTTTCCAGGTACTGGATGATCAGACCGGCGACGTCCTTGCCGGTGGTTTCCTCGATGCCCGCCAGGCCGGGCGAGGAGTTGACCTCCATCACCAGCGGGCCGTGATTGGAACGCAGGATGTCGACGCCCGCGACGCTCAGGCCCATCACCTTGGCGGCGCGGATGGCGGTCATGCGTTCTTCCGGGGTGATCTTGATGAGGCTGGCAGTACCGCCACGGTGCAGATTGGAGCGGAATTCCCCGGGCTTGGCCTGGCGCTTCATCGCGGCGATCACCTTGTCGCCAACGACGAAGCAGCGGATGTCCGCGCCGCCGGCTTCCTTGATGTACTCCTGCACCATGATGTCCTGCTTCAGGCCCATGAAGGCCTCGATCACCGACTCGGCCGCCGTGGCGGTTTCGCACATGACCACGCCGATGCCCTGGGTGCCTTCGAGCACCTTGATCACCAAGGGGGCGCCGCCGACCATCTGGATCAGATCGGCGATGTCGTCCGGCGAGTGGGCGAAGCCGGTGACCGGCAGGCCGATGCCGCGGCGTGCCAGCAGTTGCAGCGAGCGCAGCTTGTCGCGGGAGCGCGCGATGGCGACCGACTCGTTGAGCGGAAACACGCCCTGCATCTCGAACTGGCGCAGCACGGCGCAACCGTAGAAGGTGACGGAAGCGCCGATCCGCGGGATCACCGCGTCGAAGCCTTCCAGCGGACGCCCGCGGTAGTGGATCTGCGGGTTGTGACTGGCGATGTTCATGTAGGCGCGCAGGGTGTCGATGACGACGACCTCATGGCCACGTTGCTGGCCCGCCTCGATCAGACGACGGGTCGAATACAGGCGTGGATTGCGCGACAGCACGGCGATTTTCATGGGGCACCGGGAGAAGTGAGGGTCTGGGGTTTTTCCTGCACGTAGGTGCGGGCAGGGTCGACCAGCCATTTGCCGTCCATCAGGGCTTTTGACCCGAGCAGCAGGCGATAGCGCATGGTCTTGCGACAGGTGAGGGTGAACTCGACCGGCCACAGGTGATCGCCCAGGGCCAGCAATGTGCGTACCACATAGCGGGTCTGTGCCTGGCCGTTGGAGCTTTTGATGATCTTGCGCGCCACCAGTGGCGCTTCACAGCGATGGCGGCGCTGCACCAGGGTGCCCAGGTGCGCCGTGAAACGAACCCAGCGTTCGCCATTGCGCTTGAATTCGCTGATTTCGGTGGCATGTAGGGCAGAGGTGCTGGCTCCGGTATCGATCTTGGCACGCAGGCCGACCACGCCGAGTTCCGGGAGGGCGATCCATTCGCGCAAGCCGATGATGGTCTGAGGGTCGGGATTGTTCAAAAGGCGTATCCGGTAGAGTTGCGCGCATTCTAGTCGGGGTGCATGACAACCGCATCCACCTGTACCACCCTAATGACAACGAGACGTCAGGCAGAGTTGAACGATGAGTGAGAGCGACGACGGCAAGGTCCGTCTGGACAAGTGGCTGTGGGCGGCGCGTTTCTTCAAGACGCGAGCCTTGGCCAAGGCGGCGATCGAGGGCGGCAAAGTGCATTGCCGCGGTGAGCGCTGCAAGCCGAGCAAGGAACCCAAGCTCGGCGAAGAGCTGGTGATCCGCACCGGCTTCGACGAGCGTACGGTCACCATCCGTGCCCTGTCCGCAGTGCGCCGTGGTGCGCCGGAAGCGCAGCAGCTCTACGAGGAAACCGCCGAAAGCCAGGCGCGCCGGGAGCAGGCCGCCGCGCTGCGCAAGGCTGGCGCCCTGGGTGTCGAGACCGACGGCCGGCCGAGCAAAAAGCAGCGCCGCGCCTTGCAGCGCTTTCGTTCGGATGCGGGCTGAGCGCGCCGGTTGGACGGTCGCCACTTTCCACCTAGAATGCGGTCCCTTCTTTATCCGGGGGGCCCGGCCGGCTGAACCGGTGGCGCGCCGCCTTGCCTGTCACCCCACTTGCTCTGGTCATGCCCATGCTCGATTCCGATTACACCCAGCGTTTTCTCTTCGACGATTCCGATGTGCGCGGCGAATGGGTCGAGCTCGAGCGCAGTTACGCCGAGGTACTGGCCAAACACGACTATCCCGAGCCGGTTGCGCAACTGCTCGGCGAGTTGCTCGCCGCGGCCGGGTTGCTGGTCGGTACCCTGAAGTTCGACGGGCTCATGGTGCTGCAGGCAAGGTCTTCCGGCGCGGTGCCCCTGCTGATGGTCGAATGTTCCAGCGAGCGCGAAGTGCGCGGCATCGCCCGCTTCGATGCCGCGCAGGTGACCGCGGGCGCGACCTTCACCGAACTCATGCCCGACGGCGTGCTGGCGATGACCATCGAACCGGCGAACGGCCAGCGCTATCAGGGGATCGTGTCGCTCGATGGCGTGACCCTGGCCGAAAGCCTGTCGAGCTACTTCGCCTCATCGGAGCAGCTCCCCACCCGTTTCTGGCTGGCCGCCGACGGCCGCCGCGCCTGCGGCATGCTGCTGCAGCAACTGCCGGCCGATCGCATCCGCGAGCCGGAGGAGCGCGAAGCCAGCTGGCAGCACCTGCGCACCCTGGCCGATACGCTGTCGGCAGAAGAACTGCTGGGGCTGGATGCCCAGACGGTCCTGCATCGCCTCTACCACGAGGAGCAGGTCCGCCTGTTCGAGCCGCGTCCGATCGTCTTCCGCTGCAGCTGTTCGCGCGAGCGTTCGGCCTCGGCCGTGATCAGCCTGGGCCAGCAGGACGCCGAGCTCCTGATCGAGGAGCAGGGGGGCGAAATCACCATCGACTGCCAGTTCTGCAATCAGCGGTACAGCTTCGACGCGGCCGATGTGGCGCAGCTGTTCGCCGGAGCCGGCACCGAAGGTCCCTCCGACACCCGCCACTAATGCATCGAGCGGGTTAGGAACCTTTTCGCCATCACGGCCTCATACCCAGCGCCGCGCGTTTTCTGTCATAATCGCGCGCACTTTTTTCGGTGTAGTCCACCGCGCGGTGGGCTACAACAGCATGGAGGAATCGGCCGAGGGCCGACGGGAAACTCATGACGCAAGCCACTAACGCCGTGTACACCGATATCAGCACCGCTCAACTGATCGAAGAAGCCATCAAGCGCGGTGAGGGCGAACTGGCCGCCAACGGCGCACTCGTCGTGAAAACCGGTCACCGGACCGGTCGTTCACCAGCCGACCGCTTCATCGTCGAAGAGCCCAGCACCAAAGACTCCATTGCCTGGGGCCCGATCAACCGCCCCTTCCCGGCCGACAAGTTCGATGCCCTCTGGGATCGCGTCGCGACCTTCAACCAGGCTCAGGAACACTTCGTTTCCCACGTACATGTAGGCTCCTCCGAAGGCCACTACCTGCCCGTGAAGATGACCACCGCGACCGCCTGGCAGAACCTCTTTGGTCGGCAGCTGTTCATCAATCCGGCGCCATACAACCCCGCCGGCAAGGAGGAATGGCAGGTTCTGAACGTCGCCAACTTCGAATGCGTGCCTGAGCGTGACGGCACCAATTCCGACGGTTGCGTGATCATCAACTTCGCGCAGAAGAAAGTACTGATCGCTGGCATGCGCTACGCCGGCGAGATGAAGAAGGCCATGTTCTCCGTGCAGAACTACCTGCTGCCGGAAGCCGACGTGCTGCCGATGCACTGTGCCGCCAACATCGGCGAAGACGGTGACGTCACGCTGTTCTTCGGCCTGTCCGGCACCGGCAAGACCACCCTTTCGGCCGATGAGTCGCGCTACCTGATCGGCGACGACGAGCACGGCTGGGGCACCGGCGTGGTGTTCAACATCGAGGGCGGCTGCTACGCCAAGTGCATCGACCTGTCCGAGAAGAACGAGCCGGTGATCTGGAAGGCCATCCAGTTCGGCACCGTACTGGAAAACGTCGTGCTCGATGAGGCGCGCGTCGCCGACTATGCCGACGACAGCCTGACTCAGAACAGCCGCGCCGCCTACCCGCTGGAGTTCGTCGAGAAGCGTTCCGAGAAGAACCTCGGTGGCGAGCCGAACGCGGTGATCTTCCTGACCTGCGACCTGACCGGCGTACTGCCGCCGGTTTCGATCCTCAACGAAGAGCAGGCGGCCTACCACTTCCTCTCCGGTTACACCGCGCTGGTCGGCTCCACTGAAATGGGCTCGGGCAGCGGCATCAAGTCGACCTTTTCCACCTGCTTCGGTGCGCCGTTCTTCCCGCGCCCGGCCGGCGTTTACGCCGAGTTGCTGATCAAGCGCATCCAGGCGTTCGGCTCCAAGGTCTACCTGGTCAACACCGGCTGGACCGGTGGTGGCTACGGTGTCGGCAAGCGCTTCAACATCCCGACCACCCGTGCCGTGATCGCGGCGATCCAGAGCGGTGCGCTGATCGGTGCGGAAACCGAGCACCTGCCGATCATCAACCTCGACGTGCCGAAGGCCGTCGCCGGTGTCGATGCGCAGCTGCTCAACCCGCGTAACACCTGGGCCGATGCCAGTGCCTATGACGAGGCGGCGAAGGAGCTGGCGAGCAAGTTCATCGAGAACTTCAAGAAGTTCGACGTCTCCGACGCGATCAAGTCCGCCGGCCCGCAGCTCTGATCCGGTAGCCGTCAGATGATGAAGCCGCCTTCGGGCGGCTTTTTCTTGGCCGTCGTCCGGCCGCGAGCGGCTCGGTTCGAGGCGGCGAGCGACTCGCAATGCCGCTCGACCTTGATGCATCGGCGGATTCGATCGCTTCCATCAGCCAAGCCGGATGGATTCGATGAGTGGCGGCGCCTAGCATAGCGGCCACGTTCTCACTTCAAGGGAGTCACCCCATGCAGATCGAAGAAGCCATCCAGACCCGTCGTGCCGTCAAGGCCTACGATCCGGAGTTCCAACTCAGTCGCGACGAGAAGGACGAGTTGCTGAAGCTTGCCATGCTCGCGCCCTCGGCCTTCAACCTCCAGCATGTACGCCTGGTCGAGGTCAGCGATCCGGCTTTGCGCGCGCAGATTCGTGAGGTGGGCTGGAACCAGGCCCAGATGACCGACGCTTCGATGCTGATCGTCTTCTGTGCCCAGGTCGACAGCTGGGAGAAGAACGTCCGCCGTGTATGGGACGGGGCACCCGCCGAGGTGCAGGATTACATGGCTGGTGCCATCGACAACTACTACCGCGGCAAGCCGCAGGTGCAACGTGACGAAGCCATGCGCAGCTGTGGCCTGATGGCGCAGACCCTGATGCTCGCGGCGCGGGGCAAGGGTCTGGATTCCTGCCCGATGGATGGCTTCGATTTCGACGCGGTGGCCAAGCTGATCAATCTGCCGGATAACCATGTGATCGCGCTGATGGTCGCGGTCGGCAAACGCGCGGCCGAGCCCAAGCCGCGCGTAGGCAAGCTGCCGTTCGATGAGGTGGTGATTCGCGATCGCTTCTGATCGCGTCCGCGAGTCACGCACCAAGCGTGGCTGATGCGGCAGGCGCCTCGGTCAGCTGATCGAGGCTGCTTCCGAGGCGCTTCAGTTCTGGTTCTTGCAGGTGTCGGACAGGGTCCGATAGGCCAGTTGGCGCTTATGCCCAGCCGAGTCCAGGTAGGTCATCACCGCGTCGGTGACTTCGCAGTTCGGCGTCGGCTTGAGCTTGATGGACAGCACGGAGGCCACGTCGAGTTTGGTGCCGTAGGTGTAGACGTCGGGTTTACTGCTGTCGGCGTGGGCAACGGAGGAAAGCAGTAGGGCAGTGGCAATGAAGATAGCGCGCATGGCAGGAAATCCTGTTCTGATTTGAGGAACCGTCCTGTTCGCGTGTCGGATCACCCGATCCGACGGCGCTTATGCTTGTTTTCAGGAGCTCGAGAATCGTAAAAGTAGATAGCCTGCTAACGGTAATTGCCGATTCCAATCCCCCCGATTGACTGAAATGGCTGGCCGTTCCGCCTGTTAGCTGCCCACCGATTACGCCGCCCCGGCGGCCCGGAGCCCTGGGCTGGTTTGCAGCACCCGCTCGCGCCTTTTGCTACCCTCCGGCCCTTCCGTCACGGAGCGCCGCATGATCGAACAGACCCTCAGGCAGACGTTTGGCTACGACAGCCTGCGTCCGGGCCAGGAACAGGCCATTCGCGCCGTGGTGGCGGGACGTTCGACGGCGGCGATCTTCCCCACCGGCTCGGGCAAGTCGCTCTGCTACCAGCTGCCGGCGCTGCTGCTGCCGCACCTGACACTGGTGATCTCGCCCTTGCTGGCGCTGATGCAGGACCAGCTGGCCTTTCTGCATCGGCGCGGCGTCGCCGCGGCCAGCATCGATTCGGCGCAGAGCCGCGAGCAGACGAGCGAGACCATGGCCCGCGCCAAGTCCGGCGAGCTGAAGATCCTCATAATCTCGGTGGAACGGCTGAAGAACGAGCGCTTCCGCCACTTCATCAGCCAAGTGCCGATCTCCCTGCTGGTGGTGGACGAGGCGCACTGCATCTCCGAATGGGGCCACAACTTCCGCCCGGATTACCTCAAGCTTCCCGACTACCAGCACCAGTTCAACATTCCTCAAGTGCTGCTGCTGACCGCCACGGCGACGCCGCCGGTGATTGCCGACATGCAGCGCAAGTTCGCCATCGCCGCCGAAGACGTGGTGACCACCGGCTTCTACCGGCCCAATCTCAATCTGCTGGTGGAGCCGGTCAGCGGCTTCAACAAGCCGCACCGGCTGGTGGAATGGCTGGCGGACAGGTCGGGGCAGCCGACCATCGTTTACGTCACCCAGCAGAAGACGGCCGAGCAGGTCGCCGAGCACCTGGCGCAGCGGGGGGTTCCGGCCAGCGCCTACCACGCCGGCATGGCGCACGAGCTGCGTGAATCGATCCAGCGCCGCTTCATGGCCGGCGAGCTGAACGGCATCGTCGCTACCATCGCGTTCGGCATGGGCATCGACAAGGCCGATATCCGCAACGTGGTGCACTACGACCTGCCCAAGTCGGTGGAGAACTACAGCCAGGAGATCGGCCGCGCCGGGCGCGACGGGCAGCCGTCCGACTGCCTGGTGCTGGCCAATCGCGACAGCCTCAGCGTGCTGCAGAACTTCGTCTATGGCGATACGCCGGAACGTGAGGGCATTCGCTGCGTGCTCGACGAGCTGCTGCAGGCCGGTGCCAGCGGGCAATGGGAGCTGATGCTCAACCAGCTGTCGGACCAGAGCAACATCCGCCAGCTGCCGCTGAAAACCCTGCTGGTGCAGCTGGAACTGCGCGGCATCATTGCACCGCGTTTTGCGTATTTCGCCGAATACCGCTTCAAGTACCTGCTCGAGCCCGAGGCGCTGGTGGCGAAGTTCGAAGGCGAGCGGCGGCAGTTCGTCGAAGCCATCGTGCACACCTCGGCGCGGGCGCGGACCTGGTGCACGCTGGATTTCGACGCGCTTTACGCGCAGCACGGCGCCGACCGTGCGCGGGTGGTCAAGGCGCTGGAATATTTTCAGGAGAAGGGCTGGATCGAGCTGGAGAGCAAGCAGATGACCGAAGTCTATGCGCTGCTCGACGCGCGCTTCGATGCCGAGGCTCTGAGCGGCGAGCTGCACGCCTACTTTAAGGAGCACGAAGCCAGCGAGATCGCTCGCATCGACAACATGCTGGCCTTGTTCGAGTCCCGCGAATGCCTGAGCCAACGGCTGGCCGCCTACTTCGGTGACCGCCAGGCGCCGCAGCGCTGCGGGCATTGTTCGGTTTGCAACGGGCAGGTCGCGAAACTGCCGGAACCGCCCGCACTGGCGTCGCTGGAGCAGATCGACCTGGATGCCCGCTGCGCCGAGTTCGTGGAGCGCTACCGGCAGCTCAAGGGCGGCGCGCCCAGCCGCGAATGCCTGACGCGCTTTCTCTGCGGCATCAGCGTGCCGGTGTTCACCAAGCTCAAGGCGCGCCAGCTCCCCGGTTTCGCCTCGCTGGAAGCCTATCCCTACGCCGAGGTTCGCGCGCGGCTGGCGGGCTCCTAGCCCGGCCTCGATCGCTCCGCGCGCCCCCGCCGGCACACCCTGAACGAGGCCAGCGGCATGGATCACTCCAGATCGGTCAAAAAACGACCACCGGTCTTCCAGCGCATCTGTCAGCGGCCGATAGCCTGATCGAGTCCCGCAGGAGCGTGCCATGTTTCGTTATTTCGCAGATCTCGGATTTCGCTGGAAAATCACTCTTCCCGTGGCCGGCCTGGCGCTGTTGCTGGTGCTCATGGGCGGTCTTGGCTTGCGCGGCATCGCGCAGGTTGCCGACACCAGCAAGCAGCTGGCGACGAGTCACCTGCCGGCAATTACCTTGCTACTCAATGCCGATCGCGACCTCTATCAGGCACTGGTAGCCGAGCGCAGCCTGCTCGACAGCGATGCCGGTGACCACGTCAAGGCGCTGCGGGAGAGCCACGCGGAGAACCTTCAACAGGCGTACGATCGCGTCCAGAAATACGCGGCCATGCAGCCTGGCGCCGAAGCCCTGGCTCTGGTCGATACCTTCAACCGTGGCTTCTCGCAGTGGTCCGAAGTGTCCCGGCGGGTGATCGAGCAGATCGATCTCGATCCGCAAGGCGCCAGTGCGCTCAGCTTTGGCGAAAGCGAAACGCGCTTCGAAGCCATGCGCGAGGCCATCGACCAGTTGGGCGACCTTGAGGATCAGGCGGCCCAGGCAAACGGCGAGAGGGCCGGCGCCGTTGCAGCCACGGCGCTTGGTCAGCAAGGCACGGTGTTGGTCGTCGGCTTGCTCGGCTGCGGGCTGCTGGTGCTCGGCCTGCCTCTGGTCGTGCTGCGTCCGATGCGGCGCCTGCTCGAGCGCGTCCGGCAGATCGCCGAGGGGGACGGCGACCTGCGTGCGCGCGTCGAGGTGCGTTCGGCCGACGAGCTGGGGCAACTCGGTACGGCCTTCAACCGCTTTCTCGACAAGCTGCAGCCGCTGATTGCCGAGGTCGGTCGGGTGACCGATGAAGTGGATGCGGCCGCACGTGGCATGGCGGGCATGGCCGCGACCAACGATCAGCTGATCAGCAGCGAGCATGCGGCGGTGGATCAGGTCAGCACGGCAGCCACGGAGATGAGCGCAGCGGTGCACGAGGTGGCGCTCAACGCCCAGAATGCGTCGGATGCCGCACGCGACGCCGAACAACAATCCAGCCAGGGCGCGGCCGTCGTAAGCGGCACTATCGCCTCGATCCGGCAGTTGGCCGAGGAGGTCGAAGGCGCATCGCAAACCATAGGCGCCCTCGCCGAGGAGACCGCCAGCATCGGTGCGGTACTGGAGGTGATTCGCGGCATTGCCGAGCAGACCAATCTGCTGGCGCTCAATGCGGCGATCGAAGCCGCGCGTGCCGGCGAGCAAGGCCGTGGATTCGCCGTGGTGGCCGATGAGGTCCGGGCGTTGGCCGCACGGACCCAGGACTCGACTCGCGACATCCAGGCCCGCATCGAACGCTTGCAGACCGGTGTGGGCCGGGCCGTACAGGCGATGCAGGCCGGCAGCACCCGGGCGCAGGACAGCGTGGCGCGTGCATCCGGCGTCGATCAGGTGCTTGCCGACACCACGGCGTCGGTCCAGCGAATCAACGACATGGCCGCGCAGATCGCCACGGCCTGCGAAGAGCAGAGCAGCGTCACCGAGGAGATCGCGCGCAACATCACCGATATCCGCGATCTGTCCAATGATGCCGCCGCCAATGCCTCGCAGAGTCTGCAGGCCAGCCAGCGGTTGTCGGAGCTGGCCGGGACGTTGTCGAAGTTGGTCGGTCGGTTTCGAACCTGACGGGCCGTTACAGAGCCACCCGCAGCAGTTTCCCCAGGCCACTGTCGGCCGGCAGCAGGAGCAGGCTGAGGGCGAATACCAGCATCAAGCCGGCGGCATAGCAAAGGCTGCCGAGCCTGCTTCGCAGGCGGCGGACATACGCAGACGATGCGGGCGCGCGATGCGCCGGTCGCGGGAACTGGCTGGGCATGGAAGGTCTCGTCGTGTTCGAGCCTCCCCAAGGTGCGGTCCAGGGGGCTGCTGGGCTCGTCAGGCGGTGCAGTAGACCTGAAATGAAGTCATATTGCCACCACTCCACATGCCTACGCTGCCCATGTCAGCCTGTCCGAACATGGTCCTGAAACATCAAGAAAAGCTCCCAGGCCTCGGCTGCCCGGCATGCCGCGCACGCTCGACCATACTCAGAGGTCGTTGCCATTACCGAGCCGGGAGACCCCGCCATGCCGACGCGCCGCCAGCTCCTTCACCGTTCCGCCCTGATCGCCACCTTCGCGGCGCTTGACCCCTTGCTGCCGTCGCTGCTGCAAGCGGCCGAGGGCCTGCGTCGCCGCAGTATTCCGGCGACGGGTGAAACGCTACCCGTGATCGGTCTCGGTACGTCCATCACGCATAACGTGAGCCTCGATGATCCGCAGATGGAGCGTCTGCTGGAGGTGCTTCGGGTGCTGGTGGAAGGCGGTGCCTCGCTGATCGACACCGCGCCGAGCTACGGCAATGCCGAGCGCGTCGTCGGCGAGCTGGTCACGCGTCACGGCCAGCGCGACAAGGTCTTTCTGGCCAGCAAGGTGTCCTCGACCGGTCGTGAGCGCGGTATGGCGCAGATCGAGGCGAGTTTCGAGGCACTGCAGACCGACACCATCGACCTGATCCAGGTGCACAACCTGCAGGACACCCGCACCCAACTCGGCCTGCTGCGCGAGCTCAAGCAGGAGGGGCGGGTGCGCTACATCGGCGTGACGCACTATGTGGAATCGGCCCACGATCGCCTGCTGGACACGCTGAAACAGGAGCAGGTCGACTTCGTGCAGTTCAACTATTCGGTCAGCGAGCGCAACGCCGAGAAGCAGCTGCTGCCCTACTGCGCCGACAACGGCATCGCCACCCTGATCAACCGACCCTTCACCCGCGGCAACCTGCTGTCGAAGGTCCGGGACAAGCCGTTGCCGGACTGGGCCGCCGATATCGACGCCAGCTCCTGGGCGCAGCTGCTGCTCAAGTTCATCCTCGCCGAGCCGGCGGTGACCGCGGTCATCCCGGCCACCTCCAACCCGCGCTACATGGCCGACAACCTGCTTGCCGGCCAGGGCCGTCTGCCCGATGAGCGGCAGCGGCAGATGATCGTCGACGCCTTCCGCTGAGCCGGGCCGAATGCCCGTCGCTCCGGCTGCGCGCCTCGCCGCCCTGATCAATGCCCGCCCCGGCGAACTCCGCGCGGCGCTGGCCGGCTTCGGCCTGTTCTTCTGCCTGTTCGCCGGCTATTTCATGCTGCGCCCGATCCGCGAGTCCATGGGCATCCAGGGCGGCGTGGAGAATCTGCAGTGGCTGTTCACCGCGACCTTTGTCGCCATGCTGGTGGCGGTGCCGCTGTTCGCCTGGCTCAACTCCAGGGTGGCGCGCCTCCATTACATCGACTGGGTGTACGGCTTCTTCTGCGTCAACCTGCTGCTGTTTGCCGCGCTGTTCTTCGCGTTGCGTGACAGCGTCTGGCTGGCGCGGGTGTTCTACGTGTGGATCTCGGTCTACAACCTGTTCGTGGTCTCGGTGGCCTGGAGCCTGATGGCCGATGTGTTCGACGCGCCGCAGGCGCGCCGGCTGTTCGCCTTCATCGCTGCCGGGGCCAGCGTGGGCGGACTCGTCGGCCCCGCGGCCAGCGCGTTGTTGGTCGGCGTGCTCGGGCAGTTCGGGCTGATGCTGCTGGCAGCGCTGCTCCTGGTCGCGGCGGTGGCGCTCAAGCGCTACCTGATGGCCTGGCGCGAGGTGCTGGGTGCTGGCCGGCCCGGCGCCGAACGGGCGGAAAGTCCGAAGCGGCCAGTGGCTGGCAACCCGTTCAGCGGCCTGACGCGGGTACTGGGTTCGCGCTATCTGCTGGGCGTCGCGGTGTTCGTGTTGCTGTTGACCACTGCCAGCACCTTTCTCTACTTCGAGCAGGCGCGGCTGGTGTCCGAGCTGTTCACGGACCGGGCCGAGCAGGTACGGGTGTTCGGTGCCATCGATTTCGTGGTCCAGGCCGGGGCGCTGCTGTCGCAGCTGTTCATCACCGGTCGCGTGGCACAGCGCCTTGGTGTGCGGGTGCTGCTCACGGCAGTGCCGCTGCTGGTCTGCCTGGGCTTCGTCGGGCTGGCGCTGGCACCGACCTTCGCCGTGCTGGCGGCGGTGATGATCGTGCGCCGGGTTGGCGAGTACGCCTTCGTCCGTCCGGGCCGGGAGATGCTCTTCGCACCGCTGGATGCCGAGAGCAAGTACAAGGCGAAGAACTTCATCGACACCGTGGTCTATCGCGGCGGCGATGCGCTGAGCGGCTGGGCCAAGAGTCTGCTCGACAGCCTCGGCCAAGGCGCCTGGCTGGTGGGGCTGGTGGGGGCGGTGTGCGCGGCCATCTGGGGGGCGGTGGGCTGGTCTATCGGTGGGCAGGCCGATCGCAAGGCGGTGCTGCAAGGTGCTTCCGGACAAAACCGCTGAACCTTCGAACATGCCCGCGCCTCGAACTCTGGTAGGTACGTCATCTATCAGGAGTTCTCGTATGCATGTTCAGGTCAACAGCAACCATATTCCCGGCAGTGTCGAGCTGCACGAGTGGGTCGGCACGACCGTCGAGGAACGGCTGGAACGCTTCGATGATTTCCTCACACGCCTCGAAGTCCATATCAGTGACGAGAACGCTCAGAAGGCCGGCGCCGATGACAAGCGCTGTCAGATCGAAGCGCGGCCAAAGGGGCATCAGTCCGTCTCCGTGACGCACAAGGCCGAGTCTCTGCAGCTGGCGGTCGAGGGGGCCGCCGAAAAAATGCAGCACGCCCTCGATCACCTGATGGGCAAGCTCGACAGCAAGGTGCTCTCCAGCGGCGAGCTGAACGATCCCCTGCAGGAAGAGCCGCCGCAAGCGGTGAAAGACGCCATGCTTGAGGAAGAGTTTCTCGACAAACAGCGCGCATTGGACAACTGACCGTCGCCAAGTGCGCGGGTCGGGCCGGGCGCCGCGTCGCACCGGAACCTGTTGGCACCGGCGGTTTCGAAGCTGAGTCACCGCAACGGCAGCAAGCCATGCAGATCATTCTTGTGCGTCACGGCAGGCCCGACCATGGTGCCGCTCGCTGGTCGACGCCGGCCGGCATGAAACACTGGGTCGAACGCTACAACGCGGCGGCCGTCGTCGGCACCGAGCGCCCACAGGCATTGATGCAACTGGCCGATTCGGTTGGCGTGGTGGTTTGCAGCTCGCTGCAACGCTGCGTCGAGTCCAGGTCGCATCTCAAGTGCGATTGTCGCCAGGAGCCGGATCCACTGTTCGCCGAAGCGCACCTGCCCTATCCCGACTGGGGGGCGCCGCTGTTACCGTCCCGCATCTGGCGCGTCACCTTCCGCACGGCCTGGTTCCTTGGTTTTTCAAGCCACACCGAGCACGTCAAGGTGTCGAGCCGTCGTGCCGGTGCCGCAGCCGATCGGCTCATCGAACTGGCCGAGTTGCACGGCAGCGTCTTGTTGATGGGGCACAAGATCATGAATGTGCTGATCGCCCGGCAGTTGCGCCGGCGCGGCTGGCGAGGGCCTGCGTTTCCGTTGTTGTCAGGCTATTGGCAACCCAGCCGCTATACCCGAACCGGTTGAATGCATGCAGCCGCGGCAATAGTCCCGTTGCGCCCTGCTATAGCAAAAGGCTTACACGATGGGATGGCGATCGCCACTTCTGCCTCCAGCGCGAGGTAATTAATCTATGCCCATCTCTGAAGCGCAGGATGTGCTCAGGATCATGGATGATCGACCATCGCCAGGACGGCAGCCGAAAGGATTCGGATGGTCAGGAAAAACCCGCTCCGGCGGGTTTTTTGCTGTCTGGGGGCAGGCCGGACAGCGAAGCGGCCAGAAAGTTGCCGCTATAGCCAAAGGCTTACAGCAATAGCAGTCATCGGCGCTTTGCCGGGCGCCGTTCGATACTTAATCTATACCCATCTCTGAAGCGCAGGATGCGCTCAGGATCAAGGATGATCGACCATGGCCAGGATGGCACCCGAAAGGATTCGGACGGTCATGAAAAACCCGCTCCGGCGGGTTTTTTTTTGCCTGGAGAAAGCGCTCGCTCAGTCAACCGACCGTGAAGATTGCGCCGCCCCTGCGCCCACCGCGACGATTTGCTCGATCAGCCATTGCAGGCCGGCGTCCCGTTCACGCTGCGCGACGCTGACGACATCCAGCCGGAAGCTGCCCAGATCGAAGGGCAAGTCGAACAACCTCAGCGGCAGCAGGTCGGCGAAGTAACGGGCCAGTTGCGTTGGCAGCACGGCGGCCAGGTCACTTCGTGCCACGATGTGGGCGGCCTGCAGATAGTTGGGCGTGGTGTAGGCGACGTCGCGGCTCAGCCCTTGTTCTTCCAGCCATTGATCGACCATTCCGCGGGTCTGCCCCCCGTGCACCCAGAGATGGCGCAGGCGCAGGAATGCCTCCAGATCGAGTGTCTCGCCAACGTGCGGGTGGCCGGAACGCAGGGCGACCTGCAAGGTTTCGCTGGCCCAGCGACGGGTGTGAAAGCGCGTGGGTACTTCGACGAAGCGACCAACGACGAGGTCCAGCTGGCCATCGTCCAGAGCAGCGGCCGGCAGGCTGGGCGTGAGGTGCTCGATTGCCAGCTGGATGCCTGGCGCGACTTGCGCCAGGTGCGCCATCAGTCTGGGCATGCAGATCAGCTCGACGTAGTCGGTGACGGCGATGACGAAGCGCTGGCGGCTGGTGGCGGGATCGAAGAAGTCGCCGGCGTTGAGCGTGTGCTCGATCTGTTGCAGCGCATCGCGGATCGGCGCCTCCAGGCTCAGTGCCCGCGGCGTTGGCTGCATGGCTCGGCCGGCACGCACCAGCAGCGGGTCGTCGAGCAGCTCGCGCAGGCGACCCAGGGCATTGCTCACCGCCGGCTGGCTGAGGGACAGGCGCTCGGCGGCACGCGAGACGTTGCGCTCACGCAGCAGGGCGTCGAGCACGCGAAGCAGGTTGAGGTCGAAGTTGTAGATATTCACTTGGTGAATCCGAAACATCACAAGACTAAATTTCAAAAATAGTAGCGTCTTCGTCTATGGTTGGTCTCCACTTTTTCCAGCCTGCGACGAGGACCGTTCACATGAGCCAACCCCGCTTCGATATCCAGACCGCCGCCGTGATCGGCGCGGGCACCATGGGCCGCGGCATCGTCATGAGCCTGGCCAATGCCGGTGTGCAGGTGCTGTGGCTGGACAACAATCCCGAGATGCTCGAGCAGGCGCTGGGCGCGGTGGCCGACACCTACGCGCACAACGTGCGTCAGGGTCGGATCGACGAGGCCGAAGCGGCGGCGCGGCGGGCCCGCATCGCCAAGGCGGCGGATTACCCGGCGCTGGCCGACGTGGACCTGGTGATCGAGGCGGTCTACGAAAACCTCGAACTCAAGCAGAAGATCTTCCGCGAGCTGGACGGCATCGTGAAGGCGGCCGGCATTCTGGCCAGCAACACCTCGGCGCTGGATATCGATGCCATCGCCGCTGTCACCAAGCGCCCGGAGCAGGTGGTAGGCCTGCACTTCTTCAGCCCGGCACACATCATGAAGCTGCTGGAAATCGTCCGCGGAGCGAAGACTTCTAAAGCGGTACTTGAGGCCTCCACCGAGCTCGGCAAGCGTATGGGCAAGGTCAGCGTGATCGCCGGCAACTGCCCGGGCTTCATCGGCAACCGCATGCTCGCCACCTATGTGCGCGAGGCGCGGATGATGCTGCTCGAAGGTGCCTACCCCCATCAGGTGGACGCCGCGCTGCAAGGCTTCGGCTTCGCCATGGGCCCGTTCCGCATGTATGACGTGGTGGGTATCGACCTGGAATGGCGCGCCCGCGAGCTGGCCGGCAAGGGCCAGGACGAGGCCGAGGTGCAGGTGGATAACCGTCTCTGCGAACTGGGCCGCTTCGGCCAGAAGTCGCGCATGGGCTACTACCGCTACGCCGAAGGCAGCCGCCAGGCCGAGCACGATCCGGAAGTGGACGCCCTGGTGCAGCGCGAGTCCGAGCGCCTCGGCTATGAGCGCCGCGAGATCGGTCCGGAAGAGATTCTCGAGCGCTGCCTGCTGGCGCTGGTCAATGAGGGCGCCAAGATCCTCGAGGAAGGGATGGCCGAGTCCAGCGCCGATATCGACACCGTCTACCTCTACGGCTACGGCTTCCCGGCCGAAGTCGGTGGCCCGATGACCTGGGCCGACCGTCAGGGTCTGCCGGCCATTCGTGAGCGCCTCAACACATTGGCCGAGCGCCACGGCGAGCACTGGCAGCCGGCCGGACTGATCGACAGCCTGGCCACGCTCGGCGGCCGCTTCGCCGACTACAAGAAGGAGGCATGAGCATGGAATACAAGGCTCCCCTGCGTGACATGCGCTTCGTGCTGCACGAGCTGTTCGACGCTACCGGCCATTGCGAATTGCTCGGCAACGGCCTGGACCGCGAGCTGATCGACGGTGTGCTGGAAGAAGCTGCGCGCTACACCGGCGGCGAGATCGCGCCGCTCAATCGCAACAGCGACGAAGAAGGCGTGACCCTGGAAAACGGCGAAGTGCGCACGCCGCAGGGCTTCGTCGAGGCCTACAAGCAGTACGTCGACAACGGCTGGGCGAGCATGACCGGGCCGACCGAATACGGCGGCCAGGGCTTCCCGCAGCTGGTGGCCTGCAACTTCCACGAGATGCTGATGGGCGCGTCGCTGTCCTTTCGCATCTATTCCGGCCTGACCGAGGGCGCGGTGCTGGCGCTGTACAAGCACGGCAGCGATGGACTGAAGAATGCCTATCTGGAGAAGCTGGTCAGCGGCCGCTGGAGCGGCACCATGTGCCTGACCGAGCCGCAGGCGGGCACCGACCTCGCCCTGCTGCGCACCCGCGCCGAGCCGCAGGCGGACGGTAGCTACAAGGTCAGCGGCAGCAAGATCTTCATCTCCGGCGGCGAGCACGACATGAGCGAGAACATCGTGCACCTGGTGCTGGCGCGCCTGCCGGATGCGCCGGCTGGGGTGAAAGGCATCAGCCTGCTCTTGGTGCCCAAGTTCATCGCCAATGCCGACGGCACGCCGGGCGCGCGCAACGCGCTGAGCTGCGGCGCCATCGAGCACAAGATGGGCATCAAGGGCGCGGCGACCTGCGTGATGAACTTCGACGGCGCCACCGGCTGGATCGTCGGCGAGCCCAATCAGGGCCTGGCGTGCATGTTCACCATGATGAACGACGCGCGCTTCCAGGTCGGCTTGCAGGGACTTGGCATTGCCGAACAGGCCTATCAGGGCTCGCTGGCCTATGCCCGCGAGCGCCTGCAGTCTCGTGGGCTGGCAGGCGCGCAGCATCCGGACAAGCCAGCCGACCCGATCATCGTGCACCCCGACGTGCGCCGCATGCTGCTGACGCAAAAGACGCTGGTCGAAGGCAGCCGCATGCTGGCGGCCTACTGCGCCCGGCAGCTGGACCTCGAGCATGGCCATCCCGAGCCGAGCTACCGCAAGGCGGCGAGCAAGCGCGCTGCGCTGCTGATCCCCATCGTCAAGGCGTTCTTCACCGACATGGGCCAGGAGGTGGCGAGCCTCGGCGTGCAGGTCTACGGCGGCCACGGCTATATCCGCGAATGGGGCATGGAGCAGCTGATGCGCGACAGCCGCATCACCCAGCTCTACGAGGGCACCAACGGCATCCAGGCGCTGGATTACATCCGCCGCAAGCTGCTCGGTGACGGCGGCACGGAACTGTCGGCGCTGCAGGCGGAATTCAGCGAGATTTGCGACCGGCAGACCGATCGCCCGGCGCTGCACGCTCTGGCCAGCAAGGTGCAGATGCGTCTCGGCGAATGGCGCGAGCTGACGGCCGAGATCATCGCTGCCACCGGTCGCGATCCCCAGGAGATCGGCGCGGTGTCGGTGGATTTCCTGCAGTACTCGGCCTATGTCTTGTTGGCCGGCCTCTGGCTGCAGGCCGCGGCGCGCGCACAGGATGCGCTGGAGCAGGGCGCCGGCGAGGAGGCTTTCTATCAGGCCAAGCTGGCCAGTGCGGATTTCTATCTGCGCCGTGTGTTACCGCGGGCGAGTGCGCATCGGGAAGCCATTCAGGGTGGCGCGGATTGTTTGATGGCGCTGCCGGAAAGCGACTTCGCGTTTTGAGCTAATCGATCACAGGAGGCACCGATGCATCCGTTCAGCTTTGCCACAACCGCTCAATTGATCTGCGAGCCTGGCTCGTCGCGCCGGCTGGCCAGCCTCTGCAAGGAGCGTGGGGCGCGCTCGGTGCTGGTGGTGACCGACCCGGGCATCACCCGTTTCGGCCTGCTCGACGAAGTCCTGCCGGGCTTCGAGACGGAAGGGCTGCAGGTCGCGGTTTACGATCAGGTCGTTGCCGACCCGCCCGAGCACATCGTCCTGGCGGCGGTGGCGCAGGCCAGGGCGTCCCGGGTCGATCTGATCATCGGCTTCGGCGGCGGCAGCTCCATGGACGTGGCCAAGCTGGTTGCGCTGTTGGCCCATCCTGATTGCGCGCAATCGCTGCAGGACATCTATGGTGTCGGCAACGCCAAGGGCCAGCGCCTGCCGCTGATTCAGGTACCGACAACGGCGGGCACCGGCTCCGAAGTCACGCAGATCGCCATCATCACCACCGGTGAGACGACCAAAATGGGTGTGGTCTCGCCCCTGCTGCTGCCGGACCTGGCGCTGCTCGACGCCGATCTCACCCTCGGCCTGCCGCCGGCGGTGACCGCGGCTACCGGCATCGACGCCATGGTGCATGCCATCGAGGCCTACACCAGCGCGCTGAAGAAGAACCCCATGTCCGACCTGTTGGCCCGCGAGGCGCTGCGCCTCTTGGCGGCCAATCTGGACGAGGCGGTGCACAACGGCAGCAACCGCGAGGCACGCCAGGCCATGCTGCTGGGCGCCTGCCTGGCCGGCCAGGCGTTCGCCAACGCACCGGTCGCCGCCGTGCACGCGCTGGCCTATCCGCTGGGGGGCAATTTCCACATTCCCCACGGCCTGTCCAACGCCTTGGTGTTGCCGCAGGTATTGCGCTTCAACGTCAGCGCGGCGGCCACACACTACGGCGAACTGGCACCGATCATCCTCGGCGAGCGCCTGCGCACGGATGATCCGTCCACCTACGCCGAGCAGCTGATCGAGGAGTTCGAGCAGATGAGCGCGCGCGTCGGCCTGCCGACCCGCCTGCGTGACGCCGGCGTGCCGGAAGAGATGCTGCCGCAGCTGGCCAAGGAGGCGATGCTGCAGCAGCGGCTGCTGGTCAACAATCCGCGCGAGGTCAGCGAGGCCGATGCGCTGGCCATCTACCGCGCCGCCTACTGATCCGTATCGACAAGGAACTTCGCATGGCAGACCAACCCGAACACCGGCGCGCCGACTACCGCCACTTCCAGCCGATCACCACGCGCTGGCACGACAACGACCTCTACGGTCACGTCAACAACGTCGTCTACTACAGCTATTTCGATAGTGCGGTGAATGCCTACCTGATCGAACGCGGCGGGCTGGACATCCACAACGGCGAGGTGGTCGGTTTCGTGGTCAGCTCCAGCTGCGACTACTTCGCCTCGATCGCCTTTCCCGATCAGATCGAGGTCGGCCTGCGGGTCGGTCGGCTGGGTAACAGTTCGGTGCAGTACGAGCTGGCGATCTTCAAACGCGGCGATGACGAGGCCAGCGCCGCCGGCCGTATCGTGCACGTGTTCGTCGAGCGGGCGACCAATCGGCCGACACCGATTCCGGGCCGGTTGCGCGCGGCCCTGGAAGGGTTGGCGAGCTAAGCAGAAGAGCGTGGGCGGGAGGCGATGCGGGCCACAGGACATGGCCCGCGGTAGCGAGACGTCAGTCGTGATGCTTGTGCTTGTGCTTGTGTTTCCAGTGCCCCTTGGCTTTGCCGGGGTGGCCGTAGTAGCGGCGATCATCACGGTAGCGACGCTCGCTCCGGTCGTCATCGTCGCCGTAGGCATTGCCGATCGCGCCTCCGGCGCCACCGCCCACCGCTGCGCCAATCAGGCCGCCCGTGCTGCCGCCGACGCGCTGGCCAATCACGTTGCCGCCGGCTGCGCCAAGGCCGCCGCCGATGGCCGCTTCGGTACGGCTACGCTTGTCCGCACCCACCATGCCGCCCGCCGCACCACCGACGCCCGCGCCGATGGTGGCGCCGGTCGAACCACCCAGGTGTTCGCCGACCACCGACCCGAGCGCACCGCCCAGGGCGCCGCCAACAGCGGCTTCGGTGTTGCTTCCGGCAAAGGCGGCACCGCTGAGCAGGCCCGCGGACAACAGCAGAATCGAGGAATACTTCATGGTGGAACCTCTCCAGTGGATGGCGCCGCGATCCTCACGTCCCCGGGGCGCGGTCCGCAAGCGTCAACCGATGAAAGGTGTGATGCGCTTCGCTTTTCATAAGTCTTTGAATTAACGCAGGAACTTGATTCAAGCGAAACGGTCGTACGTTCCTTGTGCGGGGCCGTCACTGGCCTGCCGAGGCAAGTGACGGCGCGCTTTCTTCTTGGGCCGCGTGCAGCCGTATCGCAACCGACTTCGACGTCGGCGTGTGGCTGCCGATGCCCACACTGCCCAGCGGCACCAGCGGATTGGTTTCCGGGTAGTAGGCGGCGGCCTGTCCGCGCGGGATGTCGAAGTCGAGCAGGGTGAACGCCGTGACGCGACGCTCGATGCCGTCATGCCAGAGCGACTGGATATCGACCTTCTGCCCCGGCTCGAAGCCCAGCCGGCGGATGTCGTCGATATGGACGAAGATCACCCGGCGGTCGCCCTTCACGCCCCGGTAGCGGTCGTCGAGGCCATAGACCGTGGTGTTGTACTGATCATGCGAGCGCAGGGTTTGCAGGATCAGGTCCGGCTGCGCGTCGTGGCCCTCCAGCGCACCGCCGAACGGATCGTCTGGCAGCGCGTTGGCGATGAAATTGGCGCGGCCGCTGGCGGTGCTCCAACGCCGCTCCGCTGCCGGATTGTCCAGGTGGAAGCCGCCGGGGCGATGCACGCGCTGCTCGAAATCGGCAAAACCGGGAATCGTCTCGCCGATCAACTCGCGAATCCGGCTGTAATCGGCAATCAGTGCCGGCCAATCCACCGGGCGATTGCCGAGCGTGGCCTGGGCGATGCCGGCCACGATGGCGGGTTCGGAGCGCATCAGCGGCGAAAGCGGCTCCAGCTGACCGTACGAGGCGTGGATCATGCTGAACGAATCTTCGACTGTCACCGCCTGAGGTCCGGCGGCCTGACGGTCGATGTCGGTGCGCCCGAGGCACGGCAGGATCAACGCATCCTGCCCAACGGTGAGGTGGCTGCGGTTGAGCTTGGTGCTGATCTGCACCGTCAATGCACAGCGCTGCAGCGCCTGTTGGGTGCGCCGGCTGTCGGGCGTGGCCTGGGCGAAGTTGCCGCCAAGGCCGATGAACACCCTGGCGCGGCCGGCGAGCATCGCCTCGATCGCCTCGACCACGTTATGCCCCGGCTGGCGGGGCACTGCGAAGCCAAAACGCCGCTCCAGCGAATCGAGCAGCCGTGCCGGCGGCCGTTCGTTGATGCCCATGGTCCGGTCGCCCTGCACATTGCTGTGCCCGCGCACCGGACACAGTCCGGCGCCCGGCTTGCCGAGGTTGCCGCGCAACAGCTGGAGGTTGGTGATTTCCTGAATGGTCGCGACCGAGTGCCGGTGCTGGGTGATCCCCATCGCCCAGCAGATGATCACCCGCTCGGCCGCGCGATAGAGCCGCGCCGCGGCCTCCAGCTCCGTCAGGCTGAGCCCCGATTGGGCTTCCAGGGTTGGCCAGTCGGTCGCATCCAGCACTGCCAGATAGGCTTCCACGCCAGCGGTGTGCTCGGCGATGAAGGCGTGGTCGAACACGGCGGGTGCGCCCGTGGCCTGCGCCTCGCGCTCCCATAGCAGGAGAAACTTGGCGACGCCACGCAGCGCCGCCATGTCGCCGCCCAGCCTTGGGCGGAAGAAGGCGGTGTTCAGCGGGGCGGATCCGTTGGCGAGCATCTCGATCGCGTGCTGTGGGTGCTGAAAGCGTTCCAGGCCGCGTTCTTTCAGCGGGTTGAAGCAGACCACCTGTGCGCCGCGCGCCACGGCTTCGCGCAAGGGCTCGAGCATGCGCGGATGGTTGGTACCGGGGTTCTGGCCAAGCACGAAGATGGCGTCGGCCTTGGCGAAGTCCTCGAACCTGACGCTGCCCTTGCCGACGCCGATGCTTTCGCCCAGCGCAACCCCGCTCGCCTCGTGGCACATGTTCGAGCAGTCGGGAAAGTTGTTGCTGCCGTAGGCGCGCACGAACAGCTGGTAGAGAAAGGCCGCCTCGTTGCTGGTGCGGCCGGAGGTGTAGAACTCCGCCTGGTCGGGCGTTTCGAGGGCGTTCAAGTGATGGCCGATCAGGGCAAAGGCGTCATCCCAGTCGATGGGCCGATAGCGGTCGCTGGCCTTGTCGTAGCGCAGGGGCTCGGTCAGGCGACCCTGGTACTCGAGCCAGTAGTCGCTCTGCTCGCGCAGCTGGCTGAGGCTATAGCGCGCGAAAAAGGTGGCATCGACACGCCGCCGCGTGGCTTCCCAGTTGACCGCCTTGGCGCCGTTCTCGCAGAACTTCACCATGCCAGCTTCGGGTGAGTCGCCCCAGGCGCAACCGGGGCAGTCGAAGCCGCCGTTCTGATTGGTCTTGAGCAGCGCGCGCAGGTTCTTCAGGGGTTGCTTGCTATCCAGCCAGTGGCTGGCCACGCTGCGCAGGGCACCCCAGCCCGCCGCCGGTCCGGCGTAGGGGCGATAGCGCAGGTGTTCGGCTTGCAGGCTCATCGGTTTGCCTCGGCGGAGCGTGCGGCCGGGCTGAACACGCGCGGCGGGCTGCGATGGGGGATGTGGATCAGATTGAGGTTGTGCCGCTGCGCCCATTGCGTGGCCAGGCCGGTCGGCGAGGAAAAGCTCACCAGCGTGGGAATGCCGGCGCGCTGCACCTTGTGGATCAACTCCAGGCTGCAGCGGCTGGTGACCACGGCGACGCCGCCCGTGACGTCCTCCCCAGAGCGGCTCAGCGCGCCGATCAGCTTGTCCAGCGCGTTGTGTCGGCCGATGTCTTCACGGCCCATCCGAATCCGCCCCCCGGCATCGATGAACAGCGCGGCGTGCACGGCGCCGCAGCGCTGCGCGAGCGGCTGGAAGTCGGCGATACGCTGGCGCAGATCGTCCAGCCAGTGCGCCGGCGGTAGCGGGGCGACCGGCATCACGGGCAATTGTGGCAGCGCCTGTTCCAGCGCCTCGACCCCGCAGAGCCCGCAGCTGGCGTTGCCAGGCAACTGGCGGCGTTGCGCCTTCAGCGTCCAGAACGCACGGCTGGCTATCTCGACCTCGGCATGCCGCCCGTTGCCCGTGCCGCTGATGCGAATGTCATAGATGTCCGCCGCACGTTCGACGATGCCGGCACCCAGGCTGAAGCCGACGACGAAGTCTTCGAGGTCCGCGGGCGTCACCATCATCACCGCCTGGTTGAGGCCGTTGTAGGCGATCGCCAGCGCGCATTCCTCGGCCAGCTCGACCGGCTCCAGACGGGCATCGTCCAGCGTTTGGAACCGATAACCGGCGCTGGCGCCGCCCGGCGCATCGGAGACGGGTTGGTCAGGGCGGGAGCAGGGTTCCTTCATGGGCGGCTCGACAGGTGTGCGGTTGGCGGAGGGCACATCGTGACATGCGTGATCGATGTCGTTGCGACAGCCGGTCAGCCCGATGGTTTGGTCAGCATGTCGCGGATCCGGGATATCAGGTCGTCGATGGCGAAGGGCTTGCTGATCATGTCCATGCCGGTGTCGAGGAAACCGCTGCTGGCGGCCTGTTCGGCATAGCCGGTCATGAAGAGTACGGGCAGGGAGGGGCGATGCTGCCGCGCGATGTCGGCCAGCTGTCGGCCGTTCATGCCGGGCAGGCCGACATCCGAGACCAGCAGGTCGATGTGGGCATGGCTTTCGAGGATTTTCACCGCCGCGTTGCCCTCCGCCGCCTCCAGTGCGGCGTAGCCGAGCATGCCGAGCACGTCGACGACCAGCATGCGCACCGCCGGATCGTCCTCGACCACCAGGACAGTTTCGCCCTGCGCGGCGCGCGGTGCGTCTGCTACCGGGCTGGCGCCGGCCGGGCTGTCGGAGAGTCGGTGGTGCGCCGGCAGGTAGAGCGTCACCTCGGTGCCCTTGCCCGGCTCGCTGCGAATCTGCACATGCCCGCCGGCCTGCCGTACGAAGCCGTAGATCATCGACAATCCCAGCCCGGTGCCCTGGCCGATGGGCTTGGTGGTGAAGAAGGGCTCGAAGGCCGAGGCCAGCACCTTGGCTGTCATGCCGCAGCCACTGTCAAGCACGCTGAGGGTGACGTAGCGCCCGGCCGGCAGATCACCGATTTCCGCTTGGCGGCTGAGCACGACGTTGGCGGTGGCGATATAGAGGCTGCCGCCGTTGGGCATCGCGTCGCGGGCGTTGATGACCAGGTTGAGCAGGGCGCTTTCCAGCTGGTTTTCGTCGCTGCTGGCCGGCCACAGGTCCGGCTGCAACTGGGCGTCGACGAGGATGTGGCTGCCGAGCGTGCGCACCAGCAGGTCGCGCATCGAGTCGACCAGGGCATTGAGGTCGACGCGCTTGAGGTTCAGCGGCTGCCGGCGGGCGAAGGCCAGCAGCCGGTGGGTCAACGCGGCGGCGCGGTTGGCGGAGGTCACCGCGGCGTCGATGAAGCGCCCGGTTTCGGCATGCCGGCCGGTCTGGTTGTAACGCTGGATCAGGTCCAGCCCGCCGATGATGCCGGTGAGCATGTTGTTGAAATCATGCGCGATACCGCCGGTCAGCTGGCCGACCGCTTCCATCTTCTGCGCCTGGCGCAGCGCTTCCTGCGCCTGCTCGCGGCTGGCCATTTCCTTGAGCAGCCGTTCGTAAACCTCGGCCAGGGCGTTGGTACGTTCCTGGACCCGGCTCTCGAGTGTCTCGTTGAGTTCGCGTAGTGCCTGTTCGGCCTGCCAGCGCTCGGTGACGTCCTGCGCCAGCACGAAGAAGCCCTGGACCCGCCCATCGCCATCGCGCCGCGGCAGATAGTGCATCAAGGATTGCCGTCGTGTGCCGTCCTGATGCGGCATGTACGCCTCGAAGACGACCGACTGGCCAGCCAGCGCGGCCTTGATCTGCTCGCTGCGGGCGTTGTAGGCGTGTTCACCGACCACGTCCACCAGATGCTTGCCATACAGCCACTCGGGCGAATGGCCGAACCAGCTCTCGTAGTGACGGTTGTTGAAGCGGTAACGCTCGTCTTGGTCGACGTAGCCGATCAGCACCGGCAGGGCGTCGGTGATCATCTTCAGTTCGGCCTCGCGCCGGCGCAGCGCGTGTTCGGCCGTGGGGCGCAGGCAGAGCAGGCGGCCCACCACGGCGCCACCGTCGCGGATCGGGCTCAGGGCAAGGTCGAAACGGATATCGCCGGAGCCGTCGGGCAGATGCTTGGGCGGCGGCTGGTTGTGCAGCAGGCAGGCCTGCTCGAGGTCCGCCTGTGCGCACGCCTGCACCAGTGCCGGCCAGGCTTCGGTCCAGCTCTGCCCGAGCGGCTTGCCCAGTGCGTCCGTGCGGGCGATCACGTCGGCATGGGCGTCGTTATAGAGCTGCAGCTCGGCGTCGCCCCAGAGGATGCACATGGGCAACGGTGACTCGAGAATGGTCTCCAGTACCCCCCGCAACCTGTCCGGCCAGCCCAACAACGGGCCCAGTGTTGACTCGCTCCAGTCGTGGCGCTCGATACGTCGGCCCATTTCGCTGCGCAAGCGCCCTGAATCTACCGCCATAAATCATCCATTCGAGTGCCGGCGTGGCTGATGCCGGCGCGTATCGCCGGGTGTTCGGATTGCAGTTAAGCACGTCAGGCCGGCGGCGTTCAGCCCTCCAGGCCCTGCAGGCTGCGAATCAGGTCAAGGTAATCGTCGACGGCGAAAAATTCCTCGGTATCTTTCGGCCCGCGGCGGCTGTCCGGCTCGCGGATGGCGAGCAGATGGGCTACGCCGAATGTGCGGGCGCTGCGCAGGACCGGCAAGCTGTCGTCGATGAACAGGGCGCTGGCCGGGTCGAAGGTGAGGTCGGACTGGAGCGCGAACCAGAATTGCTCGTGCTCCTTGGGGTAACCGTAATCGTGTGAGCTGATCAGTCGGTCGAACCAGGGCGCGAGCTCGACTCGCTCGAGCTTGAGCGACAAGGAGTCGCGATGGGCATTGGTAATCAGCACGACCCGCTTGCCGGCCTGGCGCAAGGCGGCGAGAAAATCCTCCGCCGCCGGGCGCAGGGCGATCAGGTCGGCGATCTCGCGCTTCATCTCGCGGATCGGCAGGTTGAGTTCCCGCGTCCAGAAGTCCAGGCAGTACCAGTTCAGCTGCCCCTGGTGCGCGTTGAAGAGCGGCGCGAGCTCCAGCTCGGCCATGGCCGGGCTGATGCCGTGCAGTTCGGCGTAGCGGCGGGGCAGCAGGTCGAGCCAGAAATGGTTATCGAAATGCAGGTCGAGCAGGGTGCCGTCCATGTCCAGCAGCACGGTATCGATCTCGGACCAGGGCAAGGTGGCGATCATGCTCTTCTCTTCGCAACGGGCGGTCGGCGCATGGTGCGGCAGCGCCCAGGTCAATGCAAAGCGTTCGTCGGCGGACGGTCGTCGCGTGTGCCGCGCGGTCGGGGCGGGCGCCGTAGTCTTCACTTGGGCTGTTATAGTGGCGCCTCGTGCTTCAAGGACCCTCCCATGCGCCAGAAACCCACCGTACTCGCCCGTGAAATCGTCGCCAGCAGCCGGCTGTTCCGTGTCGAGGAGCTGCAACTGCGCTTCTCCAACGGCGTGGAACGCACCTACGAGCGGCTCGTTGGCAAGGGCAGCGGCTACGGCGCGGTGATGATCGTCGCCCTGGAAGCTGACGGGCGGGCGCTGCTGGTCGAGGAATACTGCGGCGGCACCGACAGCTACGAATTGTCACTCCCCAAGGGGCTGATCGAGCCGGGCGAGGACGTGCTCGAGGCAGCCGACCGCGAACTCAAGGAAGAAGCCGGCTTCGGCGCGCGCCGTCTGGAGCTGCTCACCGAGTTGTCGCTGTCGCCCGGCTACATGAGCCAGAAGATTCAGGTGGTGCTGGCACGCGACCTCTATCCCGAACATCTGCCCGGTGACGAACCCGAGCCGATGCGTGTCGACCGGATCGATCTGCGCGAGCTGTCGAGCCTGGTCCAGAACCCGCAGTTCAGCGAAGGGCGCGCCCTGGCGGCGTTGTACCTGGCGCGCGACCTGCTGACCCAACGAGGGGAATTCAATCCGTGAGTCATCCCTACCTGGCGCCGGTCATCGACCTGGTTCGCCGCGCCGGCGAGGCGATCCTGCCGCACTGGCGCAACGAGATAAAAGTGCACGAAAAGGCCGACGCATCGCCGGTCACCGCCGCGGACATGGCCGCCCATCACCTGCTGGCCGACGGCTTGTGCGCGCTCGATGCCGCCATTCCGGTGCTGTCCGAGGAGGATTGCGAGCTGGGCCTGGCCGAGCGGGCGGGCTGGACCCGCTGGTGGCTGGTCGATCCGTTGGACGGGACCAAGGAATTCATCAACGGCAGCGAGGAATTCACCGTCAACGTTGCCCTCATCGAGCGCGGCCAGGTGTTGTTCGGTGTGGTTGGCATCCCCGCCAATGGCCGCTGCTACTACGGCGGTGCCGATTTCGGCTCCTGGCGGGCCGAAGCCGATGGCGCCACACAACCGCTACGCGTGCGGCACACCCCGCCCGAGCGTTTCACCGTGGTGGCCAGCCGGCGACATTCCAGCCCGGCGCAGGAGCGCTTGCTCGCCGGGCTGGGCCAGCGTTTCGGTGAGCTGGAGCTGGCCAGCGTCGGCAGCTCGCTGAAACTGTGCCTGGTCGCCGAAGGCAGCGCCGATTGCTACCCGCGCCTGGCGCCGACCTCGCAGTGGGACACCGCCGCCGCCCAGGGCGTGCTCGAGGGCGCCGGTGGCGAGGTGCTCGATGTCGACGGATGGCCGCTGAGCTACGAAGCGCGGGAGCATTACCTCAACCCGTCCTTCCTGGCCCTGCCGCGTGACGTTGGCTGGCGCGCCGAGCTGATCGAACTGGCGCGTGGTTGAGTGATCCGGCCGCCCCAGGCCCGACGCCTGGGGGCAGGCTTTCTTGTGCCAGGACGATGCTAATCTTTCGAGCCCTGACCCAGCAGGGTTCGAGTCGGTTGCCGGAGCTGCGTCGTGTCGAAAACTCCAATCGGGATACGCCAATGGATCTGGCGCGCCTTCGTTCAGACAGCCCTGATTCCGCTGGTACTGGTCGAAGTGGTGCTGATCGCCGTCTACCTCATCACCAACAGCACCGTGCGGGACGCGCAAATCGAGCATCTGCGCGAGACGGCGCTGGCCGAACTGCAGGCAGCGGTGGGCCTGGAGACGCGCATCATCGACCAGCAGCTGCAGCAGGTGGCGAGCGCTACCGAGCTGTTTCGCCAGTTCACCGCGCGGGCGCTGACCGAAGACGAGCCGTTGCTCGAACCCGAGTTGAGCATGACCGCCGAGGGCGTTCGCTACAGCCCGCGGGATGACGGCGGTGCGGCGAGTTTCTATTCAGCGGCGACCCCACCCGAGCAGCAGGACCTGAACAAGGTCGCCCGGCTGCATCGCCTCGACCCGCTGATGAAGGCGCTGCATGCCGGCAACTCGCTCATTGCCAGCCTCTACTTCAACAGCTGGGACAGCTACAACCACATCTATCCCTGGTTCGCGACGCAGGAGCAGTACCCGCCGGACATGGATATCCCCAGCTACAACTTCTATTACCTGGCCAACGCCTGGCAGAACCCTTCGCGGCGCGTGGTCTGGACAGACGTCTACCTCGACCCGGCCGGGCACGGCTGGATGATGTCCGCCATCGCGCCGGTTTACCGTGGCGATTTTCTCGAGGGTGTCAGCGGTATCGACGTCACCGTCGGCGGCATGCTCGGGCGGATCGGCGATCTGCATGTCCCCTGGAATGGCTACGCGGTACTGGTCAGCCGCGACCTGAACATCATGGCGCTACCCGAGGCCGGCGAGCAGGAGTTCGGCCTCGACGAGCTCACCGAACACTCCTACGACGAAGCGATCCGCCAGGAGCAGTTCAAACCCGACGAATTCAGGCTCGACCGGCATGAAGACACCCAGGCCCTGGCGCGCGCGGTCGTCACCCAGCCCAGCGGCGTGCTGCGCCTGGAACTGGGCGGGAAGCAGCGGCTGGTCGCCTGGTCGACCGTGCAGCAGACGGGCTGGCACCTGTTGGCGGTGGTGGACGAAGCCGAGGTGTTCAGCAAGACCAATGCCTTGGCGAGCCGGTTCCAGCAGATCGGTTTCCTGCTGATCGCCGGGCTGGTGCTGTTCTACCTCCTGTTCTTCGGTTTCATGTGGATGCGTGCCCGCCAGCTCAGCCTGGCGCTGCTCAAGCCGATCGCCGGCATCTCGGCGATGATGGGACAGATCGGGCAGGGCATATGGCGACCGGCCGCAGTGCCTTCCGAGATCGCCGAGCTGGACGCCCTGGCCCAGCACACCCGTGCCATCGGCGGTCAGCTCGAGCTTAGCGAGGCCCAGCGCTCGCAGGCTCAGGAACGCCTTGAGCTGGTGCTGGAAAGTGCGACCGAGAGCCTCTGGGAAATCGACACCCGGCGCGGCACGTTGCAGCTGCGGGGCCGCTTGCCGGCGCGGTTCGGCCTGCCATCGGCGACGCTCAGCGAAACGCAGTTTCTGCAGCGCATCCATCCCCAGGACGTGCACCAGGTGCGCGCCGAGCTCGAGCGCATGCACCGTGGCCATACCTTTCGCTACGAAAGCGAATACCGCTTCGCCGACGCCCTGGGCGAATACCACTGGCTGCTCAGCCGCGGCCGGGTGCTCGAGCGTGATCCACTGACCGGTCAGGCGACGCTCGTGGCTGGTACGCATGTCGACATCGATGCGATCAAGCGGGGCGAGGACGACCTGCGACGGGCGATCCAGCAGGCGCAGGCGGCCAACGAAGCCAAGACCCACCTGATTTCCAGCATCAGCCACGAACTGCGCACCCCGCTCAACGCCATCCTCGGCTTCGCTCAGCTGATGCGCATGGACTGCCCACCCTCGGCTGACCCCGAAGCGGCGAACTACCTGGACGAAATCCTGCTGGCCAGTCGGCACCTGAACCAATTGCTCGGCGACATCCTCGACTGGTCCAGTCTGCAGGCCGAGCGGCCGCGTCTGGAACTGCAGCGGGTCGAGGCGACCACCCTGATGCGTGAATGCGCGGAGCTGGTCAGGCTGGAGGTGCAGCGACTCGGCTTGCGCCTGGATGTCGAGCTGCCCGACGCGCCGGTTGAGGTGCTCGCTGAACCGCGACGCCTGCGTCAGGTGTTGCTCAATCTCTTGTCCAACGCCATCAAATACAACAACCCGCACGGGATGGTGCGACTCTCGGTCGAGCACGTCGCCGATCAGGTCCGGCTGGTCGTCGAGGACACCGGCCCCGGCATCGACGAGGCCCTGCAGGCGCAGATGTTCGAGCCCTTCCGGCGGCTAGGCCGGGAAAGCTCCAATATCCAAGGCGCCGGCATTGGCCTGTCGCTGTGCCTGGAGTACGCCAAGCTGATGGGGGGCAGCATTGGGGTGA
Source organism: Stutzerimonas marianensis (assembly GCF_022810315.1). Lineage (NCBI taxonomy): Bacteria > Pseudomonadati > Pseudomonadota > Gammaproteobacteria > Pseudomonadales > Pseudomonadaceae > Stutzerimonas > Stutzerimonas marianensis. Next base: position 496,523 of record NZ_JALGRD010000001.1, on the reverse strand, counting down.
AGAGCGCGCCGGGTGCCGGCAGCCGTTTCTGGATCGCCTTGCCGCTCGCCGAGACGGTGGCGCAGCTGGCCGCACACGAGCGGCCCCGGGTCGTCTATGTCGAGGACGACCCGCTCAGTCAGGTGCTGGTGCGTCGGGCCCTTGCCGACCTCGCGGATGTCCGCGTGTTCGACGATGGCCGCACGGCACTGGCGCACGTCCTGGCTGATCCGCCCGCCCTGCTGCTGCTTGACCTGAACCTGCCGGAACTGGATGGCGAACACCTGCTGCAGCTGCTGCGTCAGGCCCCGGCCACGCAGCAGCTACCGGTGCTGGTGCTCAGCGCGGCGGTCGAAGGGCGCGAGCACCTGGATTGTCAGGGCTGGCTGGCCAAGCCGATCGACCTCGACGCGCTGCGCCGCCAGGTCCGTGCCCTGTTGACGGCGCCGGGTTCGAGCCAGGGCTGATCAGTCGGCGCGCTCGCCGCACAGGTCCAGAGCGAGCCAGCGTTCGACCTCCTGCTGCGACAGTCCGGCTCCCAGCAGCGAGAACAGCTTGCCCAGTGCGGCCTCGCGTGTCATGCCGCCTCCGGAAACCAGGCCACAGGCCGCCAGCCGGCCGCCGGCGGCGTAGATGCCGAAATCCACGTGCCCCTGCGGGCATTGGCTGATCGCAACCAGCACCACGCCGAGATCATGCGCCTGTTGAAGCGCGGCGACCAGTTCGGCATCGTCCGCCGGGCCCGTACCGCTGCCATAACACTCCAGGACCAGGCCACGAATGCCGCTGTCGAGTACCGCACGCAGTTGCGCCGCGCGAATACCCGGGTACAGCGGTTGCACGGCCAGGGCCACCTGTTGCCGCGACTGGCGATAATCGAGATGGGGCGGCAGGTCCGTCGCGCGCTGCCCTTCACGTCGTCGCGGCAGTTCGGCGAATGCATCGAGGCTGGCAGTGCCCAGCTTGCCGGCACGGGCGCCGTGCATCAGCTTGCCGGCGAAGAACAGGTGAACCCCCGGCGCCACGCCGTGATGCAGGGTCCGTAGGGCGCCGAACAGGTTATCCCAGGCGTCGCTGCCGGGCGCGCCGGCGGGCAGCATCGAGCCGGTCATGAGCACCGGTGTCGGCAGCCCCAGCAGGAGAAAGCTCAGGGCCGCGGCGCTGTAGGCGAGTGTGTCGGTACCGTGCAACACCAGCACGCCAGCGCACCCTTGTCGTGCACTGGCGCTGCGAATGGCGTCGGCCATGGCCAGCCAGTTGGCCTGGTTCATGTTGGCGCTGTCGATGGGTGGGAGCAGTTCCTGGAACTGCCAGTCGGGCAAGTCTTGCCCGGGGTGTTCGGCCTGGCGTGCGCGCAGCCGATCAGCGAAGCCGGAGGCGGGCATCAGGCCCTCGGCGCTCTGCTGCATGCCGATGGTGCCGCCGGTGTACAACACCAGGATGTGTCTGGAAGCCGGCATTGTGGGGATCCTTATATGAAAACAGGGGGCTCGCGGCCCCCTGTCAGTCGTTCATGCGAAGACGGGAAGACCGATCAGTGCTGCTGCGCCTGGACGCCGCTCAACGTCGGGTTCGCCGCTGACTGTGCGGATGCCTGGCTCGTCCAGACGCGTGGGTCCAGATCCAGGTCGGCGAACTTCTTCGGATCGAACACCGGCGACTCGATGCCGGCTTCACGCTGTCCGTCGTAGTCGCGCATCAGGCGCAGGCCAACCTTGAACAGCAGCGCGAGCGCGATCAGGTTGCAGATGGCGAGCAGGCCCATGGTCACGTCGGCGAAAGCGAAAACCGTGCCCAGGTCCTGGACCGAGCCCCACATCACCAGGGCGATGACCATGACGCGATAGATCAGAACCGGCCCGCGCTTGCTGCTGAAGAAACCCAGTGCGTTCTCGCCCAGATAGTAGTTGTAGATCAGCGTGGTGAACACGAACAGCAGCAGCGCGACGCTGATGAACACTCGACCCCACTCGCCGACCACGGCGGCGACGGCCGTCTGGGTCAGGACCACGCCGGCCATGTCGCTGCCCGGCTCGAACACGCCGGAGAGGATGATGATCAGCGCCGTGCAGCTGCACAGGATGATGGTGTCGATGAACACGCTCAACGACTGCACGATGCCCTGTGCCACCGGATGCTGCACTTCGGCGACTGCGGCGACATTGGGCGCGCTGCCCAGGCCGGCTTCGTTGGAGAACAGGCCACGCTTGACGCCCATGATGATGGCCGCGCCGAGGCCGCCCGCGAAGGCCGGCTCGAGGCCGAAGGCGCTGCGGAAGATGGTGGCGAAGGCGTCCGGAATGTCACCGGCGTTGCTGCCGATGACGAACAGTGCCATCGCGATGTAGGAGAACGCCATGATTGGCACCAGCACGTCGGCGAACTTGGCGATGCGCTTGATCCCACCGAAGATGATCAGGCCGATCACCACCATCAGTGCGATGCCGCTGACATAGGTCGGGACGCCGAAGGTGTCGTTCAGCGAGCTGGCCACGGTGTAGGACTGCACCGCGTTGAAGCCGAAGCCGAAGGTAACCAGCAGCAACAGCGAGACGAGGATGCCCAGCCAGCGCTGGCCCAGACCGTGCTGGATGTAGAACGCCGGGCCGCCGCGATAGCCGCCATCCGCTTCGCGGCGCTTGTAAAGCTGGGCCAGGGAGCATTCGAAATAGCTGGTGGCCATGCCGACCAGGGCGACGACCCACATCCAGAACACCGCACCCGGGCCGCCGAGCATGATGGCCACCGAGACACCGGCGATGTTGCCGGCGCCGACACGGCCGGCGACGCTGAGCATCAGCGCCTGGAAGGAGCTCAGTTGGCCCGGCTGGCGCTTGAAGGCCTCGCCGAAGATGCGAAACATGCTGCCGAAATAGCGGAACTGGACGAAGCGGGACGCGATGGTGAAGAACAGGCCCAGGCCTATCAGCATCACGATGAGCAGCTTGCTCCAGATGAGATCGTTGAGTAGATCGAGCATGGCGGAAATGTCTCTCTTGTTGTTTTTGAAGAATGTGGAAACGCAACCGGGAAATGGTTGGCGAGACGCCGCGGTCATTCAATAGCGCAGGTCGCGGCGACCTGGCGCGAGTTGATGCTAGAATCGCGCCGCTCGCGCCACTGGAACCTGTCATGCCTGCTCATCTCGGCACCAACCTGAAGCTGCTGTGCAGCCACTACCGATCGATTGCCGAGGTCTGCCGCAAGCTGGCGATCAACCGCGCGCAATTCAATAAATACCTCAGCGGAACGAGCCGGCCGACGCCCCACAACCTCAAGCGCATCTGCGATTTCTTCGGTGTCGAGGCATACGAGCTGGAACTGCCGAGTGACCAGTTCGTCCAGCTGATCGGGCTGCGGCGTCACGACCAGGAGCGGATTGCCGCCAGCGATCCGCTGCTCGAACTCTTCCAGCCGATGCGGGACAACGCCAGCAGCCTCTCGCGCTATTGCGGCTATTACTTCGAATACGCCAACTGTCTGTCCGTGCCGGGGCAGATCCTGCTTTCGCTGGTGCACCTGCGTGAGGATCGGGGCAGCTTCGTCTTCGAACGCCAGGAGCGTCAGGAACAGTCGCGAGCGGATAATCCCAAGGCCGAGGACGGCGTGGTGCGCTGCCGCTACCTCGGTGCGGCCTTCTATCTGCAGGACCGCCTGTTTCTCATCGACTACGAGTCGCTGACCGGCAACGAGATGAGCCAGACGATCCTCATCCCCAGCTTCAAGAGCCGGATCAGCCGCCTGAACGGCCTGAAGACGGGCGTATCCAGCGGCGATCGCCGTACCCCGGCCTGCACGCGGGTGGTCTGGGAATACCTCGGCAGCGAGATCAATCGGGTCAACGCGTACCGGCAGGTCATGCTTTACGGACTGGACGATCCGAGGATCGACCCGGAAATCCGCGAGCGGTTGGCCTCGGCCTCCATGCGCGACGGGTTGTTCGAGATCGAGTAGGAACGGCCGCTCTGGCCGGGGGAGGAGGAGGGCCGGCGTCTATGGCAACGCCGGCCCGGCGGGTCAGCAGAGTTCGGGGTGCTTGACGCAGGTGCCGTAGCCTTCGGTCTTCATGTCATCCAGCGCCTTCTGCAGGCGGGTGACCACTTCGTCAGGGGTGTCCTTGTTCAGGGCCAGGTACAGCGGTGCGGAGTTGAACACCAGCACCGTATTCAGACCGCCCACGCCTTCCTGCTTGGCGTAGTAGCGCCAGACCGGGTCAGAGGTGGCCCACAGATCGATCTTGCCACTGAGCAGCTTTTGCAGGTTCTCCTGGTCACGCAGCGAGTTGACGGGCTCCAGCCCCTGCGCTTCGATGCGCTGGCTGACGGCGCTGCTCTTGTAGGCACCGATGGTGTAACCCTTGGCCTGTTCCAGGCTGGTCAGCTTGAGGTTACTGCCGGGTGCCGAGAGCAGCACGCTCTCGTACTGCGCGATCGGCCCGACCCATTTGAACAGCGGGCGGCGCGCATCGGTCATGGACGTGGAGAACAGCCCGTGGTTGGGCAGGTCCAGCGTCGCCTGGTAGATGCGGTCCCAGGGGAAGCGCAAGGTCATCGAGTAGTCGATGCCGGCGCGTTTGAACATCTCCCGGACGGTGTCGGCACTGATGCCGCTGATTTGGGCTTCCTTCGCGAAGTTCTTGCCGCCCGCGGCCATGTTGAAAGGCGGGAAGTTTTCGGTCTGCAGGACCACCTCATAACCTTGGGGAAGCTCCGCCTGCGCGAGGGGGGCGCTGAGAATCGAACTGAACAACAGGGTGACGGCAAGTAGTGTGCGCATGGGGGGCCTCCAAAGAATCGGCGGATTCTACGCATGCCCCTAGGTGCTGGCCTTGTGCCGCATCACGGTTTTGAATGTGGATTTGCGCACGTTTTCATGCCGCATCGCAGGGGCAGCGGGGAATGACCGGGGGCGTTTCGGAGGCAATGGCGGAGCTTCACGCACCTGGCTCATTCCGGGTCTGGCCTGTCATGCCGCGAGCCTGTGTTCCTTCCTGGCAGGCATGCAGGGCGCCCGCTTGGGGCGCCCCGGGTGGCGTCATTGAGCGCCAGCGCTGTCATACACCTCACGGTCGAGCTCGTTTTCGCTGCGGCCGATCAGGGTTGTGGTCATCAGGTCGCCAGCGACATTCACCGTGGTGCGGGCCATGTCGAGGATGCGGTCGATGCCGGCAATCAGCGCCACGCCTTCGAGCGGCAGGCCGGCCGAGGTCAGGACCAGGCCGAGCATGATCAGGCCGGCGCCCGGGATACCGGCGGTGCCGATGGAGGCCAGCGTTGCGGTGAGGATGATCATCAGGTACTGGCCGGCGCTGAGGTCGATGCCGAAGGCCTGGGCGATGAACAGGGCCAGCACGCCCTGATAGATGGCGGTGCCATCCATGTTGATGGTCGCGCCGACCGGCAGCACGAAGCCCGCAACGCCTTCCGAGACACCCAGGTTCTTGCGGGCGCACTCGATGGAGACGGGCAGGGTGCCGGCACTGCTCGAGGTGCTGAACGCCACCGCCAGCGCCGGCGCGATGCCTTGCAGAAAGCGCAGCGGGCTGAGCCGGCCGACCAGACCCAGCAGGCCGCCGTAGACCAGCAGGACGTGAGCGATGCTGGCCAGGTAGATCACGCCGATCACCCCCGCCAGCGGCAGCAACACCTCCGCACCATGACTACCGACCACACCGGCCGTCAGGGCGAAGACGCCGAACGGCGCGACGCGCATCACCAGGTCGGTGAGCTTGTAGAAGGTCTCGGCCAGCCCATCGAACAGGCGCACCGCCGGGGCCGCGCGCTCGCCGACCAGGTTCATGCTGATGCCCATCGCGATGGCAAACACGATGATCTGCAGGATATTGCCCTCGGCGAAGGCCGTGACCGGGTTACTCGGCACCAGCCCGACCAGGATGCTCACCAGCGACGGGGCTTCCTTGGTTTCCGCCGTACCGCTGGCGACCATGTTCATCCCGTCGCCTGGGCTGAACAGGGCGCCGAACAGCAGGCCGATGCTGACCGCGAACGCGGTGGTCACCAGGTAGACGACGATGGTCTTGATGCTGATCCGGCCAAGCTTGGCGCTGTCCTTCATGGAGGTGATGCCGGCAACCAGCGAGACGAACACCAGGGGAACGATGAGCATCTTGATCGCGTTGAGGAACAGCCTGCCGATCGGCGCCAGGACGAGGGCGTCCTGCTTGAATGCCAGGCCGACGGCGATGCCAAGGGCCAGGCCAATGAGGATCTGCTGCCAGAGGGCCAGGCGGCCGAGCAGGCGGAAGGGTGTACGCAGGGTGGTGCTCTGGTTCATGCGGGTACCTTGTTGTTCTTATTGAAAGAAGGGCCGCCGATCGCGGCCCGGATGCAAGCGCGCCCGACGAGTCGGGCGCGTGAAACGGGGGTCAGGCCTTCAGCGGGACAAGCCGCGGGGCGATCATGTTTTCCGGTCGCAGGATGTCGTCGAGCGTGGCGTCGTCGAGCAACTGCTCCTCACGCACCAGTTCCAGCACGCCGCGGCCGCTGAGCAGCGCCTGTCCGGCGATGCGGGTGGCGTTTTCGTAGCCGATGTAGGGGTTGAGCGCGGTGATCAGGCCGATGGAGTTTTCCATCAGGCGTCGGCAATGGTCCTCGTTGGCCGTGATGCCGACGATGCAATGCTCGCGCAGCATGTCCATGGCGCGCTGCAGCAGGCGGATCGAGTCGAACAGCTTGTAGGCGATCAGTGGCTCCATGACGTTGAGCTGCAGCTGGCCGGCTTCGGCGGCCATGGTCAGCGCCAGGTCGTTGCCGATCACTTCGAAGGCGACCTGGTTGACCGCTTCGGGAATCACCGGGTTGACCTTGCCCGGCATGATCGAGCTACCCGGTTGGCGCGGCGGCAGGTTGATCTCGTTGATGCCGGTGCGCGGGCCGCTGGAGAGCAGGCGCAGGTCGTTGCAGATCTTCGACAGCTTCACCGCCAGGCGCTTGAGCATGCTGGAGAAGGTGACGAAGGCACCCATGTCGGAGGTGGCTTCGATCAGGTCGGCCGCGGGCTTGAGCGGGTGGCCGCTGATGGTCGCCAGGCGCTGTACGGCCAGGGCCTGGTAGTTGGGATCGGCATTGATGCCGGTGCCGATGGCGGTGCCACCCAGGTTGACCTCGACCAGGAGCTGCGGCGCGATCAGGCGCAGGTGCTCGAGGTCCTCGCCGAGGGTCGTGGCGAAGGCGCGAAACTCCTGGCCCAGGGTCATGGGCACCGCGTCCTGCAGCTGGGTGCGACCCATTTTCAGAATGTGGGCGAACTCGACGGATTTGGCGGCAAAGGCCTGCACCAGGCTGTCGAGGCTGGCCAGCAGGGTGTCGTGACCGAGCAGCAGGCCGAGGCGGATGGCGGTGGGGTAGGCGTCGTTGGTCGACTGCGCCATGTTCACGTCGTTGTTCGGGTGCAGGTGGCGATATTCACCCTTGGCGTGGCCCATGTATTCGAGCGCGAGGTTGGCGATCACCTCGTTGGCGTTCATGTTGGTCGAGGTGCCGGCGCCGCCCTGGATCATGTCGACGACGAACTGCTCGTGGTGCTCGCCGCGAATCAGGTGCGCACAGGCCTGGCTGATCGCCACATGTTTGGCATCGCTGAGGTGACCGAGCTCGCGGTTGGCGTCTGCGGCGGCCTGCTTGACCATCGCCAACGCCACGACCAGCTTGGGAAAGTGCGAAAGCGGCACGCCGGAGAGGTGAAAGTTGCGCACGGCGCGCAGGGTCTGGATGCCGTAGTAGGCGTCGGCGGGGACTTCAAGGGAGCCAAGCAGGTCTTTTTCAAGCCGGAAGGATGCAGCGGAGGACATGAGGTTCTCATCCGAGAGAAAAACGGCATTTGCCGCGAAGGCCGCTACCATAGGGGTTCAAGGTGATGCTCGGCCAATGCCGTTGGGTGTTGGGTCATGCAGGATCGGCATAACGATGCTGTGACGCCGTTTCGCTGGCGAGCGTTATCGAGTTGTGCGTCGCTTGTCCCACCGCCCGGAGCTGGCATGAACATCGAAACGAAATGGCTGGAAGACTTCGTCGCCCTGGCCGCCACCCGCAGCTTTTCCCAGGCCGCCGAGCGGCGCTTCGTCACCCAGCCGGCATTCAGTCGGCGTATTCGCAGCCTGGAGAATTGCCTCGGCCTGACCTTGGTCAACCGTGCGCGCACGCCGGTCGAGTTGACCGAGGCGGGGCAGCTGTTTCTGGTGACCGCGCGCAACATGATCGACCAGCTCGGCGAAGCGGTGCATTACCTGCACAACCTCGAAGGTCAGCGCGGCGAAGTGCTGCAGATCGCCGCCGCTCACTCGCTGGCGCTCGGCTTCTTTCCCGAGTGGCTGGCCCGCCTGCGCCAGGATGGTGTGCCGGTGAACAGCCGACTGGTGGCGACCAACGTCGGTGAGGCCGTGCATTCGCTGCGCGAGGGCACGTGCGACCTGATCCTCGCCTACTACGATCCGGAAGCTGCGCTGCAGATGGACCCGGAGCTGTTTCCCTCGTTGTCGCTCGGGCGCACCGAGATCGTCCCGGTCTGCGCGGTGGATGCCGGCGGCGAGCCGCTGTTCGATCCGGACAGCGGGCAGACGGTCCCTTTGCTGGCCTACACCGCGGGTGCCTCGCTCGGCCGCTCGGTCAACCTCTTGCTGCGCCAGCGTGGGCTGCGCGCGACGACGCTCTACGAAACCGCCATGGCTGACAGCCTCAAGAGCATGGCCATGCAGCGCCTCGGTCTGGCCTGGGTGCCGCGCCTGAGCGTGACCGCCGAACTCGAGCGTGGCGAGCTGGTGGTCTGCGGTGGCGAGCAGTGGCGCGTGCCTCTGGAAATCCGCCTGTATCGCTGTGCGCTGGTGCGCAAGGCGCCGGTCCGCCTGCTCTGGCGCAAGCTCGAAGCCGGGGCGGGGCAGGGTGTCGAGGATTCGCCCGGCGTCTGACCTGTCGGCGGCGTGCGCCGGTCGGCAAGCCGCGCCGGTCGCCGGCGCAGGGTACTGGCCGGACGGGGGTTGCGCTATACTGCGCGGCCCTCGCGGCGGCCAGCAAAGCGCCGGATCGCGAGGCACACCAGGCCACGCTCATTGCGTGGTTTGTCGTTATTGATGCGCCTGCGGGCGCCGATGAGAGGCACGATGATGAGCGCACTGGTAGGCGTGATCATGGGCTCCAAGTCCGACTGGTCCACCCTGAGCCACACCGCCGATATGCTGGAAAAGCTCGGCATTCCGCACGAAGTCACCGTGGTGTCCGCGCACCGCACCCCGGACCTGCTCTTCCAATACGCCGAACAGGCCGAACAGCGTGGCCTGCGCGTGATCATTGCCGGCGCCGGCGGTGCCGCCCACCTGCCGGGCATGTGCGCGGCCAAGACCCATCTGCCGGTGCTTGGCGTACCAGTCCAGTCCTCGATGCTTTCGGGCGTGGATTCGCTGCTCTCGATCGTGCAGATGCCAGCCGGCGTGCCAGTCGCGACCCTGGCCATCGGCAAGGCGGGCGCCATCAACGCCGCGCTGCTCTCGGCCAGCATCCTGGGCCACGAATTCCCCGAGTATCACGTGGCGCTGAAGAAATTCCGCGACGAACAGACCCAGACCGTGCTCGATAACCCGGACCCGAGGGACGCGTAAATGAAAATCGGCGTGATCGGTGGCGGCCAGCTCGGCCGCATGCTGGCCCTGGCGGGCACCCCTCTGGGGATGAACTTCGCGTTTCTCGACCCGGCGCCGGATGCGTGCGCCGCGGCGCTTGGCGAGCACCTGCGTGCCGATTACGGCGATCAGGATCACCTGCGCCAGTTGGCCGATGAAGTCGACCTGGTGACCTTCGAGTTCGAGAGCGTACCGGCCGAGACGGTCGCCTTTCTCTCGCAGTTCGTGCCGGTCTACCCCAGCGCCGAGGCGCTGCGCATCGCTCGCGATCGCTGGTTCGAGAAGTCGATGTTCAAGGACCTCGGCATTCCCACCCCGGCATTCGCTGACATCCAGTCGCAGCAAGACCTCGACGCGGCGGCGGCCAGCATCGGCCTGCCGGCCGTGCTCAAGACCCGCACCCTGGGCTACGACGGCAAGGGTCAGAAGGTGCTGCGCAAGCCGGCCGATGTCGCCGGCGCCTTCGCCGAACTGGGCAGCGTGCCCTGCATCCTCGAAGGCTTCGTGCCGTTCAGCGGCGAAGTCTCGCTGATCGCCGTACGCGGCCGTGACGGCGAAACCTGTTTCTACCCGCTGGTGCACAACACCCACGAGGACGGCATCCTCAGGCTCTCGGTTGCCAGTAGCAACCATCCGTTGCAGGCGCTGGCCGAAGACTATGTCGGTCGCGTGCTGACCCGGCTGGATTATGTCGGGGTGCTGGCCTTCGAGTTCTTCGAGGTTGACGGTGGGCTCAAGGCCAACGAGATCGCGCCGCGCGTGCACAACTCCGGTCACTGGACCATCGAAGGCGCCGAGTGCAGCCAGTTCGAGAACCACCTGCGTGCCGTGACCGGCCTGCCGCTGGGCTCGACGGCGAAGCGGGGCGAGAGCGCCATGCTCAACTTCATCGGCGAAGTGCCGCCGGTGGAAAAGGTGATCGCCATCGAGGATTGCCACTTGCATCACTACGGCAAGGCCTTCAAGGCCGGGCGCAAGGTCGGCCACGCCACGCTGCGCTGCCCGGACCGCGCCACCCTGGATCGGCAGATCACCGCGGTCGAGTCGCTGATCGAGCGCCGCTGAGACCCGGCCGTCTGTCACGCCGCATCGGTGTCCGAACTGGCCGATGCGGCGTAGGTCCGAGAATAGGCAACGCCTAAATTCGGACCACAGGAGACTGCCAATGGGCATCATCGGAACAATCATCATCGGCCTGATCGTGGGCCTGATCGCGCGCTTCCTGAAACCGGGCAACGACAGCATGGGCTGGATCATGACCATCCTGCTGGGTATCGGCGGTTCGTTGCTGGCGACCTACGGTGGCCAGGCGCTCGGCCTCTACGAGGCAGGCGAGGGTGCAGGGTTTATCGGTGCCGTGATCGGTGCAATCATCCTCCTGGTGATCTACGGCATGGTGACCGGCCGTAAACACTGATCCGCACGGGGCCGTCTCCGGCGGCCCGTTTCCCATCGACCAGTCGACCTCCATGCGCCTCACCGCCCTCTTTCTGCTGCTCTGCACCACCTTCACCCATGCCGCCCCGGCCGAACTCGACTGGCTCGAACTGATGCCGGCCGAAGATCGCCAGGCACTGGAAGACATGCCCGAGATCGCGCACGACACACCCGAGGCGGACGGCTTCAGCGACGAGGGTGGACTCAAGCAAGGCGCCGGCCTGCCGGAGGTGATGTATTCGGCCAAAACCGTACCGGCACTGGCGGGCCGGGAGGTTCGCCTTGGCGGCTATCCGGTCCCGCTGGAGACCGACGCCAAGGGGCGCGCCACCGAATTCTTCCTCGTGCCCTACCCGGGCGCCTGCATCCATGTGCCGCCGCCGCCACCGAACCAGATCGTGATGGTGCGTTACCCGGCCGGCATCCAATTGGACGACATCTACGCACCGCTCTGGGTCGACGGCACGCTGGCGATCGAGCCGGTCAGCAACGACCTGGCGGACGCCGCCTACGCCATCGCCGCAAGCCACGTCGCGCTTGTGGACGAGGACGATCTGTAGTCGATGCCGCCACCCATGCCCCTAGATCCTCGACAGCGCCAGGCCTTCCGGGACCTAGCCGCTCAGACCGAGGGGATCGACACGGCGGTTTACCAGGCATTCGACAAGGACCCGCTGGAGCCGATCATCGGTCTTGGCCCGACCGACGCACCGATCGCCTTTCTCGGTCGCGACCCGGGCCGTGAAGAAGTGCGCCACGGTGAGCCCTTCGTCGGCAGCGGCGGGCAGCTGGTGCGGCGTGCACTGCATCGGCACCTGTACGGAACCGAGTCGGCCAGCTTCGAGGTGAGCCTGGCGGCGGGCGCCGGGTTCTTCTGGCTCAACACCGTGCCCTACAAACCGCTGGGCAATCGCGCCTGGTCGATGGCGGTCAAACGCCGGTTCGAGCCGCTGATGCGGCATCTGTTACTGGATCATTGGCAGGGCCGGGACGTTGTCACCCTGGGACGCGAGGCCTTCTTCTGGTTCGGCCTCGATGCGACGTCGGCGGATCGCCAACGGCTGGAGGCCTACTGGCAGCGAGAGGACCGTTTCACGGCCAGTTGCGAGGTCGAGCTGAGCACCGCGCAGGGCGAAAGGCGCCGCTTGCGCCTGCATCCCTTGCCGCACCCTTCCCCGCGTAACCTCACTTGGTATGCGCGCTTTGCGGGCTTGCTCGATGCACGCCTGGCCCAGTTGCTGCCCAGATAAGGCGGTCAGCCGGCGTTGGGCTCGATGCCGATCGCGACGCTCAGGGTATGGCTGGCACCGGGCGCCAGCCGAATCACATCATCCATCACATTCGCCGTTTCGATGCAGAGCATGCGCTGCCAGGCATCATCGGCGAACTGCGAAAGTCGACGAGACTTGTCGATCCAGGGATTCCACAGCACGGCCGAGCGCGACCCCTCCACCTGCAAGGTGATGCGCCGGTTCGCTGCGGGGTCGCGCAAGGCCAGCCTGGACGGTACGTCGAGGTAGATGCGATCGGTTTCGCCGACGAAACGCAGGTCACCCTGCTGTTCGCGGCGTTGCCAGCCGTCGAGCGTCTCGATGTAGGGCAGACCGTCGAGTCCCTCGACGGTGACCTGATGGATGTCGCTGATGGCGAAGTAGCTGTGCAGCGCCTGGGAAAGCGTCACGGTTTCCTGACCCTGGTTGCGGCTGGTCAGCGACAGCTGCAGGGTCTGGTCGAGGCGGATCGTCAGTTCGGCCTGGACCTCGTGGGGCCAGCCGGGCAGGTTGCCGGGGCTGGTGAAGGTGAGGGTGGCGCCCTCGGCATCGCTGCGCGAATCCAGCAGGGTCCAGTCGACGCTACGGACGAGCCCATGTGCAGGCGGCTCGCTGCCTTGATAGCCCGCCTGGACGGCTTGCGGATTGCGTGTCAGGTCGCCGAACCAGGGCCAGCAGACCGGCACGCCGCCGCGCACCGGCTGGCCGCTAACGAACGCCGCTTGCTCGCTCAGCCAGATCACCGGTTGGCCGTCGGCGCCCCGATAGCTGAGAACCTGGGCGCCCTGCTCGGCAACGACCAGTTCGGCATCGCCCCGGCGGATGCGCCAGCAGGCGAGTGTGTCCATTTCGATGCGCTGGATATCGACGGGCATTGGCGGCCTCGCGGGTGGATGAATGAGTAGCCTATGACTGCGCCGGTGCGGCATGATTCCGGCGCATGCAATGCTGGAGGCGGCGGGGCGCCGCGAGGGCGGGCCCCGATCGATGGGTGGATCAGCGGCCTTGGCAGGCGTCCACGCGCAGCCAGCGCTCGAGCAGCTTGAAGCCCTGCATCAGCACGAAGGCGATGACCAGGTAGATCAGGCCGGCAGTGAGGAACATTTCTTCGTGCATGTAGGTGCGCGCCGCGATCTTGCGAGCCATGCCGGTCAATTCCAGCAGGGTGATGGTGCTCGCCAGCGCACTGGCCTTGAGCATCAGGATCACCTCGTTGCTGTAGGCCGGCAGGCCGATGCGCGCAGCACGCGGCAGGATGATGTGCCACAGCGCCTGGCGGCGTGACATGCCGAGTGCGCGGGCGGCCTCGATCTCGCCCGGCGGGACGTTCTGGATAGCGCCCCGGAGGATTTCGGCGATGTAGGCGGCGGTGTGCAGCGTCATGGTGATGATGGCGCACCAATATGGGTCACGCAGGTAGGGCCAGAGCACGCTAGTGCGCACGACCTCGAACTGCGCCATGCCGTAGTAGACGAGGAACAGCTGGACCAGTAGCGGCGTGCCGCGGAAGAAGAAGATGTAGCCATAGGGGAGGGCGCGGACGGCCAGGACCCTTGAGGAGCGGGCGATGCCCAGCGGCAGGGCCAGAATCAGGCCGGCAATGACCGATACGCCCACCAGCTGCAAGGTGAGCCAGGCGCCATCGAGAAAGCTCGGCAGCCACTTGATGAAGAGTTCCCAGCTCATGCGGCGCTCCTGACGAAACCGCGACCGGCGCGTTTTTCAAGGAAATGCATGCCGGTCATGGCGATGATCGTCAGGCCCAGATAGATGAGCGCGGCGACGACGAAGAAGGTAAAGGGCTCCTTGCTCGCGGTCACGGCGATCTGCGAGCTGCGCATGATTTCTTCGAGGCCGATCACCGATACCAGCGCGGTGTCCTTCATCAGGATCATGAACAGGTTGCCCAGGCCGGGCAGGGCCAGGCGCCACATCTGCGGCAGGATCAGGCGCAGGAAGATCCGCCGCTTGGCCAGTCCCAGCGCAAGGCCGGCCTCACGATGGCCCTTGGGGATGGCCAATAGCGCGCCGCGGAAAACTTCGGTGGCGTAGGCGCCAAAGCACAGGCCCAGGGCGATGGTGCCCGCCGCGAAGGGGCTGAGTGCCAGGTTGTCGATTCCGAAGAGTTCGCCGATACCGCGGACCAGGTTGATGGTGCCGAAATAGATCAGCAGGACCCAGAGCAGCTCGGGAACGCCACGAACGATAGTCGAATAGGTGCCGCCGACCCAGCGCATGGCGGCGAACGGGGATGTCTTGGCGAGGGCGCCGAGCAGGCCCAGCACCAGGCCAAGGGCCAGGGCGGACAGCGCCAGCTGGATGGTCATCCAGGTGCCGGCGATCAGCGCCGGACCGAATCCATGAAGATCGGGAATCATATGGGCTCAAACATCAAAGCCCGACCTACCTTTGATGGTGGCCGGGCTTCGATTCAGACGGATCAGTAGATATCGAACGGGAAGTACTTGGCGTTGAGCTTCTCGTAGGTGCCGTCGGCGCGAATTTCCGCCAGCGCCTTGTTCAGCTTTTCACGCAGCTCGTCGTTGCCCTTGCGTACCGCGATGGCGATCTTGTCGTTGTCGAACACCGGCTCACCCTTGAACTCGAAGTTCTTGCCAGCGTCGCTCTTGAGCCATTCCCACTGCACGAAGGAATCGGCCAGGATGCCATCGACGCGGCCCGAGGCCAGGTCCAGATACGCGTTTTCCTGGGTGTCGTAGAGCTTGATGTCGACGACGTCGTCCATGTTGTCTTCCAACCAGGTCCCGGCGATGGTCGCACGCTGCGCGCCGATCACCTTGCCGTCGAGGTAATCCTTGTTGGTCTTGAAGTCGACGGACTTGGGCGCGACGAACTGCAGCTTGTTGGTGTAGTAGTGGTCGGTGAAGTCGACGGCCTGCTTGCGCTCCTCGGTGACCGACATGGACGCAGCGAGGAAGTCGAACTTGCCAGCGTTCAGCGCGGGGATGATGCCGTCCCAATCGGAGGTCACCACTTCACACTCCACTTCCATCTTGGCGCAGAGCGCGTGGGCGATATCGAGATCGAAACCGACGACCTGGCCGCTGGCATCGATCAGGTTGAAGGGTGGGTAGGCGCCCTCGGTACCGATACGCAGCTTTTCGGCGGCAAAGGCATTGGCGCCGAGCATCAGGGTGGCGGCGGCGGTCAGCAGAATCTTCTTATAGCTTTTCATGCGGTGTTGCTCCATTAGCGATGGCTGGACATGAACTGTTTACAGCGTGCCGATTGGGGATTTTCGAACACCTGCTCCGGCGTTCCCTGCTCTTCGACCAGGCCCTGGTGGAGAAAGACCACCTCACTGGAAACCTGCTTGGCGAAGTTCATTTCATGGGTGACCAGCAGCATGGTGCGACCTTCATCGGCCAGCGACCGGATCACTGCTAGCACTTCTTGTACCATTTCCGGGTCGAGGGCCGAGGTCGGCTCGTCGAACAGGATCACCTTGGGCTGCATGGCCAGCGTTCGGGCGATGGCCGCGCGCTGCTGTTGGCCGCCGGACAGCTGGTTGGGGTAGACGTGCCGCTTGTCGGCGATGCCAACCTTGGCCAACAGCGCTTCGGCCGTCTCGATAGCCTCGGCCTTGCTCAGGCCGAGCACCCGGCGAGGTGCCTCGATAATGTTGTCCAGCACAGTCATGTGCGGCCACAGGTTGAAGTTCTGGAACACGAAGCCCAGTTTGCTGCGCATCAGGTTGATTTGCTTGGCGTCGGCGGCCACCAGGTCGCCGTCCTTCGCCCGCTTGAGACGCAGCTGTTCACCGGCAACGAGAATTTCCCCCTCGTTGGGGTTTTCCAGCAGGTTGATGCAACGCAGAAACGTGGATTTTCCTGAACCGGAAGAGCCGAGGATGGAAATCACATCGCCATCGCGAGCGGTCAGCGAGATGCCTTTGAGAACTTCCAGATCGCCGTAGCGCTTGTGCAGGTTGCGGATTTCCAGTGCGGGTATGGCCTCGGCCATTGAGCTTCCTCTTCTCGAAACAGGGCGTCGCCTGCTCCGTGTCTATGTAAATTGCGCTCCGGCTGACAGCTCGCCGTCCTGGCGAGGCGCAAACCTAGCATGGGCGGGGGCATGCGCCAAGCGCGACGCCGCCTTGTGCCGCGTGACTGGCCGGTCACGTCGCTGGCTTGGTCGCAGTGCCCCTATCTATATAGATGAAAATGCCGAAGGCAGCCCGATCGGGTAACCCCCGGTGACCGGATCAGGCCGAACCCGGTCTGGGCTCGGTCTCACCGGTCAGCATCTCGTCGTGCTCGTCCATTTTCCACGGCAGGCTGCCGGGCGAGATATGAAGGAAGTGCAGGTATTTTTCGAACTGGTCGAGGATGTCGCTGATGATGTCCGCCTGGTCGTAGCCATAGACGTCGTAGTGCTGGCCGCCGCGACGCAGGAAGACTTCGGCCCGGTAGTACTGCTCCTCGGCTTCCGGGGCATCGGCGAAGGCGAACGCCGGCATGGCGTAGCCGACCGCCCTGATCTCATAGACGAAGTCGAGCTGGTCGTCCTTGATCACCTCCAGATACAGGCGCGAATTCGCCTCGTCGACGTGCACCTCGGCTGGCCAGCCCTGCTCGACCAGCCCGCGCTGGACCCGGCGCATACCCTTGAGCACGGTCGTCTCCATGAAGGTCTGCACCTGCTCGCGGTTGGGGAAGTTGACCAGTCCCGCCAGGCGCTTCTTCCACATTCCGGGCGCGGCGGTATTGGCCCGGTTCCCCTGGGTGAGGTTCTGCAGGCTCAGCTGATGCCCCTCGATGACCAGGGCACGCCACATGCCCAGCCCGGCCAGCATCATCAGGATGCAGAACGGCAGGCCACTGGCGATGGCCATGGTTTGCAGGGCGCTCAAGCCGCCGGCGATCAGCAGGGTGGCAGCGACCACCCCTTCGATGGTTGCCCAGAACACCCGTTGCCAGACGGGCGTCTGGATGGCGCCGCCGGCGGCGATGGAGTCGATCACCAGCGAGCCGGAGTCCGACGAGGTGACAAAGAAGGTGACGATCAGCAGTACCGCCAGAAACGAGGCGACCGACGACCACGGCAGGAGCTCGAACAGCTTGAACAGCGCAATGGCATTGTCCGCTTGCACGTCGGCGATAAGCGTCGTGTAGCCCTCGACCATGATCAGGTGCAGTGCGGTGTCGCCGAATACCGAGAACCAGAGGAAGGTGAACATGGTCGGCACGATCATCACGCCAAAGACGAACTGGCGGATCGTCCGGCCGCGGCTGATCTTCGCGATGAACAGGCCGACGAAGGGTGACCAGGAGATGGTCCAGCCGAAGATGAACAGCGTCCAGTTGCCGATCCAGTCGCTGCGGCTGTACGCCTGCAGGTTGAAGGTGCGTTCGACGATGTTGTTCAGGTAGCTGCCGGTGTTCTGCAGGAAGGTCTCGAGAATGAAGATGGTCGGGCCGACCGCCAGCACGAACAGCATCAGCACCGTGGCCAGCAGGATGTTGAGCAGCGACAGGTTCTTCACGCCCTTGTCCAGCCCGGCGACCACCGAGGCGATCGCCATTGCCGTGATGATGGCGATGGCCGTGACCTGCACGCCGATGCTGACCGGAATGTCCGGCCACAGGTAGTTCAGGCCCGCGTTGATCTGGGTGACCGACAGGCCCAGTGTGGTGGCGATGCCGAACAGCGTTCCGAGGATGACCAGCACGTCGACGAAGTGGCCGATCGGACCGTAGATGCGTTCGCCGATCAGCGGGTAGAGCGCCGAGCGCAGCGACAGCGGCAGACCATGACGGAACGAGAAATATGCCAGCGCCAACCCGACGATGCCGAAGATGCCCCAGATGTGGAAACCCCAATGGAAGAAGGCGATCTGCATCGCCTGTTTCGCCGAATCGACCGTCTCGGCCGCTCCGGCCGGGGGAGAGGCGTAGTGCAGAACGGGCTCGGCGACCCCGAAGAACAGCAGCGCAATGCCGTAACCGGCCGAAAACAGCATGGCGAACCAGGCCGGAAAACTGTATTGCGGCTCGGCGTGATCGGGGCCGAGCTTGATGTTGCCCCATTTGGTCAGGGCGATGCCGACGATGAAGACCAGGAAGAACGCCACCGACAGCATGTAGAACCAGCCGAAGTTGGTGGTGATGAACGCCAGGGTCGAGCTGAACAGCTCGCCGGCCAGGTCCGGGTTGCTGATGGTGCCGATGACCAGCAACAGCGTCACGATAACCGCAGGGACGAACACCGGAACGAGGATGATGGCTTTGGGTAGCTTCTTGTCTGCTTCCATATGTCGGTCGGCTCCCTGGTTGGAGAATGGGACGGAATACGGGTCGTGACTGCGCAAACGCCAGGTATCACCAGAAGGGTAGACGGTAGCGAGCGCCCGAATACTCACCAGAAATTCACGCCGCAGGGCTTGCGGGTGGCTGCAGGGCATCCGCTCAAGGGGCAGAAAGGGGCTGTTACGGTGCGCTCGAGAGGCGCCCGCCCCGAATGGGCGAGCGCGCGCGAGGCTTAGAAATTCACCGCATAGGACAGCGTGAGGGTCCGGCCTCGGCCGTTGAACACGCGGCCGTCGCGGGTGATCTTCGAACCCGTGTTGGCGGCCTGCGAGTAATAGGTCAGGTAATCCTCGTTGAACAGGTTCTCGACGCCGAGGCTGGCTTCGCCGACCGGCAGGCGATAGCCGACAAAGGCGTCGACCAGGCTGTAGCCGTCAAACTCGAGGCCGGGCGTATCGAAGTCGCGGCTGGCATAGTGGTTCACCTGTAGCAGGCTGTGCAGCTCGTCTGTCCAGTTGGCCTGCCAGCTCATGCCGTATCGATTCGGCGAGATGTTGGCGCCGTTGAGATCGGTGTCGACCTTGCCGTCGCCGTCGGTGTCCGAGCGGCCGTCGACCTGGGCGTACATCAGCTTCAGGCGATGGGCCTCGGTGACTTGCCAGCCGCCGGTGAACTCGACACCGTCGATTTCCGTACGCTCGCGACGGATCTGATAAACGCCACCCACGCTGTCCAGGCGCGAACCGAGATCGGCGTCGGACTCGTAGTAGCTGATCTCGGCATCGAAGGGCCCCTGCTTCAGACGCAGACCAATCTCGCGGTTCTCGGTGACCACCGGCTGCAGGTCGAGGAAGCTGTCGACGCGGGTGCCCGGCGTGCCGATGCCGCGCAGCACCCGGCCGACGTCGGGCATGCCGAAGCCTTCGGAGTAGTTGCCGAACAGTTGTACCCAATCGGAAACCTGCCATACGAAGCCGGCGTTGTAGAGGGTTTCCTCGAAGTTCGGATTGCCGCCTTCGACGTCCACGCCGCCAATCGCCGGATTGGTCGAGGCGATAGTGCGGAAGCTGTCGATCTCAAGTTCGGCGAACTCATGGCGCACCCCGGCAAAGAGGGTGAGCGATTCCAGTGCACGGATCTCGGCCTGCAGGAAAGGCGCGTAATTGCGGAACACTGTCTCGGGCACCCATTCGCGGTCGGTCAGGATCAGCTGCTGGCGGGTGGTGTCCTGTAACACATCGAGGCCGCCCGTCAGCCGCAGGTGATCGTCGAGCAGGCCGTCGCGACTCAGGGTCAGCTTGCCGCCGATCTTGTCCGACTCGTTTTGCGACTGGTCGAACAGGGTGCCGATTGGCGCGATGCTGGCGTCCTGGAAGGTGCCGTTGGTTCCACCACCGAAACGCGCGCGAAAGCGCTGGGTGTAGAGCTGCAGGCCGAGTTCGTTGCCGTACAGGTCGGCATGCTTGTAGGTGAGGCTGCTTGCCAGCGTCTCGTTCTGCGGTGCCTTGCCCTGCGGGTCGCCCTTACGCGAGGTCGCGGGAACATTGGCGTCGGCGTCGCCCGGTACGTTCACGTACTCGTGCTCGCCTTCGACCTCATAGCGGTTGAGCATGAGGGACAGGTTCTGGTTGTCATCGATCCAGTAGCCAAGCTTGACCATCAGGTCCTGGCTCGTGGAATCCATGACGTCACCTTGGGTGTCGTCGACCCCGATCAGTTCGCCGTTGGCGTCGTAGAACATCCCCTGGGTCTGCCAGCTGGCTGCAGCGAGGTAGTCGAAGTTGCCTTCGGTGCCTTCGACGCGGTAATCCAGCTTGTAGCCCAGGCCTTCGGATTCATAGTCGATGGGGGTGGTCAGACTGGCCCCGGCATGCTGGCGCAGCGTGCCACTTGCGGGGCGCCGCGTGACGTAGTTGATGATCCCGCCGGTCGCGCCCAGGCCGTGTTCGGCACTGGCGCCGTGGATCACCTCGATGCGCTCGACCATCGACAGGTCAATGACATAGCCATCGCGCTGGCTGTCGCGAAGGGGCGTCGACTGCGGCACGCCGTCAATGAGGATCAGCGCTGAACGACCACGGAAGGTTTCACCGGCGCTGCTCATCTTCTGCCGGCTTGGCGAATAGGACGGGATCAGGTTGCTCAGCACCGCGCCATGGTCGGACGTAATCGCCAGCTGTTGCTCGATTTGCTCTCGGTCGATGACGGTGATCTTCTGGGGTGTCTTGCCCGCTTCGCTCTGGGCGCGGGTGGCGCTGATGGTCACCGTCTCGAGTTCGGTCGCCGGTTCGGCCACTGTCGGCGGGGACACAAGGCTCAGGGTGGCCAGGGAAACGGACAGGCACAGACAACTTTTGCGTAACACGTAGGTGCTCCCGGTCTTGGTATTGTTGGGGAGCGTGACGTTAAACTAAATGCAAATTGTTTTCATTAAATTTGCGTGGTGTCGAGGCATCTGCTGGACGTGCAGCCAGCCGATGCGTAAGTGTTCAGCGCCTGGCCTCGCGCCATTGCCAGGGGGGTTGCCTGTCCGGCTTGGGCAGCGCCCAGAGGCCGCGCTTGAATTCGCGGGCTACCGCTTCGAGAGCCCGCAGATTTCGATCGGTCATGTAATCGGGATCGGCCCAAGCGGCCCCGGACCGGACCATTTCGGCGTTTACGTCCGTGTCGCCTGCTCTGACGCGCGCCAGTGTCCGACCGTGGCGATCATGCCCCTGCACCACAAGGGTGACATCCTTGCCGAAGATGTACCCAGACAGGGCGTGCTGCGCCTCCAATCCGTATACCTGGCGAGCCTCCGGTGCGTCGATCTCCGCCATTCGAACCCGCACCCGCTCCTGTTTGGCCGTCAGGCACGCGAAGATGTCACCGCCCGCGATCCCTATGACGCGGCAGTCGATCGACTCCGCCGAAGCGGGCAGAGCCGTGGCAAGCAGGACGGCAAGCAAGTAACGCAGCATGTGAACCTCCGGCGAAGCGAGGCGCGAGGTTAGCAGTCTGGTCGGCGAGGGGCAGGGAGCTGTGTCTCAGATGGGGCTGCGGCTGTGGGCAAAATCGCAGGCAACAAAAAACCGGCTCATGGCCGGTTTCTGGTGTTTCGGAGGATGCACCACTCGAAACGAAATGAGTGGTGCCCAGGGACGGAATCGAACCGCCGACACGGGGATTTTCAAGACGCAGGGCTTGGAAATTGGGCAAGTTTTTACTGAGCTTCGACGGGCAATGCTAGGCAGCTTAGGGCTCGCTCGTCCCGGCCCGATCAAACCCCAATCGACCATGCCTAGCCAAGGCATGGTCGGCCTACGGTAGGTGCGGTAAGCCTCGCCCGACGACCAGTTGGCCGGCGCGGTGAACGCCCTTTGTGTTTCCCTTCCGGAAAAAAACAGCAATAGACCGGCAGGAAAGAGTCTGTATTCAAGCCGCAATCTTAGAGATGGTGCGACCTTCGGTGCCTGCTTCTAGAAGCGCCGAGGGCCGATAGTGAGAGCATAAGATCGGTTTCGGATCGGATGGCCCGCGAGGTAAGCCGCTACACGACGGCTCCAAGTACTGCTTAGCTGTGCTCAACCCGACAGCACTTATCTAGCTGACCCAGATTAGGTTCGTGATTTCATACGATTTGATCTCAAGTAATCAGCGCTGGATCCGATATGAAAAGGATCATCTGGGGTTTGGAAGACGGCAATGTTCGGTTCATTGGTTGGCAAGGCAAAGGCTTTGGGCGGCTCTGTCGCGGACAAGGTTGTCACGTTGAAGGATGGTGTCACCGACAAAGTGGCGAACGCAAAAGATGTCGTGCTGGAATCGGTAGACGCGAGCACGACTCCTGTCATCGGGCGCATCGAAGCCTATTGGCCCACGATTGAAAGAGTGTTGGTCGAAGGCTTGCTCGCAGTAGCACACGACCGCCTGAACGATGACGCAACGTTCGTCTGGGCTGTGGACAAAGCCTTTGAGCTGCTGCCCACACCCGTGCGGCTGGTGGTGCCTAGAACCGCCCTGCATGAGCATTCGCTGCGCCACCGCGAAACCATCATAAAAAAACTTGAGGCCGTTCAGGCGCAGCGCCTTGCGCTGACAGCACCTGAGATCGCGGTCGGCACTGAAACGAACGGTTGACACACTCGCCCGCAAAACGCAACTAATTCCGTGCGCCGAAACCGCGGACGGAGCTCCTTAAGGGACCGAACTCATGGAAAAGCTGTTACTCGACGCATTGCAAGCCTCACCTACGAAGGGGCTATACATTAGTCCCGACATACCTCGCAAGAAATCTGATAACGCTTATGCCTGTTATGGCATACCGCCCTCTGCAAAGGTGTTCGCGATTGTCGATACGACGGTTTTCGGCTCTGCCAAAAATGGACTTGCGTTTACCTCCGAAGGTCTATTCTGGAAGAACGACTGGACCACGACATCCGCTAAAACATGTATGTCTTGGGAAGAGTTTGAATCATCTGCGGATGCCCGGAGTACGAAAGGGTTTGACCTTCTGTTGGGTGGCGGGTGTGCGCTCGGAATGTCCGGGTGTGACATGAAGCCAAAAGAATTGCTGCAGTTAATGACGAATATTGCGGCTCTCATGAAGCCTGCCGCTGATGACGCAGCGCAGCCAATGGCAGCAGTTGCTTCGCAACAGGTGGCCAGCACCGAACTCGCGGATCAGACGGAGCAAATCATCGCTCCGGCGCCCGCAGACGATTCATTAAACGTGCCGCAGGCCCCTGCGCCACGGCCTGCTCCCGCCTTCGAGGGCAGCTATCACCAGCCGCATCTAAAGATTGTCAATGCAGTGGCTAGTAGGCACCGGTTGGCGCAGCAGGTTCAGGTCGCGCCTTCCATCAAAGTTTTTAAGATAAAGAAGGTGCTAGAAATATCCGCCGGACAGATCAAGCCTTACGACGTGTTACTTATCGTTGACAATACTTTTTTGCAGACCGCCAAAGACTTTCTTGTAGTTACACCGCAGTGTTTGTGGGCTAAGGGCACGCTCAGAAAACTCGACAAGTTTCCTTTGTCTGAGATCAGAAGTATTCGCTGTGAGGCTAAAAATCTCTATATCAATGACTATGATTTTCAGTATCTCGATCAATTGACGGAAAACGAAGTGCTTGTGCTGACAAACATGCTCAAGGACCTAGTCGGCGTACTTCGCGGCAATACGGATGAGTCGGAGCCCGGAGGAGAGTGCCTGCCGACCTTTTTAGACGAGCTGCTTTCACGGTCATTTGAAAAGGTGATCGGCAATACCCTTTCTCGATTGGAAGCGACAAGCAATCCGGAAGCTCGCGAAGCTGTGTCACTGCTAACAGGCTGCCTATGCAAAGTTTTCTATGAGGTGAATGTTCAACTTCAGAATTCCAATGCGGATCGAGGCGCTCTGCTGGGGCAGTACTTACTGGCGCAAAACGTCGCTTCCGTTTTAGCGCTCAGAGGGAGCGAGCAACTTTGGCAAAGCGTTGAATTGCAGGCCATGTACGCAATGATCCAGGGCGAGCTGACTTCACAGCTGCTCACCCAAGCGGAGCGGGCAGGAATCGACGTAGTTCATAACAAGATTTGGTATCTACGCATTCTAAGGTGTGTCATGGAGGCCGACACACTAGAGCAAGGCGTTAGCAATTTAGAGCAAGCGTTTGGACGCCTAACGGCCGCGCAAGAGGAGGCCGTAGAATCTGCGCTCAAGCGCATCGAAGCGGTTCAAGATTTGTTTGTCGGTGCGTTGCAATAGACCGAGACTATTGTGAGCCTGTTCGCGTATGAACAACGCCTTGCAGGCTCCGCAACCCGCTGCAGAACCCTAAGCAATCAGGTTGATCGGCGCCGTCTCGGATAGTCGGCAGCGAAGCGCGGCGTGCGGATATGGCTCCTGGCGCCGGCTTAGGCATGTGTTCTTTCGTGCAAACGCAGCTAAACGATACGAGCCGCCGTTAGGATCGGTTTCGTATCGCGAAGCCCTTTGGTTCCCTCTAGCTCTGCTCAACCTCCGAAGTCGCCTCGTGCTGCCGATCTTCGTAGGCGATGATCTGCTGTAGGGTGCTGCGAAGTCCGGATCGGTTCTGTATCGGGCAGCTGTTGGGCTACCCTAATTCTGCTGACTTTCCGGACTCGTATCGCTTTGGCTTAGCATCGTGTCTGGCTCTGACGATAGATCCTTACACCACGAATAAAAACGGACGGCTCCAGCAACAGACCCAGCAACTGCAGCGACTCCGCAAACGACCGGAGCGACGCTCACTATCAACGGTGCGCTGGTTAGGCCGAGAGCAACAGCCGCCGCGGACAAACCGGTTGGTGCGGCGGCTGCCGCCGCGGTGCTTACTGCAACCGATGTAGCGGTGGTAAGGCCCGCTATGGCCGTCGTCGACTTAGCTAGCTCCTCATGCCGCCCAAAGCGCTTCCTCAGCTTCCTTATCATGCTCAACTCCGTGCGTATTCGCTTCTGACTGCCTAACCTAGAAATGTGCGCCGCGGCGGCGGCCCAAGCGCATTAAGCAGAATGATGTCTGTTTGCTATCCCGTTCGCTAGCGATTCCCTTATGTAGCACAGCAGCAACCGCTACCGTTCGTCGGAAATCCAAGGTCTCCAAAGGGGGTGTTTTGTCGACCCGCAACTACCTTTTCATGACGACATTTTTTGTGTCGCTAGCGCTTTTATCCGCGCCCTCCTGGCCTTCCCCGGCTTAGCCCGACCAGCGGTAGGAAATGGTGGCTTCGGAAGCTCCTGGTCAGGCGTGCTATCGCGTACGTAGCGTTAGATGGCGAGCTGTTAGCGGTACGGTCGATTTACAAAGCTTTCTTTAGTTGTCTCTAGTCACAAGCTTCCAGCTTATTAGCTCTCATTTGGCTCTGGCGGACACGATGATTGCTATGTAGGATCCCGCCCCACAGATCGCTTTGACGTTAGGTTAATAGCGAATACCTACCCTGCGGACTAATAGCGTCCCAGCATCCAGAGCTGTGCCCCCTCCAGCCCCTGCACTCAATGCGGGTCTCGCCGAGAAGCCTATCGAGCATTGTTCTTAGGCTAAGCAAACTGGATCCGTCCAGTTTCCCAGTTGCGCTGTTGTCGACTTGACCGAAGCACATCGAATACCGATGACGCTCTGTGCCCTTTTGCCCAGAGATAACGCTGCACTTATGCGGCTGTGTTTCCTCGTCGACTTTCCCCATTAACTGGAGGTTGGTATGGCTACGTATAAAAGACCGATTCGTCTGCCGAATCGCGACGTTTTCCCTTTTTCCTTGAACACGTCAGTTCAATTAGTGCCCGGTCGTGGCGTCATCGTTAAAGATGGTGCGTTGATGGCTTGGCTGCCTGAGCCCGATGACGAGCGGGCTGCCGATATCCGCGACGCCCTAGTCGACGTCGTCTTAAACCTCCGTTCTGCGCCTCAGCCTGACTGGCGAGAACTCGCATAAACAACCATTACATCCTTTATTCGCCGGAACGGCTTCGTTCCGGCAATCGATTCGCTTTGTCAGGTATTAGTTATGAGTCAGGAATGCTCGATTTTGACGACCCAGAACTCCGCGCCGGCCGTGATCGACTGGTGTAACGCTGTTGAGGGGGAATTCAAGCAAGAGAGTTACACCGCTCCGATTGACTTCGACGCTGACTCGTTGCTGAAGCGGTCTGAGCAGACGCTACGACACCAGATCGCTGAAGCGACCCGTGATCCAAGCATTCCGTTTGCCGGTCTTGGGCCCTCGGTAACCGTTGGCATTGATTGCGAGTGGGTACGGGACCCTGCCGGTGACGGGAACATCATTCTGAGCGCTCAGTTTTTCTTGGTCGGTGAAGACGGTGATTTCTCCAAAATCTTTTACACCGCAGGTAAGTCCCGTGAAGGTCGACTTCGTCTAGGTCATCTACTGGCTCAAGTGATAGACGGGGCGATGGATGCTGGGGCAATCCGTGAGTGGCCTCGCCAGGTCGTGGCCTGTGGCTTCTTTTTTCGAGCGGACCTAGCTGCCTTCGCTGACTTACCCGAGTTCAAAAATAAGTTAGATAGCGTTGGCGGCAGTGTGGCTTCAGTACGCTCCGACGTGACTTTTGATGTCCCTGTAAGGACCCAGGAAAGCTTCGTCATGGTCCAAGCCGGTGTGCTGCGTCGTCTCTCCGTTTCTTTTATCGATATGGCTCGGCATGCTCCGGTCGGTACGACGTTGGATATGGTGGGCGAGCAGATTGGTCTTCCTAAGATTGAGCTTCCTCACGGCATGATCGAGCGGATGGATAAATATCTCGCTTTGGACAAAGCTGGCTTTGAGACATATGCAATACGTGATGCTGAGATTGCGGCGAAGTTTTACCTTCGACTCCGAGACGCAGCGAAGCTCTGGACGGGAAGAGATAGCCTGCCTGCTACGAGCAGCGGCCTTGCCGTCAGGTTGTTCCGAAAATGCCTAGACGAGGCTGGATTTGATTTCGACGCGGTATTCGGCAAGCGCGAGCAAACTAGCCAAATCTGGGACAGGGACCGAAATGCGCTTAGGACGATAAAAACATCCGTCCCAAATCAACTAAGGGCTATCCATGCTCCTTTCGTTTCTTCCTGCTATCTAGGCGGCCGAAACGAGTGCTTCTCTTTTGGGCCCAGCGCTGTCGGGCTGTGGAACGACTTCGATCTTAGAGGGGCATATACGACAGGACTCGTCTATCTTAGGCAGATTGATTACGACGGCGCGTTCACCACTTGCGACGTCGAGAACTTCACGGGCCACGTGGCAGGTTTTGCTAAGGTCCGGTTTTCCTATCCCGCCGGTACGCGTTTCCCTGGTCTCCCGGTACAGACTGAGCGGAATGGTTTAATTTTTCCTTTAACTGGAGTGAGCTATTGCACCGCCCCGGAGATCGAAGCGGCACTTGCCGTTGGGTGCGACTTGCACATTCAGCATGGCGTTGTGTTCCCTTGGAAAGAGGGAAGCGATACACGCATCTTTGAAACGTTCACAACCCACATAAGAGATCTCCGAGCGCGATATCCCAAGGGCAGCCTCGATGAGCAGTATGCGAAGCTCATTGGAAACGGGCTATATGGCAAGCTTGCGCAGGGATTACACGCGAAAAACGTTTTCGATACTCGGACGGAGAAAAGTGTTGAGCTGCCTCATTCGGTACTGACAAACGAGGTTATGGCGGCGATGGCTACCGGTTTTATCCGGGCTGTTCTGGCAGAAGTACTTGCCGGCCTCCCCAATCACCGAAACGTACTGAGCGTTACTACTGACGGTTTCCTAACCGACGCGACCTTTGAGGAGCTGGACCTTTCAGGCCCTATGGCGACTCGCTTCCAGACTTTGTGCGAGCGCGTGGCGCCCGGATCTAAAATGATGGAGCTCAAGCATCAAGTCCGGCAGATTGTCGCCATGAAGACTCGCGGGCAACTAACAGGGTTGCCTATGGAGAAGGGCGATACCGCTGTTGTGCTGGCCAAGGCCGGGATATCGCCGCCTGTCCCGAAAGGCGAGCACAACCGCTGGATGCTTGACCTGTTCATGCGACGCACGCCTGAGGATAAGACCCAGATTAGGCCCTTCGTGAGTCTGCGCCAGCAATGGCTGGATGACCTGGATCTGGTTCGCTTCGACCGCCCTGTTCGCCTGAACCTCGAATTCGACTTCAAGCGCTGCCCCGTCTCCCCCGTCATGGCAACGTTGGGCTATGGCGAGCATTTGGCATTCGAAACCGTGCCCTGGACGACCGTTGAGGCGGCGAAGCGCGCTCGGGTTATATTTGACGAATGGAGACGTAAGCGGTGTCTTAAAACGCTTTCCGACTGGGAGAGTTGGAGTGACTTCTACCAATTCACGATTGCTCGCGATCGCCATCGAAGCAGTACCGGAGGCCTGGCGATTCTGTATAGCACTGAGGGCAGCGTCGGGGTAATGCGTCGGATGTTCCTGCGAGCTTATACTCAGGGGGCGTGGGGCATCAAAGCGACGATGAGCTATTCCGAGCTAGCGTCGTGGTTGACTTCCGAGGGGTACCCAACCAGCCCGTCTGAGGTGAAGAACGCGAAGCGGGCGAAGTTAGCTGAGAACCTCGTACCCTCGACGGGAAAGGTGCTAAAGCTTATCTCCTTACTGAAGGAGTCGTTTCCCTCGATGGACGTAGAAAGGTTCTTGATCCAAGCGGAGTAACGAGAGGGTTTGTGAAGGGCATGCCGCTTTTGAGCGGCATGCCCTTTTTATGGCACTGAGATTTTCGGGCTCATGTGGCCGTTTCCGTTGATGTTTTGGCGCGAAAGCTTGGATGAGTAACCATAAGCTACTCCTTTTTTCCATTGGCTGGAAAAAGCCCTCTGATTACACCCAGAAACGCAGCAAACAAGTTCACTGAGGTTGCTGTGGTTATTGCTATCAATAAATTGTCCGAGAAAGGGGGGTTGGTAGTATAGTAGGTAGCGCAGCCCGCCCAGACCAAAAGAAGAGCCCAGAAGAGCACGCCACCGACTGCGAATCGGAAAGCGAGTCCTGCGTATTTTTTTCGTAAGTCTCGCTCGGCTTTCCGATCCTGGACATGCTCGTCAATAATCCTATTTCGATCTTCACGGCCTAGTTCCGACGTAGGCGGTACATCCTCTAATTGAGTCGGAATGCCCGCCTCAGGTGACTTTGGGATCGCACCTTCCGGAACTGTAAAGGAGGGCACTTGAGTTGCTGGCATTGTTCAAGCATTCCCCGGGTGAATATTTTCAGCCATGGTCTGTAGGGAAATCGGCCCTCCATCAGGGGGGCCGCTAATAGCCCAAGCTGTTCCTGGTTGATGGGTCATCTGTGACAACTGCCAGCCTGAAATTGGCCCGTAGACCCTGATCGCTTCATCAATGAAGCTAACCGCCTCTTCGTCATTCCAATTTATTTCTGGCACTACTACTTCGTAGGCAAATGGATTTTCCCTGGTGGGGCGGGGGACTATTGTTGAGCCTGGCGCCTTAATTTCTGAAGCGCCATATCCCTTGAACTCATGGTATATGGAAGGAATTACTGGCCCGTAAGTCCACCTAGTGAATACATCATCGAAAAGTGGCTGGTTACGGTACTTGTAGTACCAAGACTGTACATAAAAAAGTAACTTTTGAAGTTTCATTGGTGTCAGCCCTGGTAACTTATTTTCCTGGGCTCGCCTGATGAAGGCGTTCGCAACCGCGAGTGCTGAATATGCCATACGCCCTCCTTTCGTCTGCTTAGGATAGCTATTGGTAAATGGGCGCGAATCTGACCAAGTCAAGCTAGGCGTCGCGCCAGACTTTTTGATAGGGCACGACACTGTATGTGTAAACAGCACTCTGCCGCAAGCATCGCTTGGCAGTGCTTTTACGACAGGGGAGGCGCGCAGCCTCCCCTGTCCGCAACAGATGATTGTCTCCCACCCACTTCTGGAGCTGGTATGCCCGCCGCGTTTAATGTCGTTTCGCCCCCCCCGCCTCAGGCCGTCCATTTCGATTGGCTGGTTCAGGCTGCTGCGCTCCGAGGTAAAGCCCTTCACCTGGCAGTCGCGCTTGCTTGGTTGGCTGCGACCAGAAACAGCGCGGGGGTTTCCCTAACTCGTCGAACCCTAGCCAAGTGGAGCATCTCCCGTGACGCTTGCTATGCCAATCTCCGTAGCCTCCAGGATGCTCAGCTTGTTCGAGTGTGGCGGCTCCCCGGCCGGGCTGCCCATGTCATCCTGACAGAGCCTGGAACAGACAAACCATTGCTTCCTGTGGTGAGTCAGCTCTGAGTGTCGTTACGTCTCTCTTGCGGTAAGGCGGGTCCATATAAAACCGATCAGTTTGTCACCCTGCCGTCTTTCGCTTCCGTTGCCGTAATAGTTGGTCCCCCTAGTTACATATCCTCCTCTTGGTCTACGACCGCTGCATCGCCGATGGCTGTTGCCTTCGGGTTACTACGTATCTCACCAAGGAGCGTTATGTGCTTACTTCCTTTCTGCCCCAGGCATTGCGTTTTGCTGCCATACCCGCTGTTTCGACCAGCCCGCTTGCGGCTGTCCTCGTTCCCGTGCTGGCTTATGTAGCTACCCAGCGCAGCATCAAGCTTAAGGTGTCGATCGGCTAGCACCGATTGACGAGAGGTTCCGTTGTTAATAATTAGCCCCTAAGGCCATCCGGCCTTAGGGGCTTTTCTTTTCCGACGTCTGTCAGGGAGAGTTATGTATGGATGAAGCAATAGTCCATTTGTCACTGAAGCATGCCGAGGCCACCAAGACTGGCAAATACGCAACAGGCAAAGTTAGTTACCGAATCCTCACTGACGCCAAGCACTGCGATCTGTTCGTCGTGCTTGTCGGCAATCAAGGTGGCGGTTGGTATTCGAAAGAAATTGTCCCCTTTGATCAGGTTGAGGCCGCAGCTAAGCGTTCCGGCGCGTCTGGGTCCGTATCCTCGAAGCAATTTCGGCAATGTTTCGTTAGTCGGTCGGTCAACAATGCGGGCTTCCTCGTAGCTGTGCTTCATGCCGAAGGGCTGCTGGAGCCTGACGCAGAAAATGCTAACCAGCATGTGCTTATTAATGATTGGTCTGGTTGGAAAGAACAGCTACTTGCCTTGGAGGGCGAGCCGTACGCTCCAGCTCTAGGCAAAGTGGTAGGGCCCGCCACCTTACCTGCCGACACTGCCCCCGCGAAGAGCGCCAAGCCTCGCCGAGCAAGCCGTGCTAGTACCGGTGCGGCATCGGGAGCAGATGGACAAAATCCAGTTATAACCAACGCCTTCACGACGGTGACCGGCGGAACGAGCGAGGAAAGCGATGATAGTAATTCGTGACCCCCGCCAGCTCACAGATTTTCCGCCTAGCCTTATCAAACGGCTGCTTCAGCAGCACTTGATCAACCTTTCCGAGGATCAACCCTACGATCCAGACGTGCATGGTTTCTTCGTCATCGCTGAGCGGGGTGACGATATTGACCAAATTGAACGGGTGTCTGGTTGTGCTCTGAGGGAGAGCTGGTTTGAGGATTGTGTATTCGGCGAGGAGGGCTTCATTCCTCGCTGGGAGTGGCTCGAATACCATCCAGGTGGGGCCGGCGGGGGGAGCTGTTACGAGATTGTCTACATTCTCAACGACAGCGGCTTCGGTGCGGTAATCATCGTTCCAGACGAGCCCTATACAGATCCTACTCTCCTAGCGCTATGCCGAGCACACGTTCTCTCTTCCTAGTGGGTTCCTCTCGCTCGTCCCGGTGCGTTCAAAGACCCCTTTAACCGCTGCTTTCGCCCGATTTCGGTCTGGGGGACCGGCAAGGGACCGCTCGCGGTTAGGCCCCGTCCTCCCATTACACGCGGTGCGAACCGTAGCCCCATCTACGTCTAGCTCATAGACGTGGAATGGTTCGCGCTCGGTCTCGCGACACGGGGATTTCGGCGACGTGGAGCGGTAAGAGAGTTTTTGTTCGCTCGCATCGGGTTTCGCCGAGGTGAGTAGCTGATTGTCCCCGGCTCACTTTTCAAAAAAAGTGAGTTTCTGAACAAACCGATAGCGGCTCGGCATATCGCCCCCGCCCTGTTAAGCCGCCCCGGTCCGAAGCCGGTGGCGGCTTTGTTTTTTCAGGCATTCGAGGCCCCTATGACCCTAAAGAAGTTCGTATTCACTGACCGTCTGATCAAGCAACTCCCGTCTCATGACCCCAGCTCCGCCTCAAGATCTGCGGAATATTCGGATGCCACAGTTATCGGCCTCCGCGCAGTCGTTGGTACCAACGGCAACAAGTCCTTCGCCTTCCGCTACCAACTGGTAGGAGGACGGAAGCGCTGCGCTCGCATCGGTACGTTCCCGGCCATTTTGGTCAGCGAGGCCCGGAAGATTGCGCTTGAGATGCGTGCTGTCGTCGACCGAGGCGGCGATCCGCAAGACCGCGTTGATCGTATGAAGGCCATGCCGACATTTGCTGAATTCTGGGATGGCGAATATGCGCCGTACGCCGCCCAGGCCAAGAAATCGTTTCGAAACGATGAATCGAAGGTGCGTATCCATCTGAAGCCTCGCTTCGGCTCACTTCGTCTATGCGATATCGGCGTCAGGGATGTCCAGCTGCATCACGCTTCGATGAAGGCCAGTCACACCGCCGCCACCGCCAATCGGCATCTTGCGCTGTTAAGCGCAATCTTTCGAAAAGCCGTGGAATGGGAGCGTATCGACAAAAACCCAGCCGCCGGCATCAAGCCCTTTCGGGAGCTGAACCAGCATCAGCGATTCCTTACAAGCGACGAGATAGCGCGCATATTTCAGGCGATGGATGGCGAAGCGAATAAGACTGCCGTCGCTGCGCTGAAGCTCTTGCTGCTAACCGGGACGCGCCGTGAGGAGGCACTACAGGCCCGCTGGGAGCATGTAGACCTAGACGCTGGCCAGTGGTGGCTTCCGATAACCAAAGCGGGCCGTGGCCGCTATGTAGCGCTCAGCGAGGTGGTGAAGGACCTCCTTGCTTCGCTTCCGAGCCGGGGCAAGTCGTCGTGGGTCTTTCCTGGCCGGGACGGCGACAAGCCGCTCAATAATCCGAGAAAAGCGTTCGGTCGAATTCTTGATTCGGCAGGCGTGGAGCACCTTCGAATTCACGACCTTAGGCATTCGTTCGCTAGCTTAGCGGTCAACGCAGGTGCCACGTTGTACCAAGTCCAAGGATTGCTAGGCCACAGCTCCGCTCAAATGACTCAGCGATATGCTCACTTGGCTGATAGTGGTCTTCGACGAGCAAGCCAGGCGGTAGCGGATTTCGTTACTGCGGCTGTTAATCAAGCTGCTAGAACGGACGAATGAAGCGGCATCAACGGTCAGTTCATAGGAGCGCCCGAACCGCAAACTGTGCAGGCGCTTCGCTTCAGACCAGAGTGTTCCACGCCCTAATGCGTACATCGCATTTCAGAGCCTATTCAAGGACCCGCGTTGGGCATCGTAGCTCACTTGACCGAAGCGTCCGAGCGATTCCGCATATCAGGGTTTCCTTTGCAGTGACGCGACTCCCAATCCCTATCCCATTGTATAAATATGAGCCTGCAGGTGGTTTCGCTATAACTAGATTGCCCCCGTCGGCTGCTATGTGAACTCGACTTGGTTCGCGGGTCAGCTCCTTGATGTTTCCTGTTACCGGGGACAGTAGAGTAGGCCACACGAGAAACTTCTCCAGTCCCATTTCTTTAGATTTCGGTATGGAGGCCATCGCGACGTCTTTTTTCCCGCTAAGCTCGGCTACGCTAATCACATACATTTCCGTGGGAGGTCGGTAACTTGAGGGGTCAGTTTCGTTCAGATGAGGGCTACGTAATACCACCCGCACAAAACCAACCCAATCTTCTGCACGAAGCTCGCGATCAAAGGGGCGTGCCGATGAATGTGACATCGCAATCTTCAGCCTACTCTTTGCTCTAACTTCTAGCTTCTGTCCGCAGGCGATGCATATCAAGTCAGGTGTTCGTTTTCTCTTATGAAAGACTTCCTTAAATACCTCAGTCGTGCCGGCCCCGTATCCGTCGAATACAAAACTGTGGCCATACGCCTTCATCATTTCTATGGCAGCCACTTCCCCAACCAAAGACATAGTCAGGTACTTTAAGAACGTACTGTCATCCTTGTAGTGAAGTTTGACCACTGCTGCCCCCCCCCCCTAACTTGGCCGTCGTCGCTTGGTCGGGACACTCTCGATAAGTGTCCCGTATAACCAGTCTTAGGCGGGATAAGCTTCTGCAGGGGTAGGGTTTACCTGGCGTGATTTTTCGGCCTGACGGACTACCTCGCAAATATCCACAGCATAGAACTTCCCATTCTCTGGTTCCTGATAAACTAACTTTCCAGCAGCGCGTACGTAAGAGAGAGGGATTTTCGGGTTGTTAATGTCCTTGCCCCCCTTCTCGTGCCATTGCGATTCCCATTTTTTGTAGAAGGGCTCTAGGTGTTCAGGTGTAAGAAGATAGATTTCTCGAAGCTCAATGCCTTCGTATACTGCAAAAACCCAGTCGACATTTCGGTACTTCGCAATGATTGTGGGGTTCATGTGGTGATGGGTTGAAAAGCCGCGAGTCAGGCTTACGTTAATCGATTTCAGTTCATACTCCCGCCCATCTCCGTCTTTAGCGTCATTTCCCTCCCGGCCGGGCATGTTATGAAGGCCCGTGACTGTTAGCACTTGAAGCAATTTACCGCCGTTGTCCTGGAAGACGTCGTTTATGCCGTAAGCTTTGGCGATATTTTGATACTCACGGATGTACTGGAAGATGTGGTTCAGCGTTTCCACCGGGTTTGTCTCAGTGAAATCTTTCTCCATAAGGCTGCCAGGGGTCACGTCAAGGGCGCCGGCTAGCGAGACTAGCGTCTCGATCGTAACGTTGCGCCGCCCTGTCTCGATGTGAGTTACCTCCTTGTCGGAGATCTGGGCTGCCTCAGCGAAGGCCTCTTGGGTCCAGCCCTTGTCGAGACGTAACTTTCGGATGTTGCGACCGATTCTTTCTAGCAATTCTTTCGAGTGGTCCATCTACTCGCTCCTGATGTGATTGGCAGGAGCATTCCATAGCAATTCATAGTGCTTGTGTACTGGTTATATCAAGAACTACTATGGCTATATCAAGAGCTGATTCAGCGTCGCATATCAGTATCAGTACAAAAAAAAGCTTAAAAAACAAGGAGTAACACTTGAATGCAGTCAATGAGTTGCTGATCACGCCACGAACAGATCCTGTCTATAACATGCATGGGTATCTAACGAAGGTCCCTGTTGCCGCGGTCATGCCTTTCATCAAGGCTTACACCCAGCCTGGTGGCTTGGTTGTTGACATGTTCGCTGGCTCTGGCATGACTGCTGTGGCGGCCAAGATGTGTGGCCGTAACGCTGTCGTGAGCGATATATCGAGGCTTGGCCGCCATATTGGCGAAGGGTACTTGCTTGATGTTCCGTCCGATGAGTTAGCTCGCGTGGCTGCTCGAATCGTGGCCGAGTCCCGTGAAGCTGTAGGGCATTTCTACCGCACTATTCGTGCCTCTGATGGCGCTGAGGTAGAGAGTATTCGGACAGTATGGACGTTTTTATACCGCTGCCAAGCGTGTGACGCTGTCGTCAACTACTACGCGCTACTTCGGGCTGCAGGTTGGGATAGTCGCGAGACTCGGTGTGCCTCCTGCGGGCATCAATTTGCGAAGCGAGGTGCTGAGGTTTTGGGAGAGGAGCCCGCCTTAGTAGTCGTATGGGGTGAGCAGGGTAAGCAAACGGAGCAGATGGTGTCGGAGTATGACCTACACCAGCTTATTAATGCCGATAGGGCTGACTTTCGCAGGCTCATCCCGGGCGCGAGAATCTCTCCGGAGCGAGAAATGTACCGGAGATCCGCGCTCGAAAAATGGGGTCTTACTGACACTCGCGCTTTTTTTTCACAGCGAAACTCTGCTGTATTGTACGACTTGTGGACACGAATAAATTCGATAGGCGATGAATCGATTCGTAAGAAACTACTCTTTGTATTTACGGCCATACTTCCGCGTGCTTCAAAGCGTTATCAGTGGAGCCATAAGGCGCCCTTAAATGCCGCTAATCAAACATATTACATTGCACCTATATTTTACGAATGGAATGTATATGATCTCTTCACGCGCAAGGTAGGGGCGGCGATCAAATCAGACAAGTTCATTGCAACAGGCGTGGTTGGAAATGCTAAGCAAAAATACATTACCCAGTCTGCATCCAATTTGGCCCATATCGCGAGTGAGTCGGTAGACTACATATTCACGGATCCGCCATTCGGAAGTAATATTTTCTACGCGGATATGAATCTATTTCAGGAATGTTGGCTAGGTGGTACGTTCACCAATGTTGACTTAGAAGCAGTGGTAAAGACCGGTGGGACTAAAGCAGACAGAGAGGAAGCGAAGCTAGGCTATGAGCGAATGCTAACCGAGGCGTTTCGGGAGGCGCGCAGAATTTTGAAGCCGAACGGAGTGCTTTCTGTCGTTTTCGGTAATAGCAAAGGCGAAATTTGGGCCGTAGCGCAGCGCGCTTTTTGGGAGTCTGGTTTCACCGAGAAACCAGAATCGATATGTGTTCTCGACAAAGGTCAACGAAGCATAAAAGGCCTTGCCTCAGGTCGAGAGAGTGTAGCTACTTTGGATCTTATCGTAACTTTTCGAAAGAAGACGGGGGCGCCTGCGACAGCGCTTGTGGATACCTTTGAGCCGGAGCGCTTAATCCAAAAAGCCGTTGAGGCAATCGATAACCTAGATGGATCTACCACGTCTCACGTGTATCTAGAAGTGCTGCGGGCTGCGATGCATAGCGGCGTGAATCTTGCCAGTATCGACTTAGCTGATGTGCTTGGTCATGTTGCGCGGCGGGGGTATCTCCCAGATCCAAGGTCTGGGCGGCTGGTGCGTCAGCTCGTGCCGAAAGTCTGATTTCTGGAATCCGGTATGGGTTTTGCTCAGGTAGCACTCAGGGGAAAATGCATTACCGCCAATGGTCTGGGATCTCCAGTGCATTCTGCTTCGCTACATACTTCACAGTCTCGAGTATGCTGCTATGCCTTGATGCATCGGTCACGAGCCCTTTTCGTCGAGCTTCTACAATGTCTCTGAGCTCCTGAAGATCGTACAGTCCGAGCTTATAGAAATTAACCCAAGTAGGCTGGCCGAATAAGTTATAGACGGTGTTTGCCCCATCACGTTCGCTGGCTAGTCGTTTGGGTCCGGCTAATATTGCGAGTGCGGCCTCGCCGTCCTCTCGATTGTCATAGGTAAAAAGAAGCTTCATGAAGTTAGCGATAGTTCGGCTTGTGCGCGGTAGTGTTCCAGGTCTACAGATTTTCCGGACACTATCTGGTTGTAAACATCTTTCATGCTTTCGGGCGTAGTGCCTTTTGGTAAAAACCGAAAGGATGAGGCGGCGACGTATTCAGGTAGGGCTTCAAAAGTAAGCCAGCGTCGTCCTTCTGCTTCGGAAACCTGGCCGGTCGTATTGGAGCCGCCAAAGATATCTACAACAAGGTCGCCAGGGTCCGTTAGCATTTTGACAAAAAACTCTGGCAGTTTTGCGGGGAAGCGAGCGGGGTGCCCTTTTATTCCTACCGTTTTACAGCCGGCGAGATATAGGCCATTAGACTCAGTATTGGGGATCTGGATGAGATTCGGAGGAATTGCGCCGCCGTTATCCTTTCCGAAGCTTTTGCCAATATCATGTCCTGAAGGGCGCATCTTCGGTGTGTAGAATTTCTCTGGGTCCTCTATAAGCTTTTTCATTCTTTCACTATACGGCGCTAGTACCTTCGTCACATCTGCTTTCGGCCACTCCGTCTTGCTGAACCACCACACTGTGTTCACAGAATCTTTGACACGAATCTTTCGCTTGTTAACCCACTCGATAGGGCTTGGCAGCTTTGAAGGATTAAACCAGTAAAACTCTTCAGCCAAGTGGAAGCCCAGTTCGTCGATCATTCGGATCAATACGCGAAAGTTGTATAGGCTGCGTGTGGGCGTCCCCTTCATATAGGCACCACCAAAGTCCACAACAAAGCTACCGTCATCGCGTAGCTTTTGATGAACTATCTTGGCAAACCCTAGAAACCAGTCCACATATTCTCTTTCTGCTAGGTTCCCGTACTCCTTCTGCCGCTGTAGTGCGAAAGGCGGGCTGGTCATCACGAGGTTGACGCTACCATCTGGCTGAGCCGCCAATAAATCTCTCGAGTCGCCAATGAAGGTCTCCCCGTGGCGCGTGAAGTAGGCTGGGGGTTGGTTTTTTTTCGGCAGCATCATCTTCTCCAGGCCCGCCAGGGCTACCAGCGTTTGTCTGCCTACCGGCTATATGCCGGCGCGCAGCAATGGATCGCCCCAAAGCAAAAAGGCCCACCCTTCTGGGTGAGCCTTTTTGACGTAATGGTGGTGCCCAGGGACGGAATCGAACCGCCGACACGGGGATTTTCAATCCCCTGCTCTACCGACTGAGCTACCTGGGCAACGGGGCGCTATTAGACGGATTTGGCTTTTGCCTGTCAAGCGCGGCCGGGAAAATATTTAGCCAGAACGGGCGCTTAGCGAATCCGGGCCCGTTCTGGTCATCCGCCGATGCCATCACTCGCTCGGCGGTACGTAGCCTTCGGCCTGGGCGTAGTCCTCGCCGGAGAGGAACTTGTCCATTTCAGCCTGCAGGAACTTGCGGTCCTCGGCGTTCATCATGTTCAAACGCCGCTCGTTGATGAGCATGGTCTGGTGCTTCTGCCAGTCTTCCCAGGCCTGTTTCGAGACGTTGTTGTAAATGTCCTCGCCTTTTGGCCCGGGGTAGGGCGGGCGGTCCAGACCGGGGAGTTCTTCTTTGTACTTGCGGCAGTTCACGGTGCGGGTCATGACATCTCTCCTGCATTCAGTTCGGCGGCGGCGCGCTTGAGCAGCGTCTTTACCGGGGCGGCGAGCCCCAGCCGCGGCGGGGTGGCGAGGTTATACCAGAGCCAGTCGGGCTCGGCCACGGCATCGGCGGCGCTCTCGACACGGACCAGCCAGGGCTCGATAGCGAGCTGGAAATGGCTGAAGGTATGGGTGAGTTCAGGCAATTGCTGAGGTTCCTGCAGGCGCAGGGCGTGGCGCTCGGCGAGCGTGCCGAGGGCGCTCAGCTCGTCGAGCTCGGGCAGGCTCCAGAGACCGCCCCACAGACCGGTGGACGGGCGGCGGTAGAGCAAGATGGCGCCGTCCCGGTTGGCCAGCAGCGGCATCAGCGTGCGCTTCTGTGGCAACGCCTTGCGTGGTTTCGGCACGGGAAAATCCGTCTCGCGGCCCAGCAGATGGGCGCGACAGCCCGAGCGCAGCGGGCAGAGCAGGCAGCTCGGTTTGCTCCGTGTGCAGAGCGTCGCGCCCAGATCCATCATCGCCTGGGTGTAATGATTGACGCGTCGGTGTGGTGTGAAACGCTCGGCCACGTCCCAGAGCTGCCGGGCGACCTTCGGCTCGCCGGGGTAGCCCGGCTGTGCCACGTATCGGGCCAGGACGCGCTTGACGTTGCCATCGAGGATGGGCGCGCGCAGGTCCATGCTGAGGCTGGCGATCGCGCCGGCGGTCGAGCGACCGATGCCGGGCAGTTCGGCCAGTTGCTCGACGTCTCTTGGAAACTCGCCGCCATGCTCGGCAACGACCAGCTGGGCAGTCTTGTGCAGGTTGCGCGCGCGGCTGTAATAGCCGAGCCCGGTCCACAGGTGGAGCACTTCGTCTTCCGGCGCGGCGGCGAGCGCCTGGACGGTCGGCAGCGCCTGCATGAAGCGGTCGAAATAGCCGAGCACGGTACTGACCTGGGTCTGTTGCAGCATGATCTCCGAGACCCAGACACGGTAGGGCGTGATGCCTCGCTGCCAGGGCAGGTCCTTGCGGCCGTGACGGTCGTACCAATCGAGGATGGCATCGCTGAACTGCTCGGGGCTCATGGGTTCGGCGATCATCGGTTGAACAGGCCCTTGAGGGCGTCTTTCAGCTCCGGACTGACCTTGTCGCCGAGCTTTTCTTCGATCGTCTGGTTGAGTTTCTCGCCAGCGAGCCGCGCGGCGATCTTGCCCAGGCGGTCATTGTCGAAGCGACATGCCTTGGCACCCAGCTCCAGCGGACCGCGGCAGCGCAGTGGCCATTCGATGCCGACGTAGCGTTCGTTCACTTCGCATGCCGGATCGGGCATGGCGCCCTTGTCGCCTTCGACGAGGATACCGACACGGTAGTCCATACCCAGCACGCGCAGGTCGATGTCGCCTTCGCCGTTGACCGTCAGACCCGGAATGCTTGCCTTGAGATCACGGTTGCTGGCAACGCCGTTGCTGACGACCAGGTTGCCCCTGAGTTCACGGAACGGGGTGTCCTTGCCGCGGGGTTCGCCGCTGAGCGCCTTGCGGTTCAGGGTGGCGATGGCGCGGCAGACCTGCTGCTCGAGGTTGGCGTCGACGAGCACGCCGTTATCGATGATGAAACCGGCCTTGCCGTTGAGATTGTCGATCCAGTCTTTCTGACTGTTGCCCTGGGTGCGGAAGTCTCCGTCCAGATTGACCAGCCCCTTGAC
Organism: Stutzerimonas marianensis; assembly: GCF_022810315.1. NCBI lineage: Bacteria > Pseudomonadati > Pseudomonadota > Gammaproteobacteria > Pseudomonadales > Pseudomonadaceae > Stutzerimonas > Stutzerimonas marianensis. The sequence continues at coordinate 455,933 of NZ_JALGRD010000001.1, read as the reverse complement.
GGTCACCTTCTCGTCGAGGCTTTGCAGCAGACGCTCGACAGGAACGTGGACCAGGCGGCTCTGCAGGTTGAGCTGTGGCAGGGCCTGGCGCACGTCAAGCTTCGCCGAGCCTTCGACACGGCCGTTATACAGGTCGGCGCGCAGTGTCTCGAGCGTCAGTTGGCCGCCGGCGCTGCGGGCGCTGAGGGTCACATTTTCCAACGGCAGCTTCTTTGCGGTGAGGTTGGCCACGCTCAGGTTCAGCCGCGTATCCAGCCGTCGCAGCGTGTCGATGGGCAGCACCCGGGATTCGCTCCAGGCGTGCTGCGTGGGTTTGTCGGGCAGCGGTGTGGTGCCGCTGCCGACCACGACCGCCTCGGTGGCCTCGACTTCGCTGCGCCGGGCGGCGCCGGCCGAATCGTCCGGCGCCGTGGGCGGCAGGTAGCGATCGAGGTTCAGCCGGTCGCCCTTGAGGTCGAGGCGCACGGCCTGGCGCGCAAAATCGCTGATACCGGCCTGGCCGGTGAAGCGACTGTCGTCGAGCTGCAGGTCCATTTCTTCCAGCATGAGGCTGGTCGGCGTCGCGGCAACGCGGGTGACCAGCTCGGCCTTGCTCAGGGCAGTGCCGTCGGCCATCGCCGGTAACGGCTGGCCAATGCCTTCGAGGAACTCGCGCAGGTTGAAGGCCGCGATCGACAGGGTGCCGGCGACCTTGAGCTGGTCCTGCAGGTCTCGGGCCTTGAGCTCGCCGAGCCCGCGCACCTGGTTGGCGGTGAACTTGAGGCTGGTCCATTCGGCGACGTCGGCGGCGAGGTCGGCGAGCAGCTGGCCCTGTGCGCTGAAGTTGAGCGTCTTGCCCTGCAGCGGCTCACCCGAGGCTTCGCCGCTCAGGCGCATGTCTTCGAGCTGGTAGCGCTGCAGGCGGTTGTCGAAGCGCAACGTGCCCTGCAGTTCGGTGCGCGCGCGCATGACCGGCTTGTTGCTGCCGAAGAAGGCATTGAGCTTGAGCGGGATGGGGCTGCCTTCGCGGATGGCGCCGGTGGTCAGCTCGATGCCTTCGGCGCTGAGCTGCTGACCGGTGCGGGCATCGTGGTAGGCGACACGGGCGTCGGTCACGGTCAGGCTGTCGATATCCAGGCGCAGTGGGCGTGCGTCCGATGTTTCGGCTGTCTCGGCGGGTGCTTCGGCTGGCTCGTTGCTCGGCGCCTGCTCCGGCTCGTTGGCGACGGCGGAGCGGCCGATCCCTTCCCAGTTGCCGCGGCCCTGTTCGTCGCGCGCGAGCATCAGGTTCAAGCCGTTCACGGTGATGTCGCTCATCTGCACCTCGCGGCGCAGCAGCGGCATCACACGGACCGACAGGCCGAGCATGCGCAGGTCGGCGAAGGGCTGGTCGGGCGTCTCGACGCTGGCGAGGGTGGTTTCGTGCAGCTCAAGGCCGAGCCAGGGAAACAGGCTCCAGCCGATATCGCCCGCGATGTTCAGTTCGAGGCCGGCCTTGTCACGGGCCAGTTCGCGGATTTCATCCTTGTAGTCGTTGGGATCGAACAGGTGGGTGAGCGCGAAGCCCAACGCGACGAGGAGCAGCAGCAACCCGAGGATTACCAGGCCCAGGATCTTGCCGAGCGCTTTCATGGACGAGTCCTTGTGTTTGGCGTTCTGAAAGGCAGCGAGTATAGCGCCGCAGCTTGGCCGGGCGGCGCGGTGCGTGTTGGAGTCGTCGGCAAGGCGGCGGTTCCGGCGATGCGATGGCGCGTTGGCGGTGGCCTATAGCCGGTCCAGCGGCAGGTGCGTGCGGGCGGCCAGCGCCTGAGCATCGAGCTGCCCAGCCGGGGCGGCCAGACGCAGGGGTTTGCCGGCCTCACCCGCCAGGCGCTGGCTCTCTTCGAGCAGACGGCGGCCAACGCCGCGGCGACGCGTGACCTTGCGCACGCACAGGTGCGAAAGCTGCCAATGGTCGCCGCCCTGGCGCAGCAGCGCCGCGCCCAGGAGGCGGTCATTGAAGCGGCCGGCGATCAGGCTGCCATCGGCCACGGCGTGGGTGATCAGCGCGTCGGCGTCAGCGTGCGGGGCGAGTAACCAGTTCGGCGCGTCGGCGTAGATCTTCGCCAGGTCGATGCGATCCTGCGGGCTGGGGTCGGTAAGGGTTTCGACATAGACGGGCATAGGGCCGGGCACCTGTTCGAGTGATGCGCAAGCATAACCCTGCTGTCGCACGATCGCACGATGGCCCCTGAATGACGCCGCTTGATCGCTAACGCTGTGCCTGGACCCGACCCGCGGTTGCCAGCAGGCGTCGTGCGACATCCTCGATGCATTGGCTGTGGCGCATGGCTGACTGCCGCAGCATGGCGTAGGCCTCGCCTTCGTCGAGCTTGTGTCGATGGATCAGCAGCTGCTTGGCCTGTTCGATCAGCCGGCGTTCGTCCAGGGACTGCCGGGCCTCGCGCAATTGCTGCTGGGTTTCCTGCAGGCGTTGGGTCTGCGCTTGCAGCAGTTCGAGGGTCGTGCGGGACACCAGGGTGGTCATGCCGTCGTGCTGCGGGTCATTGCGCTGTACCGTGAACAGCTTTGTCTGTTCCATGGCGGCGTGCATGTCGACCAGGTCGTCCAGCAGGCGACGGTGGTCGTGCAGGTCGCGGCGTATGCATGCGATGCTCTGCTGGCAGCGCTCTTGCAGATCAAGCTCCAGGCGGGCCTCGACGGTTTTCATTGCGTCGATGCGTGCCGTCTGCAGCTCGAACCAGATATCACAGAGTGAAGCGTCCACCGGTGCGCCGGCATGGGCGCGTCGCACGACGTCCCGCAGGCGATACGCCTGCGCCTGGGCCTCGCTGTTGCTCAGGGCGTGCCAGAGCGCGAGAGCCGCCGGGCAGGCGCAGCGCGAAAATGTCTGGAACAGCGTGCCTGGTGGTCCAGTACCTGTTCCCACTGCACCAGCATCTGCTCGCTGAAGCAGCCGCTGGCGAAACCGTGCACGCCAAGGGCGCGCTCCTGGCCAGCCAGTTCCTTGCCCTGCATGAAATTGAACAGCGCCACCAGGCTGCGCGTCACTTCCGGGTTGCTGGCGGTGTCGGCAGCCTCGAAGATCACCGCCAGCAGGCCGCCAATCAGACGGGTCATGGCGTGGGTGGCCGCTTGCATGCCAATGTCGTGATCGCGAACGCGTCGTCGCAGGCGGGGCAAATCATCCAGGGCGTGCAGCGCGTAGGCGATGCGGGTGAACAGGCGGGTCTTGTCCGCGCCGCTGGCGTCCTGTTCGATCTTTTCCAGCGCCTGTGAGACCTGGAGGTGCAGGGCGTCAGCCTCGAGGCTGAGGCTGTCCAGCTGGCCGGCATGCTTCGAGGCGCCGCCGCTCAGGTAGACATTCGAGTAGCCGCGTTCCTTCTGCAGCGCATGGATCAGACGGCTCAGGCGCGTGACCAGCTCGCAGGTGGTGGTGAGGTCCTCCAGGCCCAGCAATTCGCTGCGCCGTGCGGCAAGCATGAACCGTAGCGTCGCCGGCATCTTTCGTCCGTGCATGATCAGCCCTCGGGTTCGCGTTCACCGGTTGCCTGCAAAATGCAGTCCATCGCCGGGCGCGTATCCCAGGGGCAGGGTTTGGGCCTATAATGCGTGCCTTTTTCGCCCCACGATCAGCGGAGCTGTTGATGTCCGAACGTACGGCTTGCGTAGAGCGCAACACCCTGGAAACCCAGGTCAAGGTGACGATCAACCTCGACGGCACCGGCAAGGGCCGGTTCGCCATCGGCGTGCCGTTCCTCGAGCACATGCTCGACCAGATATCGCGTCATGGTCTGATCGACCTGGACATCGAATGCCAGGGCGATCTGCACATCGATGACCACCACACCGTGGAGGACGTCGGCATCACGCTCGGCCAGGCCTTTGCCAAGGCCGTCGGTGACAAGAAGGGCATGACCCGCTATGGACACGCCTACGTGCCGCTGGACGAGGCGCTGTCGCGGGTCGTGATCGATTTCTCCGGCCGCCCGGGTCTGCAGATGCACGTGCCCTATACCCGCGCTACCGTAGGCGGTTTCGATGTCGACCTGTTCCAGGAGTTTTTCCAGGGCTTCGTCAACCATGCCCAGGTCACCCTGCATATCGACAACCTGCGCGGGCACAACACCCACCACCAGATCGAGACCGTGTTCAAGGCCTTCGGCCGCGCGCTGCGCATGGCCGTGACACTGGACGAGCGCATGGCCGGGCAGATGCCCTCGACCAAGGGTTGTCTGTAATGCAGACCGTCGCTGTCATCGATTACGGCATGGGCAACCTGCACTCGGTCGCCAAGGCGCTCGAGCACGTTGGCGCGGGCCGCGTGCTGGTTACCAGTGATGAACAGGTCATTCGCGAGGCCGATCGCGTGGTCTTTCCCGGGGTGGGGGCGATCCGCGATTGCATGGCCGAGATTCGTCGTCTGGGTTTCGACAAGCTGGTCCACGAGGTCAGCGTCGATCGACCGTTCCTCGGGATCTGCGTCGGCATGCAGGCCTTGATGGAGCGCAGCGAAGAGAACGGCGGCGTCGACTGCATTGGTCTGTTTCCCGGCCAGGTCCGTTACTTTGGCAAGGACCTGGAAGAAAACGGCGAGCGCCTCAAGGTGCCACACATGGGCTGGAACGAGGTCGAGCACGTCGTGGCTCATCCGTTGTGGCACAACATCCCGGCCGACGGGCGCTTCTATTTCGTGCACAGCTTCTACGTCGAAGCGGCACAGCCGCGCCAGGTCGTTGGCCGCGGTCACTACGGCAAAGACTTCGCTGCCGCGCTGGCCGACGGCTCGCGTTTCGCCGTTCAGTTCCACCCCGAAAAGAGCCACACCCATGGTCTGCAACTGCTGCAGAACTTCGCGGCGTGGGATGGCCGGTGGTAAGTAACTGAGCCCAAGCCCTGAGCTGAAAGCTGGAATCCGTTGCGCTTCAGGCTTCAGGCTCTTTTTCCGAAGGAAATAGCAATGCTGATAATTCCAGCGATTGATTTGAAAGACGGCGCCTGCGTGCGTTTGCGCCAGGGCCTCATGGACGACGCCACGGTGTTTTCCGACGACCCGGTCGCCATGGCTGCGCGCTGGGTCGAGGCCGGCTGTCGCCGTTTGCACCTGGTCGATCTCAATGGTGCCTTCGAGGGTCAGCCGGTCAACGGCGAGGTGGTCACCGCTATCGCCAAGCGTTACCCGGATCTGCCAATCCAGATCGGTGGCGGCATCCGTACCCTGGAAACCATCGAGCACTACGTGCGCGCCGGCGTCAGCTACGTGATCATCGGCACCAAGGCGGTCAAGCAACCGGAGTTCGTCAGCGAAGCGTGCAAGGCCTTTCCCGGCAAGGTCATCGTCGGCCTGGATGCGAAGGACGGCTTCGTCGCGACCGATGGCTGGGCTGAAGTCAGTGGTGTGCAGGTCGTGGACCTGGCGCGCCGTTTCGAGGCCGATGGCGTCTCGGCGATCGTCTACACGGACATCGCCAAGGACGGCATGATGCAGGGCTGCAATGTCGAGGCCACCGTCGCGCTGGCCAATGCCAGCCGCATCCCGGTGATCGCCTCCGGTGGTATCCATAATATCGGCGACATTCAGAAGCTGCTCGATACCAACACGCCCGGCATCGTCGGCGCGATCACGGGTCGGGCGATCTACGAGGGCACCCTCGACGTCGCCGAAGCGCAGGCGCTCTGCGATCTGAAGTTCAAAGACGAATAAATCGCGAGAGGCTGAAAGCCGGACGATAGCCGCGTTGCGCTTACGTCCAGCCTGCAGCCTCGAGCCTCCAGCGGCTTTACAGAGTAGGAGGCCTGCATGGCCCTCGCCAAACGCATCATTCCCTGCCTGGACGTGGACAACGGCCGTGTGGTCAAGGGTGTTCAGTTCGAGAACATCCGAGACGCCGGTGACCCGGTGGAGATCGCGCGTCGCTATGACGAGCAGGGTGCTGACGAGATCACCTTTCTCGACATCACCGCCAGCGTCGATAATCGCGACACCACGTTGCACACCGTCGAGCGCATGGCCAGCCAGGTGTTCATCCCGCTGACCGTGGGCGGTGGCGTGCGCACCGTGCAGGACATCCGCAACCTGCTCAACGCAGGGGCCGACAAGGTCTCGATCAACACCGCGGCGGTCTTCACGCCGGAGTTCGTCGGCGAGGCGGCCGAGCGTTTCGGCTCGCAGTGCATCGTCGTGGCGATCGACGCCAAGCGTGTATCGAAGCCGGGCGAGGCGCCACGATGGGAGATATTCACCCATGGCGGGCGCAAGCCCACCGGGCTCGATGCGGTGCTCTGGGCGCAGAAGATGGAAGCGCTGGGCGCGGGCGAAATCCTCCTCACCAGCATGGATCAGGATGGCGTGAAGAGTGGCTACGACCTTGGCGTGACCCGCGCCATCAGCGAGGCGGTGCACATCCCGGTGATCGCCTCGGGTGGGGTCGGCAACCTGCAGCATCTGGCCGACGGCATCCTCGAAGGCAAGGCCGATGCCGTGCTGGCGGCGAGCATTTTCCATTTCGGTGAATACACCGTGCCCGAGGCCAAAGCCTATCTGGCCAGCTGCGGTATCGTCATGCGCTGAAGCTCGCCGGGGCGGGCCGTACTAACAGGAACGCCCAGCCGCGTCATGCGGCTGTTGCCTTCAGGCGATGTTTGTCCTGCTTGCGCGGTCTATCGCTGAACGCTGTGGTAACTCAGCTGTAACTGCAACAGAACCACCTGCTCGCCGAGACCTTATCTGCCTTCCAGCTTGCTGCCTTCCCAGATGGCAGTCGATGGCACGCCGTCAGTGATGGAGACGTCACCGGCTGCGACCTCTGATCGAAGGCGCCCTTAGCGGGCATCGCCTTCATTCTTCGCCCCATTGCGGGGCGCCACCCATTCCCGATGGGCCTACGGCATTGCGGTGCCGCCCGCAGCTCGCCTTGGCTCATCGCCATTTCGGCTCGTCGTCGCTGCGTAGTAGCGAAACGATCGCGTGGCTGTGAGCTGCTTCTCATTTTCCCGTTTGTACATGGGCGTCTGGTTCACAACTTGCTAAACCTTTTGGAGGAATGCTGGCGTTGTGCCTGTCCAGTAGCAGGGGCGGTGGCGTGTTCGACCAAAAGGGAGTGCATTCGATGAGGCGTTTGTTTGTGGCGGTGCTGTTCATACTGGCGGTCGGCTCGGCCAGGGCCGCAGTGCCTGAGGACTACAAGCTCGTCGTCCTGACCGAGAATTTCCCACCCTTCAACATGGCGGCCGATGGCAAGAACTACGCAGCCGACCGCAATATCAGCGGCATCAACGCTGACATCGTCCGGGAAATGTTCAAGCGCGCCGGCGTTAACTACAGCCTTACGTTGCGCTTTCCCTGGGATCGCATCTACAACCAGGTCCTGGAGCACCATGATCAGGCGTTGTTCTCCACTACCTACACGCCGGAGCGTGAGCCACTGTTCAAGTGGGTCGGGCCGCTGGCAAGCACCGGCTGGGTACTGCTCGCGCCGCCGGGCAGCTCGCTGCGCCTGACCTCGCTCGAGGAGGCCAGGCAGTACCGCATCGGCGCCTACCGCAACGATGCGGTCAGCCAGCATCTGGAAGGCAAGGGCTTCGAGCCGGTCAATTCGCTGCGCGATCAGGAAAACGTCAGCAAGCTGCTCAAGGGGCAGATCGACCTCTGGGCGACTACCGATCCGGTTGGGCCGTATCTGGCCAAGCAGGAGGGTGTCAGCGGCCTGACCACCGTATTGCGCTTCAACGACGCGCAGCTGTTTCTTGCGCTAAACAAGCAAACGCCGGACGAGGTCGTGAATCGCCTGCAGAAGGCGCTGAACGACATGAAGAGCGATGGCTCGATTGACGCCATCCTGCGGCGCTACCTGTAGTGACCCGATCGGCGGTTGGGCTGACGGCCGTTCAGCGATAGATGCCGTTGCGCCCATGCGCCGCCATGGCGCGATTTGAGCGGGTGGCAATCATCTGACCGATATCGACCCAGTCGATGCCGGCCGCTTCCAGGCGGGGCAGCTCTCGCTCGAGCAGTGCCAGGGTGCTGGGGTGGGGATGGCCAATGATGACCACCGATCCCTGCTGTCGCGCCAGCGCCAGGGCCCGTTGAAACTGTAAAGCGACTGCCGCTGGGCTGGGGTCGTCATCGAGAAAGATGTCACGGGACAGGCTCGCCAGGCCTACCCGTTGCGCCGACGCCGCGGCGACGGTGCGTGCATTGGTGCGGCTGTCGAGGAAAAACAGGTGGCGCCTCTGCAGCTCGCTCATCAATGCCAGCATGGCTGACGGACGGCCGGTCATCTCGCTGCCCATATGATTGTTCAGACCGCTGGCGTGCGGCACGGCCTGCAGGGCTTCGTCCAGGCGCCGTTGCAATTCCTCGTCAGCCAAGCCGGGGCGCCAGGCATAGGGGCCACCTGCCGGCGCCATGGGCAGGTGAAGCATGACGGTCTTGCCCGCGCTGTTGGCCTTGTTGGCGAGCGAGGTGGCATGCGGGGTGCCGGGCAGAATGGCCAGCGCAACGGGCCCGGGCAACTGCAGCACCCGTTGATCGCGATGGGGGTTTTGCCCAAGGTCGTCGATGACCAGCGCCAGCCTTGGGCGGCTGGCACGGATGTGCTCGGGGGGTTCCGAGCCCTCGATTCGCACGCCTTCGGCGACAGGCGCCGCCGTGGCGTGCATCCAGGGGACCAAGACCGCCAGCGACAGCAGCGCTGCCCAGCGCATCGCTTACTGACCGCGGGTCAGGTTCAGTCCCTTGAGCAGGTTGAGCGCCTGTCCTAGCTGGAAGTCATCGTCCTGCGGCCGCTCCGAGTCGCTGACAATCTGCGTGCTGCTGGGGCGGTCCGGGCCGCCATTACCGTTGCCCAGGTGGCCGGCGAGGTCCGCCTCGCGGATGCCTTCGGCAGCCTGTTCGCGGGTCAGCTTGGCGCGAGCGACCTCGATGTCCGGTTCGATGCCCTGCGCCTGGATCGAGCGCCCCTTGGGGGTGAAGTACAGCGCGGTGGTGAGTTTCAGGGCGCGGTCATTGTTCAGCGGCAGTACGGTTTGTACGGAGCCTTTGCCGAAGCTGTCGGTGCCCATCACGACGCCACGCTTCTGGTCTTGCAGCGCGCCGGCGACGATCTCGGAGGCCGAGGCGCTGCCGCCGTTGATCAGTACGACCAGTGGTACGCCTTCGCTGGCATCGGCCGGGTCGGCATTGAAGCGCAGCTCGGAATTGGCGATGCGGCCCTTGGTGTAGACGATCAGACCCTTGGTCAGGAAGTGATCAGAAACCTCAACGGCCGCCTGCAGCACACCGCCGGGGTTGTTACGCAGGTCGAGTACCAGGCCGTTGAGCTTGTTGCCGTTGTTCTTGCGCAGCGCCGCCAGCGCCTTGCCAACTTCCTCGCCCGTGTTCATCTGGAACTGCGTGACCCGCAGGTAGCCGTAGCCCGGCTCCAGCATTTGGCTCTTGACGCTGTTGACCTTGATCACCGCGCGGGTCAGCTTGACGTCGAACGGCTTGCCGCCTTCGCGCACCAACGACAGCGAAATGTCAGTGCCCGGTTTGCCGCGCATCAGGTTCACTGCGTCCATCATGGACATGCCCTTGGTGGGCTTGCCGTCGATCTTGACGATCAGGTCGCCGGCCTCGATGCCGGCTTTCGAGGCCGGTGTGTCGTCGATCGGCGAAACCACCTTGATGAAGCCATCCTCGATCCCGACCTCGATGCCCAGCCCGCCGAACTCGCCGCTGGTGCTCTCCTGAAGGTCGGCGAAAGCCTCGGGTTCGAGGTAGGCCGAATGCGGGTCGAGGTTGCTGAGCATGCCCTTGATGGCGTTTTCCAGCAGGGTCTTATCATCGACCGGCTCGACGTATGCCGCCTTGATCCGGTCGAGAACTTCGACGAAGGTGCGCAGTTCGTCCAGTGGCAGCGGCGCCTTGCGGGCCGGATCCTGAGCCTCGATGGAGGTCGGTTCCGTATCGGCTGGCGGCTCCTGAGCCCAGGCGCTACCGTGCAACCCCAGCATGACCGCCAGGGCTAGGGTGGAGGGTTGGGCGAAACGGCGCAGGTGCAGCATGTCTGACTCCAGATAAGAGGGGGTGCGCTTGCGGCCAGGAGGCCTATCCTTGCGCGCGACACCATTGTGCGGGATCGCTCGGGCGACCCTGCTGGCGAATGGCGAAATACAGGGCGGCAGCTTCCTGTCCGCCGCTGTTGCCCACGGTCGCGATCGGATCGCCGGCCTCGACGATGTCTCCCGCGTCGCGGAGCAAGCTCTGGTTGTGGCCGTACAGGCTCAGATATCCGTTGCCGTGATCGAGGATCACCAGCAACCCGGCGCCACGCAGCCAATCGGCGAAAACCACCCGGCCGCCATGCACCGCGCGAACCTGGGTGCCGACGCGGGCGCCGATCAGCACACCATCCCACTTGGTTCGAGCGTCGCCGCCTCGCGGAGTGCCATACCGCGCGACCAGCTGGCCATCCACCGGCCAGGGCAACTTGCCCTTGGCGCTGGCAAAGGGGCCGCCGAAGCTGCCGCCCGCGCTAGAGACCACCGGGCCGCTCGGCTGTGCGGTGTTGCCGGCCCGCTGCTGCCGTGACTGCTCCTCGCGCGCTTGTGCGAGCGCCCGTTGGCGTGCCTGTTCGGCCTCGCGCGCCTGCCGCGCAAGGGTTTCTTCGATGGTTTTCAGCACGCGCTCCAGCTGCGCCTGCTCCTGCTTGCGCGCTTGCAGCTTCTGGTCGCGGCTGGCCCGATCGCGGTCCAGCTTCGCCAGTGTCTGCTGGCGTTCCTGACGCACTTCGGCCAGTTGCTCTCGGCGTTGCTTGAGACCGTCCTGCTGCTCGGCGAGCGTCGCCTGCTGCGCTTCGATGTTCCGCTCGACGTTGGCGAGCTGGCGCAGGGTCTCGTTGAAGCTCTCGACCTGTTCGAAACGCGCCTTGCTGAGGTAGTCGTAGTAGGTCAGGGTGCGGCTGAATTTCTCCGGGCTCTGCTGGTTCAGCAACAGCTTGAGGTATTCCTGGCGGCCGCTCTGGTAGGCCGCGCGGGCCTGGATGCCGATCAGGCGCTGCTGCTCGATGCGGGCGCCCTCGAGGGTCGTCTTTTCCTCGTCCAGACGCTCGAGCTCGGCTTCGCTGCGATCAATTTCCTGCTGGAGGGTGTCGACCTGCTTTTCCAGCTCGCCCATCTCGCTTTCGGTGCTCTGCAGTTGTTTCTGGACGCTGGATTTCTCCTGCTCGATCTGCTTGAGCAGCTTCTGCAGTTCCGCGACGTCCTGGCGTGCCGCCTCGATCTGTCGGCGTGCGTCGGCGCGTTCATCCGCGACGGCCGGGCCGAGCAGGCAGGCAAGCGCGAGGGCGAAAAGAATACGAGGCATGGGGAGCTAACCGAGAGTTCGACGACCGCCGTAGTATGCCTAAAAAATAAGCGGGAAGCTTGAAGCCCCAGCGGGAACCCGGGGCTTCGGCGGGCCGCTGTCAGCCCAGCTCCACGATCGAGTGGCCGGTCATCTCCGGCGGGACGGGCAGGCCCAGCAGGGTAAGCAGGGTCGGGGCCACGTCGGCGAGCACACCGCCTTCGCGAATCCGCGCCGGGCGCTTGCCGACATAGATGAAGGGCACCGGCTCGCAGGTGTGCGCGGTATGCGCCTGCCCGGTCATGACGTCTTCCATTTGCTCGACATTGCCATGATCGGCGGTGATCAGCGCTTCGCCGCCGACTTTCTCCAGGGCGTTGACGATCCGGCCCATGCAGCCGTCCAGGCACTCGACGGCCTTCACTGCCGCTTCGAATACGCCGGTGTGGCCGACCATGTCACCGTTGGCATAGTTGACGACGATGACGTCGTAGCGCTGCTGTTCGATGGCTTCGACAATGCGGTCGGTGACTTCCGGTGCGCTCATTTCCGGTTGCAGGTCATAGGTGGCGACCTTGGGCGACGGGATCAGGATGCGTTCCTCGCCTTCGAAGGGCTCTTCGCGGCCACCGGAGAAGAAGAAGGTCACATGCGCGTACTTCTCGGTCTCGGCGATGCGCAGCTGGGTCTTGCCGTTCTTGGCCAGGTACTCGCCCAACACATTGGTCAGTGCCTCGGGGACGAAGGCCGAGGGTGCCGGGATGCTCGCGGCATACTGGGTGAGCATGACGAAGCCGGCGAGCTGCGGAACGCGGGCCCGCTGGAACCCATCGAAATCGGGCTCGACGAAGCAGCGCGTCAGCTCGCGCGCCCGGTCGGCACGGAAGTTCATGAACACCACCGCGTCACCATCCTCCACGCGCACCGGCTCGCCGATGGTGGTGGCCTTGACGAACTCGTCGCTCTCGCCGCGCTCGTAAGCGGCGATCAGGCCGTCTACGGCATAGTCGGAACGGTACTGAGCCTGGCCATCGACAATCAGTTCGTAGGCCTGCTGAACACGATCCCAGCGATTGTCGCGGTCCATAGCGAAATAGCGACCGATCAGGCTGGCAATGCGTCCCTTGCCCAGGCGTGTGAAGGTGGCCTGCATGAGTTCGATCGAAGCCTGGGCACTTTTGGGGGGCGTGTCGCGGCCGTCGAGGAAAGCGTGCAGGTAGATATTCTCGGCGCCTCGCCTGGCCGCCAGTTCGGCCATGGCAACCAGGTGATCCTGATGGCTGTGAACGCCGCCGTCGGAGAGCAGACCGAGGATGTGTACGGCCTTACCGGCGCCGACCGCCTTGTCCACCGCCGTGCAGATCGAAGGGTTGTTGAAGAACTCGCCGTCGCGAATCGACTTGGTCACGCGAGTGAAGTCCTGATACACCACGCGCCCTGCGCCCAGGTTCATATGGCCCACTTCGGAGTTGCCCATCTGCCCTTCCGGTAGGCCGACATCCATACCGCTGCCCGAGATCAGTCCGTGCGGCTGGGTCGCGAGCAGTCGGTCATAGACCGGCGTGCGGGCGGCATGGATCGCATTGAATTCGGGGTTCTCGCTGTGGCCGAAGCCATCGAGGATCATCAGTACCAGGGGTTTGGGCGCGGCAGGCATGTATCTGGCTCCTTGCACGGGGGCGCGAAAATGGCGGCCAGTCTACTGGCTGGCCGGTTTGGCGTCACGATTCGCAGGGTTCAGCCTGGTAGGGGGGCTGTGTATACTGGCCCGCATTTTATCCCCCGGGTACCCATTAGATGGTCGCTAAGCTGATTGAATTCGTCTCTAACCACTATGTGCTGGTCAGCATCTTTCTGGTGCTGCTGGTTCTCCTGGCCATCACCGAAGCCCGCAAGGGCGGCAAGAGCCTGAGCAACCGGGAACTGACCGGCCTGGTCAACCGTGACGAAGGCGTCGTGTTGGACGTGCGCGCGAAGAAGGAGTTCGATGCCGGTCACATCGTCGACTCATTGAACATTCCCCACGACAAGCTGGTCAGCCGACTGGGCGAGCTGGAAAAACACAAGGCCAGGACGATCGTCGTCGTCGACGCCATGGGGCAGCACGCCGGAGCCGCCTGCCGGGAGCTACAGAAGGCAGGCTTCACCGCTGCGAAGCTGGCCGGAGGGATTTCCAGCTGGCGCGGCGAGAACCTGCCAGTGGTCAAATGAACATGCCTAACGTCGTTATCTATACCACCGCCTGGTGTCCCTTCTGCATCCGCGCCAAGGCGTTGCTGGATCGCAAGGGCGTCGCCTATGAAGAGATCGCCGTCGACGGCAAGCCGGCGCTGCGCTCGGAAATGGCCAGCAAGGCAGGTCGCACCTCGGTTCCACAAATCTGGATCGGTGACGCGCACGTCGGTGGTTGCGACGATCTGCACGCGCTTGACCGTGCCGGACGTCTGGATGCGATGCTGCAGGGCTGAGCGGTGTCGGCTGGGCCCGCGGCGCGGCTGCGGGATGATTGAACACTCCACGCACAATGAGAAGGCTTCACATGACTGAGCAAGCAAACAACGGAGCAGCCGGCCAAGAAGAGCAGGGCGCACAATTCTCCCTGCAGCGCATCTATGTTCGGGACCTGTCTTTCGAGGCGCCGAAGAGCCCTGAAATCTTCCGCCAGGAGTGGAACCCGAGCGTCTCTCTGGACCTGAACACCAAGCAGAAGTCGCTCGAGGGCGATTTCCACGAGGTCGTGCTGACCCTCTCCGTCACGGTCAAGACGGGCGAGGACGTTGCGTTCATCGCTGAGGTTCAGCAGGCCGGGATCTTCCTGATCAAGGGGCTCGAGGCGCAGGCCATGAGCCATACGCTAGGCGCGTTCTGCCCGAACATCCTGTTCCCCTACGCGCGTGAGACGCTCGACAGCCTGGTCACCCGCGGCTCTTTCCCCGCGCTGATGCTGGCACCGGTCAATTTCGATGCGCTCTATGCCCAGGAAATGGCCCGCATGCAGAAGGCAGGCGAGGCCCCGACGACCGCTCACTGATCGAGCCGGTCGCCATGCGCCGCCGCACGTTTGTGCCGGCGCAGTCAGCAGCCGCGGCGTCGCGCCCGGCTGCGTCTCGGGCCCGGTTCCGGGTCAGCGGACCTCCACCACGAGCTTGCCCACCGCCTTGCGCTGTCCGAGCATGTCGATGGCCTGTGGCGTCTGCTCCAGCGTGAACGTTTGAGAAACCAGCGGCTTGAGCTTGCCCTCGGCATACCAGGCGAACAGCTGCCTGAAATTGGCTGCGTTGTCATGCGGTTGGCGCTGGGCGAACGAGCCCCAGAACACGCCGACCAGCGAGGCGCCCTTCAGCAGCGGCAGGTTGGCCGGCAATGAAGGTATTTCTCCGGACGCGAAGCCAACCACCAGCATCCTGCCATTCCAGGCGATGCTGCGAAACGCCTCTTCGAACAAGGGGCCGCCGACCGGATCGTAGATCACGTCCACGCCCTGGCCGTCGGTCAGCGATTTGATGCGGTCCTTCAGGCTCGTCTCGTTGTAGTTGATCAGCTCGTCCGCACCGGCAGCCCTCGCCACCTCGAGCTTCTCGGCTGTCGAGGCGGCCGCGATCACTCTGGCGCCCATCGCTTTGCCGATCTCCACGGCAGCCAGCCCGACCCCGCCCGAAGCGCCCAGGACCAGCAGGGTTTCCCCGGGCTGCAGGTTGGCCCGCTGGCGTAGCGCATGCATCGAGGTGCCGTAGGTCATGCTGAACGCAGCAGCGGTGGTGAAATCCATCTCGGTCGGAATGGGCAGGGCATTTTGGCCCGGTACCGCGACCTGCTCGGCGAAGCTGCCCCATCCGGTCAGCGCCATGACACGGTCGCCGACCTTGAGGTGGGTTACCTTCTCGCCCACCGCGGCGATCACGCCGGCCGCTTCGCCGCCTGGCGAGAAGGGAAACGGGGGCTTGAATTGATATTTGCCCTGGATGATCAGGGTGTCGGGGAAGTTCACGCCGGCGGCATGCACATCGAGTAGCACATCGCCTTTCTTCAGGGTTGGAGTGGGGGCGTCTTCGATGACGAGTTGCTCGGCGGGGCCGAACGCTTTGCACAGGACCGCTTTCATCGGGCTTCCTTCGTTGTTCAGGTCAGTTCGCCTGGAGTCTAGAAGGCTCGGGCGCCCGCGCAACGAGCATGGTCGCCCCTGATAAGTGCTCATACGCCGGGCTTGGGTCGGCGCGGTGCAGTGGTTATGCTGGCGGCCTCGCGTCTGGAGTCGTCAGTTGTGAAACGTATTCTGGTTTTCTGCTTTGCCCTGTTGCTCGCCGTGCCGGCGATGGCCAATTCATCCGAAGGTGAGGAAGCCGCGGCGCCGAAGACGATTTATCACACGCTGGTACCGGCGCTGGTCGGCAACTATGGATCCGGAGCCAAGCTCAAGTATTACAAGGCCGACGTTGCGTTGCGCATCACCGGCACCGAGGCGGAAGCCAAGGTCAAGCATCACGAGCCGTTGATTCGTAATCAGCTGGTCATGCTCTTCTCGCAGCAGACAGACGCCAGCCTCGGCAGCGTCGAGGCCAAGGAGGCGCTGCGCCAGGAGGCGCTCAAGCAGGTCCAGGCCGTACTGAACCAGGAGGAGGGCCAGCCGCTGGTTGAGGACCTCTTGTTCAACAACCTGATCGTGCAGTGACGCCGCTCAGCGCAGCGAGAGAATGGCCTGCCACTGGGCCTCCGTCACCGGCATCACCGAAAGCCTGCTGGCCTTCTGCACCAGCGGCAGCTCAGCCAGTGCGGGCTCCCGCTTCAGGCGCGACAGCGGCAGTACCTGGCTGAAACGTTCACCGAAGCCGACATCGACGGCGCTCCAGCGGTTGGTTGCCGTGTCGGATTTCCCATCGAAGTAGGGGCTCTCCGGGTCCAGTGCCGTCGGGTCGGGGTAGGCTCCGCGGAGAATCCGGCCGATCCCGGCGACGCCGGGTGTTGCGCAGCTTGAATGATAGAAAAGGAATTCGTCGCCCGGCGCCATGGCGCGAATGAAGTTGCGTGCCTGATAGTTTCGTACTCCATCCCAGCGCGCCTGTTGGGCCTGCTCCAGGTCTTGGATGGAGAATTCGTCGGGTTCGGACTTCATCAGCCAGTACGGCATGGACTTTGCTCGTCTTTCAGAGTTATCAGGATTCTCAAGCTGAATCTCCCCGACAGTCGGTGACAGCGCGCGTTTGCGCTGCACCCGGCCATAGCGGAGAATGCCGCGCTTGAGGTTGGCAGTGTCGAGTCCCAGAACTAAAAGAGACCGACTCGACGGCAGCATTTTCGCCTGGCAGGGGGAGGCGAATACATATGAAACGCAAGCCGGATATTTTATGGGTATTGGTGCTTATCTTCGGGCTCGGCGTGGTTACCACGGGCTATACGCAGGGGCTCTGGGAACAGAGCGATGCCACCTCCGCGATCCCCATCAGTCACGCCCAGCAGCAACGCTGAGGTCCGCGCGGCCGCATGGATGCGGCCGCCTGACTCACTTCCCTCCGTACCAGCCGTCATCGGTCACCGTTGCCTGCAGGCTAACGTCCCAGCTTTCCAGCGGTAATCTGTCTACCTTCTGACACTCGTGCGCCAGGCCCAGTAAAGTCGGTTTGTGACATTTTTTGCGCACTTTTCGATAGGCCAGGCTGCGGTCGTAGAAGCCGCCGCCCATGCCGAGTCGCCCACCGAACGCATCGAAGCCCACCAGTGGCATCAACACCAGGTCCAGTGTCCAGATTTTGCGCTGTCGAGCGGGGCGAACGGCCGGCTCGGCAATGCCGAAACGATTGCTCCGCAGCGCTTCGCCGGGCATGAGCCGCTGAAACGCCATCCGGGTTCTCGGCCAGGCGTTCAGGACCGGTAGGTACGTAGACTTGCCGCGTCGCTGGGCTTCGAGCATCAGGGGGCGCGGGTCGATCTCGCCATCGTTGGGCAGGTACAAGGCGATGTGTCGGGCGCGGCGGAACAGCGGGTGTTGGGCGAGTTGGCGCAGGAGTCGGCGGGAGGCCAGGCGCTGCTGCTGTCCGGAGAGCTGCCGGCGTGCCTGGCGCAGGGTGCGTCGCAAAGCCGGGCGGGAAAGGCCGTCGGCCACGATCATGAAAGCAAGCTCCCCAGCATGCCGCTGCCCGCGTAGGCCCTTGAACCCGAGAGTTCAAGGTGGCGACTACAGAGTACCTTAAGGCTTTCCGTCAGGCGGACATGCACACCGGCACTACGTGTAGCCTCCATGGTGTTGCTTATCGGGAGAGGGTCATCGCCGACTGGCGAACATGCCAGGGAGTGGGCGCGAGTATAACGCAAACCGACTACCGTTGATCAGTTGCGCGGTGGGTTTGGATCGGCGGCAAGCGCGCTGTCGACCCGCTCGAGCAGGGTGCGTACGTGCTCGCGTGCGCTGTTCGCTTGGGCATCCAGACGATCATGCTTGTGCAAGAGCTCGTGCGTGATATTCAGGGCGGCCATGACGGCGACACGGTCGGCGCCGATGACCTTGCCGCTGCTGCGGATCTCGCGCATCTTTCGATCCAGATAGCTGGCCGCGCTCTCCAGGTTGCTGCGCTCTTCCGGTGGGCAGGCGATGCAGTACTCCTTGTCGAGGATGTGCACGGTAACGGTGTTCGGCTGGTTCATGAGTCCTGCTCCAAGGCTTTCAGGCGCGAAATCATCGCTTCGACCTTCACTCGAGCGATTTCGTTCTTCTCGATCAGATGAGCGCGCTCTTCGCGCCAGGCCTGCTCGCTGTGCAGCAGCAGACGGTTCTGGGCCTTGAGCTGTTCGACGCGCTGTAACAGCAGCTCCAGCTTGTTCGCCAGCATTTGCAGATCGGCGTCTTCCATGGGATTCCTGATGAGGGCGCTGCGGCGGGGCGGCCGTCTTCGATGGTCTTGGCTCGGGCGCCGATGCTAGGATACGAGGCCTCCATTCTAGTCATTAGCGCCCTTGCGCGCCTAGCAGCCAATGTCCAGTCAGAATTCTCCTTATGCTGCCTTCTCCACATTACTGGCCAGCAGTGCCCAGCCCGTAACCCCTGCCGAACTGCACGGTCTCCTTCTCGGGCGCAGTTGCGCCGGGGCCGGCTTCGATGCGGACGCCTGGATCGCCGACGCTACCGAGCTGCTGGGAGCAGAGCCGGACGAGCCAGTACGTCAGGCCCTTGTCGGCCTGCAGGAAATGGTCAAGGGCGAACTGGCCGGCGAGGATATCGCCATCGTCCTGCTGTTGCCCTCCGATGAGGCATCGCTCACCGAGCGCGCAACCGCGCTGGGGCAGTGGTGTCAGAGTTTCCTGACCGGCTTCGGCCTGATCGCCGGTGACCGCGCCCTGAGCAGCGAAGCGATGGAAGTCCTGCAGGACCTGGCGGCGATCGCCCAGGTACAGGGCTCGCTGGAAGAGTCGGAGGACGGCGAAAGCGACTACATGGAAGTCATGGAATACCTGCGCGTCGCGCCGATGCTGCTGTTCAGCGAATGCGCCAAGCCCGCTGCGCCGGTCCCCAAGCCTTCCCTGCATTGAGAGCTGTCCGTTCATGACCCGCATTCCCCGATCCGAATATGCGCGTCGGCGCAAGGCGCTGATGGAGCAGATGGAGCCCAACAGCATCGCCATCCTGCCTGCCGCACCGATGCACATCCGCAATCGCGACGTCGAGCACGTCTATCGTCAGGACAGTGATTTCCAGTACCTGTCCGGCTTCCCCGAACCGGAAGCGGTGATCGCACTGATTCCGGGGCGCGAGCATGGCGAGTATGTGCTGTTCTGCCGCGAGCGGGACCCGGCGCGCGAGCTCTGGGATGGGCTGCGCGCAGGTCAGGACGGAGCCGTGCGTGACTATGGCGCGGACGATGCGTTTCCCATCGGCGATATCGACGACATCCTGCCGGGCCTGATCGAAGGGCGTTCGCGGGTGTACTACGCCATCGGCAGCAATCCCGAGTTCGATCATCAGCTCATGGAGTGGATCAACACCATCCGCTCCAAGGCGCGGCAGGGTGCCCAGCCACCAAACGAGTTCGTCGCGCTCGATCACCTGTTGCATGACCTGCGACTGTACAAGTCGGCCAACGAGGTGAAGGTCATGCGCACCGCGGCGGAGATCTCCGCCCGTGCCCACATCAAGGCCATGCAGGCCAGCCGGGCCGGGCTGCATGAATACCACCTCGAAGCTGAGCTGGACTATGAATTTCGCAAGGGCGGGGCGAAGATGCCGGCTTACGGCTCGATCGTCGCGGCGGGCAGGAACGCCTGCATCCTGCACTACCGCGAGAACGACGCGCCGCTCAAGGACGGGGACCTGGTGCTGATCGACGCCGGTTGCGAGATCGATTGCTACGCCAGCGACATCACCCGGACCTTTCCTGTCAACGGTCGCTTCTCCGCAGAACAGCGCGCCATCTATGACATCGTCCTGGCGGCCAACCTGGAGGCTTTCAAGCACATTGGCCCAGGTAAGCATTGGAACGAGGCCCATGAGGCAACGGTGCGCATCATCACGGCCGGTCTGGTAGAGCTGGGGCTGCTGCAGGGCGAAGTCGACGAGCTGATCGCGGCTGAAGCCTACAAGCCGTTCTACATGCACCGTGCTGGCCACTGGCTCGGCATGGACGTGCACGATGTCGGCGACTACAAGGTCGGTGGCGCCTGGCGGGTACTCGAGCCGGGCATGGCGATGACCGTGGAGCCCGGTATCTACATTGCGGCGGATAATGCCGACGTACCGAAGAAATGGCGTGGCATCGGCGTGCGCATCGAGGATGACGTGGTGGTGACCCGTACCGGCTGCGAGATTCTGACCGGAGGCGTGCCCAAGGCTGCCGACGAGATCGAGGCGCTGATGGCTGCGGCCCGAGAGGTCGCCTGAAGCATGGCCACGCTGGCGATCGTCGGTGGCGGGCTGGTCGGCGCGAGTCTTGCGTTGGCACTGCAGGCCGGTGCCCGCGAGCGCGGCTGGAAGGTCCTGTTGATCGAGCCCTTCGAGCCGGGCCATGACTACCAGCCGAGCTATGATGCACGCTCCACGGCTCTTTCCTACGGCACCCGGCTGATCTACGAGCGTCTGGGCGTCTGGGCGCGTATCGCCGAGCGCGCCGAGCCCATCAGCCATATCCACGTGTCGGATCGCGGGCATCCCGGTGCGACCCGGCTCGACGCCGCACGCGAGCGAGTCCCGGCCCTCGGCTACGTCGTAGAGAACGCCTGGATCGGGCATTGCCTGTGGCAAGCGCTGGACGACGACGTGGTGACGCGTTATTGCCCCGCCGAGGTCGAGCACATGCAGCCGGTGGCGCAGGGTTATCGGCTTACGCTGACGGACGGGCGGATGCTCGAATGCGATCTGGCGGTACTGGCCGACGGCGGGCGCTCCGGGCTACGCGAGCAGCTCGGCATCGAGGTGCGGCGGTCGCCTTACGGGCAATGCGCGTTGATCGCCAATGTCACCCCCGGACAGGCACACGCTGGACGAGCGTTCGAGCGCTTCACCGAGCATGGGCCGATGGCCCTGCTACCATTGCAGGACAACCGCTGCGCCCTGGTCTGGACCCGGCCGAAAGCCGACGCCGATCGCCTGGCCGCGCTCGACGATGCGGCATTTCTTGTGCACCTGCAGGATGCGTTCGGCTTTCGTCTTGGCGGGTTCCGCCAGGTCGGCACGCGGCATCTCTATCCCTTGACGCTCATCGAAGCCGAGGAGCAGGTGCGCCGTGGCCTGGTGGTGCTCGGCAACGCGGCACACAGCCTCCACCCGATCGCTGGCCAGGGCTACAACCTGTCCCTGCGCGACACCGAGGCGCTGGCCGCGGCATTGCTGTCCAGCTCTTCGGCGCTGGGAGACCTGGCTGTTCTGCAGGCGTACCAGCGTCGGCAACGGCTCGATCAGACCTTCACGGTCGGCTTTTCCGATCGCCTGACCCGCCTGTTCGGCGAGGCCGGGACAACCAGCGTCCTGGCGCGTAACCTGGGGTTGATCGCACTGGACCTGTCGCCCCCGGGCAAAGGGTGGTTTGCGCGCCAGGCAATGGGGCTAGGCGTCCGCGAAGGCTGATATTTCCACACGGCCGCAACTGGCCACGCAGGAGAGAACGATGCATACGGACCTCATCATCGTCGGTGCGGGCATGGTCGGCAGCACGCTGGCGCTGGCGCTGAAGGATGCCGGGTTGACGATCAAACTGATCGACGCCGGGCCGTTGCAGTCGCAACCTTTCGACGAGCGGGGTGCGTTCGAACCCCGTGTCAGTGCGCTTTCGGTGGCGAGCCAGCGCATCCTGCAGCATGTGGGCGCCTGGGCGGGCATCGTCGAGCGCCGCGCCAGCCCCTATGTCGACATGCGCGTGTGGGATGGCTCCGGGACAGGCCAGATCCATTTTTCCGCCGCCTCCGTGCATGCCGAGGTGCTCGGTCATATCGTCGAGAACCGGGTCGTCCAGGACGCTTTGCTCGATGCCTTGAATCGCGCCGGTTCGATCGAGCTGATCGGCGAGGCGCGGTTGGAGCGGCTGCATCGTGATGACACCGGTTGGCGGCTGACCCTGGCTGATGGGCAGGTTCTTCACACCGCACTGCTGGTCGCGGCTGATGGCGCTCATTCGGCGGTCAGGCGCCTGGCCGGCTGTGAAACGCGCGAATGGGATTACCTGCATCAGGCGATCGTGACCAGCGTTCGCTGTGCCGACACGCACCAGCGCACCGCCTGGCAGCGCTTTACCGATGACGGGCCGCTGGCCTTCCTGCCGTTGCAGCGGGACACGGATGATCATTGGTGTTCGATCGTCTGGTCGACCACCGAATCCGAGGCGCAGCGCTTGATGGCGCTGGATGATGAAGGCTTCCGGCAGGCGCTGGGGCGGGCCTTCGAGTATCGCCTGGGTGAGGTGGTCGCGGTCGACCCTCGGCTGTGCATCCCGCTGCGTCAGAGACATGCGAAGCGATATGTGCAGCCGGGGCTGGCATTGATCGGCGACGCCGCCCACACCATTCACCCGCTGGCTGGCCAGGGCGTCAACCTGGGCTTGCTCGATGCGGCGGTGCTGGCCGAGGTGCTCGTCGCGGCAGTTGCTCGGGGCGCCGGGCCGGGGGACCTGCGGGTCCTGTCACGATTCGAGCGACGGCGCATGCCGCAGAACCTGGCGATGATGGCGGCGATGGAGGGCTTCGAGCGGCTGTTCCAGGCTGACGCCTTGCCGCTGCGTTGGTTGCGTAACGCCGGCCTCAAAGGCGTCCAGGCGATGCCCCAGGCCAGGGCTCTGTTTGTTCGTCAGGCGCTTGGCCTGGCAGGGGATTTACCTGCGCTGGCCCGGCCCTGACGCGACCTGTAATGCTTTGCATGAGTTGTCGCATTGAGCTATCAAATAGGATTCACTACTATTTGGCCTCTTTTGTTGACCCAAGATGAGGCGGATCCATGCAGGCAAGCAAAGGTTTAGTCGCCGCTCTGGCGCTCAGCGCGCTATCGAGTGCCGTTCAGGCTGCTGATGAGGTGGTGGTTTATTCCTCGCGGATCGACGAGCTGATCAAGCCCGTTTTCGATGCCTATACGGCCAAGACCGGCGTGAACATCAAGTTCATTACCGACAAGGAAGCCCCGCTGATGGCCCGTATCAAGGCCGAGGGCGAGAACACACCGGCAGACCTGCTCTTGACCGTGGACGGCGGCAACCTCTGGCAGGCCGAACAGATGGGCATCCTGCAGCCGCTGAACTCGGACGTGGTGAAAGAGAACATTCCGGCGCAATACCGCTCCTCCACCGACGCCTGGACGGGCCTGTCGCTGCGCGCGCGGACCATCGTCTATTCGCCCGAGCGCGTCGAGGCAGGTGAGCTGAGCACCTACGAGGCGCTGGCCGATGAGAACTGGGACGGGCGCCTCTGCCTGCGGACCAGCAAGAAGGTCTACAACCAGTCGCTGACCGCCACCCTGATCGAAACCCACGGTGCCGAAAAGACCGAGGAAATCCTCAAGGGCTGGGTGAACAACCTGGTGACCGATGTCTTCGCCGACGACACGGCGTTGGTCCAGGCCGTCGACGCCGGGCAATGCGACGTGGGGATCGTCAACACCTACTATTTCGGGCGTCTGCATGCGCAGAACCCGGAGTTGAAGGCCAAGCTGTTCTGGCCGAACCAGTCCGACCGGGGTGTGCACGTGAACCTGTCGGGCATCGGCCTGACCAAGAACGCGCCGCACCCCGAGGCTGCGCGCAAGCTGGTCGAGTGGATGACCACTCCGGAAGCGCAGAGCATCTTCGCCGACATCAACATGGAGTTCCCCGCCAACCCGTCCGTGAAACCCTCCTCGGAAGTGGCTGCATGGGGTGAATTCAAGGCCGACACCATTCCGGTCGAGGTGGCCGGCAGGCGCCAGGCGGAAGCGATCAAGCTGATGGATCGCGCCGGCTGGAACTGACGGCGCGACCGCAGCCGCGCCTCGTGCGCGGTGGCGGCCGTAGCGCAACGCCCGCCACTGACTAGCCAGTGGCTGAGGTTATACTCGACGCCCCCGATGCTCCGGGGGCGTTGTCATTTCTGCATTCCGAGGCCCGCGTGTCACATCCCGTCGAGCGTCGCTGGTACCCCATTACCCTTTCGGTTGCTGCGCTGGTCCTGTTGCCGTTGAGCGTGCTGCTGTTCAGCTGGAGCGACGTCGACACCAGCATCTGGTCGCACCTGTGGGAAACCCAGATGCCCAGGCTGCTTGGCAATACCCTTTCGCTGGTGGTCGGTGTCGGTGCCGGTGTAGTGCTGTTGGGTGTCAGCCTCGCCTGGCTGACCGCGCTGTGCGAGTTTCCCGGGCGGCGCTGGCTGGACTGGGCGCTGATGCTGCCCTTCGCGATCCCGGCTTATGTGCTGGCGTTCGTCTTCATCGGTCTGCTGGATTTTGCGGGGCCGGTCCAGACGCTGGCGCGAGAGTGGTTCGGCAGCGGCATCCGCTTTCCCCGGGTGCGCTCGACCGGTGGCGTCATCGTGGTGTTGGTGCTGGTGTTCTATCCCTACGTCTACCTGTTGGCGCGTGCGGCATTCATCGCGCAGGGCAAGGGCTTGATGGAGGCCGCCCGTGTGCTCGGTCAGTCGCCCTGGAGAGCCTTCTGGAGCGTGGCGCTGCCCATGGCGCGGCCGGCGATTGGCGCCGGCTTGGCGCTGGCGATGATGGAGACGCTGGCCGACTTCGGTGCGGTTGCGGTGTTCAACTTCGACACCTTCACCACGGCGATCTACAAGACCTGGTATGGCTTCTTCAGCCTGACCAGCGCGACTCAACTGGCCAGCCTGTTGTTGCTGGCCGTGATGCTGGTGCTCTACGGAGAGCGGCGCGCGCGTGGTGCCGCGCGCCCGGTGAATGACCGGGCGCGCTCGGCGCCGCTTTATCAACTGCGAGGTCTGAAGGCCGTGGCCGCGGCCAGCTGGTGTGGGCTGGTGTTCCTCTGCGCGTTCGTCGTGCCGGTGCTGCAGCTGCTGGTCTGGCTCTGGCAGCGCGGGCGTTTCGATCTCGACGAGCGCTACGTGGGGCTGATCCTGCACACCCTGTATCTTGGCGGTCTCGCGGCGCTGATCACAGTGGTCGTGGCCTTGTTGCTGGCGTTCGCCAGGCGGCAGGCGCCGGTGCGCTCGGTGCGTGCCGCGGTCGGGTTGGCCAACCTGGGGTATGCCCTGCCCGGTTCGGTGCTGGCGGTGTCGATCATGCTGGCCTTCAGTTATCTGGATCGCGAGCTGGTGGCGCCGCTGTCCGCCTGGGTCGGCGGAGCGGGCAAGCCGATACTGCTGGGCAGCCTCGGCGCGCTTCTGCTGGCCTACCTGATTCGCTTCATGGCGGTCGCTTTCGGGCCGCTGGAAACCACGCTGGCGCGTATTCGTCCCTCGCTGCCGCAGGCCTCGCGCAGCCTCGGCGTGGGTGGACCGGCGTTGTTCTTTCGCGTCTATTTGCCGCTGTTGGTGCCGGGTACCCTGAGTGCGGCCCTGTTGGTGTTCGTCGACGTGCTCAAGGAGATGCCGGCAACCCTGCTGATGCGTCCGTTCGGTTGGGACACGCTGGCCGTGCGGATTTTCGAGATGACCAGCGAGGGGGAGTGGGCACGGGCGGCTCTGCCGGCGCTGACGCTGGTCCTGGTCGGACTGCTGCCCGTGGTGATGTTGATCCGTCGGTCCGCTCGTCGCGTTGGTGGCTGATGGCGTACATCACCTCACCGTGACCTGTCACAACCTTGGGGCTACAATGCGCGCCATTCCAAAAACGCCGGGCGTCACGGTCCGGCACTAACAAGCTATACCCACGCCGCTTCGGCGACCTGCCCGGAAGGAGAAACCCATGGGTCAGCGTACTCCCCTCTACGATCAGCACCTCGCCCTCGGCGCCAAGATGGTCGACTTCGGCGGCTGGGACATGCCGCTGCATTACGGCTCTCAGGTCGAGGAGCATCACCAGGTGCGGCGCGACTGCGGGGTGTTCGACGTTTCGCACATGACCGTCGTCGACGTCTCTGGCAGCGAGGCCAAGCCCTATCTGCAGCGGCTGCTGGCCAATGATGTCGGCCGCCTCGCTGAAGTGGGCAAGGCGCTCTATACGGCAATGCTCAACGAGCAAGGCGGCGTGATCGACGACTTGATCGTCTACTTGACCGAGTGGGGTTATCGTCTGGTCGTCAACGCCAGCACCCGCGACAAGGACCTGGCCTGGATGACGGCGCAAGCGCAGGGGTTCGCGGTCGAGGTCCACGAGCGCCCCGACCTCGCGATGCTCGCGATCCAGGGGCCGAACGCTCGTGCCCGCACCGCCGAGCTGGTCAACCAGCAGCGCGCCACGTTGATCCAGGAACTCAAGCCTTTTCAGGGGCGCGCGGCCGGTGACTGGTTCATCGGCCGGACTGGCTACACCGGTGAGGACGGTCTCGAGATCATCCTGCCGGCGGTCGATGCGCAGGATTTTCTCAGTGAGCTGGTGGGTGCCGGTATCTCTCCGATCGGGCTGGGCGCGCGTGACACCCTGCGACTGGAAGCGGGTCTGAACCTCTACGGGCAGGACATGACCGAGGCGGTGTCGCCGCTACAGGCGAACATGGGCTGGACCGTGGCATGGGAGCCATCCGATCGCGCCTTCAACGGCCGCGAGGCGCTCGAAGCCGAAAGGACACGCGACGTGCCCAAGCTGGTTGGCCTGGTTCTGGAGGAGCGTGGTGTACTGCGCGCTCACCAGGTCGTGCGGGTCAATGGCAGCGGCGAGGGCGAGATCACCAGCGGCAGCTTCTCACCGACACTGGGCAAATCCATCGCCCTCGCGCGCGTACCCGCCGCCACTGGTGATCGTGCGGAAGTGGAGATCCGTGGCAAGTGGTACCCGGTGCGGGTGGTTCAGCCGACTTTCGTGCGTCACGGCAAAGTCCTGGTGTAAATTCCGCGGAGCGCTTCCCTGCAGCGGGCCGCAGGGCGCCTGTAGCGCCCGTCAATCGACAGCTTTTCGAGGATATGAACATGAGCGACATCCCCAGCGATCTGCGTTACGCCGCCAGCCACGAGTGGGCCCGCCTCGAAGCGGACGGGACTGTCAGCGTCGGCATTTCCGACCATGCCCAGGAGGCGTTGGGCGATGTCGTCTACATCGAACTGCCCGAGGTCGGGCAACAGCTCACCGCGGGCCAGCAAGCGGGCGTGGTCGAGTCCGTGAAGGCGGCGTCCGATATCTATGCCCCGATTTGCGGTGAGGTCGTGGCGATCAACGAACAGCTGACCGATTCCCCGGAAATGGTCAATGGCGAACCTTACGGCAGCTGGTTCTTCCGCGTGCAGCCCAACGATGCGGCCGAGCTGGAAAAGCTGCTCGATGCCGATGGCTACAAGGCCGCCTGCGACGCCGACGCCTGAGTCCCTTTATTCGAGCCCCGCGCTGCTGGCAGGTGAGTTTGTCTCACGTTGCCTGGCCGTCGGGGCTTTTCCTTTTTCGAGAGAGCAGTCATGTCCCAAGTGCCGCGCCTTTCCCAGCTTCAGCAGCCCGATGCCTTCCTTCGTCGCCATCTCGGACCCGATGCGGCCGAGCAGCAGGCCATGCTCGAAGCGCTGGGACTTTCCAGCCGTCAGCAGCTCGTCGAGCAGACCGTGCCGCCAGCGATCCGTTTGCAGGGTGAACTGGCGCTGCCGCCGGCACTGGATGAGCAGGGCGCGCTGGCCAAGCTGCGCAGCTACGCCGAGCAGAACCAGGTCTGGACCAGCCTGATCGGCATGGGCTACCACGGCACCATCACCCCACCGGTGATCCTGCGCAACGTGCTGGAAAACCCCGGTTGGTACACCGCCTATACCCCTTATCAACCGGAGATCGCCCAGGGTCGTCTCGAGGCGCTGCTGAACTTCCAGCAACTGACCATCGACCTGACCGGGTTGGATCTTGCCAACGCATCGCTGCTCGACGAGGCAACCGCCGCGGCTGAAGCCATGACGCTGGCGCGGCGTGTGGCCAAGAGCAAGAGCAACCGCTTCTTCGCCGACGAAAACTGCCATCCGCAGACGCTTTCGGTCATGAAGACCCGTGCCGAGGCGTTCGGCTTCGAGCTGGTTGTGGGGGCGGTCGAGGATATCGAGGGTGAAGATGTTTTCGGTGCCCTCCTGCAATATCCCGACACCCATGGCGAGATTCGCGACCTGCGGCCGGCCATCGAACGCCTGCATGAGCGCCAGGCGCTGGCCTGTGTCGCTGCTGACCTGCTCAGCCTCGTGCTGCTGACCCCGCCGGGTGAGCTCGGCGCCGATGTGGTGCTCGGCACGACGCAACGTTTCGGGGTGCCGATGGGTTATGGCGGGCCACATGCCGCCTACTTCGCGACGCGTGACGAGTTCAAGCGGGCCATGCCGGGGCGGATCATCGGCGTGTCCAAGGATGCGCGTGGCAACACTGCGCTGCGCATGGCCCTGCAGACCCGCGAACAGCACATTCGCCGCGAGAAGGCCAATTCGAACATCTGTACGGCACAGGTGCTGCTCGCCAACATCGCCAGTTGCTATGCCGTCTACCACGGGCCGGACGGACTCAAGCGGATTGCCCAGCGCACCCATCGCCTCACTGCGATCCTGGCGCATGCCTTGGAGCAGGGAGGGATCAAGCGCCTCAACCGGCACTTCTTCGACACGCTCACCCTGGACGTCGGCGGTGCCCAGACGGCTATCCTCGACAGCGCACGGGCGGCACGCATCAACCTGCGCATCCTCGGACGCGGCAAGTTGGGTGTGAGCCTGGACGAGACCTGCTGCGAGAAGACCGTCGAGCAGCTGCTGGCGATCTTTCTGGGCGCCGACCATGGGTTGGATGTCGAGACGCTGGACGCCGGTGACATCCCCAGCGGTATTCCCGAGGCGCTGGCGCGTCAGACCGGGTTCCTCGCTCATCCGGTGTTCAACAGTCATCACAGCGAGACCGAGATGCTGCGCTACCTCAAGCAGCTCGAGAACAAGGACCTGGCGTTGAACCAGGCCATGATCCCGCTGGGTTCCTGCACCATGAAACTCAACGCCACCAGCGAGATGATTCCCATCACCTGGCCCGAATTCGCCAATCTGCACCCCTTCGCGCCCCAGGAACAGGCCCAGGGCTACAAGCTCATGATCGACGAGCTGGAGGCCTGGCTCTGTGCGATCACCGGCTTCGATGCCATCTCCATGCAGCCCAACTCGGGCGCGCAGGGTGAGTACGCCGGCCTGGTCGCGATCCGCAAGTATCACGAGAGCCGCGGCGAGGGGCAGCGCGACATCTGCCTGATCCCGTCGTCGGCTCATGGCACCAATCCGGCCTCGGCGCAGATGGTCAGCATGCGTGTGGTCATTGTCGAATGCGACAAGGCGGGCAACGTTGATCTTGAGGATCTCAAGCGCAAGGCAGCCGAAGCAGGTGACCGGCTGTCCTGTCTGATGATCACCTATCCGTCCACCCACGGTGTGTACGAGGAAGGCGTGCGGGAGATCTGCGAGGCTATCCACGCCCAGGGCGGCCAGGTTTACATGGATGGCGCCAACCTCAACGCGCAGGTGGGCCTGGCACGCCCGGCCGATATCGGCGCCGACGTGTCGCACATGAACCTGCACAAGACCTTCTGCATTCCTCACGGCGGTGGCGGCCCGGGCATGGGGCCGATCGGCATCAAGGCGCACCTGCAGCCTTTCGTGGCGAACCATCCGGTCATCGAGCTGCAGGGCCCGAACCCGGAAAATGGTGCGGTCAGTGCCGCGCCCTGGGGCAGTGCCAGCATCCTGCCGATCAGCTGGATGTACATTGCCATGATGGGCCCGCAGCTGCGTGAGGCCACCGAGGTCGCCATCCTCGGCGCCAACTACCTGGCCAAGCGTCTCGGCGATGCCTTTCCGGTCCTTTACAGCGGCCGCAACGGGCGCGTCGCGCATGAGTGCATCATCGACCTGCGTCCGCTGAAGGCGCAGACCGGGATCACCGAGGAGGACGTCGCCAAGCGGCTGATCGACTACGGCTTCCATGCACCAACCATGTCCTTCCCGGTGCCTGGAACCCTGATGATCGAGCCGACCGAGAGCGAATCCAAGGCCGAACTCGACCGCTTCGTCGAGGCGATGCTGAGCATTCGTGCCGAGATCGCCAAGGTCGCGAGTGGCGGCTGGCCCGTTGAGGACAACCCGCTGGTACGCGCGCCTCACACCCTGGCCGACGTCACCCACCTCTGGGATCGTCCCTATAGCGTCGCCGAGGGCGTCACGCCGACAGCCCACACGCGCGCGCACAAGTATTGGCCTGCCGTGAATCGGGTAGACAATGTCTTTGGTGACCGCAACCTGTTCTGCGCCTGCGTACCGGTTGAGGCGTACAGGGACTAAGGGACCGAGATCAGCGCGCTGGAGGCTGGAGGCTGGACGACCCGGCTCCGGCCTTTGGCGCGCGATAGTGGATAGTCGTGGTCAGGCGATCCGGGCTTGAGGGCGGCCGTCTCGGTACCTGCAAAGACGGCCGTTTACGTCTGAGAGTGCGGCGCCCTGCCTGCACTCGTTCCGCTTTCAGTCTTCGTCCAGCACCCCCAGCAGCTCGGCGAGTTTGAGCTGGGCCTCTTCAACACCCTGGCGCTTCGGCGCGGAAAAAAGCTGAACGCTGACGCCCTCACCCCAGCCTTTGTGGATATCGCGCTGGATGGCCAGCAGGGCATTCTTTGCCGCACCAAAGGCGAGTTTGTCGGACTTGGTCAGCAGGATATGCAGTGGCAATTCGCTCGCGGTGGACCAGTCGAGCATCATCCGGTCGAACTCGGTCAGCGGATGGCGAATGTCCATCATCAGGAACACGCCGGCCAGACTTTCGCGGCTGCTCAGATAGGCTTCCAGGTGACGCTGCCAGTGCTGCTTCAGTGGAATCGGGACCTTGGCGTAGCCATAACCGGGCAGGTCAACCAGTCGATGCTCGTCATCCAGACGAAAGAAATTGAGCAGCTGTGTCCGGCCCGGTGTCTTCGAGGTGCGGGCGAGATTGGCGTGGGTGAGGGTGTTCAGGGCGCTGGACTTGCCTGCGTTTGAGCGCCCGGCGAAGGCGACTTCCAGCCCCTCGTCAGCCGGGCATTGGTCGACCTTGGCGGCGCTGGTCATGAAGGTCGCTTGCTGGCAGAGACCGAGGATCGGGTTTTTAGGGAGCATGGGCAGTCCGGTGAATTGCGCAGGGGTGCGGCAATGGTTCATTTCCGTTTCAGGAGCGCCAGTATATAATGCCGCAGATTTTGTGTGCGCTTTGGTCTTGACATGAATCCCCGTGACGATCACGTCAGCGCCGCGTTCGAGCGCTGTAGGGACGCGCAGGTTTCAAACCAAGCCATGCGACATAACGAGCAATGCCGCGGCTCCGGCGGTCGGCCTGCCGAATAAGATTCTTTTAACCCTTTAGCCGTAGTTGGATGAGCTGATGAACAAAGTACTCGTGAGTCTGCTGTTGACCCTTGGCATCACCGGTATGGCCCACGCGGCTGGAAATGCCGAAGCCGGCAAGGAAAAGGTCGCCGTCTGTGGTGCCTGCCACGGCGCCGACGGCAACAGCCCTGCCCCGAACTTCCCGAAACTCGCGGGTCAGGGCGAAAGCTACCTGCTCAAGCAGCTCCAGGACATCAAGGTGGGCAGCGCGCCTACCGCCGAGCCGGGCGTGGGCCGC
Source organism: Stutzerimonas marianensis (assembly GCF_022810315.1). NCBI lineage: Bacteria > Pseudomonadati > Pseudomonadota > Gammaproteobacteria > Pseudomonadales > Pseudomonadaceae > Stutzerimonas > Stutzerimonas marianensis. The sequence goes on along the minus strand of NZ_JALGRD010000001.1, from coordinate 424,500 downwards.
AAGGTTCTGGAAATGACCGGCATCCTCGACCCCTACAGCGATCAGGACCTTGAAGACATTGCCGCTTACTTCGCCAGCCAGAAGATGACGGTCGGCATGGCCGATCCGGCGCTGGTCGAGCACGGCGAAAAGCTCTTCCGTGGCGGTAAGGTGGAAGAGGGCATGCCGGCCTGCACCGGTTGCCACTCGCCGAACGGCGCGGGCATCAGCCTTGCCGGCTTCCCTCATCTGGGCGGCCAGCACGCGGCGTACACTGCCAAGCAACTGACCGACTTCCGCGAGGGTAACCGCACCAACGATGGCGATGCCGCCATCATGCGTACCGTCGCGTCGAAGCTGAGCAACAAGGACATCGAAGCCCTGGCGAGCTACATCCAGGGCCTGCATTGATCCTCTAGTCGATCGGTGGACCGAGAGGGCGTTCAAGGCGTGAGCCGGGACGCCCTTTCGTCGTTTTCGGCATCGCTATAATCATGTCAAGAGTTTGAAAAGCCGCGGAAAGCGCTGGCGAGCCGCAACGAATTGCTGCAGCCTGTTGCCATCCGGTCAGCATTCACAGCCAAGGGAGTCACCATGCGTAAACTCGTTCTCAGCGCCGTTCTCGTCACCGCAAGTCTGTTTGGCCTGCCGGCCACTGCGGCGGAATTCCAGGCGGGGAAAGAATACGTCGAGCTGAAGAATCCGGTGCCTGTCGCTGAGCCAGGCAAGATCGAGGTCGTCGAGCTGTTCTGGTATGGCTGCCCTCACTGCTACCAGTTCGAGCCGGTGCTCAACCCCTGGATCGAGCAATTGCCCGAAGACGTCGATTTCAAGCGCATCCCGGCCATGTTCGGCGGTGTCTGGAACGTGCATGGTCAGATGTTCCTTGCGCTCGAATCGATGGGCGTCGAACAGAAGGTCCATGACGCGGTGTTCAATGCCTATCACCGTGAAGGCAACAAGCTCGACACGCCAGAGAAGATGGCCGAATTCCTGGCCGGGCAGGGCGTCGACAGCGACGCCTTCCTCAAGGCCTACAAGTCGTTCGGCGTGAAGGGCCGCGCCGAACAGGCGAAGAAACTCGCCATGGCCTATCAGATCACCGGCGTGCCCGTCATGATCGTCAACGGCAAGTACCGCTTCGACATCGGCTCGGCGGGTGGACCGCAGCGGGCACTGGAAGTCGCCGACTTCCTGATCGAAAAAGAACGCGCTGCGCAATAAGGTCACGGCATGCTGCGCCGTTGGAGTTCGCCGCGTCTGGCCGGTCCGGGTCAGGCGCGGGTCAATCCGCTCTGTCTGGACTCCAGCGGCTTGCCCTGCAATGGCAGGCTGCGACTGCTGAGCTTCAACATCCAGGTCGGCATCAGCACCGAGCGTTACCACCATTACCTCACACGCAGCTGGCAGCACCTGTTGCCGCATCAGGGGCGTGCGCAGAACCTGCAGCGCATCGGTGAGCTGCTCGCCAACTATGATCTGGTTGCGCTGCAAGAGGCCGACGGCGGCAGCATGCGCTCCGGCTTCGTCAATCAGGTCGAGCATCTGGCGCAACTCGGCGCCTTCCCCTATTGGTACCAGCAACTCAACCGCAACCTCGGGCGCTTCGCGCAACACAGTAACGGTGTGCTCAGCCGCCTCGAGCCACAGGGGCTGGAGGACCATCCCCTGCCCGGTCCATCGGGGCGCGGTGCGATCCTGCTGCGTTTCGGGGAGGGCGAGGACGCGCTCGTGGTTGTGGTCATGCATCTCGCCCTCGGCGGCAATACCCGAACACGCCAGCTGGCTTATATTCGCGAGCTGATCGGCCCATACCGGCATCAGGTATTGATGGGCGACATGAACACCCATGCCAGCGACCTGCTGGAACATTCTCCGTTGCGCGACCTCGGTTTGCAGGCGCCGCAGATCGAAGCCACGTTTCCCAGCTGGCGCCCGAGCCGGTGCCTGGATCATATTCTGCTCAGCCCGAGCCTGACGCTCGAACGTGTCGATGTGCTGGCCCGGGCGAGCTCCGATCATTTGCCCGTTGCGGTGGAGATACGGTTACCGGACTCGATGCACGGCGATGCGCTGCCGGTTCCCAAGGTAGGGTTGAAGTGAGCGACGACGCCAAGCGCTGGAAAGAAAAGTACCTAAGCTCGCTGGAGCAGCAGGAGCGCCAGGAAAAACGCTGGGAAACGCGGCTGGATCTGCTGCGACGCAGCCTGGTGCGCAGCAGCTTTGCGGTCGACGGAGCTGACCCCGCCGTCGACCAGTGCATGCGCGAACTGCGCGAAATTCTCAGAGACGATGTCCAGGATGATCGCCTGGGGGCGCTGGTGCCGCGCCTGGAGCGAGCAGTTCTGGATACCGAGCGCAGCAAGCAGGATCGCCTCGAGCAGTTGACCGCGGCGCTTCACCGTCTGGTCTCGCCATTGCTCGAGTTGCCGCTGCCGGGCGAGATCCGCAAGCCCCTGAAAAAATTCGACCGTCAGCTTGACGAGCGGGCGGCGCAATCGCGCGAGCTGCCATCGCTGATCGGCGAACTGGGCGAGCTGCAACACCAGGCATTGGCGGTGCTGGACCAGACCGGGCCCGCTACGGTCGGTTTGCTTGGCCGCCTGTTCGGTACACGGGAGCGTCATGCCCCGCCCCCGAGCGGGGCGGCCACCGACGCGAGTCCGCAGTCCATGGACCGCGCCGAAGACCTGTCTGATTCCACAGCAGCGCCCGCATCGACGCCCTTGCCCGGACGCGATACCACGCCCATGGACGAGCAGACCGCCGCGACGGTCGTGCCACCCGCCGAAATCGAACCGACCCCGGCGCCGGATCTGAGCGCCGACGCCGATGCGCGCTATCGGTTGCCGGAGTCGCCGGAGCAGGCCTACAGCGCTATTGCCGAGCGGGTTGAAAGCACGCTGTTCGGGCTGCTGGACGGGCTGCAGTTACCCGAGCACCAACAACCCCAGGCACAGGCCCTGCGTGAACGCATTCAGCATGGCCTGAACTGGTATGAGCTGGTGCCGGTACTCGACGACCTCGCCCAGCTGTTGCTGATGGTGGCGGATCAGGGTCAGCGCGAATTCGAAAACTACCTCAAGCTGCTCAACGAGCGTCTGGCTAGCATGCAACAGAGCCTGAGCTCTGCCCGCGAGGGTCATGCGCAAAGTCAGGAGGTCGCCCAGGCGCTCGACGAAGAATTGCGCCAGCAGGTCGGTGGGTTGCAGAGCAGCATGCTCGAAGCCAAGGACCTGCCATCACTGAAACAGGCCGTGCAGACGCGTCTGGATGGGCTGCTCGAAACCGTCGACCTCTATGAGCAGCAACGTGGCGAACACGAAAAGCGTCTGAGCGAGCGTCTGAGTGCGCTCGTCGGGCGAGTGGCGAGCCTGGAGGAGGCGGCGGTCGGGATGCAGCAGCACCTCGAAGAGCAGCGTCAGAAAGCGCTGCAGGATCCCCTGACGCAGCTGGCCAACCGGGCGGCCTGGGATGAACGACTCGAGCTGGAGATGGCTCGGCAGCAGCGCTATGGCGGTCATTTGCTGCTCGCGGTACTCGATGTCGATCATTTCAAGCGGATCAACGACAGCTTCGGCCATCTGGCCGGCGATCGTGTGCTGAAGATCATCGCCAATGAACTGCGCAAGCGGTTGCGCAAGACCGACTTCATTGCCCGGTTCGGTGGCGAGGAGTTTGCCCTGCTGCTGCCGGAAACGCCCCTCGAGGCAGGGCTGCCGCTGATCGATGGCCTGCGCGCCGGCATTCAGGCCTGCCCGTTTCACTTCAAGGGCGCGCGGCTGGAGGTCACGCTATCGGGAGGCGTCACCGATTTTCGCGAGCGTGACAGCGCCGAGGCGGTGTTCCAGCGGGCCGATCAGGCGCTCTACCGGGCCAAGGGCAACGGGCGCAACCGAATCGAAACGGCCTGACCAGGCGGTCTGGACCCAGGTTGCGCCCCGCGTATACTGGCCCGTCTCTTCAGGCGCCACGCGAAAATGTCCATGGCACGGCCAGCGGCCTGCCGTCTGCCTGAGTCATTCTGTTGTTGACCCGAGGTGACCATGAAAGCCCTGATCCTAGGTGCGCTGGCCGTTCTGCTGGCCGGCTGCGCCAGCGGCCCCCGCATCGACACCCGCCACACGTCCCTCGGCCAGGACAGCCGCGCGCAGTTCATCGTGCTGCATTACACCTCAAGCGATCTGCAGCGCTCGCTGGAAATCCTCAAGGGGGATGGCGTCAGCAGCCACTACCTGATCGGTGAATTCCCGGCGACCATCTACCGACTGGTCGACGAGGATCGGCGCGCGTGGCATGCCGGCGAGAGTCAGTGGAACGGCCGGACCTGGCTCAACTCCAGTTCCATTGGCATCGAGCTGGTCAATCGCGGCTACGTCGAGGATGCACAGGGCCGGCGCCTTTGGTATCCCTATTCCGAAGCGCAGGTCGACGCCCTGGTCGTGCTGCTCAAGGACATCATGCAGCGCCATGGGCTCAAGCCCGGCGCTATCGTCGGACACAGCGACATCGCGCCTCAGCGCAAGGTGGACCCGGGTCCGCTGTTCCCTTGGAAGCGTCTCGCCGACGAGGGGCTCGTGCCATGGCCGGATGCCGTGGCGGTGGCGCAGCAGCGGCAGGTGTTTGCCGAGCAGCTGCCCGACATCGGCTGGTTCCAGCGGCAACTGGCCGCGCAGGGCTACAAGGTGCCGACACATGAGCATCTGGACCTGGAAACCCGCAACGTCATCGCTGCCTTCCAGATGAAGTATCGGCCGTCACGCTTCGACGGCGAGCCGGACGCCGAAACCGCAGCGCTGCTGGCGGTACTCAACACGCCATCCTGAGCCGTTCTAGCTTCGCTCGGTGCAGCCGATCAGCCGCGAATCGGCCAGCGCGGCGGTGCGGTGGGGGGTCGCGGCGCGGTATTCCGGATCGGCAAGCATCGTCAGAAAGGCTTCCGGCGAGGGGTAGCGGACCAGCAGCATCTCATCCCATGCCTCCTCTTGCGGAGCGATCAGCGCAACGTGGGCTGCGGCCATCAATTGCACGCTACCGCCCACGCCACGGACCTTCGTCAGTGCGGTCCGGCTGTAGCGGGCGTAGGCCTCGCGGCCACTGCAGGGCGTCTGGGTCGGGTCGTCCGCATAGTCCGCCTGATCGCGGAAGCGCAACAGGTTGAGCATGAGGATAGGCGTGCCGGCGGGCATCCGTTCGGCAAATTGCTGCAGCTGTTCGGCGGTGGGGTTGAGGCTCGGCATGGCGGCTCCTGACGCGGGATCGGGATCGCCCTGCCGGCTCAGATCGGCAGGGCGATGTAGAAGATGGTGCCGTGCCCGATGCGCGAATGCACGCCGATGCGACCACCATGCAGCTGGGCGATTTCCTTGCATAAGGCCAAGCCCAGTCCGGCGCCACCGCGCCGCCGGCCGATCTGCACGAAGGGTTCGAAGATCCGCGCCTGTTGGCTGTAGGGAATGCCTTCTCCGTTGTCCTCCACGCTGAGGATCACCCGCTCGCCGTGGTGGCGTGCCAGCAGCCTGATCTCGCCGCCTTTGGGTGTGTGCCGCAGCGCGTTGCTGAGCAGGTTGTCCAGCACGCGCTCCATCTGTTGACGGTCGAGCAGCAGGGTGGGCAACGAGGGCTGCAGTTCGAGCTGGATCTCGATGTCATTCTGCGCCGCAGCATCGACGAAGCGTTCGCGCGCTTCGTTGAGCAGTACGGCCGGATCGCAGGGGACCGGCTCGAGCTTCTGCTGGCCGCTCTGGTAACGCGAGAAGTTCAGCAGGTCGTTGATCAGCGTGACCAGCCGCTGCATCTCCTCGTGCACCGTGCTGAACAGGTCGGCCTCGCGGCTGCTTTCGGGATAGTGGGTGCGCTCGCGCAGCAGGCTGAAGGCCATCTGCATGCCGGTCACCGGCGTGCGCAGCTCATGCGAGGCACGCAGGACGAACTCGTTGCGCACGCGCTCGAAGGTGCGCTGGTCGGTGACGTCGTGAAGCACCATCACCGCGCCGCTGATACGACCGTCGTGATGGTTCACCGGGCTCATGCGCCAGGACAGCAGGCGGCGCTCGCCGTCGGCTTCGATCACCAGGTCGTCGGGCGGGCCGGACAGGGGCTTGTCATCCAGCACCAGGCGTGCCGCTTCGTCCAGCTCGGGATGGCCGAGCGCCTGCCCGAGGGTGGAGCCGATATGTTCGGTTTCCCACGCCAACTGACGCTGCGCGACAGGGTTGGCATGCTCCAGTCGACCCTGGCGGTCGATGATCAGCAGGCCGTCGTCAATGCTGTCGAGCAGGGCCTGCAGGCGCTGTTGGCCGTTGACCAGGGCGTCGATGTTGGTCTGCTTGAAGGTATGCAGCGCCTGCGACATCAGGCCGAAGCGACGGCTCAGCGAAGACAGTTCGGCAATCGGCGACGAGGGCAGCGTGATGTTGAAATCGCCGCGCCCGATCTGGTCCGCCACACTCGATAGTTGCTCGATGGGATCGCCGAATCGCCGAGCGAAGCTGTGCGCCGTGATGAAGCCGATCAGCAGGACCGCGACGCCGGTCAGGCCGAGTAGGCCGGCGAGCAGCTGGGCGCGCTCGCGGCTGCGGATCTCGGTGTCGCGGATCTGGTCGTACGCATCCTGCTGCATCTCGACCATGAGCGAGCGGACCTTGTCGAAGGCGCGGCTCAACCCGTTGTCCTCGAGTAGCGTCAGCGTCTGCGCGGCCGGCGCTTCGAGGGCGGCGAGGAATTCGCCGTAGGCCTCGCCAATGGCGCGGTAGTCTTCCCGGCTGGGTTCGTCGGCCGCTTCGGCCAGGCCTTTCGCCAGGGCCGTTTCGAAGGCCTGACGCGGCTGGGCAAGGGCGGTGTTGTCCCGATCCTGGCGCACCAGGATCAGCAGGTGGTTGCCCAGCGCCTGGCGCAGCTTCTGATTGGCCTCGATCACGCCGAAGTTGTCGCGGATCAGCTTCTCCTGACTCTTGGCCATCTGCACCACGCTGACCAGGGCCAGGACCAGCCCCAGCAGCGCAACCGTCATCAGCGCCGAGAACCCGAGAAACAGCCGGGTCCGGAGCTTCATCTGAATTTTCATAGGCCGTATTGCTTGCGCTTCCGGTAGAGGGTCGAGGCGTCGATGCCCAGGGTCCGGGCGGCCTGTTCGAGGGTCTCGCTGGTGCTCAGCACGCCGGCGATGTGGGCACGTTCCAGTGCTTCCAGGCTCATGGCCTCGCCGATGCGCGGCGCGTTGCTGACCGCCTGATCAGCCAGGCCCAGATGGCTGACTTCGATCATTGCTTGCGGGCAGATGATGCTGGCGCGTTCCACCACGTTGCGCAGCTCGCGCACATTGCCTGGCCAGCGGTAGGCCTTGAGCGCAGCGATGGCGGCATCGCTGAAACCGCGAGCCGGGCGGCCATAGCTCTTGACGAATGACGCGAGGAAGCGCTCGGCCAGTGTCAGCACGTCTTCGGGGCGTTCGCGCATCGGCGGCAGATTGAGCGTGATGACGTTCAGCCGGTAGAGCAGGTCCTCGCGGAACTTGCCTTCACGGACCATCTCTTCCAGGTTGAGGTTTGTGGCCGCGAGGATGCGCACGTCGGCCCGCCGGGTGACCGGGTCGCCCACTCGTTCGTATTCCTTGTCCTGGATGAAACGCAGCAGCTTTGGCTGCAGGGTGAGTGGAAAGTCGCCGATCTCGTCGAGAAACAGAGTGCCCCCGTCGGCCTGGTTGACGCGTCCCAGGGTGCTTTCCGTGGCGCCGGTGAAGGCGCCGCGGTTGTGTCCGAACAACTCGCTTTCCATCAGGTCCGCCGAGAGCGAGGGGCAGTTGATGGTAATGAAAGCCTTCTTGGCGCGCCGGCTCCAGTTGTGGATGGCGCGCGCCAGTTCGCCCTTGCCGGTGCCTGACTCGCCAAGAATGAGGATGTTGGCGTCCGTGTCGGCTACCTGTCGTGCGGTTTCCAGCACGTTCATCATGGCCGGGCTGTGCGAGCCGAGCGCATCGTTGCGCTTCTGCACCTCGCCTTCGAGCGCCTCCAGGCGCGCGGCCATCTGGCGGACTTCCAGCTGCTTCGCCGCGGACAACCGCAGCTGCTCGGGACTGCAGGGTTTGACCAGATAATCCGCAGCGCCGGCCTGCATGGCGTCCACTGCCGTATCGACCGCCGAATGCGCGGTGACGATCACCACGCGCATCCAGGGCGCGAGTACACGCATTTGCTGCAGGACATCCAGGCCATTGTCCTCGCCCAGGCGCAGGTCCAGAAAGCAGAGATCGAATACCTGGCGCTGCAGGATCGCTTCGGCCTGTGAAGCGCTGGCGGCGGTGACGACCGTATAGCCACGATCTTCCAGGCAGTAGCGGAAGGTACGCAGGATCGCGGCCTCGTCATCTACCAGAAGGATGCGGCCACCGGTGTCGGTCGTTTGGTCCATGGATGCTCCAGGTCGGCAAAGCAGATTTGGCTGGCAAATCGGTAAAAGAGACGGATGGCGGCCCTGCGGGCAGGGCGGCTGCGCTTCGGCGCCTGCATTAGTCTACGAAAAGTCTTGCAAGTTGCACGGTCGAGATAGGGCATTACTGCAGGCTGCAATCAGACGGCAATCGCGCTGCGCTTTCAAGCCATTGATTTGCAATGATTCTGCATGGACCTCCGGGTGGCACGTCGCTTGCGACTGATGCCCCACCTGTCTGACAAGCCCCTGCAGGGTGCATTGGAGGTTTCCCATGGCGCACAACATGTCCCAACTCAACGAGCTGATCGAGATCACCCGTGACGGCCAGCACTTTTACCAGCATGCGATGGAAGCGGTGAAGGATGTCGAGCTCCAGCATCTGTTCCGCGACCTCGCACAGGCCAAGACGCACGTCATCCAGGCGCTTTCGGTAAAGGTCGCGGCGAACCAGGAGCAGCCAGCACAAGGCGGCACCACCGCCGGCAAGCTGCGCGAGGTCTACGCCGACACCAAGGCACGCCTGAGCGACCCCGACGCTGTCTACGTGGACCAGCTCGACCAGGCCGAGGAGCGCATTCTCGGCGCTTTCGAAGATGCGCTGAAGACCGCTGAACCCGACGTGCGTGCCTTGCTGGCCATCGAGCTGCCGAAGCTGCGCGCCTGTCATGCCCGCATCCATGCACTCAATCATCGCGACGAGGGCCGTTGAGACCAAGGGATTAGGTCGTCGTGCAATTCGCACGGCCTCGCTTCAGGGTATCGTGCAATTTAAATTGACAGCCCCTCGAATGAGTATCCTAAGTAACTGATATATATAGAAAAATTAAACTATTAAAGCTGGCATGAGGTCTGCAATCTCCTAAGTAATTCAGATTGCCCCGCATGCTTAGAAGGAGTTGAGGATGAATCGCAACGCACGCTTCTCACTGGTTGGAAAGGCTTGTCTTACTGCTGCGGTCGTGACCCTTCTCGTTGGTGCCGAGCGACCGATGTCGCAACCGCTCAGCCAGACGCAACAGCAGCCGGCGGAACGAATCCGCCTGTATGACGCTCAACCGGTAGGGATCGTGCAGACCGGGCCCGCACCCAGAACGATCGATTATGTGCAGGTCCGGTCCGAACAGCGTTGGGTTTTCTGAGCCGTATCCATCAGCCTGATCCTGACGATCCTGCTGAGAAGTTTCTGAACCGAAGAGGAGAGACACCATGCTGAGTTGGGCCATTACCTTCCTGATCATCGCCATCATCGCTGCGGTACTGGGCTTCGGTGGTATCGCAGGCACGGCAACGGGCATCGCGAAGATCCTGTTCGTCGTGTTCCTGGTGCTGTTCGTGGCATCGCTGATCTTTGGCCGTGGTCGCGGCCCTCGAGTCTGACGCGACATGCCGCCCGCGAGGGCGGCTGCAACACCTCGACGGAAGTGTCACGGACAGGAAGCCAGCATTCAGAGGCGCTGCAAAAGTGGCGGCTCGTTCGATCTAGATGCCGCTGACAAGGCAGGTATCTTTCCCGCGTGGCGGGTGAACCAAGGGGTCGGGACGCTCTGCGTTTGGAGCGACCTAGGGGTACAGGGGGTACCTCCGGCAAAGGACCAGGTTCAGTGACGCGCAACCGAAGGTGGCTTTCACCACCTTCGGTCTGCATCTTTCCGTTCTCCCTCCGTTTCACCCATTTCCCCGGCCAAACGCATGACCGCTGGCAGTTCACGCCGCTATCATCGCGCCCAGTCATCCGCGGGAGAACAACATGCTCAATGGCCTCTGGCTTGGCTTTTTCGTGGTCGCAGCGATCGCGGCCCTGGCGCGGTGGCTGATTGGGGACGACCCGGCGGTGTTCGCCGCGCTGGTCGAGAGCCTTTTCGCCATGGCCAAGCTGGCCGTGGAAATCATGATCGTGCTGTTCGGCACCCTGACGCTGTGGCTCGGGTTTCTGCGCATCGCCGAGAAGGCCGGTCTGATCGAGCTGCTGGCGCGCGTGCTCGGGCCGCTGTTCCGTCGCTTGATGCCCGAGGTGCCGGCCGGCCATCCGGCCCTGGGGTTGATTACCCTCAATTTCGCCGCCAATGGCCTTGGCCTGGACAACGCCGCCACGCCGATCGGGTTGCGGGCGATGCGCGCCCTTCAGGAGCTCAATCCCACTCCGGCCGTCGCGACCAACGCGCAGATCCTGTTCCTGGTGCTCAACACCTCCTCCCTGACGCTGCTGCCGGTCTCCATCTTCATGTACCGGGTACAGCAGGGCGCGGAGGATCCGACCCTGGTCTTCCTGCCGATCCTGTTGGCGACCACGGGCTCGTCGCTGGCGGGCTTGCTCGCCGTCGCCCTGGTTCAGCGCCTGCGAATCTGGGATCCGGTGGTGCTGGCCTATTTCGTTCCGGGCGCGCTGCTGCTCGGTGGTTTCATCGCGCTGCTGGCCGGCTTGTCGGCGACCGCCCTGGCCTCGCTGTCCTCGCTGCTCGGCAATCTCACCCTGTTCGGGTTGATCATCGCCTTCATCGTGATCGGCGCGCTGCGCAAGGTACCGGTCTACGAGAGTTTCGTCGAAGGGGCGCAAGAGGGCTTCGAGGTTGCCAAGAGCCTGTTGCCCTATCTCATCGCAATGCTCTGCGCGATCGGGGTGCTGCGTGCTTCAGGCGCGCTGGAGTTCGGCCTCGATGGTATCCGTTGGCTGGTCGAGGTGCTGGGGTGGGACACGCGCTTTGTCGAGGCGCTGCCAACGGCGTTGGTCAAACCGTTTTCCGGTAGCGCCGCGAGGGCAATGTTGATCGAGACGATGCAGAGCCAGGGCGTCGACTCCTTTCCGGCGCTGGTGGCGGCGACGGTGCAGGGCAGCACCGAGACGACCTTCTACGTGCTGGCGGTGTATTTCGGTGCGGTCGGGATTCAGCGCGCGCGGCATGCGGTGGGCTGTGCTTTGGCGGCGGATGCCGCGGGGATCACCGCGGCGATCCTGGTGTGCTATTGGTTTTTTGGATAAGCGGCGGGGGCTGGCTCAGACTCGTCCGTCAGGTTGCCGCGCCACGCGCGGGTGCAGCACCGAGCGCGCGCTAGCCCGCCAAGCGCTGCCATCCGCGAAACAACGGTTCCGCCAGAAACATCACCAGGAACAACCTCAACACCTGCACTGCCGTCACCAGCGCTACCGACAGCTGCAGCGCTTCGGCCGTCAGGCAGAGTTCAGTGATGCCGCCAGGCATCATGCCGAGCATGAGCGAGGTCTGGTTCAGCGTCGCGGCCCAGCCCAGCGCCTCCGCAAGGCCGGCTGCCGCCGCCATGGCCAACAGGGTGAACAGCAGCACCCGTAGCAGGAACCCCGGTGCGTTGCGAAAGAAGGGGCGATCGAAATGACAGCCCAGCGAGCAGCCGATTAGCCATTGGCCGACCTGGCCGGCACCGGGAGGCAGACCGAGGTGCAGGTCGAAGGCCACCGCGGCGATGGCGCAGGCAGTCAGCGGGCCTAGCATCCAGGGGTTGGGCTGGCCCAGGCGCTTCCACAACAAGGCTAGCAGCGCGCCGGCCGGTAACAGCACGGCCAGCCAGGCCCAGCTCACCGGATACGGCGCCGGCGGCTCGACCGGCGGCAGGCTCCAGGTGAAGAGCGCCGGCACCACCAGGACCACCAGCAGCAGGCGCAGGCTGTGCGCGGCAGCGACCCGTGCGGGCTGGGCCTCGTGGCGCGCGGCCAGATTGACCATCTCGCTGGCCCCGCCCGGCATGCTGGCGAAGAAGGCGGTAGCCCGGTCGACCCCGCCGCGCATCAACACGACGAGGCCGATCAGACCGAGCAACAAGGTGCCGAGGGCCGCTGCGAGAATCACGCCGAAGTGGCTCAGCACCTGTTCCATTACCTCGCTGGTGAAGTGCAGGCCGATGGCGCTGGCGATGATCCATTGGCCGGTCTGGCGACCGCGTGGCACTTCCTGCACCAGCCAGCCGCTGCAACGCACTAGGATCACCGCCAGCAGCGAGCCGACCATCCAGGGCAGCGGCCAGTCCGCCAGGCTGGCAAGCCAGCCGCCGATGGCGCCCACCAGTGGGGTCGCCCACCAGCGGGGCAAGCGCAGGTCGCGCATCTCAGCCCTGCGTCGCAAGGGCCGCGCGGCGACGGCTCAGGTACCAGCGGATACCCGGCATTGCCAGCATCAGCACGGCCATAGCCCAGAGGGCCAGGGTAATCGGGCTGCCCCAGAGGATGCCCAGCTCGCCGTTGGAAATCGACAGCGCGCGACGCAGGTTGTCTTCCATCATCTCGCCGAGGACGAAGCCGAGGATCAGCGCCGAGAGCGGGAAATCCAGCTTGCGCAGCAGATAGCCGAAGACGCCGAGGCCGACCATCAGCACCAGGTCGAAGGTCGTGCTGTGCACCGAATAGACGCCGACCATGCTGATCACGGTGATTGCCGGCACCAACACCCAGTTCGGCACGGCGAGCATGCGCGAGAACAGGCCGACCAGCGGGATGTTCATGATCAGCAGGATCACGTTGCCGATGAACAGCGAGGCGATCAGCCCCCAGACCACGTCGGGCTGCTGTTCGAACAGCAGCGGGCCGGGTGTGATGTTGTACAGAGTCAGTGCGCCGATCATCACCGCGGTGGTGCCCGAACCCGGCACGCCGAGGGTCAGCATCGGGATCAACGAACCGCAGGCCGAGGCGTTGTTGGCCGCTTCCGGGGCTGCGAGGCCGCGCAGGTCGCCGTCGCCGAACTTTCCGCTGTCACCGGCCAGGCGCTTCTCGCTCATGTAGGTCATGGCGCTGGCGATGGTCGCTCCGGCGCCCGGCAGGGTGCCGATGACGAAGCCGGCCACGGCGCTGCGCACCATGGTCCAGAAGGTCAGGCAGAACTCCTTGAAGTTGAACAGCAGCCGGCCGCTGGCCTTGACCGCTTTCTGTCCGCTGTGGGTCTTCTCCAGCATCAACAGGATCTCGCTGACGCTGAAGAAACCGATCACCACGATGACGAACTGGATGCCGTCGGACAGGCTCACGCTGCCGAAGGTGAAACGGTACACGCCGGTGGTCGAGTCGACGCCGACCGTCGCCAGGCCCAGGCCGATCAGCGCCGACATCAGCGTCTTGACCGGCTTGTCGCCGACCATACCGCCGAGGCAGGCGATGGCGAAGATCATCAGCACGAAATATTCGGCCGGGCCGAAGGCCACCGCCCATTTGGCCAGCAGCGGGGCGAAGAGCACCACCCCACAGGTAGCAATCATGCTGCCGATGAAGGAACTGACCGCCGACAGCGAGAGTGCGATACCGGCCTTGCCCTGGCGCGCCAGCGGATAGCCGTCGAGGGTGGTCATTACCGCGGCGGCGTCGCCCGGCACGTTGAGCAGGATCGCCGAGATGCGGCCGCCGTATTCGCAGCCCAGGTACACCGCGGCGAGCAGGATCAGCGCGGTTTCCGGCGGCAGGCCCAGGGCGAAGGCCAGCGGCAACAGGAGCGCCACGCCGTTGATCGGGCCCAGGCCTGGGAGCAGGCCGACAATGGTGCCGACGAAGGCGCCGAACAGCGCCACGAGCAGGTTGGTCGGTCGCGTGGCGACATCGAAGCCCTGCATCAAGAAATTCAGTGTTTCCATTTCAGCTCTCCAGCAGACGCAGCACGCCCAGCGGCAGCGGTACGTCGAGCAGGTAATCGAACAGGCCGTAGAGCAACAGGCCCAGCAGCACACCACTGATCACGCATGGCCACAGGCGACCGTTGAACAGCAGGCCCAGGGCGAAGCCGGCCAGTGCGGTTGAGACCACGAAGCCCAGCGGCTCGAACAGCAACGCGTAGGCGAGCAGTACCAGGATGCAAAGGGCGGCGCGGCGGGCCATGGCCCAATCGAAAGCCGGCGTCGGCTCGCCCTTGGGCTTGCACAGCAGCCAGAGCGAACCGATGCCCATCAAGAACAGCAGCAGCAGCGGGTAGGCGCGCGGGCCGACCGGGTCATAGGCGAACGGCGCCTCGAAGCCCCAGGCGAGCAGCGCGAGACCGGCACAGGCGAGCAGCCAGGCCGCAGCGAAGACACGAACGTACATTGGAGTTACCTCGGCAGGAGTCGGCGCCGCGAGGGGCGCGGCGCCGACAGGGTGTTACTTGACCAGGCCGAATTCGCCGGCGAGGTCCTTGTACTCCTTGACCTGCTTGTCGACGAAAGCCTTGAGCTCGTCGCCGGTCATCGACAGCGGGAAGAGGTCGCGCTGTTCACGCAGCTTGGCGAAATCCTCGTCGGCCAGCAGCGTGTCGAACTGGGTCTTCCACCAGTTGAAGTCCTCGTCGCTGACTTCCGGGCCCATGTAGAAGCCACGGATCACTGGCCAGCTGATGTCGAACCCCTGCTCCTTCGCCGTCGGGATTTCGCTCATCTTGCCCGGCAGGCGCTCGTCGGACAGCACCGCAAGGATGCGGATCTTGCCGGCGTCGAGCTGCGGTGCCACTTCACCCAGGCCGCTGCTGGTGACCTGCACATGACCGCCGAGCATGGCGGTCAGCGTCTCACCGCCCCCTTCGAACGCCACGTAGCGCAGCTTCCTGACATCCACGCCGGCGGCGCGGGCGATCAGTGCGGTCTGCATCCAGTCCTGACCGCCGATGGTGGCACCCGCACCGAAGACCACGTTACCCGGGTCCTTCTTCACAGCGGCGATGAGGTCGTCGAGGTCCTGGTAGGGCGAGTCGGCACGAACCGAGATGGCGCCGTAGTCGGTGCCGATGCCGGCCAGCCAGCGCACCGCGGACTCGTCATAACGGCCGAACTTGCCCTGGGCCAGGTTGAGCAGCGAGCCGCTGGAAAAGGCCGTGATGGTGCCCGGCTCTGCGGCGCGCTGGGCGACGACCGCGTTGTAGGCGACTGCACCGACACCGCCCGGCATGTAGGTGACACGCATCGGTGCTTCGAGCAGGCCGGAATCCTTCAGGCCGCTCTGGGCCAGCTTGCAGGTCAGGTCGAAGCCGCCGCCGGGTTTGGCCGGGGCGATGCATTCGGGACGCTTGGGCTCGGCCATCAGCTGGCTCGAGAGCATCAGGCAGGACGAGAGCAGGGCGAAACGACGGATTGCGTTCTTCATGGTTGTCTCCTTCGGTTTCTTATTGTGGACGGCTTTACCAGATCGACAGGCTTTAGCTGACGATCAGGCATTTTTCATCGACGCCGCCGGCGAAATCGGAGCGGTACTTGGGGTCTGCAGCGTGGCGCTGTCGTCGACGAAACCGGCCTGGGCGAAAGGCGCCAGCGAGGCGGCTATGACGGCAAGGGCGAGACGGGCATCTACGGGTGTTTGTCTGACGACAGTCAGCATTCTGGATCTCCACTATTGTTTTTGTTGTGACGGCCAGCGGCCGTGTCGGTGGTTCTGGCCACCTGTGTCGATCCTAGGCGGCGAAACTTTCACCAGCCTTTCACGGGCGACAGCAGCGCACGGCGGGCCCAGTCGCTACACTGGCGCACCTTGCGAATCGGGCAGAGGACAGGCAATGCGGATACTTCTCGTCGAGGACCACCCCCAGCTCGCCGAAAGCGTGGCTCAGGCGCTGCGGGCTGCCGGCTGGACGGTGGATCGGCTCGATGATGGCGTGGCGGCAGACCTGGCGCTGGCCAGCGAAGACTACGCGCTGGCGATTCTCGATGTCGGCCTGCCTCGGCTCGATGGCTTTCAGGTGCTGGCGCGTCTGCGTGAAAGGGGCAAGACGCTGCCGGTGCTGATGCTCACCGCGCGCGGCGAGGTGAGCGACCGGGTGCACGGCCTCAACCTGGGCGCCGACGATTATCTGGCCAAGCCCTTCGAGCTGTCGGAGCTGGAGGCCCGGGTCAAGGCGCTGCTGCGCCGCAGCGTGGCCGGCGGCGAGCGCCAGCAGCGCTGCGGCGCGCTGGTCTATGACCTGGACGCGCGCCGCTTCAGCCTCGACGGCCAGGCGCTGAGCCTGACGTCGCGCGAGCAGGGCGTGCTCGAGGCGCTGATCACCCGGCCGGGACGGGTCATGAGCAAGGATCAGCTCGCCGCGCTGGTCTTCGGCCTCGACGAGGACGCCAGCGCCGATGCCATCGAGATCTACATCCACCGGTTGCGCAAGAAGCTCGAAGGCGACGCGGTGCGCATCGTCACGTTCCGCGGGTTGGGCTACCTGCTGGAGGCCGTGGATGCCTGATCCGCGCCCGCACGCTGGAAGCCTGCGTGCAGGATTGATGCTGTGGCTGGCGGCGCTGCTTGCGCTGCTGTTGCTGTTCAGCAGCTGGAGCGCTTACTGGAACGGCCGGGCCGCTGCCGATACGGCTTATGACCGCACCTTGCTGGCCTCGGCGCGGGCCATCGCCGACGGGTTGGTGACCAACGATGGCAAGTTGCGCGCCAACGTACCCTACGTCGCGCTGGATACTTTCGCGTACGACAGCGCGGGGCGCATCTACTATCAGGTGCTGGATACTGCCGGGCGGCTGGTCAGCGGCTATGAAAACCTGCCGGCGCCAGGTCCGGAGGTTCCGCGCACCGATGACTATCCGGCCCTGGCGCGCTTCTATGACGGCCAGTTCCAGGGCCAGGGCGTGCGCCTGGTCAGCCTGCTGCAACCGCTCAGTGACCCCGAACTCACGGGTATCGCCGAGATCCGCGTCGCTGAAACCCTGGGCGCGCGCGAACGCATGGCGCGCAGCCTGCTCACCGATACCCTCTGGCGGGTCGGGGTGCTGGCGATCGCCGCGCTGTTGCTGGTCTGGCTGGCGGTGAGTCGGGCGTTGCGTCCGCTGGGGCGGCTCAGTGAGGCGGTGGAACTGCGCGAACCGGACGATCTGCGTCCACTGCCGCTGGTGTCCGTGCAGCGGGAGTTCCGGCCGCTGGTGCTTGCCCTTAACCATTTCACCGAGCGGCTGCGGGGCCAGCTTGAACGACAGGCGCAGTTCATCGCCGACGCCTCCCACGAGTTGCGCACCCCGCTGGCGGCGCTCAAGGCACGCCTCGAGCTGGGCCTGCGCGACCCGGAACCGCAGCGCTGGAAGCAGACCCTGGAAGAGGCTGAAGAGCACACCGATCGCGTCGTGCACCTGGCCAACCAGCTCCTGTCCCTGGCGCGCATCGAAAGCGGCGCGCAATCGATCGCCGAGGGTGGTGCCCAACGCCTGGACCTGTCGCAGCTGGCCCGCGAGCTCGGGCTGGCGATGGCCGCGCTGGCCCATCAGCGGGGCGTGGCCCTGGCGTTGGAAGCAGACCGGCCGGTATGGGTGCATGGCGAACCGACCCTGCTCAACGAACTGCTCAGCAACCTGGTCGACAACGCCCTGGCACATACGCCGGCCGGTGGCAACGTGGTGATTCGGGTCCTGCCGCAGCGCATTCTGGAAGTCGAGGATGACGGCCCCGGAATCCCGGCCAGCGAGCGTGAGCGGGTCTTTGCGCGCTTTTACCAGGTTGCTCGGGGGCGCGGGGCGGGGCTTGGTCTGGCGATCGTCGGTGAGATCAGCCGCGCCCATCGCGCCGGCGTCGAGCTGGGGCAGGGCGCGCTGGGTGGTTTGCTGGTCAAGGTACGCTTTCCCTCGTCAGACCCTGATGCCAGCGATTGAGGGCATGGCGGTGATTGGCGCGCAGGCGACCTGGTTGCGACCGCTGTGCTTGGCGCGATAGAGCGCGGCATCGGCTGCAGCGAGCAGTTGCGCCGGCGTGCAGTCGGGTAGCGATTCCAGCGTCGTCACGCCGATGCTGATGCTCAAGGTCAGTCGCGTTTCGCCATGGACCGGCTGGAGTCGCTGGACCGCCGCGCGGATGCGCTCGGCCTGCTCGACAGCCTCCTGCGGGCCAAGCGCCGGCAGGATCATGGCGAACTCCTCGCCGCCATAGCGGGCCACCACGTCCCCGGCCCGCTGGCCGTGCTGGCGAAGCGTTTCGGCGACCTGACGCAGGCATTGGTCGCCAAACGGGTGGCCGTAGGTGTCGTTGATGCGCTTGAAGTGGTCGATATCGAGCAACAGCACCGACAACGGCACTTCGGTGCGGATCGCGCGACGAATCTCCTCGTCGAGCATCAGATCGAAATGGCCCCGGTTGTGCAGCTGGGTCAGCGCATCGGTGACGCTGACGCGCGCGAGCTGAGCGTTGACCTGCTCCAGGCCGCGCTTGGCATCCTCCAGGGCCCGGGTACGTTCGTAGACGCGTGCTTCCAGCGCTTCGTTGTTGCGGATCTGCAGCGCCAGGGCCTCCTGTTGCGCCTGTAGCCGGGATTCGCGCTCGAACGCCAGGGCTTGCGAGGCGCGCAATGCGCTTTGCTGGGCGCTGATCCGCCGCTCACGCTCGTGATTGATGCGCTCGGCCAGCGCGATCGAGAGCAGCACGAACTCGGTGAACATGCCGATCAGCTGGCCGTGCAGCGTCAGCGGCGTCAACGGCAGAACGCCCTCGAGGGCGAGCAGATGCGCGATGGTCGCCAGGAGCAGGGTTGCCCAGGCGATGGTAAACATTCGGGCCGAGCCATTTCCGCGCAGCCAGAGGTTGATCACAGCCGCCATGGTCAGCACGCAGTGCACGAGTACCATCGGCTCGATCGCCAGGTAGCGCGCCAGGTCGGGTGCGGCAAGGAGCGTCAGGATCACCACCACCCAGTAGATCATCAACCCCCAGGTTACCTGCCATGGCCAGCCACCGTAGCGGCGGGTGCCCAGGAAGCGGCTGGCGAAGAGCAGGGGTGTAAACAAACTCAGAGCGGCGGACAAGGCATAGAAGCGGCGCGTGAGCGGGGGTGTTTCCGGCCAGAGGAACAGCTGGCCGAAGCCGGTCATCGCCAGGATGTAGAACAGCGCGCAGAGCAGGTAGACGACATAGAACAGGTAGGCCGTATCGCGGGTGAAAACGAACAGGCTGCAGTTGTAGAGCAGGATGACCAGCATGCCGCCCAGAAACAGGCTGATCATCGCCACATCGGCAACCTTGTCCGCGGCGAAGGCCGCCTCGTCGAGCAGGGTCATCGGCAACGCCATCAGCTCCCGCGCCTGCAGCTGCATGTACACCACCACCGGCTCGTCCGGCACCACTGTGAGCGGGAACACCAGGTTGTGGCTCTCGACCGGCCGAACGGCCATGGGCAGGTGATCACCCGCCCGCATCAAAGGGCCCCAGGTGCCGCGGTCGGGGTAGAACAGGCGAACACGCACCTCATCGAACACCGGCCATTTCAGGCTCAGATACCAGGTGCTGGCGTCGGGAAGCGCGCGGCCGTCAAGGGCGAAGCGCAGCCAGGCCCCTTCAGACTGCTTGCCCAGGTTGGGTTTGCCGAGCGGCTGCCAGGCCCAGTTTTCGGTTGCGGCCGCCGGGAAGGCCGCGTCGCGGTGCCCTGCCACCCATTCGATGCTGCCGGCGTGCAGTGTCAGGCCATCCTTGGAAAGGATGTCCGGGCCGGCGGCCATGGCTGACGAACCGAGCAGCACAGCCAGCAGGGCCATCAGACAACGGAGCGTGAGCAGGCGGATATGCATCGTAACGGTGAGACCTCGGTTCATCGCTCGGTGGCCGGTCGAGCATTCGGAGCGCAGGGCAAAGCGCGAACGATACGGATGATATCGTTTTGATTGCATCGGGAACTGGCCAGTGGCCCGGCCGTCTATCGGAAGCCGGAACGGCAGCGTGTTCAGCCGCGTAGCCGCCCGGTGAGCACACGCGGATTTCGCAACCGGCGCGGTTGTGAGCTGCGTGCCCACGGCTTTTCATTCGTGCCAGCGGTTCGGACCGGTTAAACTCCGGGTTCCGATCGAAAAGGCCCACAAGGTTCGGCCGGATTTAACAACAACTCAAAAGGAGATATCCCATGAAAGGCGCATCCTTCGCATGGGTCCTGTCAGCAGCACTGGCGGGCACCACCTTCGCTGGCGTGGCTCAGGCACAAGAGAATTTCGTCACCATCGGCACCGGCGGCCAGACGGGTGTTTATTACGTAGCCGGCCAGTCGATCTGCCGCTTCGTCAACCGTAACGCCGAGGACCTCAAGTGCAACGCCCCGGCCAGCGGCGGCGGCGTGGCCAACGTCAACGGCCTGCGCAGCGGCGAGTTCAACTTCGGCATCATGCAGTCGGACCATCAGTACAAGGCGATGGAAGGCGTGGCGCCGTTCGAGAAGGAAGGCAAGATGGATGACATCCGCGCCGTCTTCTCGCTGCAGAGCGAAGTCTTCACCGTGCTGGCGCGCCGTGACGCCAACATCAAGGGCCTCGACGATCTGAAAGGCAAGCGCGTCAATATCGGTAACCCCGGCTCCGGTCAGCGCGACACCCTGGAAGAAATCATGAAGGTCAAGGGCTGGGACAAGTCGGCCTTCGCCCTTGCCGCCGAGCTGAAGCCGGCCGAGCAGGCCAGCGCGCTGGGTGACAACAACATCGACGCCATGACCTACTTCGTGGGCCATCCGAACGGCGCGATCCAGGAAGCCACCACCACCGTCGATGCCGTCCTGGTACCGATCACCGGCCCGGAAATCGACAAGCTGCTGGCCGACAAGACCTACTACACCAAGGCCGAGATTCCCGGCGGCCTGTACAAGGGCAACGACAACGCCACCCAGTCGATCGGTGGCAAGGCCGTGCTGTCCACCACCTCCAAGGTCGACGCGGATGTGGTCTACAAGCTGGTCAAGTCGGTGTTCGAGAACCTCGAGCGCTTCCAGCGCCTGCACCCGGCATTCAAGGACCTGAAAGCCGAAGACATGATCAAGGTCGGCCTGTCCGCCCCGCTGCATGAAGGTGCCGAGCGCTACTACAAGGAGCGTGGCTGGATGTAACGGACCCGGGCCCGCTGCGCTCTGCGGCGGGCCTGCCGTCCGCGGCTCTCGTCTGAAAACCCGTGCGTCTTGCTTCCCGAGCCACGGGTTTTCGCGGTTTCCGTTACCTGAAAAAACAGGCCACATTCGATGCAAGACAAACAACTGTCCACCGAAGAACTGATCGCCCAGGACGTCGGCGCACGTTCGCCGGCCGGCGTGATGTCGGCGGTGATCGCCGGACTCGCGCTGCTCTGGTCGCTGTTTCAACTGTGGATCGCCTCGCCGCTGCCCTTCGTGCTGGGCTTCGGCGTTCTGAATGACACCGAGACTCGCTCGATTCACCTGGCGTTCGCGCTGTTGCTGGCGTTCCTGGCCTATCCGGCCTTCAAACGCTCGCCAAGGGATCGCGTACCGCTGGCCGATATCGCCCTCGGCCTGGTCGCCGCCGCCGCGGCTGCCTACCTGTTCATTGCTTACGAGCAGCTGGCCCAGCGCCCAGGCAACCTGACCACGATGGACCTGGTCACCGCCTGCGTCGGTATCCCGCTGTTGCTCGAGGCGACCCGACGGGCGCTCGGCCCACCGCTGGCGATCATTGCCCTGGTGTTCCTCGTCTATAGCGTCGCCGGCCCCTGGATGCCCGGCCTGCTGGCCCATCGTGGGGTGAGCTTCACGGCGCTGGCCAATCACCAGTGGATCACCACCGAAGGGGTGTTCGGCATCGCCCTCGGCGTGTCCACCAGCTTCGTCTTTCTCTTCGTGCTGTTCGGCGCGCTGCTCGAACGAGCCGGAGCCGGGCACTATTTCATCCAGCTGGCCTTCAGCATGCTCGGCCACCTGCGTGGTGGACCCGCCAAGGCTGCGGTCGTCGCTTCGGGCATGACCGGCCTGATCTCCGGCTCGTCCATCGCCAACGTGGTCACCACCGGTACCTTCACCATCCCGATGATGAAGCGCACCGGCTTCTCGGCGGAGAAGGCCGGCGCGGTGGAAGTGGCCTCCTCGGTCAACGGCCAGATCATGCCGCCGGTGATGGGGGCGGCGGCCTTCCTGATGGTCGAGTACGTCGGCATTCCCTACGTCGAAGTGATCAAGCATGCCTTCCTGCCGGCGCTGATTTCCTACATCGCGCTGCTCTACATCGTTCATCTGGAAGCTCTCAAGCTCGGTCTGACCGCACTGCCACGGGCCAACGTGGCCAAGCCGTGGATGCAGCGCCTGATCGGCTTCGCCTTTGGTGCGGCGCTGATCTCGGGCCTCTCGCTGGCCGTCTACTACGGTCTCGGCTGGTTGAAACCCGTGCTGGGCGATGCCACGCTGTGGGTCGTCGGCGTGTTGCTTGCAATCGTCTACCTGGGCCTGCTCAAGGTCGCCGCGAGCAATCCACCGCTGCCGGCAGAAGACCCGAATGCCCCGCTCGAGCAACTGCCCCAGACCCGCCCCGTATTGCTGTCCGGCCTGCATTTCCTTCTGCCGGTAGTGGTGCTGGTCTGGTGCCTGATGATCGAGCGGCTGTCGCCCGGCCTGTCGGCCTTCTGGGGCTCGGTGATGCTGGTGATCATCCTGCTCACCCAGCGGCCGCTGCTGTCGATGCTGCGCAAGGACGGCGCCCACGAGCACGGCACCTTCATGGATGGCGTCGTCGATCTGCGCGAAGGCCTGATTGCCGGTGCGCGCAACATGATCGGCATCGGCATCGCCACTGCGGCGGCGGGCATCATCGTCGGCGCGGTGTCGCAGACCGGCGTCGGGCTGGTGCTGGCTGATCTGGTCGAGCTGCTGTCGATGGGCAACCTGCTGCTGATGCTGCTGCTCACCGCCTTCCTCAGCCTGATCCTGGGCATGGGCCTGCCGACCACCGCCAACTACATCGTGGTGTCCAGCCTGCTGGCGCCGGTGATCGTGGCGCTGGGTCAGCAGAACGGCCTGATCGTGCCCCTGATCGCGGTGCACCTGTTCGTCTTCTACTTCGGCATCATGGCCGACGTGACGCCGCCGGTGGGTCTGGCCTCGTTCGCCGCCGCCGCGGTGTCCAAGGGCGACCCGATCAAGACTGGTGTCACGGCCTTCTACTACAGCCTGCGTACCGCGGCGCTGCCGTTCCTGTTCATCTTCAACACCGATCTTCTGCTGATCGACGTGGACTTCTGGCACGGCCTGGTGATCTTCGTGGTGGCGACCATCGCCATGCTGATCTTCGCCGCCGGCACCCAGGGTTACTTCCTGGTGCGCAGCCGGTGGTACGAGAACGTGCTGTTGCTGCTGGTGGCCTTCACGCTGTTCCGTCCCGGCTTCTTGATGGACATGATCCACGATCCCTACCGCGACATCGAGCCGACCCAACTGGTCCAGGCGCTGGGCGACGTGGAGGAGGACAGCCAGCTGCGCCTGCGTGTGCTGGGTGAGGACGACGTGGGCGACCCGCGCGAGTTCGTCGTGCTGCTGGCCATCCCCGATGGCGAAAGCGGCGAGGAGAAGCTCGAGAAGATCGGCCTGATAACTTACGAAGAGGGTGGCAAGGTGCTGATCGACAGTGTCACCTTCGGCAGCCCGGCCGCCGAAGCGGGCCTGGAGTTCGACCAGGAGATCCTCCGCGTACGCGCGCCGACCGATCGCTGGCCGAAGGAATTCATGTGGATTCCGGGCTTCCTGCTGTTCGGCCTGATCGTCTGGATGCAGCGGCGGCGTGTGAAGCGCTGACGCATCGGGCGTAAAGAGCCCCGGTCATGCATGGCATGGCCGGGGCTTTTTGTTTGGGGCCGTTCAGTTCAGGTTCTGGCGGGTTTGCCTGGCAGCGGCGCAGGGGCCACCTGCGGCTTTTGCGGCGGGTCGACCGGTTGGCGGCCTCGCTGGGCCTGTTGTCCTTCCAGGGCGGCATAGGCCGCGCTGCAGAACAGCGAATTCAGTCGCTTCATGTCGGCGATCAGCTCCAGGTGGGCGGCGCTGGTTTCGATGCTCTCGACCACCTGCTGATGCAGGCGGTGGACGTGTGCGTGCGCCAGTTCGCGCTCCTTCTTGCGGAACTGTCGCTTCTGCTGAAGGAGCTGGCGTGCGCTGGCCGAGTCGCCGGAGAGAAACACCGACAAGCCCAGACTCAGGTTGGCGCAGAGCAGGGCATGCAGCTGGCTGAGCTCGGCGACGCCGCGGTCGGAAAACGAGCGACGCTTGGATGTCTTGAGGTTCTGCACCTTGCCGAGCATGTGTTCGATGATGTCGCCGGCCTGTTCCAGATTGATTGCCAGCTCGATGATCTCGGCCCAGCGTAGGCTCTCCTGCTCGGCCAGGTCATCGCGCGGCATGCGGGCGAGGTAGAGCTTGACGCCGCTGTAGAGCGCATCGACATCGTCATCCAGGCGGCGGATGTCGTCGCCGGGTTCGGGGCGGTCTTCGCGTAGCGCCTCAAGCAACCGTGCCAGCATGATTTCCACCAGATCGCCGATGCGCAGGGTTTCCCGCGTGGCATTGGCCAGCGCGAGGGTCGGTGTATCCAGTGCTGCGGGGTCCAGGTGGCGGGGTTGTGCGACGCCGTTATCCTGCGCCCGCTCTGGAAGCAGGCGTTCGCACAGGTCAGCCATGGGCCTGACCGTGGGCAGCAAGAGCAGGCATCGCAGCGAGTTGTAGACCAGGTGAAAGGCGATCACCTGGGTCTGCGGGCTGTAGCCCAGGCCGCTCATCCATTCGACGAGCATCGGCAGGAACGGCAACACCAGCAATCCGGCGAGCTTGTACAGGAGGTTGCCGAGCGCTACCCGCCGGGCGGGAACCGGTTGCGGTGTGGCGTTGAGCCACGCCAGCACACCGCTACCGACATTGGCGCCGATCACGACGCCCAGCGCCACCGGCAGGCCGATCAGCCCGGCGCTCGCCAGTGTCGCGATCAGTAGCACGGCGGCCAGGCTGGAATAGGAAATCACCGCGAACAGCGCGCCCACGACCACCGCCAGCAGGGTATCGCCGGCCAGCGAGGAGAACAGCACCTGCATACCGCGCGCTTCGGTGATCGGCTCGGCAGCGGCGACGATCAGCTGCAATGCCAGGATGATCAGGCCCAGGCCGATCAGTACGCGACCGAGCTGACCGGCGCGCGTCTGCTTACGCGACAGGAACAGGCAAACGCCGACCAGGGTGAACAGGGGCGACAGCCAGGACAGGTCCAGCGTCAGCACCCGCGCCATCAATGCCGTGCCGACGTCGGCGCCGAGCATGACCGCCAGTGCCGTGGGCAGGGTCATCAGGCTCTGCGCGACGAAGGAGATCGCGAGCAGCGCGGTGGCGTTGCTGCTCTGCACCAGGGCGGTTACGCCAATGCCTGCAGTGAAGGCCATCGGTGCGTTGGCCATGCTGTGCCCGAGCAGCCGCCGCAGATGCGAGCCATACACCCGCATGATCCCGGTACGCACTATATGCGTACCCCAGACCAGTAACGCGATGGAGGACAGCAGGTGCAACAGCGTCAGCATCAGGCGCGACCCCCTGGAGATTCGACGATCCACGACCACAGCCGCTGCGCCTGGGCAGGCCAATCGCTGTGGGGTATGGAAAGTTGACCCTCGTCCGGAGTCGGCCGTTCATGTCTTTGTCATGAATGGCAGCGCGGTCTCGGTTCGCCGAGCAGTAGCCGATGCCCAGCAAGACGTCGTCGATCCGGCGAATCTTTTCCACAGCGTTGGTCGCCGGGTTGCGCCCATGTACTCGACGGTGCCGGTGTTCTTGGGTAGCGCGATCATCTGCTTGAACGGGTGCGTTGCGGGGCTTGCTACTGGACATGCAGCAGCGGTGTGGCGCACAGGGTGGCGGAAAGGACGAGCAGCGTCTTGCGGTTCATGAACGACTCCCGAGCCCATGCTAGGCCGCCGCGGCGCGATTGATATTGGTCGAGAGAAGCAAAAGGGCAGGGCGAAAGGAGGAGAAATACCGCGACACGACCTGTCGCATCCAGAATGCAGACTCAAGCGCACGGCTCGCTCCCCTGCGGAGCGGCCTGTAACCTAGCGACTTCTGTTCACGCGGTGCGCCCATGCTCAGCCTCTATCACGCCCCTGATCTCGAAACCCTCGGCGAACTGGCCACCACGCTGCTCGCCCAGCCGCTGGCCGACCCCTTCGCGCCGGCGCGAGTGGTGGTGCCGAGCCAGGGCATGGGCCGCTGGCTGACCCTGGAGCTGGCGCGCCGGCAGGGCATCGCCATGCAGCTGGAGTTGCAGCTGCCGGCGGCGTTCGTCTGGGACCTGAGCCGCACGGTACTGGGCAGCCTGCCCGAGCAGTCGGCGTTCTCCCCGACCACGCTGACCTGGCGCCTCTACGGCTGGCTGTGCGAGCCGGCCAATCTCGAGCTGGCGCCGCGTCTGGCGCAGTACCTCGATGGCGGCGATGAGCGCCGGCGGCTGTCATTGGCGGCCAAGATCGCCGACGTCTTCGACCAGTACCTGCTCTATCGCGACGACTGGCTGGCGGCCTGGGAGCGTGGCGAAACCCTCGACCTCGGTCCCGACGAAGCCTGGCAGGCGCTGCTCTGGCGCGAACTGACCAAGGACGGCCACCCGCACCGCGCGCGCCTGCTCGGCGACCTGCTGCAGCGCCTGTACCGCGACGAGCCGTTGCCGGACCTCCCCGAGCGCCTGCTGGTGTTTGGCATCAGCAGCCTGCCGCCGCACCACCTGCGCGTCCTCGACGGCCTGGCGCGGCATATCGACGTGGTAGTCTGCGCGCTCAACCCGAGCCGCGAGGCCTGGGGCGAGATTCGCGATATCCGCGAGCTGGCACGGCAGCTTCCTTCTTCCGGGCGGCTGGGGAGCGTCGCGAGCGAAGAGCAGGCGAGGCAGAACCCGGCGAGGGAGCGGAGTGTACAGGCCGTACATGAGCATCCGACCGGGCTGGCGCTCCAGTTGGGTTCTAACGAAGCCTCCTCGAGCGCAGTAGCTCCCCAGCCGTCCGGCGCCGATGACTGGTATCTGGACGTGGGCCATCCGCTGCTGGCGAGTCTCGGCAAGCAGGGCCGCGACTTTTTCGACTCGCTGTTCAGCCTGACCGCCAGCGAAGGCAGTCAGGAATTCGGCCTGTATTCCGAAGACGAGGACCTGCACGACGACAGCCTGCTGCATGCCTTGCAGAACGACATCCTACGCCTGCGCACCCGCCTGCCCGATGAGCGGATCACTCTGGCCGAGAACGACCGTTCGCTGGAGGTGCATATCGCTCACTCGCCGCTGCGCGAGGTGGAAATCCTTCACGACCAGCTGCTGGCGCGCTTCGCCGCCGACCCGGCGCTGACGCCGGATCAGGTGGTGGTGCTGACCCCCGACATCGAACGTTATGCGCCCTTCATCGAGGCGGTGTTCGCCTTGCGCGAGGGCAGCCCGCGGATTCCCTACAGCCTCGCTGACCGTAGCCTGCGCGCCGAGGTGCCGTTGATCGAGGCCTTCCTCGAACTGCTGTTGCTGGCGCAGAGCCGTTTCGCCGCCGAGGAAATCCTCGCCTGGCTTGAACAGCCGGCCATCGCCCGCCGCGCCGGCATCGAAAGCGAAGACCTGCCGCTGCTGCGTGACTGGCTGCGCGAGGCCGGCGTGCGCTGGGGCCGCGATGGCGAGCAGCGCGCCCGGCTGGGCCTGCCGGCCGAACCGGCCTTTACTTGGCGCCAGGGGCTGGACCGCCTGCTGCTGGGCTTCGCTGCACCGCCGCAGCTGGCCGGCGACCGCGCGCCCTTGCTTGGCGAGCACTGGCCGCTGGATGCGCTGGAAGGCGCGCGCGGGCAGTTGCTCGGACGGTTGGTGGACTTCGTCGAGCGGCTCGGCAGCCTGGCCGATCAATTGGCTCGGCCGCGCCCGCTGGCCGAGTGGGCGGATGACCTGCAAGTGCTGATCGATGCGCTGTTCGACGAGCGCGAGGCCGGCGAGACGCTGCTGCTGCTCTCCCAGGCCTGCGCCGCCCTGCGCGATCAGGCCCAGACCGCCGACCTCACCCGGCCCATCGAGCTGGAACTGGTGCACCAGCAGCTCAGCGCCGCGTTGCAGCAGGGCGGCGGCGCCTCGGGCTTTCTCACCGGTGCGGTGACCTTCTGCACCATGGTGCCGATGCGCAGCCTGCCGTTCCGCGTGGTCTGTCTGCTCGGCCTGGACGATGGCGCCTTCCCGCGGCGCACGCCGCCGTCGGGCTTCGATTTGATCGGCCGGCATCCGCGCCGTGGCGACCGGGCGCGGCGCCTCGACGACCGCTACCTGCTGCTGGAGACGCTGCTCTCGGCGCGCCAGGCGCTGTACCTTTCCTATGTCGGCCGCGACCCGCGCGACAACGCGGTGCTGCCGCCCTCGGTGTTGCTCAGCGAGGTACTGGAGGCGGTGGACATGACCGCCGTGCTGGCCGACGGGGCGCGGCCGGTCAGCCAAAAGATCCTCATCGCGCATCCGCTGCAGCCGTTCTCACCGCGTAATTTCGGCGAAGCACCCTGTGCCGGCTATTCGCTGCCCTGGTTCCGCGCCGCCCAGCGCCTGGCCGAGCCAGCACAGGCGCAGGCGCAACCCTTCGCCAGCCTGCTCGCCGAACCTGATGAGGCCTGGCTGACCATCGAGCCGTCGCAGCTGCTGCAGTGCTTCCGCCACCCGGCGCGCTTCCTGCTCGAACAGCGCCTCGGTCTGCGCCTGGCCGATGATCAGGAATCGCTTGCCAGCGACGAACCGTTCGACCTGGAAATGCCGGCCTGGAACGGCCTGCGCCGCCTGTCGCTGCAAGCGATGGAGCAGGGCTGGAGCGACGAGGAGGAGCGGCGCATGGCCTGCGCGGCGGGCTGGCTGCCCACCGGCGAGCTGGGCCAGGCGCTGTGGGGCAAACTGCGCGGACCGGTGCGTGCCTTTGCGCCGCGGCTGTTCGAACTGCGCCCGGACGCCGTGCCCGAGCCGCTGCCGGTGGATATCACCCTGGCCGGCGTGCGCGTGCATGGCTGGCTCGATGGCGTGACGCCGGGCGGGCTGTTCGGCTGGAAGCTCGGCCGCCTCGGCGAATGGGACCTGCCGCCGTTCTGGCTGCGCCACCTGCTGCTCAACCTGTGCGCCACGCCCGGCATCGAGCGCCACAGCCTGATGCTTTCGCCGGCCGGTGACTGGCAGCTGGGGCCGCTGGTCAATGCCGCCGCGCTGCTGGAGCCCTGGCTAGTGGCCTACCGCAGCGCGATCCGCGAGCCGCTGCCGCTGTTGCCGCGCAGCAGCCAGGCGTTCGCCCGCGGCTACCGCAAGCCGAGCCGCGGCAGCGAGCCGCTGGACTGCGCCCGCAAGCGCGCCCGCGAAGCCTGGCTCGGCGCCGAGTTCAGCCCCATTGCCGCCGAAGCCGAAGACCCCTGGAACGCCTTGGCCTTCCGCGACCGCGATCCGCTGGACGAGCGTTTCGAAACCCTGGCCGAACAGCTGATCGGCCCAGCCCTGGATGCCCTGGCCGATGAGGAGCAGGAAGAATGAAGCTCGACCTCCTCGACTCGCCCTTCGACGGCCGCTCGCTGATCGAAGCCAGCGCCGGTACCGGCAAGACCTGGACGCTCACCGCGCTCTATGCGCGTCTGCTGCTGGAGCGCCAGCTTTC
Organism: Stutzerimonas marianensis; assembly: GCF_022810315.1. NCBI lineage: Bacteria > Pseudomonadati > Pseudomonadota > Gammaproteobacteria > Pseudomonadales > Pseudomonadaceae > Stutzerimonas > Stutzerimonas marianensis. The sequence goes on along the minus strand of NZ_JALGRD010000001.1, from coordinate 394,805 downwards.
GGTGGGGCAGATTCTGGTGGTTACCTACACCACCGCCGCCACCGCCGAGCTGCGCGAGCGCATCCGCGCGCGGCTGGCCGATCTGCTGGCGGTTTATGAGGGCACGCCGAGCAGCGATGACTTTCTCAATCGCCTGCACGCCCGCTACCCGGACGACGCCTCGCGGCGGCGCCTGTTGCTGGCGGTGCACGGCTTCGACGAGGCGGCGATCTTCACCATCCACGGCTTCTGCCAGCGCGCCCTGCAGGATGCCGCCTTCGAGGCCGGCGGCGATTTCGACAGCGAGCTGACTGCCGACGACCGCGAGATCATCGACGCGCTGCTCGCCGACGCCTGGCGTAGCGAGCTGGCCGATGCCGACCCGGCCTGGGCACGCTTCCTGGCCAAGAGCCGGATCACTCCGCAGTGGTTGCGCCAGCGTCTGCGCAGTCATCTGGGCAAGCCCTATCTGCGGGTCGAGCCGCAGGGCGTGCCGGTCGCGGCCGATCTGCGCCCGGTCGAGGCGGCCTGGCAGCGGGCTGCCGAGTTGTGGAAGCAGGCGGGCAGCGCCTGGGTCGCCGAATTGCTGGCGCATGGCGGGCTCAGCCAGAGCACGCACAAGAACGTCAAGTTTGCGCCATGGCAGGCGGAACTGGACGCCTATTTCGCTGATCCGGCGGTGATGTTCGACCTGCCCGAGGGCGCGGCGAAGTTCGGCGTGCGGGCGCTGAGCAAGGCCTGCAAGAAGGGCTTCGACGCGCCGGTGTGCGAGCTGGCCCAGGCCCTGGACGAGCTGGCCGATCAGGTGGCCGACGCATTGCCGGCCGGCAAGCAGCGGCTGATCGCCCTGCAGGTGGCGCTGCTCGAGCGGCTCAACCGCGAGTTGCCTGAACGCAAGGCGGCGCAGCGGCTGCTGGCCTTCGACGACCTGCTGAATCGTCTGGATCAGGCACTGCAAGGCCCGGTCGGCGAGGACCTGGCGGCCTCGCTGCGTGCGACCTATCCGCTGGCGCTGATCGACGAGTTCCAGGACACCGACCCGATCCAGTACGCCATCTTCGACCGCATCTATGCCAAGGGCCGTGATGCCTCGCTGTGCTTCGTCGGCGACCCCAAGCAGGCGATCTACGCCTTCCGCGGCGCGGACCTGGCCACTTACATGAAGGCCAAGCAACAGGCCGATCGCGAGCCCTTCAACCTGCCGACCAACTACCGCTCGACGCCCGAGCTGATCGCCGCGCTCAACCAGCTGTTCGACCATCCGCAGCCGTTCGCCCAACCCGACCTGCGTTATCCAGCGGTGGGTGCCGCCGACAAGCCGCGTGCGAGCCTGCGTCTGGCAGAGGAGGGCGAGGCGGCGCCGCTGTCGCTGGTCTGGCTCGGCGACGATCCGCTGGGCAAGGGTGACGCCGCGCAGCTGGCGGCCAGTGACACCGCGCGACGGATCGCCGTGCAGCTGGCCGCCGCCGCCGAGGGACGCGCAGGTTTCGCGCAGGGCGACCGGTTCACCCCACTCAAGGGCGGCGATATCGCCGTGCTGGTGGCCAATCACCGCCAGGCCGGGATGATCGCCGACGAGCTGGCCGCGCGTGGCGTGCCCAGCGTGCGCCGCGGGCGCGACAGCGTCTGGCGCAGCGAGGAGGCCGCCGAACTGGCCGCGGTGCTTGCCGCCTATGCCGAGCCAGGACGCGAGGGTCTGCTGCGGCATGCCCTGGCCACGCGCCTGCTGGGCCGCAGCGCCGCCGATCTCGCCCGCTGCCAGGATGACCAGCATGAATGGGACGCCGAGCGCGAAGCCGCCGAGCGCTACCACCAGCTCTGGCAGCAGCAGGGCTTCATGCGGGTGTTCCGCGCCTGGCTCGACGAGCAGGCGGTGGCCGAACGGCTGTTGACTCGGGTCGACGGCGAGCGCCGGCTGACCAACCTCTTGCACCTCGGTGAATTGCTGCAGGCCGAGAGCCTGCTGCGGCCCGGGCTCGAGCCGCTGCTCGCCTGGTTCAACGCCCAGCGCGGCAGCGAAGGCGCCGGTGAGGAAGCGCTGCTGCGCCTGGAAAGCGATGCAGAACGGGTGCAGATCGTCACCATCCACACCAGCAAGGGGCTGGAATACCCGCTGGTGTTCTGCCCGTTTCTCTGGGACGGCAAGCTGCTCGGCAAGAACCAGGACAGTGCCCGTTGTCACGATGCCGATGGCCAGCCGCTGCTGGACCTGGGCAGCGGCGAACTGGAGGACAACCTCGAACGCGCCCGTCAGGAGGTGTTCGCCGAACAGCTGCGGCTGGCCTACGTCGCCCTGACCCGCGCGCGTGACCGGCTCTGGCTGCACTGGGGGCCAGTGAGCCTGCCCAAGGCGAAGAAGGATGGCAGTCTGCCCGACGAAGGCTTGCACAGCAGCGCCCTGGCCTGGCTGCTGCACGGCCGCGAACTGCCGGGCGAGCAGCCACTGACGGAGCTGGGCAATCACCTGGCTGGCCTCAACGGCGGTAGCCTGCGTCTGGCCATCGAGCGGCTGGTCGCCGCGAGCGACAGGCGCATGGCCTGCCTGCCGCTCGAGTCGCGTGAGGCCAGCACCCAGGGCAGCAGCCGCGCAGCGCCGCCCGAGCAGCTGGCCCAGCTCAACCGCAGCCTCTACAGCGCCTGGCGCATCGGCAGCTTCTCCGGGCTGGCCGCCGGCATGCACATGGAAGCGCCGGACCGCGACGCCCTGGCGATGCCCGATGCCGGCGAGCCGGGCAGCGGCTTCTTCGCCTTCCCACGCGGCGCTCGGGCCGGTACCTGTCTGCATGCCATCCTCGAGGACTGGGCGCGGGGCAAGGGCGAACTAGAGGCGCTGGTCGAGCCGGCGCTGCAGGCCTATGGCTTGCCGCTGGAGTGGAAGGAGATCGCCACGGCGCATCTGCAAAAGGTGCTCGACACCGATATGGATGGCGCCGGCCTGACCCTCGCCGCGCTGCAATCGGCCAGACGCCTGCCGGAACTCGGTTTTACCTTCCCGGTGCGCGAGCTGGACGTGGTGCGGCTGCGCGGCCTGTTGGTCGATCCGGTCAACGGCCTCGCCGAACCCTTGCGCGAGGCCGCAGCGCGGCTTGAATTCGACAGCCTCAAGGGCTTTCTCAAAGGCTTCATCGACCTGACCTTCGAGCACGGCGGCCGCTGGTACATCGCCGACTACAAGTCCAACTGGCTCGGCCCGGACGCCAGCTACTACGGAGGCGAGCGGCTGCTGCAGGCGCTGGCGGGCGAGCACTACTACCTGCAGTACCTGATCTATCTGGTGGCGCTGCGCCGCTTCCTGCGCCAGCGTCTGGCAGATTTTCGCGACGAGCAGCTGGGCGGCGCCTTCTACCTGTTCCTGCGCGGCATGCCCGAGGCCGGCGTCTACTTCGCGCGGCCGGACGATGCGCTGCTCGATGCGCTGGATCGACTGTTCGAGGAGGGCAAATGATGCGCCTCATATCCGCAGAAGCCCTATCTCGCGAAGGGCGATTGCCCGCTGTTGTAGGAGCCAGCTTGCTGGCGATCCACAGCGCCGGACTAAGTACTGCCAGCAAGCGGGTTTCTGCTGAATCGAGGTCGCCACGATGACGAATCCATTCGAGCTTCCGTTGGGCCCACTGGAGCGCGCCTTCATCGCAAGCCTGCAGCGCCTTGAGCCCGATACCCCTGAAACGGTGCTGCTCGCCGCCGCACTCTGCTGTGAAGCCCTGGCGTCCGGAGACGTCTGCCTGCCGCTCCAACGCTTCGCCGGCAAGCGCCCCTGGCCTGAGGTCGACCTCAGCCTGCCGGCGCTCGCAACCTGGCGCGCGCAACTTGAAGTCTCGCCTCTGATCGGCACATCTGATGAGTACGCGCCGCTGACCCTGGTCGGCGACCGGCTCTACCTGGCCCGCTACCAGGCCTACGAACAGCAGCTGGCCGAACAGCTGCTGGCGCGCACCGGCGATGCGCCCGAGGTGGACGAAGCACGGCTCGCCGACAGCCTCTCGCGGTTGTTCGCCTTCAACCAGCAGCGCCCTGACTGGCAGCGCCTGGCCGCAGCTCAGGCAGTTCGGCGTCGGCTGGCCGTCATCTCCGGCGGTCCCGGCACCGGCAAGACCACCACCGTGGTGCGGCTGCTCGCGGCCCTGCTCGAACAGCCCGGCGGAGAGCGCCTGGCCATAGGCCTCGCGGCGCCCACCGGCAAGGCGGCGGCGCGTATGGCCGAGGCGATCCGCAACGCCAAGGCCGATCTGCCTGTCAGCGATGCGGTGAAGGAGGCCCTGCCGGACGAGGCGCGCACCCTGCATCGCCTGCTCGGCAGTCGCGGCGACAGCCCCCGTGTGCGCCACGATGCGGCCAATCCGCTGGCACTGGACGTGCTGGTGGTGGACGAGGCGTCGATGGTCGACCTGGCGCTGATGGCCAAACTGGTCGTCGCGCTGCCACCGAAGGCGCGCTTGATCCTGCTCGGCGACAAGGATCAGCTGGCCGCCGTGGAGGCCGGCGCGGTGTTCGCCGAACTCTGCGAAGGCCGCGGCTTCGATGCCCGGGCGGCAAGCGAGCTGGAGCGCATCACCGGCCAGCCCGTGCCGGTCGAGACGCCGCGCTCGCGCCTCGGCGATGCGGTGGTGCTGCTCACCCACAGCCACCGCTTCGCCGGCGACAGCGGCATCGGCGAGCTGGCGCGGCGTATCAACGCCGGCGATGCCAAAGGCACCGTTGCGCTGCTGCAGGATGGTCGACCGGATCTCGCCTGGAACGCGACGCCCAGCCCGGCCGCCTTGATCGAGCGGCTGGAGCAGGGCTATGCGCCCTATCTGCAGGCCGCACGGCAGGGCGATCCAGGCGCGGCGTTCGAGGCCTTTAACGGTTTCCGGGCGCTGACTGCGCAACGCGAGGGCCCGTTCGGCGTGACCGGTATCAACGAGGCGCTGGAAACACGCTTCAGGCGTCGCCTCGGCGTGCCGGCCCGCGAACGCTGGTATCCCGGCCGTGCGGTGATGGTCCGGCAGAACGACTACGCGCTGGGGCTGTTCAACGGCGATATCGGCCTGTGCCTGAAAACTGAGCAGGGCCTGCGGGTGTTCTTCGAGGGTGACGACGGTTACCGCGGCTTCGTGCCGGCACGGCTGCCGAGCCACGACAGCGCCTTCGCCATGACCGTGCACAAGAGCCAGGGCTCGGAATTCACCGAGGTGCTGCTGGCATTGCCGGATCAGCCGAGCCCGCTGCTGACCCGTGCGCTGTTCTACACCGGCATTACCCGCGCCAAGCGCCGGGTCGATATCTGGGCGCTGCCGGCACGTCTGGCTGAAGCCGTCAGCACCCGCGCCGAGCGCGCCGCCGGACTGGCCGAGCGGCTGACCGCGGCACCACGACGGGTCGAAACCGCACCATCCACTGGCGATTCGTCGTTACCACCACCGCTGGCAGAGCCGCGCGGCGATCAACTCAGTTTGTTTTAATGTGATCAAGTGCCACGAACGGCGCCTGTTCGGCGCCAATGGCCACGCGTTTCGTGATGCAGGTTTGCGTATGGGGGAAGGTTTTCTGGTCCGATGGCCGCTTGCGTCCCATTCGATCGCCAGGATACGCAATGAAAACCTTCATCTATCTGCTCTGGGGGCTGCTCAGTGTTTCGCTCGCCGCGGCCGCCCTGGGTTTGTTTGTGCTCGAGCCGTCCCTGGTTAGGGGGTTCGTGCTGCTGTTGCTCGCATACTACGTGTTTTGCTTCTTCCAGCTGATTCGTACCGCGTTCCTGCCCTGGGGCCTACTGGGGCCACGGCGGCGTTGCGGCTACTGGATCTGTCTGCTGCTGCTTCCGCTTGCGCTCTGGCCCATGACGCTGGCCTACGATATCTGGAAGGCCGGTGGCTATCGGGTCGACACGAACGGTGAGGGCGTTCGTACCAGCGTACTGATGTTCCGCCAGGTGCTCGTCTGGCTGCAGGAGCTGGTCGGCTATGTCGGTCCCATGCTGGTGCTGGTCGCCATGGGTCTGGGCATGGCGCTGCTGCTGTTGCGCCTGTCGCGCAGCCAGGTGGTGCGCTGACCTGCCGCGGCGGCCGCCATGCTGACCTGTCACGATGAATCGCGTAGATTTCGCCCCGGCCGTTCTACGCACGTCGGGGCTTGAGCGATGAAAGGGCGCGCGCGCAGCGGATGGTTCTTGCTGAGTCTGGCAATCAGCCTTGGGGCTCACGCCGGCAACGTGCGGCTGGTGACCGGGGACGACTATGCGCCCCTCACCGGTCGATCGCTCGAGGGCGACGGCATGTTGTCGGCAGTGGTTCAGGCGGCTTTCTCCCGCAGCGGGCTGGAGACCTCTCTGGCCTGGCAACCCTGGAAGCGCGGTTATCTGATGACCCTGCGGGGCGAATACGACGCCACCTTCCCTTACATTCGGGCGGCCCAGCGCGAGCGTGATTTCCTCTATTCGGCGCCACTGTATGTGTCCGAGCAGCATTTGTTCAGTCGCGCGGCAGACTCGGTCGAGTATGACGATCTGGATGGCGTGACAGGTAGACGCCTTTGTCATCCGCTGGGATGGCAGTTGCCCGAGCCCATCCAGCGGCTGGTCGATCAGGGTGTGCTGGTGCGGCATTCGCCGACCGGGCTGAACGCTTGCGCGCAACTGCTGCTGCTCGGTCGTGACGACGTTTTCCTCGCCGACCTGCAGCTGGGCACTTTCGCGCTGCGATCGACCGAGGCGCCCCGTTTGCGTTTTCATGTCTCGAATTCGATCGTCGGCCGCCAGACGATGCATCTCATCGTGCCCCGCAACCGTGCCGGAGCCGAAGAGCTGATCGAGCGGTTCGACCGGGGCCTGCAGGCCATACGCGCCAGTGGCGAATACCAGCGCCTGCTGGATCGCCCACCGGCGCGCCTGCACGACGGGGCTCGTTGAGGCAAGAGCGGTTGGATTCGCCGTGCCAGTGCCGCGTACCTGCGCGATACGAGAAGCGGCGGGTTCCAGGGGGAACGCCGGTCAGAGCGACGCGATGCAACGGCACGCCGCCGTCGGGGAACGGCGTCAGCCGTTGAGCAGGGTGAGCAACAGCGGCAGGCTGGCTGCGGCCAGGAGCGTCTGCAGGGTGATGATGCCGGCCATCAGATGGCTGTCGCCGCCAAGCTGGCGGGTCAGCACGTAGGCGGTCGGCGCGGTGGGCAGGGCGAAGAACAGCACGAGGATGGTCGTCTCCATCGCCGGCAAGCCGAGCACGACCGCGACGCCGTAGGCCAGCAAGGGCACGGCCAGTAGCCGCACCGCGCAGTTCCAGCCCAGCGCCGGGATCTCCCCGCCCAGTTCCTGTGGTTTGAGCGCCGCGCCAACACAGAGCAGGCCCAGCGGCAGGCTCGCGGCGGCGAGCAGGGAGAGCAGGCGATCGATCCCACCACCCAGGCCCAGGCCGGCGAGGTTGAACAGCGCGCCGGCCAGGCAGGCGAGGATCAGCGGGTTCTTCATGATGGGCAGCAGCAGGCCGCGCAGGCTGACGCCGCGCTCGGCCGTCAGGGCCCAGACCGACATCACGTTCACGGTTGGCACCATCAGGGCGAGCATCAGCGCAGCCAGCGCCAGGCCTTCCTTTCCGAACAGGCTGCCGACGGCCGCCAGGCCCAGGTAGGTGTTGAAGCGCAGCACCCCTTGGGTGATGGCGCCGAAGCGCGCAGCGGACCAGCCACGCACCCGCTTGGTGATCAGCAGTGCGATCCAGGCCACGCCCAGGCCGAGCATGACTGCACCGGCCAGCTGCGGCAGGGCGGGGTTGTCCAACGGCGCTGTGGCCAGGCTGCTGAACAGCAGGGCGGGGAAAAGGATGAAGTAGTTGATGCGCTCGGCGCCGGGCCAGAATGCTTCGCTGGGAAAGGCGCGCAGCCTGAGGGCATAACCGGCAACGATCAGGGCGAACAGAGGCCAGAGGGCGAGGAGGAGGGTGGTCACGCGTATACATCCAACAGTGCAGGTTCCCCGATAGTGGAGCGCCGCGCTTGTTACCGCAACCCGCTCGGCGCGGTGCGTATGCCGAGGGACGCGCGTTCATCGGGAAAGCAAGCGATATGATGTCCAAGTGATATCATCGTCACGCCTGTACTCGAGCGACGCTGCATGCTGACCCTGGAACACCAGTCCGCCGAAGATTTTCGGGACACCCCCTATGGCCGGCAGCTGTTGAGTGGCTTCCGCTGCCTGCTGTTTGCACCTGGCCTGGAGCGGGAGTTCCGCCGTTACCTTGACCGCCAGGCGCGCCTGGCACAGTGCCTGGGTGCCTGCCTGTTGCTTGCGGTGGTCGGCGGCTACCTCTATGTGGAGCGCACCCTCTTCGCCTACTCGGACCCGCGATGGCTGTTGGAACTGACGGTGTTGCGCCTGCTGCAGATGGTCCCCGGCGTCGCGGTGCTGGTCATCACCGTGCTGCACAGCCGTGTGCGGGTGATTGCCAATCAGCTATTCCCGTTGCTGCTCGTCATGGTCGGCGCCATCGCCGCGCGGATCGACATCCAGTATGAGGTGGTGCAGCCAGAGATGGCCTTTCGCTACGGTGCCGGGCTGCTGATCGTCTGTTCCTTCTTCTTTCTGGGCATCACCTTCTGGCGCGCCCTGGCCAGCGCGGCGGCCATCATTCTGCTCGACCTGATCATCGCCTCGATGATCCTGTCCTCGGCCGACATGCGTGTGCACTGGATATCGGTCAGCTACTACGTGCTCTTGCTCGTCATCGGGGCGGTCAGCCGCTACGTGCATGAATACTCGCAGCGCGAGCAATTTCTCGTGCGCAAGCTGTTGGGGTGGGTTGCCGAGCACGATGCCATGAGCGGTCTGGCCAACCGGCGCAGCTTCGACACGGCACTGAAGCAGACGCTGCTGCAGGCGCGGCGCGACCGCCAGCCTGTGGCGCTGCTGTTGCTCGACCTGGACAACTTCAAGGCCTACAACGACAACCTGGGGCATCCCGCCGGCGATGCGCTGATCCGGCAGTTCAGCGAGGTGCTGGCGAGTTTCTCCCGGCGGCCGATGGACCTGGCGGCGCGGGTCGGCGGCGAGGAGTTCGCGCTGCTGTTGCTCAACTGCGATGCCCAGGCAGCTCAGGTGATCGCCGGGCAGGTGCTGGCGGCGCTTGCCGAGCGCGCCATCGCGCACCCGGCCTCGGCCCAGGGGCCGCACGTCACTGCCAGCATCGGCGTGGCGGCCTGGCGGCACGGCCAGAGCGCCGAGCAGCTCTATCAGGCGGCCGATGCCGCGCTCTATCACGCCAAGCAGGCCGGCAAGAACTGTTACGCCGCGGCCTGAACCGCGGCTGAGTCAGATGCGAAGGGCGCGCCAGGGTCAGCGGCGCGGAGCAACCGGGCGCGTGCGGCCGCTGCCGTCGATGGCCACGAAGACGAACACGGCCTCGGTGACCTTGCGCCATTCGCTCGACAATGGATCATCGCTCCACACCTCCACCAGCATGCGAATCGAGCTGCGCCCGACTTCCAGCGTCTGGGTATAGAACGACAGCTGCGCGCCAACCGGCACTGGCACCATGAAGGCCATGCGGTCGATGGACACCGTTGCCACGCGGCCGGCCGCGACGCGACTGGCCATCGCGGTGCCGGCCAGATCCATCTGCGACACCAGCCAGCCGCCGTAGATGTCACCGAAACCGTTGGTTTCACGCGGCAGTGCGGTCAGCTGGAGAGCCAGGTCGCCCTGAGGGATCGGATCTTCCTGTTCGTATTCGTTCATCGGTCGGACTCGCGGCGCGTTTGTTGTTCTGGCGCGAAACGCCCGCGGTAGTGCGGGCCGGGGCGAGTATAGCGGCTGCGTGCGTCCCCAGCGACCAGCTTGGGACAAGTCTGCAGTCGTAACCAGATTGTCATATTCCATTCATAGAGTGGTCACACGGCCTGCAGACAATGGCCCCCGTTCCAACACACTCGAGCACACCCCTGCTAGGAGCAAGGTATGAAACTGAATCGTTTGATGGCGGCCCTGACGTTTGTAGCTGCTGGTGTAGGCGCTGCAAGTGCGGTCGCTGCGGTTGACCCGTCGCTGCCGGCCTATGAGAAGACCTCCGGTGTTTCCGGCAACCTCTCCAGCGTCGGTTCCGACTCGCTGGCCAACCTGATGACGCTGTGGGCCGAAGACTTCAAGCGCTTCTACCCGAACGTCAACATCCAGATCCAGGCTGCCGGTTCCTCCACCGCACCGCCGGCTCTGACCGAAGGCACCTCCAACATCGGCCCCATGAGCCGTCCGATGAAGGACAACGAAATCCAGGCCTTCGAAGAAAAGTACGGCTACAAGCCGACCGAAGTACCGGTCGCCATCGACGCCCTGGCTGTCTTCGTACACAAGGACAACCCGATCAAGAGCCTGGACATCGAGCAGGTTGACGCCATCTTCTCCAGCACCCGTCTGTGTGGTGGTGAACAAGACATCAAGACCTGGGGAGACGTTGGTCTGACGGGCGAATGGGCCAGCAAGCCGATTCAGCTGTTCGGCCGTAACTCGGTATCCGGCACCTACGGTTACTTCAAGGAAGAAGCCCTGTGCAAGGGTGACTTCAAGTCCAACGTGAACGAGCAGCCGGGCTCCGCGTCGGTCGTGCAGTCGATCTCCAGCACCCTGAACGCCATCGGTTACTCGGGCATCGGCTACAAGACCTCCAGCGTCCGTGCCGTTCCGCTGTCCAAGGGCGGTGAAGCCTTCGAAGCCAACGAAGAGAACGCCCTGGCTGGCAAGTTCCCGCTGGCACGCTTCTTCTACGTCTACGTCAACAAGGCGCCGAACAAGCCGCTGAGCCCGCTGGACGCCGAGTTCCTGAAGCTCGTTCTGTCCAAGCAGGGTCAGGAAGTCGTAGTCAAGGATGGCTACATCCCGCTGCCGAAGAAAGTTGTCGACAAGACGCTGAGCGACCTGGGCCTCAACTAAGGCCTGCTGCACGGCTCGCGGCCTCGGCCGCAGGCTGAGCAAACGCCCGCCACGCCAAGCGCGTTGGCGGGCGTTGTCGTGTCATTGGTCTGTAATTTTTCTGTCACACGACTGCATTAAATTAGGCGCCCGACCGGCCCCAAGCCCGGAAACTGGCTTGCGCCAACGCGGCGCGGCGGACAAAACGGCCCGAGGGGCCAGGACCTTCGCATGAACGATATCGAGACCATGAGCGCGAATTCCGATCTGCAACGGCTGGACTTCAACACCCCGGCCCTGCAACGCAAGCGCCGCATACGTGCGCTGAAAGACAACCTGGCGCGCTGGTACGTCTCCATTGGCGGCCTCGCCGTGCTTGGCGCCATCTGCCTGATCTTCTTCTACCTCGCGCAGGTCGTGACGCCCATGTTCCAGGGCGCCGAGATGGAAGCGCGTGATGCCCAGCAGCCGGCCTGGCTGGCCGAGGCTGGCGAACCGCTGCTGCTGGCGATGGAAGAGCAGAATCAGGTGGCCCTGCGCCTGGGCGATGATGGTGTGGTTCGTTTCTTCAGCGTGCCTCGGGGTGAGCTGATTCGTACCGTCGACCTGCCGCTGCCGACCGGTACTCGGGTCGTCTCGGTCGGGCAGGATACGCCTGGCAACCGCCGCATGGTGCTGGGCCTGGACAACGGCCAGGTGCTGGTGGCCGAGCACAACTACAAGCTGACCTATCCCGAGGGCAAGAAGACGATCACCCCCCAGGTGGACTTCCCCTTTGGTGAAGCACCGCTGAACCTGGACCCCGAGGGGCGTCCGATCGAACACGCGGCGATCAGCCTGAACGGCAAGACGCTGATGGTGGCGGGGGCGACCGATGGCGTTCTGCATGCCCTGCGCATCGCCGCGACCGAGAACATGCTGACTGGCGAAACCACGCTGGAAGAAGAACGGCTGCAGCTGCCGCAGCTGTCCGAGCCGATCAAGGCGCTGCGAATCGACCCGCGTCAGACTTGGCTGTTCGCCGTCAGCGGCCGGGCCAGCGTCGATGTGTTCGACCTGCGGCGCAAACAGCTCAACGGTCGTTACAAGCTGCTCGAAGGCAAGGGTGAGATCACGACGGTCGCCCCGCTGCTCGGTGGCATCTCGTTGATGGTCGGCAACTCCACCGGCGGCATCGGGCAGTGGTTCATGGTGCGCGGCGCCGAAGGGCAGTCCGAGCTCAAGCGCGTCCGCAGCTTCCAGCTGGGTGAACAGCCTATCGTCCAGATCATCCCCGAAGAGCGCCGCAAGGGCTTTCTTGCCCTCGACAGCGCCGGCGAGCTCGGCATCTTTCACAGCACTGCACACCGCACCCTGCTGACCGAACAGGTCGCGAAGGGCGCCGCCATGGCCGCGCTGTCGCCGCGGGCGACGCGTCTGCTGGTCGAATCCGATGGCCAACTGCAGCGCTTCGTGATCGACAATCCGCACCCGGAGATTTCCTGGAGCGCCCTGTGGGGCAAGGTCTGGTACGAAAGCTATCCCGAGCCTGATTACATCTGGCAGTCGACGTCCGCCACCGGTGACTTCGAGCCCAAGCTGAGCCTCTCCCCGCTGGCGTTCGGCACCCTCAAGGCCGCCTTCTACGCGATGTTGCTGGCTGCGCCCCTGGCGATCTGCGCCGCCTTCTACACCGCCTATTTCATGGCGCCGTCGCTGCGCCGCAAGGTCAAGCCGGTCATCGAACTGATGGAAGCGCTGCCGACGGTCATCCTCGGTTTCTTCGCCGGTCTGTTTCTCGCGCCGTTCCTGGAAAATCATCTGCCGGGCATTTTCAGCCTGCTGATGCTGACGCCCATCGGCATCCTGCTCGCCGCCTGGGCCTGGAGCCGCCTGCCCGAGCGCGTACGCCTGAGCGTGCCGGATGGCTGGGAAGCGGTGCTGCTCATTCCGGTGATCCTGGCCGTGGGCTGGGGTTCGATCGCCGCCAGCGGCTACCTGGAGAACTGGCTGTTCAACGGTGACATGCGCCACTGGCTGTCCCACGAGATGGGCATTCCGTTCGATCAGCGCAACGCGTTGGTCATCGGCCTGGCCATGGGTTTCGCGGTGATCCCGACCATCTATTCGATCGCCGAGGATGCCGTGTTCAGCGTACCGAAGAGCCTGACCCTGGGATCGCTGGCGCTGGGCGCGACGCCTTGGCAGACGCTCACCCGCGTGGTCCTGCTGACGGCGAGCCCGGGCATCTTCTCCGCCTTGATGATCGGCATGGGTCGCGCCGTCGGCGAGACCATGATCGTGCTGATGGCGACCGGCAACACACCGATCATGGAGATGAACATCTTCGAGGGCATGCGCACCCTGGCGGCGAACGTCGCGGTGGAAATGCCCGAGTCGGAGGTCGGGAGTACGCACTATCGCGTGCTGTTCCTCGCCGCGATGGTGCTGCTGATGTTCACCTTCGTGATGAACACCCTGGCCGAGCTGATCCGTCAGCGCCTGCGTCGCAAGTACGCCAGCCTGTAACAACCAACCGTGCCTGCGGGCGCAACAGCAGCCAGCCATGGCTGCGACGAGATTTCGACAAAGGTATCGATCCGTGAAAAAGGATTCGCTGAAAACCTGGATCAAGAGCGGCACCCCCTGGGTCTGGATGAATGCCGGCGCCGTGTCCATCGCCGTGATCATGACACTGGGCCTGCTGGCGGTAATCGCCGTGCGTGGTCTGGAACATTTCTGGCCCGCGGACGTGATCGTCGCCGACTACCAGATACCCGGCGGCGAGCCGAAGATCATGGCCGGCGAGGTGGTGCAGGCCGAGCAGGTGCCGCGTGCGCGCCTGGCCGCCAGCGGTTTGCCGGTCAACGTCGAAGGCGGCGAGTTCATGACCCGCGAGCTGCTCAAGGTTGGTAACCGTGAGGTCTACGGCGCGGATTTCTCCTGGGTCGTGGGCGAGTGGCTGAGCGACCAGCGCAAGCCTACCGATCTCGTCGTCCTGGAGCGCCGCGAGTGGGGCAACTTCTATGGTGAGCTGCTGGCGGTCAAGGAAGAGGGCACCCTGGTCGCCGAAGGCGAGGCAGCCTGGGGTGAACTGCAGCAGCGCATCGAGCGCATCGACGAGCTGCATCAGCAGATCGCTCGCCTGGAGGCGGTCGACATCGGGCGAATCAACTACGGGCTGGAGCGCCTGCGCCTGAAGACCCGCAAGCTCGAACTCGATGGGCAGCTCGACGCCGCGGCCCAGGCCGAGCTGGACGCCGAGCGCGCCCAGTGGGATGCCGAATACAAGGCGCTGGAGAACGAGCTGGTCGCGCTGCACAGGGCGTTCAACCGCGACAGCATCACCATGCGAACCATGGATGGCCAGGAAAAGGAACTCAGCCTGGGCAAGGTGGTGCGCGCCTACCGGCCCAACGCCATGTCGCTGCCGGACAAGCTGGGTTTCTACTTCGCCAAGATATGGGAGTTCGTCAGCGACGAGCCGCGCGAGGCGAACACCGAGGGCGGTATCTTCCCGGCCATCTTCGGCACCGTGCTGATGACCATCATCATGGCGGTCATCGTCACCCCGTTCGGCGTGATCGCGGCGGTCTACCTGCGCGAATACGCCAAGCAGGGCGTGCTGACCCGGATCATCCGCATTGCCGTCAACAACCTTGCCGGCGTGCCCTCGATCGTCTACGGCGTGTTCGGTCTGGGCTTCTTCGTCTATGTGCTGGGCGGCTCGCTCGACCGCATCTTCTACCCGGAAGCGGCACCGGCGCCGGTGTTCGGCACGCCCGGCCTGATGTGGGCCTCGCTGACCCTGGCGATCCTGACGCTGCCGGTGGTGATCGTCGCCACCGAGGAAGGCCTGGCGCGGATTCCGCGGATCCTCCGTGAAGGTTCGCTGGCACTGGGTGCGACCAAGTCCGAGACGCTCTGGAAGGTGGTACTGCCGATGGCCAGCCCGGCGATGATGACCGGCCTGATCCTCGCCGTGGCGCGCGCCGCTGGCGAAGTGGCGCCGCTGATGCTGGTGGGCGTGGTCAAGCTGGCCCCGAGCCTGCCGCTCAACGGCAACTACCCCTACCTGCACCTGGACCAGAAGATCATGCACCTGGGCTTCCACATCTACGATGTCGGCTTCCAGAGCCCCAACGTGGAGGCGGCTCGGCCCCTGGTCTATGCGACTGCGCTGCTGCTGGTACTGGTCATCGCCATCCTCAACCTGACTGCGGTCGTGATTCGTAACCATCTGCGCGAAAAATACAAAGCGCTCGACCATTAACCGCCGATAAAAGCGCTGGAGGCCAGACGCTGGACGAACACACGGCACCGACCGCGTCCAGCCTCGAGCCTCTGGCCTCCAGCGACTACGGAGACATTCATGTCACAAGCAAAGACGCATTCCATCGACATTTCGGCGCTGGGTCGTGACAAGCGCGCCCTGAACCTGGCCAGCGAGCAGGTGGCCCTCGAAGTGCCGGATCTGAGCCTTTACTACGGCGAAAAGCAGGCGCTTTACAACATCAGCATGAACATCCCGCGCCAGCGCGTGACCGCCTTCATCGGCCCGTCCGGTTGCGGCAAATCGACCCTGCTGCGTTGCTTCAACCGCATGAACGACCTGGTCGACGGCTGCCGCATCGAGGGCGAGATTCGTCTGGACGGCACCAACATTTACCGCAAGGGCGAGGATGTCGCCGATCTGCGGCGTCGTGTCGGCATGGTGTTCCAGAAGCCCAACCCGTTCCCCAAGAGCATTTACGAGAACGTGATCTACGGCCTGCGCATCCAGGGCATCAAGCAGAAGCGCGTGCTGGACGAGACGGTCGAATGGGCGCTCAAGGGCGCCGCGCTCTGGGATGAAGTGAAGGACCGCCTGCACGAATCGGCGCTCGGCCTCTCTGGCGGCCAGCAGCAGCGCCTGGTCATCGCCCGTACCATCGCCGTGCAGCCCGAAGTGCTGCTGCTCGACGAGCCGAGCTCGGCGCTCGATCCGATCTCCTCGCTGAAGGTCGAGGAGCTCATCTACGAGCTGAAGGCCAAGTACACCATCGTCATCGTCACCCACAACATGCAACAGGCCGCGCGCGTCTCCGACTACACGGCATTCATGTACATGGGCAAGCTGATCGAGTACGGCGACACCGATACGCTGTTCACCAACCCGGAAAAGAAGCAGACAGAGGATTACATCACTGGCCGCTACGGTTGAGGCCATGTGAAACCGCCCTGGCGTCGTCGGGCGCGCTTGCCGTACTCGTAGGTACTGTCTGCGCCCGAGCCAAGACCCGCCCACGATTTGCCAAAGGCCGGCCCGTCCGGCGAAAGAACAACAGTTTCGCAAGGGTTCGCACATGATCAGCAAAGACAGTCACACCCAACATATTTCCCAGCAGTTCAACGCCGAGCTCGAAGAGGTGCGCAGCCATCTCCTGGCCATGGGCGGACTGGTGGAGAAGCAGGTCAACGATGCCGTCACCGCACTGATCGAGGCCGATTCAGGGCTGGCGCAGCAGGTGCGTGACGTCGACGACCAGATCAACCACATGGAGCGCGACATCGACGAGGAATGCATTCGCATCCTCGCCCGTCGTCAGCCGGCGGCCTCCGACCTGCGCCTGATCATCAGCATCTCCAAGTCGGTGATCGATCTCGAACGCATCGGTGACGAAGCGACCAAGATCGCTCGTCGCGCCATCGAACTCTGCGAGGACGGCGAGTCGCCTCGCGGCTACGTCGAGGTCCGCCATATCGGCGACCAGGTGCGCCGGATGGTGCAGGAAGCGCTCGATGCCTTCGCCCGCTTCGATGCCGACCTCGCGCTGTCGGTGGCGCAGTACGACAAGACGGTCGATCGCGAGTACAAGACCGCCCTGCGCGAGCTGGTCACCTACATGATGGAAGACCCGCGCTCGATCTCCCGCGTGCTCAGCGTCATCTGGGTACTGCGCTCGCTGGAGCGGATCGGCGACCACGCACGCAACATCGCCGAGATGGTGATTTACCTGGTCCGCGGCA
This sequence comes from Stutzerimonas marianensis, assembly GCF_022810315.1. Lineage (NCBI taxonomy): Bacteria > Pseudomonadati > Pseudomonadota > Gammaproteobacteria > Pseudomonadales > Pseudomonadaceae > Stutzerimonas > Stutzerimonas marianensis. Next base: position 377,965 of record NZ_JALGRD010000001.1, on the reverse strand, counting down.
CCGACGTCCGTCACCTCGGCCTGACCCGCATGGCCGAAGAGGTCGCCAAGCGCGATTGATCGGCCGAGCGGGGCAGCTCAGCCCTGAGCCAAGGCCTCGCTCAGATAGTCGATGAGTACCCGCTGTTTCGGTGGCAGATGCAAGTTCTGCCGCCACAGCAGCCAGGCAGCGCCCTGGTACGAGCCGGTGTAGCGCCAGGGCGCCAGGACTTCGACCAGACGCCCCTCGGCCAGCGCCCGCTCGGCCGTGAAATGCGGTAGTACCGTGATGCCGAGGTCGGCCAGTGCCGCCTCCAGCCGCGCCTCGCTGTGGTTGCTGATGTAGCGGCCCCTTACCGTCACCGCCTCCTGTTGCGCCCCGTTGCTGAAATGCCAGCGGTCGTCGCCGGGCCGCTCGCCCAGGAACAGGCAGCTGTGTCTGAGCAGTGCCTGGGGATGCTGCGGCGTGCCGTGCTCGCGCAGGTAGGTCGGGCTGGCGCAGAGCAACTGGCGCACGGCGGCCAGGGGCTTGCCGGCGAGTCCTCCGGGCGGCTGGTCGGTTACCTTGATCAAGAGGTCGAAGCCATCTTCGACCAGGCTCGGGCTCTGGTCGCTGATCTGCAGCTGCACATCCACTTCCGGATAACGGTGCAGGAAACCGGGCATCAACGGGCTGATGACGAACTTGCCGTAGGCCTTGGGGACGCTCATGCGCACCAGGCCGCGCGGACGCCGCATCAGGCGGTCGCCGACTGCCAGCGCCTCGTCGGCCGCGTCCAGCATTGACCGGCAATGGGCGTAGAACTCGTGGCCGGCCTCGTTGAGCCGTAACTGGCGCGTGGTGCGCTCCAGCAACCGCAGGGACAGCGCCTGTTCCAGGCGTGCCACCTGACGGCTCACGGCCGACGCGGTGGTGCCCAGCTGCCGCGCCGCGGCGGAAAAACTCCCGGCTTCGACCACGCGGGCAAAGACGGCCATGCCCGGTAAAAGCGCAGTCCTGTCATTTGTGCTCATGGTGAACAAGTCCTGTTCCGTTTCGATGGATTATCAAGCGGTCGGTAGCAATGAACAATTCATGCTTCCGGTCGAGAGGAGAGGACATATGCAGGGGCACGCTACGACGCATCGCACTATCGGGCTGGCAGACGCCATGCTTCTGCTCGTAGCCATCATCTGGGGCAGCAGTTACGCAGTGGCCAAGCAGGCCCTGTGGTTCTACCCGGTGCTCGGTTTCCTGGCGATACGCTTCGGGCTGACCTTCGTTCTGCTCCTGCCGCAGCTACGCGGCGACGGGCGGCGGGCGGTTCGCCCCGGAGTGCCGCTGGGCCTGGTGATGCTGGGCATCTTTCTCTGCGAAACCTGGGGCGTGATGCTGACCACCGCCAGCAACGCGGCATTCCTCATCAGCCTCTGCGTGGTATTCACGCCTTTCGTGGAGTGGATGATGCTGCGCCAGCGCCCAAGCGGTTTGCTGTTTGCGGCCAGCGTCCTGTCCGTGGTTGGTGTCTGGCTGCTGACGGGGGGAGTGGGGATGACGCTCAATCTGGGTGACGGCCTGATGCTCGCGGCCGCGCTGCTGCGCGCCGTGCTCGTCTGCCTGACCAGGCGCCTGACGGCCAGTGAGCAGGTGCCGCCGCTCGCCCTGACGGCGGTGCAGAGCGGCGTGGTGGCCTCGGGCTGCCTGCTGCTGGGGGTGTCGCTGCCCGGTGGTTTGCCGGCCTTGCCGACGAGCCCCGTTTTCTGGAGCGCGGCCCTGTACCTGGTGGGGTTCGCCACCCTGTTTGCGCTCTATGTGCAGAACCGCGCGCTGGGGCGGACCAGCGCGACGCGGGTGTCGCTGCTGATGGGTTCCGAGCCGCTGTTCGGCGCCCTGATTGCCGGGCTCTGGCTGGGCGAGCGGCTAGGCTTGCAAGGCTGGCTCGGCGGGCTGCTGATCCTCGCCGCCACCTTCTGTGCCCTGCGCTCAGCGGCGCGCCCGACATCGTCGCAGCCCGGGCACGCGGCGTCGGCGCCTGCCTAGCTGTCCTGCAGGCTGTTTTGCAGCGCGGCCAGCTGTTGCTGGCGTTCGGCTTGCTCCAGGCGCGCGCCGGGGTTCAGCGACGACCAGTCCGGATGCGCACGGCAACGGTGCAGCGCCTCGGGCAGTCTGCCTTCACGCCAGGCCTTGTCATCCGGCTGATCCAGGCGGATCGCCTCCATCGCGGCATGCCCTCGCGCGGTCAGGGCGCTCAGCAACTGACGCTGGCGCAGGGCGAGCAGGCGCAGCACGGCATCGTCGACGGTCAGCTCGCGCTCGCCCTTGAGCTTGCCAAGCAGCCGGTTGCCGTAATGCCGCGCGGTCTGCGCGCCACCGCCGGCAATCGCACCGAGCAAGGCTGCCGCGCCCAGGGTGATTCCGCCGACCATCAGATCGACCCCGGCGCCGGCTGCCGCGCCCGCGGCCATGCCGCCGCCGATCTTCACGCCGAGTTGTTTGAGGGTTTCCGGATTGAACAGATCGTCGCCCCAGCGGCCGTCGAGCAGGGGCAGATCCGCGGCGGCAGCATCCTGCGGGCGGAACGCGTAGAGGCGCAGCAGCGCGTCGACGCAGCGTTGTTCTCGCGCGCGCACCGCGTCGTGCAATTCGCGTATGGCGCCGCGCTCGAGTTCAGGCTGGGCCGCCACACGGCGCCGGCAGGCGGCGACGTCGATCAGCAGTTCGGCAATCAGCCGATTGCCCTCGCTCAGCCGGGCGATGGCCTGGGCTTCGTGATCGTCGATCAACCGCTGCAACTTGGGACGCGACTGCTCCAGCAGCAGCGCCAGGCTTTCGTAGAGACGCCGCTCGCCGTCGAGCGGTGGTGCGACGCTGTCGAACCGCACCAGCGCATGCAGGCCCAGCCGTGCCAGGGCTTCGCGCCATTGCTCCTCGCGATGCCCGGGCTGGGCGACGAAGTTGAGGACCGGCAGCAAAGGCTTGCCGCAGCCGGCCAGCACCGCCAGCTCGTCCTTGTACTTGGCCAGCACCGGCTCGCGTGCATCGATGACGTAGAGCCCCGCGTCGCTGGCCAAAAGCTGGCGCAGCACCTTGGCCTCCTGTTCGAAGCGCTGGCGCGCCTCGCTGCCTTCGAGAAAACGCGCGGTGCGCGCCGGGCCGTCGAGGCGTTCGCCGGGGCGCTCGATCCGTTCCAGATGGTCGAGCAAGGCGATGGCATCTTCCAGGCCGGGCGTGTCGTACAGCTCCAGCAGCGGTTCGCCATCCACCGATAACCGTGCGCCTTCGACGTGGCGGGTTGTACTGGGCCGATGCGAGACCTCGCCAAAGCCGACGTCCCGGGTCAGGGTGCGCAGCAGTGAGGTCTTGCCGACGTTGGTATGGCCGACCAGGGCAAGGCGCAGAGGTGCGGTCATGATGAAGGCTCCGCTTCATGGGGCTGGCGTGGGAGCGCACGGGCGACCACCCGGCCCCCTCCGAGCGTGTCAGTCATGTCCATGCTCCAGCCAGGTCAATGGTGCGCTGCTGGAATGCGGCAAGGTCAGGCCGTCCAGCGCCCGCTTCCAATCCTGCAGGCGATCACAGTCGAGTGCCTCGCCTGCGGGTGGCTGCATGAGCCAGACGCGGCTTTGGGCGGCGCAACGGCTCAGTTCGCCGATCAGCGCCAGGGTACCCCGGTCCGGCGAACGGCGAGGGTCACAGGCGATGGCCAGGCGCTGCGGGGGGAAGCGGGTCAGTTGGTCGAGCAGTCGGCGGCGCTGCTCGCGATCGTCAAGCACGCCGGCGTCGGCGACGGTGCCGGGCAGCTTGGGCGGCCAGGGCTGGCTCTGATCCAGCTCGATCGCGACCAGCACGGCACCCTCGCTGCCGTCCAGACGGGCACCGGCGGTAGAAATGGGTAAGCGGTCGGGTGCGGCATCGCTGATGCCCAGGCGCTCGCTGGGTGGCTGCAAGCGTTCGCGCAGCAGGCGGTAGGCGGGCAACTGGAGGTCCAGACCCAGCGCGGCGCGCCCGCGCCGCCAATGCCAGTGGCAGAACAGCGCGAGCAGCAAGCGTGGCAACAATCCATAGATCAGCACCACACCGATCAGCCAACCGGCCCAGCTCTGACGAGCGCCCTCGGCGCCGCTCTGCAGCGCGCCGCTTGCCCGGATCTGTTCGATGTCCGGCACGCTGAAGCCGAGCAGCGCGGGCAACGTGCCGAGCGACTGGGTCAGGTTGATGAAAGTGCTTTCGCCAAGGATGGTGGTTTCCCAGACGAAGCCATAGCGCCGCGTGGCGAGCAGCGCGAGCAGGGTCAGGACGGCGCTGGCCATTGCCGTCAACCACAGGCCGTGCACGCCGAGCCCCAGCAACCACCGGCCCAGACGCCGCTGCTCAAGCACCACCAGCAAGGCCGGCGCCAGTTGCGCGGCGCGTGCATCGCGGGCGAGTTTTTCGCTGAGCCAGAGCCACAGGCGGCCCAGTGCACCGCCGGCGTCGCCCGCCAGCAGAAAACCCAGCAGCCAGCCCAGCAGCGTCAAGAGATTCAGCCCGAGCAGGCTACCCAGTGCCCAGAACACGTTGACCGGCCGCACGCCGTCGCCCAGCGCCGCCAGGGCGAGCCCCGCGCCGGTGATCAGCGCCAGCAGAACGAGCACGATGCCGGCCAGCTTCGCCCCTTGGCGCCAATGACGCAGCGCCTCGATCAGGCCGTCACGGCGCGCCAGCCACAGCGCGCGGTATTGGATCAATTCCGACAACGCGCCGCCCTGCGCACGGGCCAGACGATTGGCCTCGGCATCATCGAGCGGCCCGGCATGCTCTTCGCGCAGGCGGATGGCTTCGGTCAGCCAGAGGCGGTCGAGTGGAGGGATTGGCTCAGCAGCGGGTGATGAGGGAGCGGGCACGCGGCTTCTCGTGGAGGGGCTTGGTTCTGAGAATAACGTTGCTCGCCGGAAGAGTGAAATCGGTCAAGTCGCCAGGGCGGAGGGTGCTGCACCGCCATCCGCCAGTGATTGGCCGGGGCGGCTTCCCTGCCGCCATTCTTTCTTTGTTCTCCTGACCGTCATTCGGCCTGAGCGCGAACCTTCACTGCGATGTCCGGCTGGTCGATGAACAGGCCGTCGATGCCGGCGTCGAGGTACGCCCGGATGTCGGCTTCGATGTCGCCGCGTTCGGACGGTTCGTCGCCGTTGCGAAGGTTGGTCGGCAGGAAGGTGTTTTCCGCGCGGAAGGTGTAGGGGTGCACTTTCAGGCCAGCGGCGTGGGCATTCGGCACGAAGTCGGTGGGCTCGCCGAGGTTGCCATTGGCGTCGCGCGGGATGATGTAGCTTTTCTCCGGGCCGACGCCCGCGGCATATCGGGCGATCGCCTTGAGGCCGTCGGCTGTCGCCATCTTCGCGTAGGTCAGGTCGCTGCCGCGCACCTGCTGGTCATACGGCTGACCGCCGCCGAACAGTTGCACCAGGCGTAGCTGGGTCAGGCGGCTCAGCGTTTTGAGGTTATCGACTTCGAACGACTGGATATAGACCGGCGCGTTGCGCCCAGCGTAGCCGTTGCGGTGCAGGGTGCGTACAAGCGGCCGCTCCATGGCCAGACCGAGCTGCTGGAAGTGCGTCGAGTGCTTGGTCTCGATATACAGGCCGATGCGGCGGCGCTCGCTGAGCTGCATGGTTTTCACCAAATCGATGATTTCCTGCAGGGTCGGGATCTCCAGGCTGCCATCCATGCGGGCGTTTCCGGGCCGGATGTCAGGGATGCGTTCGATGGCGCGCAGGGTTTTAAGCTCGGCCAGGGTGAAGTCTTCGCTGAACCAGCCGGTCAGGCTGACACCGTCGACCTCCTGGGTACGCTTGCGATCAGCGAATTCGGGATGATCGGCGACATCCGTGGTCAGGCCCAGCTCGTTGTCGTGACGAGCGACCAGCTGGCCATCACGGGTCATTACCAGGTCCGGTTCGATGTAGTCGGCGCCTTGCAGAATGGCCAGTGCATAGGAGGCCAGGGTGTGCTCCGGTACGTAGCCGCTGGCGCCACGGTGGGCGATGACCAGCGGGGTGGGCTCGTCTCGGGCGTTCGATTTGGCGGCATTCGACGAATCGGGCGAGGCGGCGAACGCGGCGGCGGGCAGCAGGAGGCTGCAGGCAGCGAGCAGGTGGCGCAGGGTGATGCGGCTGTGGCGGACCATGCGGGACGTCTCCGTCGGAAGGGGGAGCGGTCAGCCTGCAGGCTATCAGTGACGAGCGTTTGACGCTCAGGTGGCCGCCGAGTGACCGTTTCGTGATGCTGACGTGTCGCTGGCGCCGCTGACGGTCGCAAGGGCCTCTGCTATCCTCGCCGCCATGACCCAGACCCCATTCCCCCTCGCGATGATCGCGGCGCTCGCGGACAACCGCGTCATCGGCCGCGATAACCGGATGCCCTGGCATCTGTCCGCCGATCTCAAGCATTTCAAGGCGATGACCCTTGGCAAGCCCATCGTCATGGGCCGCAAGACCTGGGATTCGCTCGGCCGCCCGCTGCCGGGCCGGCTCAACCTGGTCGTCAGCCGCCAGCCGGGCCTGCAGCTCGAGGGTGCCGAGACCTTCACCTCGCTCGATGCCGCGCTGGTCCGCGCCGAGCAATGGGCGCGCGGGCAGGGCGTGGACGAGGTGATGCTGATCGGTGGCGCGCAGCTCTATGCGCAGGCACTGCAGCGGGCACAGCGCCTGTACCTGACGCGCATCCACGCAACCCCAGAAGGTGACGCCTTCTTCCCGGCCTTCGACGAGACGCAGTGGCAGCGGGTCGACAGCCAGGCCCATCCGGCTGAAGGCGATGCGCCCGCCTACCGCTTCGAGACCTGGCAGCGCAGCTGATCGATCCGTTCTGATTGATCGACGCCAATTCCGATGTTGGCGTCAGGCGATAGGCTTGCCCGACAGCCGCCGACGAGAATTCACATGCCACATCACCCGCCCGATACCGCCCCGGCCGAGGCCGTCGCGCCGCTCTTCGTCCGTCACCCGCTCTGGGAAGACGCGCTGGCCATTGTGCTCGGCACGGCAATGGTCGCGCTGGGCATCGCCTTCTATGCCCATGCCGGCTTGCTCACCGGTGGCACCGTCGGGCTCGCATTCCTGGCGACATACCTGGCTGGCTGGCCCTTCGGCCTGGTGTTCTTCCTGCTCAACGTGCCGTTTTACCTGTTGGCGATCTGGCGCATGGGTTGGCGTTTCACCGTGCGTACCATGGGGGCGGTTGGGCTGGTGGCGTTGCTGGCGGAGCTGACGCCCGGCTGGATTCGCTTTGCCGAGCTGAATGTCTACTACGCCGCCCTGTTCGGTGGCTTCGCCATGGGCGTCGGCCTGCTGATGCTGTTCCGTCACCGCGCCAGCCTCGGCGGGGTGAACATCCTTGCGCTCTATCTGCAGGAGCGGTTCGGGCTGCGTGCCGGGGCGTTCCAGATGGGCGTCGACGCAGCCATCGTGCTGACCGCGGTGTTCGTCGTGCCGTTGGACAAGGTCGCGCTCTCGGTATTGGGCGCAGTGGCGCTGAACCTGGTGCTGGCGATCAACCATCGCGCCGATCGCTACATGGGCGTCAGCTGAGGCGTGCAAGGGCCTTCGCCTCGTTGAGCGGTGGATACCGTTGATGCGCCCCGTGGGAGCGGAGGTCGTTCGCCCCGCGGTGCAACTCAACCCAGGGTCACCAGTTGCGCCCGGGGCTGGCCGTCTTCGATGTCCAGCAAGGCCAGGCTGATCGGCAGTTTGAAGCGTCGGCGACCGGCGCTGCCGGGATTCAGGTAGAGCACGCCGCCGATTTCCTCGATCTTCGGTTGATGGGAATGCCCGCTGATTACCACGTCGAAGCCTTCGATGGCCGGATCGAGGGTCATCGCCTTCAGGTCGTGCGTGACATGGATGCGCACGCCGCCCACCTGAAGGTCGAGGTGTTCGGGAAGGCCTTCGGCCCAGCTATCGCTGTCGACGTTTCCGCGGATCGCATCCAGCGGGGCGAGGGCTCGAAGAGCGGACAGGACGTCCGGTTTGCCGATGTCTCCCGCGTGGATGAGGCGGTCGCAATCCTGCAGCAGTGCCGTGGCCTCAGGCCGCAGCAGGCCGTGGGTGTCGGAAATGACGCCAATACGCATGATGGTCGCGTTCTCCTGTGTGCCTGAGGATTGGGCAATTGAAGCTTGGCCGCGGTTCGATCTTGCGGCAGTCTGGCGCTCGCCTGGCACAAGGGGAAGAAAATGGAGCGGGTCGATTGCGTGGTCATCGGGGCGGGCGTGGTAGGGCTTGCCGTGGCGCGGGCGCTGGCGCAGGCCGGTCGCGAGGTGCTGATACTGGAGGCGGAGGGTGCCATCGGCACCGGCACGAGTTCACGCAACAGTGAAGTCATTCATGCCGGTATCTACTATCCGCAGGGTTCGTTGAAGGCGCGTTTGTGCGTGGCCGGGCGGGATGCGTTGTATGCGTTCTGTGACAGCCATGGCGTGCCCTATCGGCGCTGCGGCAAGCTCATCGTTGCGACTGACACCACGCAGCTGGCCGGCCTCGACCAACTGCAGGCACACGCGGCGGCCAACGGCGTGGCCGATCTGCAGCGGCTCGGCGCGGCGGAAATCCTGGGGCTGGAGCCGCAGCTGGCCGCCGTCGCCGGGCTGCTTTCACCCAGCACCGGCATCGTCGATAGCCACGCCCTGATGTTGGCGCTGCAGGGCGATGCCGAGGCGGCTGGTGCGCTGCTCGCGCTGCACGCTCCGGTTGCCCGCCTGGAGGTATTGGCGACGGGTTTGCGCGTCGAGGTCGGCGGCGAAACGCCAATGAGCCTGCACGCGGCCAGCGTGGTCAACTGCGCCGGCCATGGCGCGCCGCTCATCGCCGCACAGACCGTCGGCCTGGCACCCGAGTCGGTGCCGCCGCGCTATTTCGCCAAGGGCAGTTATTTCAGCCTGGCAACCGCGACGCCTTTCCGTCACCTCGTCTATCCGCTGCCCGAACCGGGCGGGCTCGGCGTCCACCTGACCCTGGATATGGGCGGTCAGGCCCGTTTCGGCCCGGATGTGGAATGGATCGACGGCCTCGATTATCAGCTTGACGAGCATCGGGCCGAGGGCTTCTACGCCGCCATCCGGCGCTACTGGCCCGGTCTGCCGGATGGCGCACTGCAACCGGCCTATACCGGTATCCGACCAAAGATCAGCGGGCCCGGCGAGCCGGCAGCGGATTTTCGCATCGATGGCCCGACACGGCATGGCGTGCCCGGTCTGGTGAATCTGTTCGGCATCGAGTCGCCCGGCCTGACTTCGGCATTGGCGATTGGCGACCACGTGCGCGATCTGCTGACGAGCTGATCACGCCCCGCGCGCGTCGCGTTGCGGCGCGACCTTGTCCGGCGGCACACTGCGGCGCCGCCTCGCATCGGGCGGCCGGTCAGGGAGGTGTGCATGCAAGCGTCGACTGAAAATCGCCCATTGGGGATCTACCTGCTGATCGGGCTCGTGCAGGGCCTGGCGCTCTGGATCGCAAGCGAGGGCTGGCCACAGGGCGTCGCCTGGCGCGCGCTCTGCTCGGCGCTGCTGGTATTCACGGTGATCGGCGGCTGGCAGCTGCAGTTGATGTGGGGCGCGCTGCGCGAAGCCGGTCGCGGCCCGCGGATACTGCTCGCGGCACTGTTGCCGGCCTTGCTGGCCGCCGCCCTGGCGGTGCAGTTCGACCAGCCACGCTGGTACTACCTGGACGAGACCAGTGGCACCCTGCTGTTGTGGAGCAACTTGCTGCTGGCCTTCCTGCTGACGCCCTTCATCCAGGCCCTCGAGCCGGAGCGGCGGGGGCGCGCTGAGTACGCCACGCTCTACCGCCATGCGGTGAACAATGGGCTGCTGCTGTTCATCGCGCAGCTGTTGCTGCTGGTGTTCTGGCTGCTGATCCTGCTTTGGGCCGGGCTGTTCAAGCTGGTCGGCATCGAGGCCTTCGAGACCTTCTTCGAATCGGCCGGCTTTGTCTGGATCGCCAGCGCCACCGTCTTCGCCCTCGGCCTGTGGATCGGCCTGGAGCGCGGTCAGATGGTCGATGCACTGCGCAACGGTGTGCAGGCCATGTGCCGGTTTCTGCTGCCGCTGACGACCCTGATCCTGCTGCTGTTCCTCCTGTTTCTGCCATTCACTGGCGTCGGCCCGCTCTGGGCGACGCGGCATGCGACGCCGATCCTGCTGACCCTGGCCTTCGCGCACCTCGTGTTGCTCAACGGTGTGGTGCAGGACGGCCGGCAGCCCAGCCCCTATCCACGCCCGCTGCGCCTGCTGATCGAGGCCAGCGCGCATGGCCTGCCGATCCTGACGGGCCTGGCAGCCTATGCGCTCTGGCTGCGTATCGACCAGTACGGGCTGACCCCCGAGCGGGTGTTCGCCGCCGTCGCCACGCTGATGGCCGTGCTTCATGCGCTGGCGTTGGCCACGGCCGTATGGCGGCGCGGCGGCGGCTGGCTTTGCGGGCTGCGCACGAGCAACCCGGCCTTGGCGTTGTTCGCCGCACTGCTGCTGGTCGGGTTGCACGTTCCGCCGCTGAGCCCGTTGCAGCTCAGTGCGGCCAGTCAGTACGGGCGCCTGCTCGATGCCGGCGTGCCGCTCGAACGCACCGATCTGGGCGCCTTGAGGTTTCAGCTCGGCGAACCGGGGCGCACACAGCTGGCGCGGCTTCGTCAACGGCTTGCCGGTCCCGACTTGGAACCGGCGCGGGTGGAAGCGCTGCAGATCGAGCTGCAACGCCTCGACGAGGCGGACAGCTACTGGGGCTGGCGCCGTGAGCAGACGGTCGCCCTGGCGCCGCCGGTCAGCTGGATCGGCGAGGCGCTGGCCGACGAGGGTGGCTCGCTCGCGCGCGCCGTGGCGCCGCAGGACTGCGCGGATGACTGCCGATTGTTCGCGATCGATCTCGACGGCGACGGCCAGTCCGAAGCGCTGCTGTTGCGGGGCGAGCGCCTGCGCATCGTTCCGGTGCTGCAGCGCAATGCGGCCGGCGATTGGCGCTGGATCGGCCAGTTGCGCGTCGCCGGAGGCCAGGCCCTGGATGGCGACACGCTGGCCGAGCAGTTGCGCGCCGGCGAGGTGGAGCGGGTCGTGCCGCGCTACCAGGCGCTGCGGATCGGCGACCTGCGTCTGGAACCATCGATCTCCGAGTAGAACGAAAAAGCCCGACACGAGGTCGGGCTTTTTTGATCCGCGAACCCGCCGATCAGTCGTCCAGCATCGCCTTGTTGCGCACCGCGCCCTTGTCGGCACTGGTCGCCAGCAGGGCGTAGGCCTTGAGTGCGGTGGTCACCTTCCGCGTGCGCGGCTTGGCCGGCTTCCAGCCGAGCTTGTCCTGCTCGATGCGGCGGTGGGCGAGCTCTTCGTCCGACACCAGCAGGTTGATGCTGCGATTGGGGATGTCGATCAGCACCTTGTCACCGTCGCGCACCAGGCCGATGGCGCCACCCGACGCGGCTTCCGGCGAGGCATGGCCGATCGACAGGCCCGAGGTGCCGCCGGAGAAGCGGCCGTCGGTGAGCAGGGCGCATTCCTTGCCGAGTCCCTTGGACTTCAGATAGGAGGTCGGGTAGAGCATTTCCTGCATCCCCGGGCCACCCTTCGGACCTTCGTAGCGGATGATGACGATGTCACCGGCCTTCACCTCGTCGCCGAGGATGCCCTTGACCGCGGCGTCCTGGCTTTCGAAGACCTTGGCCGTGCCTTCGAACACGTGGATGGATTCGTCCACGCCGGCGGTCTTCACCACGCAGCCATCCAGCGCGATGTTGCCGTAGAGCACCGCCAGGCCGCCTTCCTGCGAATAGGCATGTTCGACGCTGCGAATGCAGCCATTGGCGCGGTCATCGTCGAGGCTGTCCCAGCGCGTTGACTGGCTGAAGGCGGTCTGCGTCGGGATACCGGCCGGACCCGCGCGGAAGAAGGTATGCACGGCTTCGTCCTGCGTCTGGGTGATGTCCCAGCGGGCAATCGCTTCTTCCATGCTCGGGCTGTGCACGGTAGGCACGTCGGTATGCAGCAGGCCGCCGCGGGCGAGTTCGCCGAGGATGGAGAAGATGCCGCCGGCGCGGTGCACGTCTTCCATGTGGTACTTCTGGATGTTCGGCGCCACCTTGCACAATTGCGGCACCTTGCGCGACAACGCGTCGATGGCGCGCAGGTCGAAGTCGACCTCGGCCTCCTGGGCGGCGGCCAGCAGGTGCAGGATGGTATTGGTCGAGCCACCCATGGCGATGTCCAGGGTCATGGCGTTCTCGAAGGCGCGGATATTGGCGATGTTGCGCGGCAGTACCGATTCGTCGCCTTCACCGTAGTAACGCTGGCACAGCTCGACGGCCAGGCGTCCGGCGCGCAGGAACAGCTGTTCACGGTCGGAGTGGGTGGCGAGCGTCGAGCCGTTGCCCGGCAGGGCCAGGCCCAGGGCTTCGGTCAGACAGTTCATCGAGTTGGCCGTGAACATGCCCGAGCAGCTGCCGCAGGTCGGGCAGGCGCTGCGCTCGTATTCAGCGACCTTCTCGTCGGACGCCGAGCTGTCGGCGGCGATGACCATGGCGTCGACCAAGTCCAGGCCGTGGCTGGCGAGCTTGGTCTTGCCGGCTTCCATCGGGCCACCGGAGACGAACACCACCGGGATGTTCAGGCGCAGGGCGGCCATCAGCATGCCGGGGGTGATCTTGTCGCAGTTGGAGATGCAGACGATGGCGTCGGCGCAGTGCGCGTTGACCATGTATTCGACCGAGTCGGCGATGATCTCGCGCGAAGGCAGCGAATAAAGCATGCCGTCGTGTCCCATGGCGATGCCGTCGTCGACCGCGATGGTGTTGAACTCCTTGGCCACGCCACCGGCCTTTTCGATCTCGCGGGCGACCAGCTGGCCCAGATCCTTCAGGTGGACGTGACCGGGCACGAACTGGGTGAAGGAGTTGGCGATGGCGATGATCGGCTTCTTGAAGTCTTCATCCTTCATGCCGGTGGCGCGCCACAGGGCACGGGCGCCGGCCATGTTGCGGCCGTGGGTGGAGGTTTTCGAACGATAGTCAGGCATGACGGTTCCTGCGGCTAATCAACGGGTCGAATGGTGCTTATGGTGAGCTGCGTGCAACGGAAGGTGACCGTGCGTGCGGATGGGCCGGGACGAGGCGGGTAGGGCTCGTGCGGCCGGGGCTCACTGGCCCGCCGGCGGATGGTGGCGAGGAATGCACCTGATTCTACGCGCGTTCCCGCGAGCGGGCCAGGCGACGTGATCACCGGCGCCCCGTCATCAACACTGCAATTGATGACGCGTCATTCAGGCGCCCTGATTGTGCCCGTTCGTCCTGCCATCCAGCCCATTCGGTGGCCTCCCCGCTCCGGCTGGCTAGGGTTGTCTCGGCCGCCTGGGCCTGCGCAGTACCCGACGGCGAAGGGCAGGCGCGACATGCCGGCTCGGGTGCCGATCCCGCGTGAGCGTCCGCATGACAATCAGAACAACAAAGAGGAAATGCACCATGCTGAACTTCAGCCTCAGCAGGCCAGCCGTAGCGCTGGGCGCGGCGCTTTGCGGGACTGCCATCGCCGCGCCATTGCCGGATACGCCCGGTACGCCGTTCCCCGGGGTATCTAGCTTCGAGCGCGCCGGGCCCTATGCCACCACCAGCCGCAGCGAAGGCCCCAACTGTCGAATCTACCGCCCGGCCACGCTCGGCCAGAACGGCGTGCGGCATCCCGTGCTGCTCTGGGGAAACGGCACCGGGACGGGGCCGACCGCCTATTCCGGGCTGTTGTCGCACTGGGCGAGCCACGGGTTCGTGGTCGCCGCGGCGGAGACCTCAAACGCCGGAACGGGTCAGCAGATGCTGGCCTGCCTCGATTACCTGGTGCAGGAGAGCAACCGGACCTTCGGCACCTACGTCGGCGTGCTCAATACCGGGCGGGTGGGCACCTCAGGCCATTCCCAGGGTGGCGGTGGATCGATCATGGCGGGGCAGGACGATCGCGTCAGCGTGACCGCACCCATCCAGCCATACACCATAGGCCTGGGGCACGATTCATCATCGCAACGCAATCAGAACGGCCCGATGTTTCTCATGTCCGGCGGTGGCGACACTATTGCCTTCCCCTATCTGAATGCGCAGCCGGTCTACAGCCGGGCGAACGTTCCGGTGTTCTGGGGTGAACGGCGTTATGTGAGTCATTTCGAACCGGTCGGCGACGGTGGCGCCTACCGCGAACCGTCCACGGCCTGGTTCCGTTATCACCTGATGGAGGATGAAACGGCTCGGGATACCTTCTACGGCCGGTTCTGCAGCCTGTGTACGAGCCTGCTGTGGACGGAGCAGCGCAAGGGCATCGAGTAGTCGCCGTGCGGCCCTCGCGTACCGCTCCGGGGGCGAGGGCCGCCGCTGCAGCGATCAGCTGTTGGGGAGGATGCGGCAGGTCAGGCTCTTGATGTAGCGCGTCTCCGGAATGGCCGGATGGACAGGGTGGTCCGGGCCCTGGGCGCCGCGTTCGAGCAGCAGGATGTTGCGGTCCAGGTGCCGTGCGCTGCCGAGCAGGATGTTCTGCAGGTCGTCTTCGGGCAGGTGCATCGAGCAGCTGGCGCTGACCAGGATGCCGTCCTTGTTCAGCAGGCGCATGGCCTGCTCGTTGAGCCGGCGATAGGCCGCCTCGCCGTTCTTCAGGTCCTTTTTGCGCTTGATAAAGGCGGGCGGGTCGGTGATCACCACGTCGAACCGTTCCTCGGCGTTTTTCAGTTCTTTCATCGCTTCGAACGCATCGCCCTCAACGCAGGTCATCTTCTCGGCGACACCATTGAGCGCGGCGTTGCGCTCCACGCCATCCAGGGCGAAGGCCGAAGCATCGACGCAGAAGACTTCGCTGGCACCGAAGGCCGCCGCCTGCACGCCCCATCCGCCGATGTAACTGAACAGATCGAGCACGCGCTTGCCTTTGACGTAGGGCGCCAGGCGCGCACGGTTCATGCGGTGGTCGTAGAACCAGCCGGTCTTTTGGCCTTGCAGCACCGGCGCTTCGAACTTCACGCCGTTCTCTTCCAGCGCCACCCATTCCGGTATCACGCCGAACGCAGTATCGACGTAGCGCTCAAGGCCTTCGGCCTCGCGGGCGCTGGAGTCGTTCTTCCACAGCACGCCGCGCGGCTTCAGCACTTGCACCAGAGCTTCGAGCACGGCGTCGCGGTTACGCTCCATGGTCGCCGAGGCCAACTGCACCACCAGGTGGTCGTGGAAACGGTCCACCACCAGGCCTGGCAGCAGGTCGGAATCACCGTAGATCAGGCGGTAGCAGGGCTGATCGAACAGCCGATCTCGCAGCGACAGCGCGACCTGGATGCGATGCACCAGCAGCGACTTGTCCAGGCTGTGCTTGAGGTCACGTGACAGCAGCCGCGCGCAGATCAGGTTGTTGGGGGAGACGCCGACGATGCCCAATGGCTTGCCGCCGGCCGCCTCGAGAATGGCCTGGTCACCCGGCTGAAAACTGTTCAATGGCGTTGCAGTGGTGTCCACCTCGTTGCTGTACACCCACAGGTGGCCCGCGCGCAGGCGGCGATCGGCATTGGCTTTGAGGCGCAGGCTGGGCAGGGTCATCGGGGCGGCTCCGGGAAAAGGGCGCGATTATAGGGGTAAAAGCCGATTAACGCGCCGGGGAAGAAGGGCGCCGAACGATGCTCGGCGCTGGGCGGAAGGGGCGGTCGAAGCATCCCGCCCCGAAAATACCGAAGCAGCGCTAGGTGAACGTTTCGGCGGACGCGGTGACGCCCGATGCCCCGCGTTCAACCGCAGGCCGCATTCGGCTTCCGGCTTCGTTCCGTCAGGCGGCGAGCGCCTTGATCAAGGCGTCGCTGAAGGCGGGGATGTCGTCCGGTTTGCGGCTGCTGATCAGGTGGCCGTCGACGACCACCTGCTGATCGACCCACTCGGCACCGGCGTTCTTCAGGTCATCGGTCAGCGACGGCCAGCTGGTCATCTTCTTGCCCTTGACCAGGTCGGCCGAGGCCAGCAGCCAGGCGCCATGGCAGATCACCGCGATGGTCTTGTTCGCCCGCGCGGCGTCGCGGACCAGCTCTAGCGCCATCTCGTCGGTGCGGATGGTGTCGGAGTTGACCACGCCGCCCGGTAGCAGCACGGCGTCGTAGTCTTCCATGTGGATGGTGTCGAAGGTCTTGTCGACGTGGAACTTGCTGGCTGGCGTGGTGTGGTTCCAGCCAGTGACTTCGCCATTGGACGCCGAGATGATCTCGGCGACCGCGCCGGCATTTTCCAGCGCTTCCTTCGGGCCGGTCAGCTCGACCTGCTCGAAACCGTCGGTGACCAGGATCGCCACGCGTTTGCCTTTCAGGGTATCGGCCATTTCGTTTCCTCCTCGTCGGATTGCAAATCGGTCTACTTGAAATCCGACCATGAACTCGGCCAAAGTTCGCACTCCTTCCCTAGTGGCCTTGTGCTAGTTGCCGGGCCGAGTCAAACCATGTCCATCGAACTCACCGACGAGCAGATCCGCAGCGTGCTGCAGGGCATCAGCGTTCCCCCGCAGCCGCAGATCATGGTCGACCTGCAGATGGAGCAGGTCATGCCCGACCCGGATCTGCGGGCCATTGCTCGGCTGATCAGTCAGGACCCGGGTCTCTCCGGCGCCCTGCTCAAGACCGTCAACTCGCCGTTCTTCGGCCTTGCCAACCGCATCGCCTCGATCCAGCAGGCGGTCAACCTGCTCGGCTGCCACTCGGTGATCAACCTGATCAACGCCCAGTCGATCCGCGGCGAGCTGACCGATGCGGCCATCGTCACCCTCAACCGCTTCTGGGATTCGGCGCAGGATGTCGCCAGCACCTGTCTGACCCTGGCCAAGCGCATCGGCCATCCTTCGCCCGATGAGGCCTACACCCTCGGGTTGTTCCACAACTGCGGCATTCCGCTGATGCTCGAACGCTTCCCCGGCTACATGGGCATCCTCGAGGAGGCCTACGCCAGCGTGGGGCCGGAGACGCGCATCACCGACGTCGAGAATCGCGTCCTGAACACCAACCATGCGGTGGTCGGCTATTTCGTTGCACGGTCCTGGAAATTGCCGCAGCACCTGTGCGAAGCCATTGCCAACCACCACAACGCGCTGGCGCTGTTCAGCGACGAATGGGGCGATCCGCAGGTAAGGACGCTGCTCGCCATCCTGAAGATGGCCGAGCACATCTGCGCCAGCCATCGCGTGCTCGGCGAGCAGGCGCAAGACCATGAGTGGGAGGCGGTGGCGCAGCGGGTGCTCGAGTACGTCGGGCTGTCGGAGTATGATTTCGAATGCCAGCGCGACAGCATCCGCGAACTGGGGCTGAGCTGACCCGGCCTGGCATGAACTGCTAAGGTCGCCTTCCGTCTGCTTTTGATCCGTCTATGCCTGAATTACCCGAAGTCGAAACCACCCGCCGCGGGATCGCACCGCACCTGGTCGGCCAACGTGTCAGCCGTGTCGTCGTTCGTGATCGGCGGCTGCGCTGGCCGATCCCTGATGACCTCGATGTGCGGCTGTCCGGCCAGCGCATCGAAGCGGTGGAACGCCGCGCCAAATACCTGCTGATCCAGGCGGAAGTCGGCACCCTGATCGCGCACCTGGGCATGTCCGGCAGCTTGCGTCTGGTGCCGGCCGAGCTGCCGCCTGCCAAGCACGAACATGTCGACATCGTTCTCGAGTCGGGCATGGCCCTGCGCTACACGGACCCGCGGCGCTTCGGCGCGCTGTTGTGGAGCGAGGCTCCGCTGAGCCACGTGCTGCTCGCCAGCCTCGGCCCCGAGCCGCTGGACGAAGCCTTCGACGGCGAGCGGCTCTACCAGCTCTCACGCGGGCGTAGCATGGCGGTCAAGCCGTTCATCATGGACAACGCCGTGGTCGTGGGTGTCGGCAACATTTACGCCAGCGAAGCGCTGTTCGCGGCGGGCATCGATCCCCGTCGGGCCGCCGGTGCCATTTCCCGGGCGCGCTATCTGAAACTGGCCGAGGAGATCAAGCGCATCCTGGCCTATGCCATCGAGCGTGGCGGCACGACGCTGCGCGACTTCGTCGGTGGGGATGGCAAGCCGGGCTACTTTCAACAGGAGCTGTTCGTCTATGGACGTGGTGGCGAGTTCTGCAAGAGTTGCGGCTCGACCCTTCGCGAAGTTCGGCTGGGGCAGCGGGCCAGCGTCTATTGCGGCCGTTGCCAGCGATGAGTCCGTACGACTGCCCAGGCATTGACGGCGTTCACGATCAAGCACCCGTGGGCGCTGCTATAGTTGACTGCCACTACAAACACCTGCCTCGTTTCGCCCAGCTGAAGGACCACACCATGAAACTGTTTCGCTCCACTGCTGTTGTCTTGGCCCTGACCACCGGCCTGCTGGCGATGCCGGCCCAGGCGCAATCGACGCATCAGAATGCCAGTGGCGATCCCCTGTACACCGTCGAGGCGCCCAAGGCCTTTTCCATCGTGGGTGATCTGCTGGTCGCGCGCCCGTTGCTGATCGCGGCCACTGCCATCGGGGCGGGTTTGTTTGTCGTCAGTCTGCCGTTCAGCGCCTTGGGTGGCGGCATCAAGGAAACCGGTCAGGCCTTGGTGGTCGAGCCCGGCGCCGCCGCTTTCGCACGCTGCCTGGGTTGCACCCGCGTCGGCTACAACCGCCAGGACTGATCACAAGTCCAGCCTCGGGTCGGCGCCCTGGTCTATCGGCTCCGCCGCTTCAGCGCGTGCGGAGCCGATTCGTTTTGACTGAATGACCGTCGTGCTGCGGCACGCCAGCCGGCAAGAGAAAGCGGTGACATGCGCCCTGGCCGGGCAAACGGAGCGAAAGGGGCGGTCCGGCAGACCGCCGTCTGGCCGTGATCAGGCCTTGCCGGTAATGATGAGATATTTCTGCATCAGTTCGTCCTTGCTCTCGACATTGTTCTCGTCGAGCGGGATGCAATCCACCGGACAGACCTGCTGGCACTGCGGCTCGTCGTAATGGCCGACGCACTCGGTGCAGAGGTTGGGATCGATGACATAGATTTCCTCGCCCTGGGAAATCGCGCTGTTCGGGCACTCGGGCTCGCACACGTCGCAGTTGATGCAGTCATCGGTGATTATCAGGGACATCCAGCAAACTCCAGCTGCGGCACGGGCCGTAGCGCAGGTAATGACGAGCTGCCAATTTTGCCGCATTGGCTCGCCCGGTGCACGCGGCCGATCGCCCTGCTGTCGCCTGCGCCTGTTGCCTCAGCGCGACGCGTAGCGTTCCGACAGGGCTTTCATCACCGAGGGGTGGACGAACTTGCTGACGTCACCACCCAGGCGTGCGATCTCACGCACCAGCGTGGATGAAATGTAGGAGAACTTCTCCGATGGCGTCAGGAACAGGCTCTCCACGTCCGGCACCAGCTGGCGGTTCATATTGGCGAGCTGGAATTCGTACTCGAAGTCGGACACCGCACGCAGGCCGCGCAGCAAAACGTTGGCCTGCTGCTCGATGACGAAGTGGGCCAGCAGCTTGGAAAATCCCAGGACCTTGACGTTCGGCAGGTGCGCTGTCACTTCCTGCGCCAGCGCGACGCGCTGCTCGAGGGGGAACAGCGGGTTCTTGTTCGGGCTGGCCGCAACCGCAATGATCACTTCGTCGAACAGACGCGAGGCGCGTTCGACCAGATCGGTATGGCCCATGGTGATCGGGTCGAAGGTACCCGGATACAACACTCGATTCATCGCGGCGTCCTGACGCATGCGTGGGGGGTGGATGGTAGCGGCTGGGCGTCGGCAGCGTAAAGTATCAATGCCAATGCCGTCCCGATGCCCGCACAATGCCGCTTCATACCTTTTTCTGACTTTTGCACGGTCGACCGGGTTGCACGGGCACACCCAGGGCGGTCGCGGCGATCATCGAACGAATAGTCGCGTGATCAGGCGCTGCAGAGGGCGGCCGTAAGGCGGGTAGATCAGACGGGTTGCGTTGAAGCGCTGCCTGGCGAGCACGCCCTTGGCCTTGCTGAACGTCTGGAAGCCCTCGCGACCATGATACTGGCCCATGCCCGACGGGCCGATACCGCCGAATGGCAGGTCGTGTTGGGCGACGTGCAGCAGGGTATCGTTGAGGCAGACGCCGCCAGCGTGGGTTTCGTACAGCACGCGTCGCTGTTCGGCCTTGTCGTAGCCGAAGTAATACAGCGCCAGCGGGCGGGGGCGCCCATTGACGTAGGCGAGCGCGTCATCGAGTGTGTCGTAGGGCACCACCGGCAGTAGCGGGCCGAAGATCTCGTCCTGCATGAGCGTCATCTGCTCGTTCACGTCCAGCACCAGACAGTGCGGCATGCGCCGTCCCTGCGCGTCGTCATGCAGCGGCAGCACGCGGGCGCCTTTGGCCCGCGCATCGTCCAGATAGCCTTGCAGCCGGGCGAAATGGTGCGGGTTGATGATGCTGGTGTAGTCGGGGTTGCCGGTCAGCGTCGGGTAGAAGCGGCGGACCGCCTGTCGGTAGGCCTCGACGAATTCATCCCGGTGCTGGCGTGGCACCAGGACGTAGTCCGGGGCGACACAGGTCTGTCCGGCATTGAGCGTCTTGCCGAAGGCGATGCGTTCGGCGGCGTGGGCGATGGGAACCTTGGCGGAGACGATGGCCGGAGACTTGCCACCCAGCTCCAGCGTGACGGGGGTCAGGTTGTCCGCTGCGGCACGCATCACCTGGCGGCCGACATGGGTGCTGCCGGTGAAGAGCAGGTGGTCGAATGGCAATCTGGAAAACGCGATGGCGACGTCCGCCTCGCCGAGAACCACGGCGACCTGGTCCTCGGCAAATATCTGTCCCAGCAGTTGTTTAAGGAGCTGCCCGGTCGCCGGTGTGGCCTCGCTCATTTTCAGCATCACCCGGTTACCGGCGGCCAGCGCGCCGATCAGGGGGCCGATGGCGAGGTACAACGGGTAATTCCAGGGGACGATGATCCCGACCACCCCCAGCGGCTGGTAAATCACTCGCGCGCGGGCAGGCTGGAACGCGAGGCCGACAGCGCGCGATGAAGACTTCATCCAGCGGCGCAGATGGCGCTGCGCATGACGGATGCCGTGCAGACTCGGCATGATTTCGGCCAGACGGGTTTCATCGGCGGAACGATGGCCAAAGTCCTGGCTGATCGCGTCGATCACCGCCTGCTGATGCGTCGCGAGCAGATCATGCAGGGCCTCGAGCCATTGCAGCCGCGCTTCGCTGTCCGGATACGGATTCGCGGTAAACGCCCTGCGCTGGCGCTCGAGGATCGATGGCAGCCGCTCGATGACGAGATGCGTCTGGTCCAGGTAGGCGATGTCGACGAGCACGGGGCGAGCTCCGGGGTGGCGTCGAATCTGTTTAGAGTGATTGCTCTAACCTGTCAATCGGGCTGTGCCGTGAGCTGCTTCCAGGTTACCGTTGCGCCTTGCCCAGCCGACACCGCCTCCCTGCATGCCGCCCAGACCCGATACGCGCGAACGCATCCTGCAAGCCGCCCTGGCACTGTTCAACCAGGCGGGCGTTCCGGCTGTCACGACCAACCACATCGCGGCGCATCTGCAGATCTCGCCGGGCAACCTCTACTACCACTTCCGCAACAGGCGAATGATCGTCGCTGAACTCTTCGATCGCTACGAGGCCGCTGTGGCCGGGTTCCTGCAGCTTCCCAGGGACCGGGGTGTAACCCTGGACGACAAGGCCGGTTACCTCGAGGCGCTGCTTGGTTCGATCTGGCAGTACCGTTTCGTGCAGCGCAATCTCGAGCAGTTGCTGGACGACGACCCGGAGCTGGCCGAACGCTACTGTCGTTTTGTCGAGCGCCACCTGCTTTCGGCGCGTGCCGTCTACCAGGGGTTCGTCGACGCCGGCCTGCTGCAGATGACGCCCAGCCAGGTACAGGACATCGCCCTCAATGCCTGGATCGTCATTACCTCCTGGGTGCGCTTTCTCTACACCAGCGGGATCCGTTCGGACCGGTTGAGCGAAGCATTGCTGCGCCGGGGCGTGTACCAGGTGTTGGTGCTCGAGGAGGGATTCGTCGCTGACGCAGCGCGAGCGGGCTATGCAGAACTGTGCCAGCGCTTCCGCGCTCCTTTGGCGGAACCGTTCGGCTGAGTGGCGTTCAGCCGTTCGTCGAGATTGACGGATAATTGACGGCTGCCCTCGCGAGGGTCAACCTTTCATCGCCAATGATGGCATTTTGCTTGTACCCCTTCGATCGCTATGGATTAATACCGGCGTGCGGCAGGTCGTTTCCCGGTGAGATCCATGTGGGTTGTCAAAGTATTTGTCCGTAGGCTCCTGGCTACGGTCGTTCTCGTTCTCGCTTCTCCGGGGCCACGCCACATCCTGGCGGGTATCGCCGTGCTTCTCGGGTTGTTGCCGCTCGCGCCTGCTGTCCATGCCGACACGAGTCCGGCGGCAGCGCCCGGCAGTGTCGCTTTCTGGTACGCCGCCTCTCCGCCGCTGGCAGAACTGGCGCAGTTCGAGTGGGCGGTTCTTGAACCTGGCCATCTCTCACCCCGAGACGTGGCCTTTCTTCGCGCTCAAGGCAGTTCGCCCTTTGCC
Source organism: Stutzerimonas marianensis (assembly GCF_022810315.1). Classification (NCBI taxonomy): domain Bacteria; kingdom Pseudomonadati; phylum Pseudomonadota; class Gammaproteobacteria; order Pseudomonadales; family Pseudomonadaceae; genus Stutzerimonas; species Stutzerimonas marianensis. The sequence goes on along the minus strand of NZ_JALGRD010000001.1, from coordinate 355,477 downwards.
TATCTTTCCGTTGGCGAGTACGACGGCGACCTCGCCGCGGGTGGCGACCAGATCGTCCGGAGCGCAAGCGAGGTCCGTAACCAGGCCTGGAACAGTCAGGTCATGCGGTTGAGTGCCCCGGCGTGGCGCGAACATCTGCTGGCTCAGGCCCGAGCCCTCGAGCAGCAGGGCTACGTCGGTCTTTTCCTCGATACGCTGGACAGCTTCTTGCTTTTGCCCGAGGGCAGCCGCGAAGCCGAGCGCGTCGCGCTGCGCGATTTTCTTCGGCAACTGCACCGGGAGCTGCCGGAGCTCAAGCTGATTTTCAATCGCGGGTTCGAAGTGCTTCCCGAATTGCCGGGCGTGGCGAGCGCGGTGGCGGTCGAGTCGATTCACGCCGGCTGGGATGCCGGTCGCAGCCGTTACCGCGCCGTTCCGCAGGCCGACCGGGACTGGCTCGACATCCACCTCGATCCATTGCGTGCCCAGGGCGTGCCGTTGATCGCGATCGACTACCTGCCATCCACGCAGCGCGAGGAGGCGCGCGCGCTGGCCGAGCGTCTGCGGGGTGAGGGATTCATTCCGTTCGTCACCATGCCTGAGCTGAATTATCTCGGGGTCAGCACGCTGGAAGTCCAGCCGCGTCGCGTTGCAGTGGTCTACGACCCGCGGGAAGGTCCGCTTTCGACCAACCGTGGGCATATGTTCCTGGGCGGGCTGATCGAGTACCTCGGCTATCGGGTCGACTACCTGCCGGTCGACCAACTGCCGGAAATCCCGCTGGGGGGTCTCTATGCCGGTGTTGTGACCTGGATGACCAGCGGCCCGCCGGACGATTCGGCCGCTTTCGACGCCTGGCTTGCGGCCCGGCTCGACGAAGGCGTTCCGCTGGCCATCATGGCAGGGCTTCCTGTGGTCGACCGGACGCTACTCGGGCGGCTGGGCCTGCGCCGAGTCAGCAAGCCAGCCAAACCTGGCGTCACCATCCTCACGCAGGATGCCAGCCTGGTGGGTGGTTTCGAAGCGCCGGTTACGGTGCGGGTTCGCGAGCTGGTAGCGCTCGACATGATCGATGGCGAGGCGCAGGCAGGCCTGAGCCTGGTCGATAGCGAGCAGCGCCGTTACACGCCGGTGGCGACCGGGCCGGCCGGCGGCATTGCGCTGACGCCCTACATCATTGAAGAGGGGCCCGACTACCAGCGCTGGATTCTCGACCCGTTCGCCTTCTTGCAGCGTGCCCTTCGGTTGCCGCCGTTGCCCCGTCCGGATGCGACCACCGAAAACGGGCGGCGTATCGCGACGGTGCATATCGACGGCGATGGCTTTCTGTCTCGTGCCGAGGTGGCCGGCTCCCCTTATGCCGGTCGCGAGGTGCTCGAGGCGTTCATCGAACCGCATGAGTTGCTGACGTCGGTATCGGTGATCGAAGGGGAAATCGGGCCCAAAGGCCGCTATCCCCATCTCGCCCGAGAACTGGAGCCAATCGCGCGCGAAATATTCGCCAATCGTAAGGTCGAGGTGGCCAGCCACAGTTTCAGCCATCCGTTTTATTGGCAGCCGGAGCGCGCCCAGCTTCGAGAAGGCTTTACCGCCGAGTACGGCATGACGATGGCCATACCCGGCTATGACAGGCTGGATTTCACACGTGAGGTGGTGGGTTCGACGGCCTACATAAACGAGCGGCTGACCACCGCCGACAAACCCGTGAAGATGATCTTCTGGACCGGCGACGCCCTGCCGGATGCCGCGACTATCAAGCTCGCTTACGACGCCGGCCTGGAGAACGTCAACGGCGGAACGACCATCCTGACCCGCGCCCATCCTTCATTGACCGGGCTGTCGCCGCTGATCCGGCCGACGGCCGGCGGCATCCAGTACTACGCGCCGATCATCAACGAGAACCTCTATACCAATCTCTGGCAGGGACCCTACTACGGTTTCCGGGGCGTGCTCGAGACCTTCGCGTTGACCGATGCGCCCCGCCGTCTGCGCGGCTTGCATCTGTATTACCACTTCTACTCCGCGACCAAGCAGGCGTCGATACGGGTCATGCAGGACATCTACCGATCGATGCAGGCCGAACAGCCGATTTCGCTCTGGATGAGCCAGTACATCCGACGGATGCATGGTTTGCACCAGGCGAGCCTGGCCCGGCTCGCCGATGGCCGCTGGCAGATTCGTGGCCTGGATGGGCTCCGCACCTTGCGCCTGGATCCGGCGCTCGGTTGGCCGGACCTGCGCCGCTCGCAGGGCGTCGCCGGGGTCCGCGAATTGCCGCAGGGTCGCTATGTGCATCTGAGCGATGCGCACGCGGTGCTCGCGCTGCGTCCCGAGCGCGACCCCCGGCCCGCGCTGGAGCAGGCGAACCTGCCGCTGCTGGGCTGGGACTACCTGGATGACGACCGCGTGAAGCTGTCCTTCGCCGGGGAAATGCCGCTGCGGTTTTCCGTTCGCGCCAGCGGGCGCTGCTCGCTGGAGGTTGCGGGCAGGCATCATGCGGGCGTGAAGGTACAGGGCTTGTGGCAGTTCGAGCTGGCAGAGACGCGGGTGAGCGATGCGCAACTCCTCTGCCACTGAGCCCGTTCGGCTTCTCAGCCCCTGGGCCCTGCTGCTCATCGGCGGACTGGTTAGCACCCTGCTGGTCGTCACCTACAACGGCGATGAGGTGTTCATGCCGAGCGAGGGGCAACCTGATGCCGTCTCGATCAGCTACGCCGAGCTGCTGCTGGAAGCCCATCCGGATGACGCCAGCTTGCGGCTCAAGCTCATCGAGCAGCTCATCGCCCTCGGCGACCATGTCCGCGCGCGGTCACACGTCTTCAAGCTGGATGAGGCAGCGTCCGGCGATGTCCGTTTTTTCCTGGCGGAGCTTGCCGTACTCGAGGCTCAGGCGAATGAAAAAGCGGTTTCCGCCCAGACGCTCGCGGCGTTGAGCGCCCAGCTGCGCGGCGTGACGCGTGAAGGGCTTAGCCTCGAGCAACTGGCCCGGCTTGCCCGCCGTGCCTTGGCCGTGAACGACCCGAGCCTGGCCGCCCAGACCTACCTGGACCTGGCCGAGCGAGACGAGGCCAGGCGACAGCAGTGGTTTGGCGAAGCGGTAACGGCCCACCTCGCCGCTGGCGAAACCGGAGCAGCTGCACGCTTGCTGAACGAAATGATCGCCCGTGCTGACGGTGCCGATGACCGGCAGCGCTATGTCAGCGAGGCGTTTTCGGCTTACCTTGCCGCGGACCAGGGCGATCGGGCGGCTACCGTGGTGCATGCCAATCTGGACGTCCTGGACGCAGCCGATGGTGCGCTGCTCGAAGCGGCGGTCAAGGCGGGTATCGGCAGCCAGCGACACGACCTGGCCGCTGACATCCTGGCGCGCTGGCGGCTGCTCGATCCGGAAAACGTGACCGCGCTGCGCAGCGAAATGCAGCTGCGCCTTGCGTCGGGTCAGCTCGAGCAGGCCTGGGCGGTCGGTCAGCAGCTGGCGAACGTCGCACCGCAGCCCCCCGAGACGCTCGAGACCATGGCCAAGCTCGGCGAATGGACAGGGCGGCCCAGCGAGGCCCTGGGGTACTGGCTGAAGTTGCTCCAGCAGCAGGATGGGCCGCAGGTGCGAGAGCACGCCTGGCGTCTGGCGGCCCAGCTGTTCGATTTCGATAACACCATCCGGTTGCTGGCCGGCGCGGGCCAGAGCCGACAACTGTCCGATGCCGAGCTCGACGCCCTGGTCTACAGCCACGGCCAGCGCGGTACGCCGGAGCAGGCCGAACGCTGGCTGCGGCGGTATCTCAGCGCCCATCCGGATCACAGCCTGGCCTGGGAACGCCTCCAGCAGCTGCTGGAACAGACGCAGCAACTCGAGGCGCAGGTCGCGCTCTGGGCCGAGCGCGACCGCCAGTTCGGCGTGAGCCTGGAGCAACGATTGACCTGGGCGCACGTGCATTGGGAATTGTTCGATGTCCAGGCCGCCTGGGTCGTGCTCGACGCAGTCGACCGGCAGCAGGTCAGCGAGCCCGCCTACTGGCTCTTGCGCGCCGAGCTGGCGTGGGAGTTGGAGCGGGATGAGGATGCACTGGAGGGCTATCAGCGGCTCCAGGCGCTTGGGGTTGCCAACGGCGATACTGTCGACGAGCGGCTCATCACCCTTTACGAGCGTCACGCTCCGGCGCGGGCGCTGGACGTCATGATGGCCAGCTGGGAGCGCAAGCGGACCCCGGCGAATCTGACCCGCGCCTTGCAATGGGCGATGCAGCTGGATGACCTGCCACGGTTGCGCCTACTGGTCGAGCAGGGCCTGCAGATGCCTGAAAGCGAACGAGTCGGCGCGCTCTGGAGTGCCCGCGCCAGGCTCGCGGTGCAGGCGGGTGAGCAGGCCGAGGCCGAGCGATTGCTGGTCGAGGCCGTTGCGCGCTTGCCGCACGCCGACGCGGTCAAGGAGCAGTTGCTCTGGCATTACATCGACACGGGCAACAAGGCAGCCCTGACCCCGCTGCTGCAGCGCTGGGAGCCGCTCGCGCACAAGCGCAGCAGCCTGTGGCTGCCCTATGCGAGTGGTTACCTGCTGCTCAATCGCAACGAACTTGCGCTGCAGTGGTTCGACCGCTTCCTGCGACGCAACCCCGAGGATCTGCTGGTGCAGGCCGCTTACGCCGATGCATTGGACAACGCCGGCTATTTCGACCGAGCGCTGCGGTTGCGACGCCATCTGGCCGGGCTCTTCGATGGCCGGCCTGCGACGGCGGAGCCGGATACCTATCGGACCTACCTGCGCCTGCTCAGCGCGGGTGGCGCCGGCATCGAGATGCTGCTGCGCCTGGAGCGGCCCGATGGCCGCCCCATGCTGCAGATCTGGTTCGACCAGTTCAGCGAGCAGCTCGAGCGGCTCAACCAGCCGGCATTGAAGGACGAATGGCTAGGCTGGGCGCGTCGCAATGGCCTGCGCATCGATCGGTATGCCGAGCTGCAACAAGCATTGCGCGCCCACAATGCCAGCGAGTTGGAGCGCCTGCTCGCCAGCGGCGGGCTCGATCCGGCGCAACGTGTCGAAGCCTTGCAACAGCTCGGTGCGTCCCAGCGGGCGCTGAGCGAAAGTCTGGCGGCGCTTTCGCCGGACCAACCGGACGCGTTGCAACAGCAGTTGCGGGGCCAGGCGCTGGCTCTCCAGGCGCGCCACCCGCAAGGCCTGCAGATCGGACTGCGCCGGCAGGATTTCGGCACGCTGGAGCTGCGTGGTCAGACGGTGGAGATCGCCCGCCAGTTCGGGCGCGACTGGCATGCCAGCGCCCACTTCAGCCGGCAGCGGTATTCGGGGCCGGGCCTTTCTGACGCCAGCCCCGGTGTGGAGCGGTCCGCTGAACTCCAGCTGACCCGCGAGCTCGGGCCGGCCTGGTTCGGCGCGGCGCTCGAGATCAGCGACCATGATGAAGGCGATCGCCAGGGCACTGGTGTTTTTGGCGGCCTTCAACTCACCGATACCGATTCGCTTGAATTTCACGCCGACTGGCATCGCCAGGCTGAGGAGAGCGGCCTGGCTCGCGCGCTCGCCCGTCGCGACTCGGTGGGCGTCAGCGCAACGCATGGCCTTACGGCCCGTGACCAGTTCACCTGGTCGCTCGCGCAGCAGCGGTTCAGCACGTTGGACGGCGAAGCGCTTGGCCACGGGCGTCAGCTGAATCTGGAATTCAGTCATGCACTGTTCTTCGAAGGGCCCAGCTGGACACTGCGCGGCGGCCTGACCCATGCCGCCTATCGGCTGGCGGATGGCCCCTTGCATTCAGTCCCGCAAGAGCCGGCCGATTACCTGCAGGAGCGCTTCGGTCAGGTCTATGTCGCCAGCACCTGGCGCCGTGGCTTTCCCGGCGCGTTGAACCGCGAAACCCCCCAATACAGCTGGTTGGTCGACGTGCTGGCCGGTTGGCAGTGGACCGAGCAGCAGGTCGGTTACGCGATCAACGCGGGCGTCGGGACGCGCCTGCTCGGTGACGACGAACTGGCGTTCACCCTGGGGTATCAGTCGGCGCCGCGCAACGGCGACGGCGAGCCAGGGGGCACGCTGAGCCTGACCTACAGCACCCGGTTCGGGCGCTGATTTCTCACAGGGAGACCCATCCATGTCATTCATCCGTTATCTGGCCGTGCTCGCCGTGGCCATGCTGGCGACCGGCTGCAGCACCTTCACCGACCACCATACGGCGACCCTGCCGCGTGAGGCGGCGTGGGGACTGGTGCCGGTCGTCAATTTCTCGCAGGCCCCACAGGCGGGCGAGCGGGTCGAGCAGATCCTGCTCAGCGTGCTGGCCGAGCAGGGCCTGCAGCCGCGGCATTATCCGGCCGCACCTCGGTCGGACCTGCCCATGCTCGACGACCGCAGTCGGCTGGCCGATGCGCTGGCCTGGGCAGCATCGGAGCGGCTCGACTATGTCATCAGCGGCAGTGTCGAGGAGTGGCAGTACAAAAGCGGCCTGGACGGCGAGCCTGCGGTCGGTATCAGCCTGCAGGTGATCGAGCCGGCGACGGGGCGGGTCGTCTGGAGCAAGAGCGGTGCACGTGCCGGCTGGTCACGCGAGAGCCTCGCCGGCACCGGGCAGAAGGTGTTGCGCGAGCTGGCCGGCGCGTTGCGGCTCGAATGATGTCCGCCGGATCGGCACACAAGGACTTCACGCTGGCGCCGCGCGCCGGCGCGGCTGTGTCTTGGCTGGAGACCTGGGCGATCACCGGCCTGGCGATCGGCCTGGGTTACTGGTTGTCCCCCGAAGACCCGCTGATGGTGCAGGCTTCGTTTCCCTGGCCGCTGATGGCGCCCCTGTTGCTCGGCATGCGCTACGGCTTCATGCGGGGCATGGTCAGCGCGGTGCTGCTGATCCTCGCGCTTATCGCCTATCACCGCTACGGCGACGGGCTGTACCCGCAGATGCCGGCGTCCTTCATCGTTGGTGTGCTCGTCAGCGGTATGCTGGTAGGGGAGTTTCGCGACATCTGGGAGCGGCGCCTGGAACGGCTCGACCTGGCCAACGACTATCGCCAGTTGCGGCTCGACGAGTTCACCCGGGCCCATTACATCCTTCGCATCTCTCATGACCGTCTGGAGCAGCGGGTCGCGGGCAACGATCAGAGCCTGCGCAGCTCGCTGCTTGGCTTGCGCAACCAGCTGCGCGACCTGCCTCGTGGCGACGATGCGCTGCGGGCCCTGGCGGAACCGGTGCTGGGTCTGCTGGCCCAGTACGGTGCCTTCCGCGCCGCGGCGCTCTATCGGGTGCGCGACGGCGTTGCGCTGCCCGGCGCGCTGAGTGCCATTGGCGATGTCGCCCCGCTCGACCCCGACGACTTGCTCATGCGCATGTGCCTGCAGCGCAGCGAGCTTGTCAGCATCCGCGAGCAACTGATCGAGCGAGGCGAGCATCGGCAACATTCGCGTTACCAGCTGTGCGTCCCGCTGATCGACACCGAAGGACGCTTTCTGGCAGTGCTTGCCATTGAGCAGATGCCGTTCTTCTCGTTCAACGACCGGGTATTCGGCCTGCTCGCCATCCTGGCCGGGCATATCGCGGACTTGATCCTGAGCGATCCGGAGCTGCTCCATCTGCAGGACATGGACAGCCAGCACTTCAGCCAGAACCTCAAGCGCTCGGCCAGCGATGCGCGGCTTCACGGGCTCGATGCCAGCCTGTTCGCACTGCAGGTGAAGGCGTCGGCCAACAGCGACAGGCTGTTGCGCCTGATCGAGGACAGCCGTCGCGGGTTGGATCTGCAGCTCAGGCTGACCGACCAGGGTGGCGACACCTGCGTGCTGGTGTTACTGCCCTTGACCTCCGCCGAAGGCGCTCAGGGCTATCTGTTACGCCTCAATACGCTGCTGGGCGAGCGGTTTGGCCAGGAACAGACGCTGGACAGCCTGCAGGTGCGGGTGCTGGCGCATGACATCGGCGCGGAATATGGGCAGGAAGCCTTGCGTCATTTCCTCTACAGCGAGTGTGGCTTGAATGATCAGCAAGTGGCTGTTTAGCGGCGCGCTGCTGTTCGAGCTGAGCAGCTGGGCGGCGTTCCACGAGCGTTTGAGCGTTGCGCAGGCGACATCGCTGTATCTAGGGGCGCATGCCGCGAGCAGCGCCTTGCTGGCGGCCGGAATCTGGCTGCTCCTACCGCGTCGCTACAAGCTTCCGCTGCCTTGGAGCCCGCTGTTCATCTTCTGTCTGGCGTTCTTCGTTCCGGTGTTGGGCGCGGTTGGGGTGGCGGCGGCGCTCTTTCCGGCGCTGTACCTGCCCCGGCGCCGGCAGGAGAAGAGCTGGGACTCGATGGGGCTTCCGGAATTGCCTTTCCGACCGCAGGAGCGCGGCAAGGAACTGATGTTCAACGACGGCGGCTTGCAGGACGTGCTGCGTCATGCTCCGGACACGGAGAAGCGGATGGCCGCGCTGTTCGCCACGCGTCGCATGCCGCCCCGCGAAGCCATCCCCATTCTCAAGCTGGCGTTGCGTGATCCGGCCGATGATGTCCGGTTGCTGGCCTATTCGATGCTCGACAAACAGGAAAGCGAGATCAACCTGCGGATCGAGGCGGCTCTGCGACAGCTTGCGGTGGCCGAGGGCGCCCACCGTACGGCATTGCACGACGCCCTGGCGCGCTGGTATTGGGAGCTGGCCTATCTCGGGCTGGCCCAGGGGAGCGTCCTGGACCATGTTCTGGAGCAGGCACGCGAGCATGCGCAGCGCACGCTCGACGTCCCCGGTAATCCTTATGCGCATGTCCTGGCGGGGCGGATCGCCCTGGAGCAGGGACGGCTCGAAACCGCGGCCAACCACTTCTCTCACGCAGAAGCGGCTGGCGTCGGGGCGCCGACCCTGGCTCCCTTCCGTGCAGAAATCGCCTTTCTTCAGGGGCGTTATGCCGAGGTTCGCCAGCAGTTGGCTGCGCTTCCATCCGAAACCCTGCAGCGTCCGCCCTTCGCGGCCCTTGCGAAGTACTGGTTGTGACCCTCATGCGATCCGAAACGCCTATCGCCGATATCTGCCTGCTGCTCGAGGGCACCTGGCCCTATGTGCGGGGTGGTGTGTCCAGCTGGGTGAACCAGCTGATCCTGGGGCTGCCGGACTTTACCTTCTCGGTGGTTTTCATCGGCGGGCAGCGTGAGGCTTACGGGGAACGGCAGTACCGGATCCCGGCCAACGTCGTGCATATCGAAGAACACTTCCTGGAAAGCGCCTGGCGTCCAGTCGAGGCGCTCGGCCGGGCCGGGCACGAAGGCGCGGGAGAGACCTTGCGGCAGATGCATCGCTATCTGCACGACCCGGGCATCCCGGACGAAGGGCTTGGCGAAGGCCTGCTCGACACGCTGGCTTCCGGTCGGTTGTGTCTTGAGGATGTGCTGCGCAGCCGATCGAGCTGGGAGGCGATCACCGAGGGTTACACCCGGCATTGCAGCGACCCCTCGTTCGTCAATTACTTCTGGACACTGCGCACCATGCACGCGCCGCTCGTCATGCTTTCGCAGGTCGCGGCCCGGCTACCCAGGGCGCGGGCCCTGCATTCGATCTCGACCGGATATGCGGGGCTGCTGGGGGCCGTGCTGCAGCGTCGCTGGCAGTGTGCGTACCTGCTCAGCGAACACGGTATCTACACCAAGGAACGCAAGATCGACCTGGCCCAGGCCAGCTGGATATCCGAAGGCCCGGACGAGGCCTTGCGTACCGGCCTGGACACCGAATTCAGCTATATCCGCAACCTGTGGATCCGCTTTTTCGAGCGCATCGGCCTGCTGACCTACCGCGCGGCAGACCCGATCATCTCGCTCTACGCAGGCAACCGGCAGCGCCAGATCGCGGATGGCGCGCACCCCTCGCGTACCCGCGTGATCCCGAACGGCATCGCCATGGCCGCCTGGGCCGATGCCCTCCAGCGCCGCCCAGCGGGGATTGCGCCAGTGGTCGGGCTCGTCGGTCGCGTGGTCCCGATCAAGGACGTGAAGACCTTCATCCGGGCGATGCGGGGCGTGGTCAGTGCCATACCGGAGGCCGAGGGTTGGGTGGTCGGGCCCGAGGAAGAGGACCGCGCCTATGCGGCCGAATGCCGAAGTCTGGTCGCCAGCCTCGGATTGGAAGGCAAGGTGAAGTTCCTCGGGTTCCGGCAGATCCACGAGCTGTTGCCCAACCTCGGCCTCATGGTGCTGACCTCGATCAGCGAGGCCCAGCCCTTGGTGATCCTCGAAGCCTGGGCAGCGGGAACACCTGTGGTCAGCAGCGATGTCGGTTCCTGCCGGGAGCTGATCGAAGGGGCAGCGGACGAGTCGCCACCGCTGGGTTGCGCGGGGGAGGTGGTCGCCATTGCCGACCCCCAGGCGACGGCCAGAGCGATCATCGGCCTGCTCGGCAACCCCGAGCGCTGGCGGGCGGCCCAGGCGGTGGGGCTCGAACGGGTGAATCGCTATTACACCGAGGCCCTGATGCTCGATCGTTATCGCAATCTCTATCGCAACGCCACGGGGAGACTCTGACATGGCCGGTATCGGTTTCGAGCTGCGCAAAATCCTGTCGCGTGATTCCTATACGGCTACGCTCCGCGCCTATGTCTATGCCGGCTTGATCAGTTCGGGCCCGTGGGTGCTGTCGATCATCAGCGTGATGCTGATCGGGGTGATGAGTCTTGGAGTGGTCGTGCCGGAGCTGCTGGTGCGCCAGTTCCTGGTCAGCGTGACCTACCTGATGGCCGCTTCGCTGATCCTTACCGGTGGCGCTCAGCTGTTCTTCACACGGTTCATTTCGGATCGGCTGTTCGAGAAGCGACAGGACTGCATCCTGCCGAATCTGGTGGGCATCCTGCTGATGGTCACGGTTGCTTCGGGCGTGCTGGGATTCGCCTTGCTGAGCCTGGTGTTCAATCAACCGTTCGGATACCGGCTGCTGATGCTGGCCAACTTCGTCGTGCTGTGCAACCTGTGGCTGACCATCATCTTCCTGTCGGGCATGAAAGCCTACAACCGCATCCTGCTGATCATGGTCATCGGCTATTCGCTGATGGTGCTGTGCGCCTATCTGCTGCGGTTCATGAAGCTCGAAGGGCTGCTGCTCGGCCTGCTGATCGGGCATGCGAGCCTGTTCTTCATGTTCCTGTTCGACATCCTCCGCGAATACCCGGCCCGGCGGCTGGTGGCGTTCGATTTCCTCGAACGCCGGCAGGTTTTCCTGAGCCTGCTGGTCACAGGCCTGTGCTACAACCTGGGAATCTGGATCGACAAGATCCTGTTCTGGTTCAACCCCAGCACGTCGAGCCAGGTGATCGGCCCGTTGCGCGCCTCGATGCTCTACGACCTGCCGATCTTTCTGGCCTACCTGGCGATCATCCCAGGCATGGCGGTGTTCCTCGTGCGTATCGAAACGGACTTCGCGGAATGGTACGAGCGCCTCTACTCGGCCATTCGCGGGGGCGAGACGCTGCAGCACATCGGCCAGCTCAAGCAGCAGATGATCCTGGCGGTGCGTCAGGGACTGCTGGAAATCTGCAAAGTCCAGGGCCTGACCGTCGTCCTGCTGTTTCTCGTGGCGCCGGACCTGCTCGCCTGGTTGGGGATTTCCGCGTATTACCTGCCGCTGTTCTACGTCGACCTGATCGGCGTGAGCATTCAGGTCGTGTTCATGGCGCTGCTCAACGTCTTTTTCTACCTGGACAAGCGCCGGATCGTGCTGGAGCTGTGCCTGATCTTCGTGCTGCTCAACGCGCTGCTGACGGTCATCAGCCAGCACATGGGCCCGAGCTTCTTCGGCTATGGCTTTACGCTGTCGGTGCTGGCGTGCGTTCTGCTGGGGCTGGTTCGCCTGTCCAGCAGTCTCGAGGATCTGGAATACGAAACCTTCATGCTGGGCCGCTGAAGCTAGGCGCCCAACCACTGCGGAATACGCCGCTCCAGGTAGTAGCCGGGCTTGAGTGGAGAGCCCTCGACAAAGCCGACATGGCCCCCGTTGGCGTGCAGTTCCAGGGTCGTGGTCGCGGACAGCTCGCCTGGTTCCGGCAGGCTGTGGCGGAACACGAAGGGGTCGTCCTCGGCCTGGATGAGCAGCGTCGGGACGCGGATGTCCGGCAGGAAATAGCGGCTCGACGCGCGGCGGTAATAGTCGTTGGCGTCGACATAGCCGTGCAGCGGCGCGGTGAAGCGACCGTCGAAATCCCAGAAGGTACGCATCCCGCTCAGTGAGCCCAGGCGTTGCAGCGCACCCAGGTGTTCGGTCAGGCCTTCGTGCTGGAAACGCTGCTGCTTGTCCTTCACATAGGCCACCATCGCTTTCATGAAGTGCGCCTGGTAGACCCGCGAAAAGCCGAGCCCGATGCGATCGGCGCACTGGTCCAGGCGATAGGGCACGGACACCGCCACGGCCTTCTGTAACGGCGCCTTGGCGCCCGTTTCGCCCAGGTACTTGAGCAGCACGTTGCCGCCCAGCGAGTAGCCCACCGCATGCAGCGGCGCCAGTGGGCGCGTGGCCTGCAGATGGGCGATCACCTCCGCCAGGTCATCGCTGGCGCCCGAGTGATAGGCGCGCGGCAGCAGGTTCGGCTCGCCCGAGCAGCCACGCCAGTTGGCCGCGACGCTTGCCCAGCCGCGTTCGGCCAGGCGTTGCTGCAGGCCGATGACATAGTGCGAGTTCGACGAGCCGGTCAGCCCGTGCAGGACCAGCACCAGCGGCACTTCGGCCTCGTGTGGCCCGTGCCAGTCCAGATCGAGGAAATCACCGTCGGCGAGCCAGAGCCGCTCGCGGCGTCGCGGCAGGGCAGGCATTCGGCGGAAGAATGGATTCCACAAGGTCTGCAGATGACCACCCGGCAACCAGCGCGACGGCTCGAAGCTAGGCGCGGCCTCGTTGGTTTGGGAATGACTGATGGACACCCGTGGCTCCGCTTCTTTCTCAATGGCGTGTGGGTTCGCTGATGTCGTCACGCCTCGCCGGTGCGTTCCCATAGCGCGTAATGCACCTTGCCGGCCGTCTTCTCTCGATGCAGTCGCCAGTTGCCCGGCAGACCAAGCGTCGAAGGAGCGGCTTCACTTTCGGTATAGATCCAGGCATGCCTGGCCAGCCAGCCTTTGTGCTCCAGCAATTCACAGACGGGCTGGAGCAGCTGCTTGTTGAAGGGAGGGTCGAGAAATACCAGATCGAAGGCGGTCGGCGCCTGGGTGTCGAGATAGCGCAGAGCGTCGCTTTGCAGCAACTGCCCCTGGCCGCACTTGAGGGTGTCGAGGTGCTTGCGCAGGGTGGCGATGGCGTTGGCGTTCACGTCCAGGGCCAGCGCCATGCTGGCACCGCGCGAGAGCGCCTCGAGATAGAGCGCGCCGCTGCCGGTGAAGGCGTCGAGCACGCGCGCGCCGGACAGGTAGGGCGCCAGCCAGTTGAACAGCGTTTCACGAACCCGGTCAGGGGTGGGTCGCAGCCCTTCGGCATCGGGGAAGGCAAAGCGACGGCTGCGCCATTCTCCGCCGATGATGCGCAGTTGCCCCTGGCCACCGTGGGTGGAGGGGCGTACAGGAGGCTTGGCCATCAATGCTCCGGGACGCCGCTGGGTTGTTCGATGGGCGTTTCGCTGGGTGCCGGCAGCGGCTTCTGCTCGACCTCGGGGCCCGCGCTGACGATGACGAACCCGCCGGCGTCGAGGTGCTTGCTCATTGCGGCTTTCACCTCTTCGACCGACAGCGCCTGGACCTGTTGCATGAAGTCTTCGAGGTAGGTCAGCGGCAGGTTGTAAAAGCCGATGCTGCCCAGCTGGCCGACGATATCGCTGTTGCTCGCCGTGGACAGGGGAAAGCTGCCGGCGATCTCGCGCTTGCTGCGTTCGAGCTCGGCTTTGGTCGGACCCTGCTCGACAAAGTCCGCCACCAGTTTCTGAACCAGGGCGAGTGTCGCTTCGGACAGTTCGGCCCGGGTCTGCAGGTTGATCATGAAGGGCCCGACCGTCTGCATCGGGCTGAAACCAGAGTACACACCGTACGTCAGGCCACGTTTTTCGCGTACCTCTTCCATCAGGCGGGTGCCGAAACCGCCACCGCCGAGCACCTGATTGCCCAGGTACAGCGCGGCATAGTCCGGGTCGCCCCGCGCGACGCCGAGCTGGGCCAGCATCAGGTGCGTCTGATTGGAGGGGAAGTCGATGTGCTCGTGTACGGCGGCCGGCTCCTGTGGCGCCGGCGGTGGAGGCAGGGCACCTCCTTGCGGCAGGGCGGCGGAAACCTCGCCGGCGATCGCCTCAGCCTCCTCTCGGCTGAGGTCGCCCACCAGGGCGATCACCACATTGCCGGCGGCGTAAGCCTTGGCATGAAACGCACGCAGCTGGTCGACCGTGATGCCCGGAATGGACTCGGCCGTGCCTTCGCTGGGGTGTGCGTAGGGATGGTTCTGATAGAGCTGCGCGAACAATTCCAGGCTGGCGAGCTTGCCCGGGTTCTGCTTCTGGTACTCGAAGCCGGCCATCACCTGGTTCTTGATGCGTTGCAGCGAGTCCTCCGGGAAGGTCGGCCGCCCGACCACCTCATTGAACAGCTGCAGCGCCGGCTCGCGCTTGTCCGCCGCGCTGAGGCTGCGCAGGCTGGCGATCGCCATGTCGCGGTAGGAGCCGTTGCCGAACTCCGCACCGAGGCTCTCGAACCCCGAGGCGATCGCAGTGACGTCCCGGCCGGCGATGCCTTCGTTGAGCATGGCGTTGGTCAGCATGGCCAGGCCCGGCACGCCATTGTCCTGGCTGCTGCCGGCAGCAAAGGTCAGGCGCAGGTCGAACATGGGCAGCTCGTGGGCTTCGACGAAAAGCACGCGGGCGCCGCCTTCGGTCTGCCAGCTCTGGATGTCGAGCTGACGCCGGGCGAGCGGCTGATCGCCCAGTTCGTCCAGGGACTGGATGCGCTTTTGTTCTGCCTCGGCTTCGCGGGCGATGGCCTGACCGGACTCTGCTGGCGTGGCGACAGTCTGGGTCGCCGGCGTCGGCAGGTTGGCGGCCGTCTCGCTGGCTTGTTCATTGCAGCCGACCAGTGCCAGGCCGGCCCCCAGCGCCAGGGCGAACAGCCCGCGACGCCACAGGTTGCGATCATTCATCGCGGCTCTCCTCCGGCAGAACATGGGCGACGCTCATGCGCGAGCGGGTGAAATAGGTACGGGCTGCTTGCTGGATGTCGTCCGGCGTCACCGCCTCCAGTGCGGCAAGTTCTTCGTCCATCAGGCGCCAGGACAAACCGACCGTCTCCAGTTGCCCGATCGTGGTGGCCTGCTGGGTGATCGAATCGCGCTCGTAGACCAGGCCAGCGATGACCTGCGCGCGGACCCGCTCCAGCTCTTCGGCCGAGGGCGCGCTCTGTTTCAACGCTTCGAGCTGCCGCCAGATACCGGCCTCGACGTCTTCCAGCGTACGGCCCTTCTGCACGTTGGGCGAGGCGCTGACGATGAACAGGCTGTCGCCGCGAGGGTAGGCGTTGTACCAGGCCGATGCACTGGTCACCAGTTCCTCGCCGCGCTCCAGCTGCTCGGGCAGACGCGCGCTGTAGCCACCGTCGAGCAGGGCGCTGATCAGGCGCAGGGCATGGATCTGCCTCGGGTTTTCCTCCGCCGTGGCCAGGCCGGGCACGTTGAAGGCCATGATCAGGCTCGGCAGTTGCGTCTTGACGTGCAGGGTCAGACGGCGCTCGCCGGGCTCGTCCAGCTCGAGCGGACGCTTGGCGGCGGGCAGCGGACGCTGTTCGATGGGGCCGAAATAGCGCTCGGCCAGCGTGCGTACTTCCTCGGGCGTGACATCGCCCACCACCACCAGGGTGGCATTGTTGGGGGTGTACCAGGTCTGGTACCAGGCGCGCAGTTCCTCGACGGTCATGCGCTCCAGGTCCGCCATCCAGCCGATGGTCGGGGTGTGGTAGCCACTGGCCGGGTAGGCCATTGCCTTGAAGCGCTCGTAGGCCAGTGCGCTGGGTTTGTCGTCGGTGCGCAGGCGACGCTCTTCCTTGATGACTTCGATCTCGCGGGCGAATTCGTCCGCAGGCAGCTTCAGGCTGGCCAGGCGATCAGCTTCGAGCTCGAAGGCGACGGCCAGCCGGTCGCGCGCCAGCACCTGGTAATAGGCGGTGTAGTCGTCGCTGGTGAAGGCGTTTTCCTCGGCACCGAGCTCGCGCAGGATGCGCGAGGCTTCGCCGGCATCGAGCTTGCGGCTGCCCTTGAACATCATGTGTTCGAGCGCATGCGAGAGGCCGGTCTGGCCGGGCGATTCATAGCTCGAGCCGACCTTGTACCAGAGCTGCGAGACCACCACCGGGGCGCGGTGGTCCTCGCGCACGATCACCTTGAGGCCGTTGTCGAGAAAGAATTCATGGGTGGGTTGGCCGTCGGCGGCGATGACCAGCGGCAGGTACAGGGCGCCGAATAGCAGCAGGGCGGCGCGGCGTAGCGTCAGGGGCATAGTCGAGGCTCGTTGAAAGGTCGGCCTGCCGACGGCGTGGGCAGGCGATAACCTGAGGCATGTTAATGGCACGTTGGGGTCAGAGCAAAGGCGACCGCCACGTCTGGCGCCGCGGTGTTCTGGCGTAGGGCCACGCTTAGCGTGGGGGATGATGCAGTGCTAGGATAGCCCCCGTCTGGCCGGTGGCGTGGCCGCCGGCGTTTGCCCTCTTGAGAAAATCTTCTCCATGTTTGGTTCCAACGACGATAAGAAGGCGCCGGCCGAAGCTGGCGAGAAGAAAGGCCTGTTCGGCTGGTTGCGCAAGAAGCCCCAGGCGCCCGCCGAGCCACCACCGGCTGCCGAACCGCTGGAAGAGAGCCAGCCGTTCGCCGACGAGCCCGACGAAGCCGTCCGCGACGAAGCCGTAACGCCCGGCGAAGCGCCGCGCGAGGAGCAGCCCGTCCCGTCGCTGCAGGCCGAATCCGAGCCGGCGCATGAAATCATCCAGCCCGAGACGATGCCGGAAGAGCCCGCCCTGGCGGAGGTCGCCGTCGAGCCGCCGCCGGCTTCGACACCCGAAGCGCCAACCCGGCTGGGCTTCTTCGCGCGGCTCAAACAGGGTTTGTCGAAGACCAGCGCCAGCATCGGCGAAGGCATGGCCAGCCTGTTCCTGGGCAAGAAGGCCATCGATGACGACCTGCTCGACGAGCTCGAGACGCGGCTCTTGACCGCCGATGTCGGCGTCGAGGCAACCACCGCGATCATGCAGAACCTTACCCGCCGCGTCTCGCGCAAGGAGCTGGCCGACAGCGGCGCCCTCTACAAGGCGCTGCAGGAGGAACTTGCCGGGCTGCTGCGGCCGGTCGAGCAACCCCTGCAGATCGACGGCAGCCGTACGCCCTTCGTGATTCTCGTGGTGGGTGTCAACGGGGTCGGCAAGACCACCACCATCGGCAAGCTCGCCAAAAAACTCCAGCTCGAGGGCAAGAAGGTCATGCTCGCCGCGGGCGATACCTTCCGCGCTGCGGCGGTGGAGCAATTGCAGGTCTGGGGTGAGCGCAACAGCATCCCGGTGGTGGCGCAACACACCGGAGCCGATTCGGCGTCGGTGATTTTCGATGCGGTGCAGGCCGCCAAGGCTCGAGGCATCGACGTGCTGATCGCCGACACCGCCGGCCGTCTGCACACCAAGGACAACCTAATGGAAGAATTGAAGAAGGTCCGTCGGGTGATGGGCAAGCTGGATGAAACCGCGCCGCACGAAGTGTTGCTGGTACTCGATGCCGGGACAGGGCAGAACGCGATCAACCAGACCAAGCTATTCAACCAGGCCGTGGAGCTCAGCGGCCTGGTGCTGACCAAACTCGACGGCACCGCCAAGGGCGGCGTGATCTTCGCGCTCGCCAAGCAGTTCGGTACCCCGATTCGCTACATCGGCGTAGGCGAGGGCATCGATGATCTGCGGACCTTCGAAGCGGACGCCTTCGTCGAGGCGCTGTTTGCCGAGAAGGGCGCCGGTGCAGGTGCCGCCTCGTCATGATTCGCTTCGAACAGGTCGGCAAACGTTATCCCAACGGTCACATCGGTTTGCACGAGCTGTCCTTTCACGTGCAGCGCGGCGAATTCCTGTTCGTGACCGGTCACTCCGGTGCTGGCAAGAGCACCCTTCTGCGCTTGCTGCTGGCCATGGAGCGCCCGACCAGCGGCAAATTGCTGCTGGCCGGACAGGACCTCTCCCGCATCAGCAATGCGCAGATTCCTTTTCTGCGCCGGCAGATCGGTGTGGTGTTCCAGAACCACCAACTGCTGTTCGACCGCACCGTGTTCGACAACGCCGCACTGCCGCTGCAGATCCTCGGCTTGAGCAAGCGAGAGATCGGCCAGCGGGTGATGACGGCACTCGATCGCGTCAGTCTCAAGGACAAGGCACTGCAGTACCCGTCTGACCTCTCGACGGGGCAGCAGCAGCGGGTCGGCATCGCTCGCGCAGTGGTGCACCGCCCGGCGTTGCTGCTGGCCGATGAGCCCACCGGCAATCTCGACCCGCGCCTGGCCGCGGAAATCATGGGCGTGTTCGAAGACATCAACCGCCTCGGCACCACCGTGCTCATCGCCAGCCATGATCTGGCGTTGATCGCGCGCATGCGCCATCGCATGCTGACCCTGCAGCGTGGTCGCCTGATCGGCGACGGGGAGGCGGCCCGATGAGTACGCACAAACAAGGCTCGACACCGGCCGAACGCGTTGGCGGTCTGCCCAACAAGCCCGAGCAGCCGGTCAACGACGAACCGGATTTCAAGGCCCTGTTCCACGCCTGGCTGGAAAGCCATCGGGCCAGTTTCGTCGACAGCGTCGGGCGCCTGGTCAAACAGCCGATCGGGAGCTTCTTTACCTGCCTGGTGATGGCTGTCGCCCTGAGCCTGCCCATGGGGCTGGCGCTGCTGCTGGATAATGTCGAGCGGCTGGGCGGTTCCTGGCAACGGGCAGCGCAGATTTCGCTGTTCATGGAGCTGAGCGTGGAGGCGAGCGAAGGAGAAGCCCTGCGCGAACGGATACTCGAGATACCGGACGTGACCGACGCCGAGTGGATCAGTCGCGAACAGGCGCTCGAAGAATTCCAGCAGCTATCCGGCCTGGGCGAAGCCTTGCGGGAATTGCCCGAGAACCCGTTGCCTGGGGTCATCCTGGTCACGCCCCGCGAAGTCGACCGGGACAATCTCGAGGCCCTGCGCCAGCAGCTCGCCGAGCTACCGGGTGTCGCCCAGGCGCAACTCGACCTGCTCTGGGTCGAGCGGCTCGGGGCCATTCTCAAACTGGGCGATCGCTTCGTGTTCGGTCTCAGCCTGCTGCTCATCGCGACGCTGCTCCTGGTGATCGGCAACACCATCCGGTTGCACATCGAGAACCGTCGCACCGAGATCGAGGTGGTCAAGCTGGTCGGCGGAACCGACGGCTACGTACGGCGTCCCTTCCTCTATATGGGAGCGCTCTACGGGCTGGGTGCCGGGCTCATCGCCTGGGCGCTGCTTGCCTACGGGCTGGGCTGGCTGAACGAGGCGGTGACCGGTCTGGCCGGGCTGTACGGCAGCGATTTCGGCCTGGCCGGCGTGCCGGTCGAGGACGGCTTCTCGCTCGTGCTGGGTGCGTTGCTGTTGGGCTACATCGGCGCGTGGCTAGCTGTCGCACGGCATCTGAGCGAACTCGCGCCAAGGTGATAACTTGCTGTTTTTTAAGGAATAATCGAGCCTGTGTCGGAACTTTTCCACAGGCTTGAAGTCTGATCCGGCAATGCTAAACTGCTGCAGCTTCACTATTGGAGGAACTGCATGACGACTAATCTGCAACCTGTTCAAGCACTGGTTCCGGGAGCCAATCTCGAAGCCTACGTGCAGACGGTAAACAGCATCCCGCTGCTTTCGGTCGAGCAGGAACGCGACCTGGCAGAGCGCCTGTACTACAAGCAGGATCTCGAGGCCGCTCGCCAGATGGTGCTTGCTCACCTGCGGTTCGTGGTTCACATCGCCCGCAGTTATTCGGGCTACGGCCTGGCGCAAGCCGACCTGATCCAGGAAGGCAATGTCGGCCTGATGAAGGCGGTCAAGCGCTTCAATCCTGAAATGGGCGTGCGCCTGGTGTCTTTCGCGGTCCACTGGATCAAGGCGGAGATTCACGAGTTCATCCTGCGCAACTGGCGCATCGTCAAGGTCGCCACGACCAAGGCGCAGCGCAAGCTGTTCTTCAACCTGCGCAGCCAGAAGAAGCGCCTGGCCTGGTTGAGCAACGACGAGGTCGAGCGGGTGGCCGATAGCCTGGGTGTCGAGGCGCGCGAGGTGCGCGAGATGGAAAGCCGCCTGACAGGCCATGACATGGCGTTCGACCCATCAGCCGATGCGGACGACGACAGTGCCTATCAGTCGCCCGCGCATTATCTGGAAGACCACCGCTACGATCCGGCGCGTCAGCTCGAGGACGCGGACTGGAGCGACAACTCCAACTCCAATCTGCATGAGGCGTTGGACTCGCTGGACGAGCGTAGCCGCGACATCCTCCAGCAGCGTTGGTTGAGTGACAACAAGGCGACCCTGCATGATCTGGCGGCCAAGTACGGCGTCTCCGCCGAACGAATCCGGCAGCTTGAGAAGAATGCGATGAACAAGCTGAAAGGCTCGATCCAGGCCTGATCGGCAGAAACACATGGAGGCGCTGCAGATTCATTCTGCAGCGCCTTTTTTGTTGCTCCGCTCAGCCGTGAGGGCGGGTCTGCTCCAGGCTTTCGCTCAGGGCGATCAGCAACTGCGCCGCACTGATCGGCTTGTGCAGCCAGGTCACCCCGGCGTACTCGGTTTTCTGGTCGAAATGGGTCGCAGCGGATACCACGATGATCGGCAGGTCTCGGGTCTTGGGATCGGCACGTACTTCCTCGATGAGATCACTGCCGCTGCCGTCGGGCAGATGCAAGTCCAGCGTCATGGCCTCGTAGCGGGTCTCGGCCAGCTTGCTGCGTGCCGCATGCAGGCTTTGCGCGCGGTCGACCGAGTAGCCGGCGTCGCGAAGCATCAGGTGCAGCAGGCGCCCGGTATCCGGCTCGTCTTCCACGACCAGGAGGCGCAACTGGCCCTGATCCGCACTGGGTGCGCTGGATTCGACGACCGGCAGCTCGCACCAGAAGGTGGTGCCGGCACCCTCGGTGGTGTCGAAGCCGACACGCCCGCCCATGCGCTCGATGAATTCCTTGGTAATAGCCAGACCAAGCCCGGTTCCACCCTTTTGCCTGCTGTCCGACGCGTCGGCCTGGGCGAATTTTTCGAAGATTCGGCTCTGAAACCCCTTGGGGATGCCCGGGCCCTGGTCAGTGACGTTGATGCGGACGTGCCCGGTGTCGGTTCGACTGCAGTGCAAGGTCACCTGGCCGCCTTCCGGCGTGTACTTGATGGCGTTGGACAGGAAGTTGCTGAGCACCTGCTGCAGACGCAGCCCATCGACCCACACACGCACGTCTGCCGGATTCTTGAGGACGCAATTGACGCCCAGGTGCGTGGCAAAGGCCTGGTTGCTGGCCAGTGCCTCGTCCAGCAGGCGGCGCAGCGAATGTTCGCGCAGGTCGAATGTCATCTTGCCGGCGGCGATCTTTTCCATGTCCAGCAGATCGTTGATCAGATGGCCCAGACGCAGGCTGTTGCGGTGCGCGATGTCTAGCATCTGCTGCATCGCTGTCGGGACCTCGCCCATGGCTCCGCCAGTGATCAGGCCCAGTGCGCCACTGATCGAAGTCAGTGGCGTGCGCAGCTCGTGGCTGACGGTGGAGACGAATTCATCCTTCATCTGCTCGATGCGCTTGTGCTCGGTCAGGTCCATGCTGGTCCCGCTGATGCGCAGCGCTCGGCCGTCCTGGTCGCGCTGAATGTAGCCGCGCACCAACACCGGCAGGACATGCCCGTCCTTGTGCCGGAAACGCAGTTCGGTGGTGAAGTGATCGACGTTCGAGAGCATGGTCTGGGCCAGCTGCGCCCGGGCCCGGGGGAGATCCTCCGGCATCATCAGGCGTTCCCAGAGCTTGAGGTCCGCCTGCAGCTCGCCCGGGCGATAGCCCAACATGTGCCAGGCGCGTGGGGAGGCGTAGAAGCTGCCGGCGGCGAGATGCAGATCCCAGACGCCATCATTGCTGCCTTTCAAGGCGAGGCTGAGGCGTTCCTCGCTCAGCTGCAGGGCGCGCTTGTTCTCGCGGATGTGCTCGGTCATTTCCTGCGCCATGGCCTCGGCCCGGCTGCGGCCGAGCGCCAGCGAGGAGGTCAGGAAGAACAACAGCAGGCTCAGACCGAGGCAGCCGACCAGTACCAGGGTGTCGTTGGAATGATAGTAGGCTTCGAATTCCGGCAGACTTTCGAACTGCAGCGTCCAGGTCTGGCCATACAGTTCGAGTTGCACCAGCTGTCGGTATTCGGCCGGCTGGGCGTGTGAGCGCTCGGCGCTGGCAAACAACCGCTGCTCGGGTATTTCCGCGTCGCCGGCATAGATTTGCAGGCTCAGGTTGGCATCGGCCGCGCCAAGGATGCCGTGCATCAGGTCATCCATCCGGTACGGGCTGTAGACGAAGCCACGCAACGCTTGCAGTCGAGCCTCGGGGGTATCGGTTTCCAAGCCTGCCCGGTAGATCGGGATGTACATCAGCACGCCGGCCTGGACCTTTCCGTGGGTTTCCTGGCGCAGCGTGACCTTGCCGGTCAGGCGGGGTTGCCCTGTCTCGGCGGCCTTGCGCATGGCTTGGCGACGCACCGGTTCGGAAAACATGTCGTAGCCGAAAGCCGCCAGGTTGCGTGCACCGAATGGCTCGATATAGAGCACGGGCGTGAGGAGGACGCTGCCGTCCTGGACCGGGTGGACCCGGTAATCAGGATACCCCTCGGCACGGACGCGTTGCTCATGCGCGGCGATGTCTTCAGGCCTTACCGCCTCGGCAAACCCGACGCCCTGGATGCCCGGATAGCGCTCGGCCAGGTTGAGCCGCTTGTGGTAGATGCGCCATTGTGTGCGGCTCACTTCACCGGTGGCGTCGAACAAGCCGGCCGCGCCGAGCAGTATCTGTTCATGATCGACGAGGCGCTTGCTGATTGCTTCGCTGGTCTTCTCCACCAAGAGCCCGAACTGGCGCTCGGCCGCGCGCTCCTCGTCGATTTGCAGATGGTTGAAGATCGCCAGCTGCACCAGCAGCGTCACGACCAGTACCAGCCAGGCGATGCTGTTACGCCACTGGAAGAACTGGCGCACCTTGCTGCCTCTTGTACGGGTGTGTGTCGCGGTATCGCTCATAGGTTGCTGCCGTGCATGGGTAGCGAATGCGTGGCGCTGCGGGTGCGTCTTTTCATTGAGTCGACGATTCAGGAACAGTCGCCACGCAAATCGCAATCGGTCGGTCGAGCTTACTCGTTGAGATGGCTAACTGCCACACTGGCCCGTCAGGCCCTCCTCGGGCAGGTGCCTCCTCGTTTAGAACAGGCCGGGCCTCATGTCGTTCAGGTAATGGCTGCCACCGAGCTGGCTGATCTGGCGTCTGATCCAGGCGGCGCGGTTGCGCACATGTGGGCCGGGGCGGCCAGCGCTCCACGCTCGCGGGTTTGGCAATACGGCGGCCAGCTGGCTGGCCTGCTGGACGGAGAGATAGGGAGCGCCCACGCCGAAATGGTGGCGGGCCGCAGCCTCCGCGCCAAAGACGCCGCTGCCCCATTCGACACTATTGAGGTAGACCTCCAGAATGCGTTGTTTCGGCCAGAGCAACTCGATCAGGCCGGTGAACCAGACCTCCAGCCCTTTGCGTACCCAGCTGCGGCCGGACCAGAGGAAGAGGTTCTTGGCCACCTGCTGGCTGAGCGTGCTGGCGCCGCGCAGCGAGCCGCCGCGCTCGTTGTGCGCGAACGCGGCACGAATGGCTTCAAGGTCGAAACCCCAGTGCGAGGCGAATTTCTGATCTTCAGCAGCGATGACCGCCATCTTGAGATGGTCCGGCAGCTCCTTCCAGGGTCGCCAGGTGCGTTGCAGGTCGATGCTGTCGTCCTGCACCCAGGACTCGATCTTGCGCTCGACCATGAGCGCCGTGAACGGCGGCGGCACCCAGCGGAACACCAGCACCAGCAGCACCGACAGGGCGATCAGCCACAACAGCAGTTTGGTCAGGCGGCGCATCAGTGCTTGAAACATGAGTCGTGGTCGCGGCCGGGAAGAGCCGGCATTATAGCGGCCTCGACGCGCCAGACTGGAAACCTGCCCATGATTCGTCTTTTCCTCCTGCTCGCCGGTGTATTCGGTTTGACCGGCGTCGCCCTTGGCGCCTTTGCGGCTCACGGCCTGAAAAACCGCCTGGCACCCGAGATGCTGGCGGTCTTTCAGACGGGCGTGCAGTACCAGGTGTACCACGCACTGGCGCTGCTGGCCGTCGCGCTGTTGTCCCTGCACATGCCTGGCCGGCTGCTCAGTGCCGCTGGCGGACTGTTCGCCGTAGGCATCCTGCTCTTTTCCGGTAGCCTCTACCTGCTCACGCTGACCGGTGTCGGCAAGCTGGGCATCATCACGCCGTTCGGTGGCGTGGCGTTCCTGGCCGGTTGGCTGTGCCTGGTCTTCGCGGCCTGGAATCTCCGCGGCTGATGGCCGGGACGAATGGCCGCGCGCCGCGCCTTGGTGGGGCGGGGGGATCGGGCTAGAATGCTGGCCCCTTTGCAATGGTGGCAATCATTATGCTCATCGAGTTGAACGGCGAGCGTTACGAGCTTCCCGACGGCCAGTCGGTGGCCGACCTGCTGCAACGGCTGGACCTGGCTGGGCGGCGCCTGGCGGTTGAGCTCAACCGGGATATCGTTCCGCGCAGCCAGCATGCGCACACCCTGCTGAGCGAAGGCGACAAGGTCGAAGTCGTCCACGCCATCGGCGGCGGTTGAGCGGCCACCCTTCGCCTGATTTCCGGCGCCGCCGTGCCGTGCGCCTCATCGCTGCATCACGCCTGAACAGGAGGGCGCCATGAGCCCACTTCCCCATGACAAACCTTTCGCCCTGGCCGGCCGCACCTATCAATCGCGTCTGTTGGTCGGCACCGGCAAATACAAGGACCTCGAAGAAACCCGCGCGGCCATCGAGGCCTCGGGTGCCGAGATCGTCACAGTGGCCGTGCGCCGCACCAACATCGGCCAGAATCCGGGCGAGCCCAACCTGCTCGATGTCATTTCCCCGGACCGCTATACCATCCTGCCGAACACCGCCGGTTGTTACGACGCCGAGGATGCGGTGCGCACCTGCCGCCTGGCACGTGAACTGCTCGATGGCCATAAGCTGGTCAAACTGGAAGTGCTCGCCGACCAGAAGACGCTGTTCCCGAACGTCATCGAAACCCTCAAAGCCGCCGAGGTGCTGGTCAAGGACGGTTTCGATGTCATGGTGTACACCAGCGACGACCCGATCATCGCGCGCCAGCTGGCCGAGATGGGCTGCATCGCGGTGATGCCGCTGGCCGGCCTGATCGGCACGGGCCTGGGTATCTGCAACCCCTACAACCTGCGCATCATCCTCGAAGAAGCGAAGGTTCCGGTGCTGGTCGACGCCGGCGTTGGCACCGCTTCCGATGCCACCATCGCCATGGAACTGGGGTGCGAAGCCGTCCTGATGAACAGCGCCATCGCGCATGCTCAGCAACCGGTGTTGATGGCGCAGGCCATGAAGCATGCGATCGAGGCCGGGCGTCTGGCCTATCTGGCTGGTCGCATGCCGAAGAAACTCTACGCCAGCGCCTCCTCGCCCATGGAAGGCCTGATTCGCTGAGTCTCGTCACCCCGCCCGCGTCATTGCCGCGTGGGCGGTTCAGCCCCTTTGCAGGTTTCACTCGATGATCGATACCCCCTCACCGGCCGACGGCCAGCGGCGCATGCGCACCATCAAAAGCTTCGTGATGCGAGCCGGCCGCATGACCGAAGGCCAGCAACGCGGCCTCGACCAGGGCTGGCCGCGCTTTGGCCTGGAACTGGCCGACGGCCTGCGCGACTTTGACCAGGTGTTTGGCCGGCAAGCGCCTCGGACTTTCGAGATCGGCTTTGGCATGGGTCACTCCACGCTGGAAATGGCCGCGGCGGCGCCGGAGCAGGATTTCATTGGCGTCGAGGTGCACAAACCGGGCGTTGGCGCCCTGCTAAGCGGACTTCTGTCACAAAATCTGAATAATGTCCGGGTCTACAGTTGCGACGCACTTGAAGTGCTGCGTGAATGCATCCCCGATGCGAGCCTGGATCGGGTCCTGCTGTTTTTCCCCGACCCCTGGCACAAGAGTCGCCACCACAAGCGGCGTATCGTTCAGCCGGCCTTTGCCGAGCTGGTTCGGCAGAAGCTCAAGATTGGCGGTGTGCTGCACATGGCGACCGACTGGGGCCCCTATGCCGAGTTCATGCTCGACGTCATGAGCGTCGCGCCTGGCTATCGCAATCAAGCAACCGATGGACAATACGTCGAGCGGCCACCGGAGCGCCCGGTGACCAAGTTCGAGCGCCGAGGCGAGCGCCTGGGCCACGGCGTCTGGGACCTGAAATTCGAACGCATCGGTTGAAGCGCGCAAGATGAAATGCGGGCGCCATCATGCGCCCGACAGAGCCGTGCCCAGCGGCCCATGGACGACCAAGACGATCAGCTAACCCGCCAGGATGGCGACACCCAACACACGACCACAACGATGAGCCGCCCTGCCTCTGGCCGGGACGGTGACCTGCAGCCTGCCGATACAGCTGCAAAGGAGCAAAAGATGTTCAGAAAGTTTGGAATTCTGCTACTGGCCGCCTGCGCCAGCCAGGCGCAGGCCAAGGTGGATGAAAGCGAGGCCGCACGACTGGGCCGGGACCTGACCCCTCTGGGCGGTGAGCGCGCCGGTAATGCCGCCGGGACCATTCCGGCCTGGACAGGCGGCGTACAGCCACCGGCCGGCTACAGCGTCGGGATGCACCATCCGGACCCTTTCGCCAGCGACGCCATGCTCTATCGCGTCGACAAGAGCAACGTCGGCGAATACGCCGCCCTGTTGCCGGAAGGCCTGCGTGCGCTGATTGAACGTCATCCCGACTTTTTCCTGCGGGTCTTCCCGACGCGTCGCAGCGCCGCGAATCCGCAACGCATCTATGACGCGACCCGTCTGAACGCCGTCAATGCCGAGCTCATCGCGAATGGCAACGGCATCCGGGGCGCTTCGGCCGGCATTCCGTTCCCGATTCCACAGGACGGTATGGAAGTCATCTGGAACCACGTCCTGCACTACAAGGGCGAGCAGACCCACTTCGTCAACAACCAGGCGGTGGTGATCAACGGCAAGCCTGCCTACATTCGTCGCGATCGACACATCTATTACGTCTACAACCGTGATGGCATCAGCCAGGCGGACCTGGACAACACTTCGCTGTACTACAAGTACCGGGTAACGGCCCCGGCCAAGCTGGCAGGCACATCGCTGGTCGTGCAGGATCCGCTCGACCAGGTGCTGGCCGTGCGCAAGGCCTGGCGCTACAGCCCCTCGGACCGTCGCGTGCGGCGCTTGCCCTCGCTGGCCTACGATTCGCTGCAGCCGGACACCAGCGGGCTGGCTACCGCCGATGTCGTGGATTCGTTCAACGGCGCGCCGGATCGCTACGAGTGGAAGCTGGTCGCTAAGCGCGAGATGCTGGTCCCCTATAACAGCTACGCGGTCCATCAGAAGGGCATCCCCTACGACGAGATCGTCCGTCCTCGCACGCTAAATCCGGAGTTGCTGCGCTACGAGCTGCACCGTGTGTGGGTGGTTGACGCCGCCCTGCGCAAGGGCTTCAGCCATCCGTATGACAAACGACGCTTCTACATCGACGAAGACAGCTGGTCGATCCTCGCGGTGGATCTGTTCGACGAGAACGGCGAGCTCATCGGCCTGCAGGAAAGCCATCCGATCAGCTATTACGACGTGCCCATGTTCAACAGTACGGTCGAGACGCTCTACCACCTCAAGGACGGCAACTATTTCGTCGACGGGCTGGACAACAACGAGCAGATGTACGACTTCGATGTGCGGCTTAGCCCACGGGACTTCTCGCCGGCCGCGCTGAGGCGCGGCAACTGATCGACCCCCACGAAAAACCGCCTGCTTCAGGCGGTTTTTCTTTTCCGGCCCTGGCCCGCTAATGCAGGCCCGTCGCCGCCAGGCTGATGCGTGTCCCGGCCTCGCCTTGAACGATGGCTTCGATGTCCGCGAGTGAGCCGATCACGGCGGTACGCCCGGTGTGGCGGGCAAACTCGCAGGCCGCCTGGACCTTCGGCCCCATCGAGCCCGCGGCGAACCCGAGGCGCTCCAGCTCGTCTGGATGGGCTTCGGTGATGCGCCGCTGCCGTGCTGTTCCCCAGTCCAGGTACGCCCCGTCCACGTCGGTTGCAATGATCAGCAGATCCGCCTCGAGCTGTTCGGCCAGCAAGGCCGAACACAGGTCCTTGTCGATCACTGCCTCGATGCCCGTCAGGCGCCCGCTCTGGTCATAGACGGTGGGGATGCCGCCGCCACCGGCGCAAATCACCACGCTGCCTTTTTCCAACAGCCATTTGATGGGTCGGATCTCGAAAATCCGCTTCGGCCTTGGGCTTGGGACAACACGGCGGAACCGGTCGCCGTCGGCGGCAATGCACCAGCCCTTTTCCCGCGCCAGCCGCTCGGCCTCCTCTTGGCTATAGACCGGGCCGATCGGCTTGCTCGGGTTTCCGAACGCAGGGTCGGCTGGATCCACCTCGACCTGCGTCAGCAGGGTCGCGAAGGGCACCTCGAAGGGCAGCAGATTGCCCAGCTCCTGCTCGATGATGTAACCGATCATGCCCTCCGTTTCGGCGCCGAGTACGTCCAGTGGATAGGCCGGCACTACTTGATAGGCCGCCCCTTGCAGGGCAAGCAGCCCGACCTGGGGACCGTTGCCGTGGGCTATGACCAGCTCGTTGCCGGGCTCGATACGCGCGATCTGCGAGCAGGCGAGCCGGACGTTCTCGCGCTGGTTATCTGCGGTCAACGGCTCGCCTCTGCGAAGCAAGGCATTGCCCCCCAATGCGACGACGATACGCATGTGCTTCTCCTGCGTGCATCCATGTGAGGCCGTTGGTTCAGATGTCGGCCAGCGTTGAAACGAGGATCGCCTTGATCGTGTGCATGCGATTTTCCGCCTGCTCGAATGCGATGCAGGCGGGCGATTCGAAGACGTCTTCGGTCACCTCGATGCCGTTGGATAGATGCGGGTATCGGGCCGCGATCTCCTTGCCAACTTTGGTCTCGCTGTTGTGAAACGCTGGCAGGCAATGCATGAATTTCGTGCGCGGATTGCCAGTTTTCTGCATCAGAGCGGGATTGACCTGATACGGCAGCAGCAGCGCGATGCGTTCGCTCCAGGCCTCGACCGGCTCGCCCATCGATACCCAGACGTCGGTATGGACGAAGTCGACGCCCGCCACCGCGGCTTGCGGGTCCTCGGTGAGCAGCAAGCGCGCGCCGCTCTCCTTGGCAAAGGCTTCGCAGGCCTTGACGTGCTGCTCGCTCGGCCAGAGCGCGCGAGGCGCAGCGATGCGCACATCCATACCCAGCTTGGCGCCGATCAGGAGCAACGAATTGCCCATGTTGTTGCGCGCGTCCCCTAGGTAGGCGTAGCTGATCTGGTGCAGGGGCTTGTCGCTGTGCTCGCGCATCGTCAGCACGTCGGCAATCATCTGGGTGGGGTGGTATTCGTCGGTCAGGCCGTTATAGACCGGCACCCCGGCATAGCGCGCGAGCTCCTCGACGACCTCCTGCTTGAAGCCGCGATATTCGATGGCGTCATACAGGCGGCCCAGCACGCGGGCCGTGTCCTTCATGCTCTCCTTGCGGCCGATTTGCGACGAGTTCGGGTCGATGTAGGTGACATTGGCCCCCTGGTCGTAGGCTGCCACTTCGAAGGCGCAGCGGGTACGGGTCGAGGTCTTCTCGAAGATCAGCGCGATGTTCCTTCCTTTCAGGTGCTGCCGCTCGGTGCCTGTGTACTTGGCGCGTTTCAGGTCACGCGACAGGTCGAGCAGGTAAAGCAGCTCA
Organism: Stutzerimonas marianensis; assembly: GCF_022810315.1. NCBI lineage: Bacteria > Pseudomonadati > Pseudomonadota > Gammaproteobacteria > Pseudomonadales > Pseudomonadaceae > Stutzerimonas > Stutzerimonas marianensis. The sequence goes on along the minus strand of NZ_JALGRD010000001.1, from coordinate 325,548 downwards.
CGCTCGCTGTGGTGCATGAGGCTCAGCAGACTGCGGTTGTGGATATTGAATGCCATGGTGGATGCCCTCTGGATATGGGTAGCGCAGCAGCGCCGGGTGCGAATCAGTAATCGAGCGGGTCGCGAACGATCGGGCAGGTCATGCAGTGCCCGCCGCCGCGCCCTCGTCCCAGCTCGCTGGCGCTGATGGTGATGACCTCGACGCCGGCCTTGCGCAGCTGGGTATTGGTATAGGTGTTGCGGTCGTAACCGATCACGACGCCTGGCTCGAGGGCGACCACATTGTTGCCGTCATCCCATTGCTCACGTTCGACTTCGTAGCTGTCCCCGCCCGTTTCCACCACGCGCAACCTGGGCAGGCCCAAGGCCTCGGCCACGACGTCGAGAAAGCTCGCCTTTTCGCGCCGCAGGTCGATGCCGCCCGGTTTGCGCTCGTCGGGCCGCAGGCTGAATGCGACGATGCCATTGACCACCTCGGGGTAGACGGTGACCAGGTCCCGGTCGCAGAAGCTGAACACGGTATCCAGGTGCATAGCCGAGCGCGAGCGCGGCAGACCGGCGACGATCACCCGTTCGGCCGCACCGTGCCGGAAGAGCGATTGCGCTAGCTGGCCGATGGCCTGGCGTGAGGTCCGTTCGCCCATGCCGATGAGCACCACGCCCTTGCCGATCGGCATGACGTCACCGCCTTCGAGCGTGGCCAGACCGTGGTCCAGCTCGGGATCCCCATACCAGACCTTGAAGTCCTGCCCGGCGAACGCGGGGTGGAAACGGTAGATGGCCGCCGTCAACAAGGTTTCCTGACGTCGGGCTGTCCAGTGCATCGGATTGAGCGAGACACCGCCGTAGATCCAGCAACTCGTGTCGCGAGTGAACAGGGTGTTGGGTAACGGCGGCAGGATGAAGCTCGAATGGCCCAGATAGTCCCGGAACATGCTGACGATCTCACCGCTTTGCGTACCGGGCAGGTCCGCGCCCGATACGCCACCGACCAGGTATTCGGCGAGCGCCCGCGGCTGCTGTTGCTCGAGCCAGCCGCGAACCTCGTCGCGCAGGCCGACGCCGACCTGATTGGCCGTGATCTTGCGATCCAGTATCCACTTCAAGGCCTCTGGGTTGCTCACCGTTTCGGTCAGCAGGTTGTGCATCTCCAGGACTTCAACGCCACGTTCGCGCATCTTGGTGATGAAGTCGAAATGGTCACGCTTGGCCTGGTTGACCCACAGCACGTCGTCGAACAGCAACTCGTCGCAGTTGGTCGGGGTGAGCCGCTGATGCGCGAGGCCTGGCGAGCAGACCATCACCTTGTGCAGCTTTCCCGCTTCGGAATGCACGCCTGGTTTGAGAGGTTGCGAGGTCATGGCAGTACTCCTTGCAGTCTTCGCACCGGTAGGTGCTCAGGGACTCGCCCATGCTTCTGGCGTGGGTCGAGCGGTTTTCACGATCCGCTCCTGTCGTCACAGCGAGAGGAATCCGTCGTACAGTCCGTAGGCGGCGATGGCGGCACCGACCAGGACGGCAGCGAAGATCAGTTTCTCCACCGCGGTGAACACCGGCTCGCCGCGCTCATGCTTGGCCATGGCAAAGAACACGGCGCCCGGTGCATAGAGCAGGGCGGAGAGCAACAGGTACTGCACCCCGCCGGCATACACGAGCCAGAGCGCGTAGAGCGTAGCGATCGCCGCGATGGCGAGGTCCTTGCGCCGCTCGGCGGTGGCGTGCTCGTACCCTTCGCCGCGCATGCCGAGCAGCAGGGCGTAGGCGGCCGACCAGAAATAGGGCACCAGGATCATCGAGGTGGCCAGATAAAGCAGGTTGAGGTAGGTCGAGGCGCTGAACAGGGTGATGACCAGGAAGAGCTGGATCAGCCCGTTGGACAGCCAGAGCGCGTTGGCTGGGACGTGATTGGCGTTTTCCTTGCGCAGGAAGCGGGGCATGGTGTTGTCGCGGGCGCCGGCGAACAGGATCTCCGCGCACAACAGGGTCCAGGAGAGCAGGGCGCCTGCCAGCGACACCACCAGCCCGACGCTGATCAGCACCGCGCCCCAGCGCCCGACGACCTCCTCGAGCACGCCGGCCATGGACGGGTTCTTGAGACCGGCCAGTTCTGGCTGGCTCATGATGCCCATCGACAGGACGTTGACCAGGACGAGCAAGGCAAGGACGCTGATGAAACCGATCACGGTTGCCTTGCCCACGTCACTTCGCCGCTCGGCGCGAGCCGAATAGACGCTGGCGCCCTCTATGCCGATGAACACCCAGACGGTGACCAGCATCATGTTGCGCACCTGCTGCATCACCGAGCCGAGGTCAGGATTGCCGCGCCCCCAGAAATCCCCCGTGAACACATCCAGGCGAAAGGCCACGGCGGCAATGACGATGAACAGCAGCAGCGGCACTATCTTGGCCACCGTGCTGATCAGGTTGATGAAGGCTGCCTGCTGGATGCCGCGTAACACCAGGAAATGGACGCCCCAGAGCACCAGCGAGGCGCCAACCACCGCAGGCAAGGTGTTGCCCTCGCCAAACAGGGGAAAGAAGTAGCCGAGCGTGCTGAACAGCAGCACGAAGTAGCTGACATTGCCGATCCAGGCACTGATCCAGTAGCCCCAGGCGGACGAGAAGCCCATATAGTCGCCAAAGCCCGCCTTGGCATAGGCATAGACGCCAGCGTCGAGTTCCGGCTTGCGGTTGGCGAGCGTCTGGAACACGAAGGCGAGGCTGAGCATGCCGATGGCGGTAATGGCCCAACCGAGCAGGATGGCGCCGGCGCTGGCGCTGGCTGCCATGTTCTGCGGCAGGGAGAAGATCCCCCCGCCGATCATCGAGCCGACGACCAGGGCCACCAGTGCGCTGAGTTTCAATTGCTTCGATGCAGTAGCCATGATCCGTCTCCTTGAAGATCCGAGCAGCTGCGACCATTCAATGCCTACGCGCACAAGGCCGTGATGATCGGCGTCAAGAAAATTCGGGAGTGCGAGTGCAACGATGATGCAGGCCGGTCAGCTCTGACCAGGCGCAAAGAGCGGGCCGGTGCTCGCGGCCTATGAAAAGAGGAGGGGACGCATGTTCAGGCCCGGTCATGCGGAGGTCAGTCGACCCGCGACGCAGGGGTATCCCGGCTACCACCTGGTTCTGGACTACCACGTCGAAGGCGAGGGCGAAAAACCGGAGTGGGCCTGCTTTCATCTGCATGGAGAGGTCGACCGGCAGCCGATCGACGAACAGTTCTCGATGCATCGCGATGTCGCGTTCAATTTCCTGCAGCGCATCCGACGCTGCCTGCGTCGGCGTGGCGTGCGCTTGCATGCCGACGTGGTGTTCGGCTTTCACGCGGTGTACGACCCACTGTTCGAGGATCTCCGGCAGCAGCTGCATGGCATGCCGGGTGAGCCGGTGAACCTCGAGCGTTTCCTGCGCGAGCCCTGAGACCGTCAGTTTCGGTCGGCGACGACACCGATGATGAACAGCACCAGCAGGAGTACCGGCGCGAGGGTGTAGTTGTTGAACTGCGCCAGGCCCTTGGCGAGCCAGGGGGTCAGGTAAATGATGCCGAGGCCATAGACCAGGGCGCAGAACACCACGAACGCCAGGGTACGCAGGACGAAGTTGAGCCCGCCGATGTTCTTCTGCACCCAGGCGTTGAGCGCCGGACCGAACAGGACGAACAGGGTCGCCATGATCGCCAGCGAAATATCGAACAGATGGTTTCGGCTCCAGCGCGACAGGGTAGCGATGAGGTCGAGTACGAGATCCATGCGGGGTCCTTAGGGCAAGAAAAACTGCAGCAGGTCGTTGAGAAACAGCTGGCCTTTGCGGGTGGCGACCAGGCGTTGCGGATCGCATTCCAGCAGGCCGCGGGCTTCGGCTTCGTGCCGTGCGTCGTTCAGCACCGCAAGCGGCAATCCGGTGCGCTGAGTGAACAGCGTGGCGGGCACGCCGTCGGTGAGCCGCAGCACATTCATCAAAAACTCGAAGGGCAATTCGCTCGCCTCCAACGCTCGCTCGCCGGCACGAAACGGCTTGTCGGGGTTGAGGTAATCCTGCGGTCCGCGCGTCTTCCAGTTGCGGTGAACCTGTCCAGCGGGTGTCGTCCACTTGCCATGTGCGCCGGCCCCGATCCCGAGGAAGTCGCCAAAGGTCCAGTAGTTCAGGTTGTGTCGCGCCTGGCGGTCCGGCTGGGCGTAGGCGGAGGTTTCGTACTGGCGATAGCCATGCGACGCGAGCAGTGCCTGACCGGCTTCCTGGATGTCCCAGAGCGTTTCGTCTTCCGGCAGTGTCGGCGGGCGGGTCCAGAATTCGGTATTCGGCTCGACCGTCAGTTGGTACCAGGACAGGTGTGTCGGCTGCTGGGCGATGGCGGTCCTCAGGTCCTGCAGCGCCTCGTCGAGGGTCTGTCCGGGCAGGCCGTGCATGAGGTCCAGGTTGAAGTTGTCGAAGCCCGCCGCCCTTGCCATGTCGGCGGCGCGTATCGCCTCGTCGCCGTCGTGGATGCGCCCCAGCGCCTTGAGCTTGCTTGCCTGGAAACTTTGGACACCGATCGACAGGCGATTGATGCCCAGCTGGCGATAGTCGCGGAACTTGGCCTGTTCGAAGGTGCCGGGGTTGGCTTCGAGGGTGATCTCGATGTCATCGACGAAGCCTACGCGACGCTCCAGCGCTTGCAGTATCCGACCCAGCGCGGCGGCGGAAAACAGGCTCGGCGTGCCGCCGCCAAAGAAGATCGAGGACAGCGGCCGGCCCTGTACGTGCTCGGACTCGCATGCGAGGTCGTCGATCAGTGCCGCCACGTAGGCGTCCTCGGGCAGCTCAGGCCCGGCGGCGTGCGAGTTGAAGTCGCAGTAGGGGCACTTGCGCACGCACCAGGGGATATGAACGTAGGCCGCCAGGGGCGGTAGCTCCAAGCCTGAATCTGAGGGCTTCGGGTCATCCCTGGGTGTTTTAGTTGCGGCTTCCGGCTGCAGGCTTCCGGCTCGGCTCATGCGAGCCCCAACCTCGCCCTGAGCTGTGCCATGGCGCGGGCGCGGTGACTGAGCCGGTTCTTGTCCGCTGGCGCCAGTTCGGCGCTGGAGCAATGCTGCTCGGGTACCCAGAACAGCGGGTCGTAGCCGAAGCCGTGTTCGCCGCGTGGCGCGTGAAGGATGCGGCCGTGCCAGAGTCCTTCGCAAACGATCGGCAGCGGATCATCGGCATGCCGAACCAGGGCCAGCGCACAGACGAACTGGGCGCCACGCTCGGCATCCGGCACGTCGCGCAGCGCCTCGAGCAGCTTGGCGTTGTTCGCCGCGTCGCCCTGGCCGTCGGCGTACCGTGCCGAATAGATGCCAGGCGCGCCACCCAGGTGATCCACCGCCAGGCCGGAATCGTCGGCGAGGGCCGGTAGGCCGGACACACGGGCGGCGTTGCGGGCCTTGAGGATGGCGTTCTCGATGAAGGAAAGGCCGGTTTCTTCCGGCTCCACGTCGCTGAACTCGCCTACCGAGCGCACGCGTACGGCGTCGCCCAGCATGGCTTGGAGTTCCTTGAGCTTGCCGGCGTTGTGGCTGGCCAGCACCAGTTCGTCGAAGGTCATCATTCGTCCGGAAAGAATTCTTGAGTGAAATCGAAGTTGATCGGCGCGGCGCCGGCAGGCCGCACATCGAGGTTGAAGCGCAGTGTCTCGCGCGACTCGAAGGGGAACTGTGCGAGGTAATAGATGGCCGCGTCGCCCTCCTTCAGCTGCTTGAACGTCAGCGGGTAGTCCTGGCCGAGCAGGTTCTTGACCGTCCCGCTGACCTGTGCGGCGACCGGCTTGCCGGCCTTGAGCACCGAAACGTTCACCACGCCCTGGGCGCGGCTGCGCACCAGCCCGGCAGCGGAGGCGATTTCGGGCTGCAGGAAGCTTGAATTGAAGGCGATGTAGTGCACGTCATAGTCGCCAACGCTGTGCTTGCGCTCGGCCAGCGCCGGCAGGGCGAACATCAGGGCTAGAAGACAGATCAGGCTGCGTTTCACGATGGCTCCTCCATTGATGTCGCGAGTCAACGGCCGAGGCCGGTGACCCGATAGATGCCGATTTCGCCAATCAGGTTGGGCCAGATTCGGCTGGCCAGCCCATGTTTGTGGTGGCGATCCACGGCCAGGCGTTCGAGCACACGTGCGCCAAGCTCGTGGCACAGTCGCTCGAAATCCTCGAACGTGCAGAAGTGGATGTTTGGTGTGTTGTACCACGTGTACGGCAGAAACTCCGAGACTGGCATGCGTCCCTTGCTGGCCAGGTACCAGCGGCAGCGCCAGTGGCCGAAGTTGGGAAAGGTGATGATGCACTCGCGCCCGACGCGCAGCATTTCCCGGAGCAGTTCGTCCGGGTAGTGGACGGCTTGCAGGGCCTGCGTCATGACCACCATGTCGAAGCTGTCGCTGGCGAAGTTGCCGAGGCCTTTGTCCAGGTCCTGCTCGATGACGTTCACGCCTTTGTCGATGCAGGCGGCAATGTTGTCGGGGTCGATCTCCAAGCCATAGCCGCTGACCTGCTTGTGCTGCTGAAGCCAGGCCAGCAGGTCACCATTGCCGCAGCCGAGGTCCAGCACCCGGCTGCCCACGGGTATCCAGTCTTGGATGATGTCCAGATCGGCACGCATGTCGGTTCCTTATACGGCGATGCGGTTCATGTACCCGCGAAAGGCCTGCAGATAGCGGGGATTGGGGATCAGGAAAGCATCGTGTCCCTGCGGCGCGTCGATTTCCAGGTAGCAGACGTTCTTGCGAGCGGCCATCAGCGCATCGACGATTTCGCGCGAGCGCTCCGGCGAGAAGCGCCAGTCGGTGGTGAACGACATGATGCAGAAGTCGGACTGGGCCACGGCAAGCGCCCGTGACAGGTCATCGTCGTGGGCCGCAGCCGGGTCGAAGTAGTCGAGCGCCTTGGTCATGAGCAGGTAGGTGTTGGCGTCGAAGCGCGTGGAGAACTCCTCGCCCTGATAGCGCAGGTAGCTTTCAACCTGGAACTCGACGCTGTTGAAGTCATAGTTGAGCTTTTCACTCTTCAGGCCGCGGCCAAACTTGGTCCCCATGGCGTCGTCGGACAGGTAAGTGATATGCCCCACCATGCGCGCCAGCATCAGGCCGCGTCTGGGGATCACGCCCTGTTCCTGGAAGTGCCCACCGTGGAATTCCGGATCGGACAGGATCGCCTGGCGCGCCACCTCGTTGAAGGCGATGTTCTGTGCCGACAACTTCGGCGCCGAGGCGATCGCGACGCAGTGGCGAACACGCTCGGGATAGCTCATGGTCCACTGCAGGGCTTGCATGCCGCCCAGGCTGCCGCCAACCACCGCAGCCCATTGCTCGATACCCAGCACGTCGGCCAGGCGCGCCTGGCTGTTGACCCAGTCCTCGACGGTGACCACCGGAAAGTCGGCGCCATAGGGGTTGCCCGTAAGCGGATTGACGCTGCAGGGGCCCGTCGAGCCATTGCAGCCGCCGAGGTTGTTCAGGCTGACGACATAGAACCGATTGGTGTCGATGGCCTTGCCCGGGCCGATGCAGCTGTCCCACCAGCCGGGCTTGCGGTCTTCCGGATCATGAAAACCAGCGGCGTGATGATGCCCGGACAACGCGTGACAAATCAGCACGGCGTTGCTGCGTGCATCGTTCAGCTGGCCGTAGGTTTCGTAGATAAGTTGGTAGTCGTGCAGCGAGCGGCCACTGGCCAACGGCAAGGGCTCGCGAAAGTGTTCGATCCTGGGAGTCACCAGGCCAACGGAATCGGCTGGAATAGCTGTGGGCATCGACCCTGGCTCGTAGTGGAACAAAGGCGGCAAAGTCTAATGCCAAGCGCGCCCCAATTCACGCTCAATCGCAGCCTGGTGCTCAGCCGATAGCAACCACCTTTCCCTGGCGGCGAATCGGAGCCGGGCGGCGCAACACGCGCAGCATCTCGCCGGCCTGGGCCAGTTGCTGTTCGAGCTCGACGCTGTAGCGGGCCAGCAGACGGCCGCGCTGGCTGCTCTGCTGGTTGTCCTGCGCCAGGCCCTTGAGGCGCAGCATGTGTGCCTCGAGCTGTTGCTTGTGTTCCAGCGAATGCTGCATCAAGGGCAACAGGGCCTCGCTGGCCCAGTGCTCGGCCTCTTGCCGCAGGCGTTGGTGCATCGCGACGACTTCCTGGACCAGCGTGGCAAAGAATCGGCGCGTGAGGGTGCGCTGCTCGGTAAGCAGCGTCTTGAGCTGCAAGCGGAACTGGTCAGCCTTGACCTGCAGTCCCTTGAGCTCGCGCTGGTAAGGCGCAAGCTGGAACAGCGGCGCATCGGCGCCGTGCAGCGGGTTCTCTTCGTTGTGCCTTCGATAGATGGCCGAGACCATCTTGTTGGCCAGCGCGGCCTCTTGCTCGAGTGCGCCCAGATCCTGCTCCACGGAACGAAAGAAGTGCAGGATGCTGAGGTTGATGCCGAGCGTGGTCAGGCTGCCGGTCAGGCTGCGGCGCAGGCGCGTCAGGTGCTCGTCGAGCCGTTCGGCGCGGATGGTCGCCCGCAGCAGTTCGCCCTGACGTTGCAGCAGACGCTGGTTGGTCTTGAGTTGCAGCAGTCGTTTGTGGTGCTGGTTGTGGTCGTGCCGGGTCCGTGCCGTCAGTTCCAGCAGCATCTGGCCGTTGTCCTGGCGGTGGCCGTCGAGCAGCTCGCACTGCTCGCGGACCTTGCCTAGCCGCTGGGTCAGGATCTGCTGGCTGCCCTGCAGCAGGGCAATGACCTGGCGGACGACCTGCTGTTCGAGCAGCTGTTCCTTCTGCGCCAGGATGCGTTCGCAGAGCAATTGCTCAAGCGAGGTCAGCCGGCTGCGTTCAAGCAAGGCCTGATCACCGCGGATCTTGCCCAGCAAGGCCTGCTTGGCCGACAGCGGCAGCACGCCATCGACGGGGATGCCCAGTTGTTTGGCGGTGCTGGCCTGCATGCGGTCGATCGCCGTCTGCACGTAGCTCTCGCCGGCGACGTCGTCCCAGAGCACGTCGATCTTGTTCAGCACGGCGAACAGGCGATTGCGGTTGCCATCATCGAGCTGCTGGATGTGCTGCTGCCAGATCTCCATGTCGCTGGCGGTCACACCGGCATCCGCCGATAGCAGGAAGATCACTGCTTGCGCGTTCGGCAACATCGACAGGGTGAGTTCCGGTTCGCTGCCCAGGGCGTTCAGGCCCGGTGTGTCGAGCACACGAAGGCCTTGCCGCAACAGCGGATGGTCGAAGTTGACCAGCGCATGGCGCCACGCCGGGACCAGAACTTCCCCTTCCACGCCCGACGCTTCCAGTGCGTCTGCCTGAAAGCCGAGCTGCAACGCCTGGTGGACGGGCATGGATTTGGTCGAAGCGACCTGGGCGAATGCTTCGACCAGCCGTTGCGGATCATCGGCGTGCAGGGGAATGTTCAGCCACGCCTGCGGGGTGCGCTTGAACTGCGCGATGCTAGTTTCCTCAAGGCGCGATTCGATCGGCAACAGGCGGATGTAGGCCTGTGTCGCGCGCGGATCGAAGAACAGCTCGGTCGGGCACATGGTGGTGCGGCCCGCGCGTGAAGGAAGGATGCGCTGACCATATTCGGAGAAGAACAGGCTGTTGATCAGCTCGGTTTTTCCGCGTGAGAACTCGCCGACGAAGGCCAGGGTGATGTGGTCGGTGCGTAGCAGCTTGAGCGCCCGGTCGAGCCTGGCATCGACACCGTCGGAATTGAGACGGTTGTGAGACAACCAGCTCCGGTAGCGGGTGATCTCGCGAATGAGGTCGCGCTTCCAGGAGACATAGGCGTCCACTTGCCGGTCGAGTCGTTCCATGAGGGGTTCCTGAAAGGCTGGGTCGGGCGATTATCCCAGTCGCCAGGTGGGCGTCAATCGAGTGGCTGTGAACTGCCGCCCAAAGGCTCGATGAAGCGAATGGGCGGTCGCGGGTCAGATCAGCGTGCGGAGAATATTCGGCATGTGCGTGCTCATCGCCAGGTTGTTGATGACCAGCATGTCCAGAAGTTTGATGGCAAGAAACGCGAAGATCGGTGAGATGTCCAGGCCGCCGAGGTTCGGCAGCAGCCGTCGGAAGGGGGCGAGTACGGGCTCGCAGACCTGGCTCACCAGTTGTGCGCCCGGGTTGTGGCTGCCAGGGGCGACCCAGGAGAGGATCACGCTGATGATGAGGGCGTAGAAAAAGATGTTCAGGAACAGACCAGTCACACCGATGATGGCCCAGACCAGAAGTTGCAGCACGTTACCGGTGGTGCCGTAGGCGATCATCAGCACGGCTGCCATCAGCAGCATCTGCACGATGACGGCCAGCACCAGTGAGGAAAGATCCAGGCCACCGATGCTGGGTATCACCCGGCGCAACGGCTTGAGCAGCGGGTGCGTGGCGCGAACGATGAACTGGCTCAACGGATTGTAGAAGTCGGCCCGGACCAACTGCAGGATGAAACGCAACAGCACGATCAGCAGGTACAAACTGCCAAGCGTCTGAACGATCAGGATCAGGGCTTGCGAAAGTTGCGACATGTAGGCTCCTTAGGCTCTATGGATGTGGTGTCGCGAGCCGCGTTGCTGCGCCAGACGGCGCAAGGCAAGGCGCGGGGCGCCGGTAATGGTTGGGCTTGCCAAGTCCCGCAGCGCCGCGTGGCGCCACGGCCGCGCAACCCGAAGGGCCGGGCCCGTTTCGCGCGGTGCCGCGTGTTTCGCCGTTCATTTGGAGCGGCCAAATTTCTCTCCTCATGCCGTACTCCGCGCGCGAACTGTCGCCGGTGCGGCCGCGACGAAACGTCAACAGCCCCTGTCGCCCAGTTGTTCGGCCAGTTCTGCCGAGCGGCGTGCAGCGGCGTTCAATGCCTGGTCCACCAGGGATTCGAAGCCGCCCGCTTGGAAAGCTTTGATCGCCGCTTCGGTGGTTCCGTTCGGTGAAGTGACGCGACGCCGCAGCTCCGCGGCGTTCACATCGCTTTCGCAGGCCATGCGTGCAGCGCCCAGTGCCGTGTGCATGGTCAGCTGCGCAGCCGTATCGCGAGGCAGGCCCAGGCGTTCGCCGGCGGCCGTCATGGCTTCCATCAGCAGGAAGTAGTAGGCCGGACCACTGCCTGAGACAGCGGTAACGGCGTCGATCAGGCGCTCTTCTTCCAACCATAGCGCCAGGCCCACCGCCGACAGCAATTGCTCTGCCTGCTGCCGTTGCGTGTCGCTGACCTGGGCGTTGGCGAACAGTCCACTGACGCCCTGGCGGAGCAGCGAAGGGGTGTTCGGCATGCAGCGCACGATGGCACGTGGCGGCTGCTCGCCCAGCCAGGCCTGCAGACTGGCGCAGGTGATGCCGGCGGCAATCGAGACGATCAATTGGCCGGGTTGCAGCGAGGTGGCCAGGTCTCGGCAGACGTCCTGCATCACCTGCGGCTTGACCGCCAGCACAACCATGTCTGCCTCGGCGACGGCCTCGGCGTTATCGGAAAACGTGGCAATGCCGTATTCGGCCGTCAGCGCCTGACGCTTTTGCGTGCCGGGATCGCTGGCGCGGATGGCCTCAGCGGGAACGCCTTGGGCGCGCAATCCGCCAATCAGGCTGGCAGCCATGTTGCCGCCGCCGATAAAGGCGATACGGGGGGTGTTCATGAGGGAATTTCCTTTATTCATGCGGAGGGCGTGCCATAGTCCCGGGCACCGAAGAGCGCCGTGCCGATACGAACCCAAGTTGCCCCTTCGGCGATGGCGGCTTCCAGGTCTTGGCTCATGCCCATCGAAAGCGTATCGAGGTTCAACGCGAGATCGGCTTGCAACTGGCGTAGGCGGGCGAACGCGGCATGCTGCTCGGCGAGGTCATCGGTCGGCGCGGGGATGGTCATCAGTCCGCGTAGACGCAGGCGTGGCAGTTCGGCAATGCGGCGGGCCAGTTCGGCCACTTCGTGCGGCTCGCAACCGGATTTGCTGGCCTCGCCGCTGACGTTGACCTGCAGGCAGATGTCGAGCGGTGGCTTGTCTACCGGGCGCTGGTCGGACAGACGCTGGGCAATCTTCAGACGGTCCACCGAGTGCACCCAATCGAAGTGCTCGGCGATCGATTTGGTCTTGTTCGACTGGATCGGCCCGATGAAATGCCAGGCCAACGGCAGATCGGCAAGCGCGGTCTGCTTCTCCAGAGCTTCCTGCACATAGTTCTCGCCGAAGTCGCGAAGGCCCGCAGCGTGCGCCTGGCGAATTGCCTCGGCGGACTGGGTCTTGCTCACGGCCAGCAGGTGCACCTCGTCAGGATTGCGACCCACAGCTTGCGCCGCCTCACGGATGCGCGCTGCGACCTTTGCAATATTGTTCGCTATCGTGGACATTACCTGCGCCTGCCAGCCTAGGGTCTGCGCGGCATTCTACCTGCTTGCTTGTAATTGGGGAGTCCCATGGATATCACAGAGCTGCTGGCCTTCAGTGCCAAGCAGGGTGCCTCGGATTTGCACCTGTCTTCCGGCCTTCCGCCGATGATCCGCGTCGATGGCGACGTGCGCCGGATCAACCTCCCCGCGATGGACCACAAGCAGGTGCACGCGCTGATCTACGACATCATGAACGACAAGCAGCGCAAGGACTTCGAGGAATTCCTCGAAACCGACTTCTCGTTCGAAGTCCCCGGCGTGGCCCGCTTCCGCGTTAACGCGTTCAACCAGAACCGGGGTGCGGGCGCCGTATTCCGGACCATTCCATCGAAGGTCCTGACCATGGAGGATCTCGGCATGGGCGAGGTCTTCCGCAAGATCACCGATGTGCCGCGCGGGCTGGTGCTGGTGACCGGTCCGACCGGCTCGGGCAAGTCGACCACTCTGGCGGCGATGCTCGATTACCTGAACAGCACCAAATACCACCACATCCTCACCATCGAGGACCCGATCGAATTCGTTCACGAGTCCAAGAAGTGTCTGGTCAACCAGCGTGAGGTGCACCGCGACACCCTGGGATTCTCCGAGGCCCTGCGCTCGGCCCTGCGTGAAGACCCGGACATCATCCTCGTGGGTGAGATGCGGGACCTTGAAACCATCCGCCTCGCACTGACCGCTGCGGAAACCGGCCACCTGGTCTTCGGCACGCTGCACACCACTTCCGCGGCCAAGACCATCGACCGTGTTGTCGACGTTTTCCCTGCCGAGGAAAAGTCCATGGTGCGCTCGATGCTCTCCGAGTCGCTGCAGGCCGTCATTTCCCAGACCTTGTTGAAGAAGGTCGGCGGTGGCCGGGTGGCGGCGCACGAAATCATGATCGGCACGCCGGCAATCCGAAACCTGATTCGCGAGGACAAGGTCGCCCAGATGTACTCGGCGATCCAGACTGGCGGCTCACTGGGCATGCAGACGCTGGACTCGTGCCTCAAGGGTCTGCTGTCAAGGGGCGTGATCTCTCGCGACAGCGCGCGGGAAAAAGCCAAGCAGCCGGAAAACTTCTGACCCTGGGCGGAGCGGCCCGCGCGGGCCGGCTCGCCGATTTGCCTGATCGCGGTTTCGCCCGACGAATACGAGAACGACGATGGAATTCGAGAAACTGTTGCGCCTGATGGTGGAAAAGGGTGGCTCCGACCTCTTCATTACGGCGGGCGTGCCACCGTCCATGAAGGTGAACGGGAAGATCATGCCCGTCAGCAAGACGCCGATGTCGCCTGAGATGACCCGCGAAACCGTGCATGCCGTGATGAACGAGCAGCAGCGGCGAGAGTTCGCCGAGAATCACGAGTGCAACTTCGCGATCAGTGCCCGTGGCATCGGTCGTTTCCGGGTCAGTGCCTTCTACCAGCGCAACCTGGCCGGTATGGTGCTGCGCCGTATCGAAACCAATATTCCGACCATCGAAGACCTCAAGCTTCCGGAAATCCTCAAGAAGCTGGCGATGACCAAGCGTGGGCTGGTGCTCTTTGTCGGCGCGACCGGTACCGGCAAGTCGACATCCCTCGCGGCGATGATCGGCTATCGCAACAAGAATTCCAGTGGTCACATCATTTCCATCGAGGACCCGATCGAGTTCATCCACCAGCATCAGAGCTGCATCGTTACGCAGCGCGAGGTGGGGATCGACACCGATTCGTTCGACGTGGCGCTGAAGAACACCCTGCGCCAGGCGCCGGACGTGATCCTCATCGGCGAGGTGCGGACCCGCGAAACCATGGACTACGCGGTCGCCTTCGCTGAAACCGGTCACCTCTGCCTGGCAACCCTGCACGCCAACAACGCCAACCAGGCGCTGGACCGAATCATCAACTTCTTTCCCGCCGATCGGCAGCAACAGGTCTGGATGGACCTGTCGCTGAACCTCAAGGCGATCGTCGCCCAGCAGCTGATTCCCACGCCCGACGGCAAGGGTCGCCGTGCAGTCATCGAAGTGCTGATCAACACCCCGCTGGCGGCCGACCTGATTCGCAAGGGCGAGGTGCATGAGCTCAAAGGGCTGATGAAACGCTCCACCGACCTGGGTATGCAGACCTTCGACCAGGCCTTGTACAACCTCTATGTGCAGGGCGAAATCACCTATGAAGACGCCCTGGCGCATGCGGATTCGTCCAACGACCTGCGTCTGATGATCAAGCTCGGCTCGGAAACCGATGGCGAGCACCTGACCAGCGTTTCCCAGGGGCTGACGCTTGAGGTCAGCGATGACGACCCGGGACGCAGCTTCCGCTAACCACTTCCTTCCCGCGCCCGCCCGATGCGCTTGCCAGCTTTTTCGGCAACGCGCTCGGCCTGTCCGTCACGCTGGGCGCCGGCTTGCGCTCGGCTCATCAGCTCGGGTATCAGGGCACCTTCTGGCAGATTCTTCCAGAATCGAACAGGCAGATTGTTTTCCATCACGCTACGGTTCAGTCGCGCCGGGTTGAAGGTGCTCTCGTAATACGCCTTCCATAGCGCCCCGCCCGGGTCGACTGTATTCATCGCCCGTTGCTGCCACGCGGGCGGGCAAGGACGTGCGTAGACCAGATCGTTCCCGTTCCAGCAGACCCCGTCGTCCGGTGTGGCAATCATCCAGCTGTTCTCGCCCATGCGTTCAGCGAAATGCTCGGCTGCCCAGGGCAGCACGTCGTGCACCGGCTCGAACCAGGCGACATGCTGTATTCCGTCGTCGTTGGCAAGCGGGCTGAAGCGCAGGAAGGCATGCAGGTGGTGGGCTTCCCGACGCACCGCCTTGATGCGGGCATGCAGTTCGCTGCCGTCTGCATCGCCAGGCAATCGAGCGGCCAAGTCCCCCTGCGCGACTCGCCAGAGCACGCGATAGAGCAGGCTCCAGCGCTTCTCGACGCGAAAGCGCGCCGCCATTTCCAGCTCGTCCAGCAATTGTCTAGGCACTCGGATGGGCTTTTTCGCTCGGGTCGCGGGCGCTGGCAAGTCGTTATCGAACAGGCCGGCCGTTTCGTTGCTGGTTGTCCAGCTCACCTCGTGTGGCGCGATACTGTCCTGCAACAGCGTTCTTGCGCAGTTTCTCCAATCCTCGAAGCTGCCATCGAAGCGCACCGTGATCATCACCAGAGCGCCATCTGTGCGGGTGTGTCACGCAATTGCTGGCGCAGCGCGGCGGATTCCTGGGTCGCCAGGCGCGGGCGATAGTCTTGAGTGACGACGAAAGGCTTGGCCTTCTCCAGCGCGCAGCGCAGACGCGTGAGATCCTCGAAGCGAATGCGCTTCTGCCGGCGCAGGGCGATCAGTCGTCTGGCACTGAGCATGCCGATGCCCGGGACACGGGCAATCATCGTCTCGTCCGCCGTGTTCAGGTCTACCGGGAACTGCTCCCGGTGCGCCAGCGCCCAGGCGAGTTTCGGATCGATGTCGAGCGCCAGATTGCCGGGCCCGCCGAGCAGCTCGTCGGCCTGGAAGCCGTAGCCGCGCATCAGGAAGTCAGCCTGGTAGAGTCGGTGCTCCCTGAGCAGCGGCGGCGCCTCGAAGGGCACGGTGCTGGGGCTGTGGGGAATCGGGCTGAAGGCCGAATAGTAGACCCTGCGCAGTCTGTAGCTGCCGTACAGCGTCTGTGCGGTATGCAGGATGGTGCTGTCGTCGGTGCTGTCGGCGCCAACGATCATTTGCGTGCTCTGTCCGGCGGGTGCGAAGCGGGGCGCGCGTCGTTCCGCGCTGGCTTCCGTTTCGCCGTCATGGATGGTCTGCATTGCCTGTTTGATGGTGACTACCTGTTTCTCCGGTGCCAGACGGATCAGGCTGCTTTCGGTCGGCAGCTCGATGTTCACGCTGAGCCGATCGGCATGGCGCCCGGCCTCGGCAATCAGCTGCGGGTCGGCGTCGGGGATCGTCTTCAGGTGGATGTAGCCGCGGAACTCGTGTTCCTCGCGAAGCAGCCGGGCCACCCGCACCAGCTGCTCCATGGTGTAGTCGGCCGAGCGGATGATGCCGGAGCTGAGAAAAAGACCGCTGATGCAGTTGCGGCGGTAGAAGTCCAGCGTAAGGCTGACCACTTCTTCCGGCGTGAAGCGCGCCCGCGGCACGTCGCTGGAGCGCCGGTTGACGCAGTACTGGCAATCGTAAAGGCAGAAGTTGGTCAGCAAAATCTTGAGCAGCGCCACGCAGCGACCATCCGGTGTGAAGCTGTGGCAAATCCCCATGCCGTCGGTCGCGCCAAGCCCGCTCTTGCCTCTTGAGCTTCGCTTTGGCGCGCCGCTGCTGGCGCAGGACACATCATATTTGGCGGCGTCCGCAAGCACGCTGAGTTTGTCGATCAGTTGCATGTCGAAGGTCTTCTATACTGTTTGTCCATACAGTATCACGGGCTTGCCGGCCGGCGGTGCCCGTCCGGCGCCACGAGCGGGCCGCGATTTCGGATAAGCTGTCGACTGACCAACAGAGCAACGAGGTTCGGATGCGGCAGAACACTCACAGCACCTTGATCGGCTATCTCCTCTGGATATTCGGGTTTCTTGGCTCCCACCGTTTCTATTACGGCAAGCCGATCACCGGGACGATCTGGTTCTTTACCCTGGGCCTGTTCTTCGTTGGCTGGATCATCGACCTGTTCCTGATCCCATCGATGGACCGCCAGGCCGACATGCGCTTTCAGCCCGGGCCGATCGACTACACCGTCGCCTGGATACTCCTGACCTTTCTTGGCGTGTTTGGCGTGCACCGCATGTATCAGGGCAAATGGATCACGGGCCTGATCTACCTGTGCACGGGTGGGCTCTTTTTCGTCGGTATCCTGTATGACTTCTGGACGCTGAACAGTCAGGTTTCCGAGCGCAACCTGCAAGCGCGCTGATGCCAGTCAGGCGGCCCGCCGTCGGACAGCAGGCCGCTGTGTCGCCTGTCTCAGCGCTGGAAGGCGACTCGGCCGTCCACCAGCGTATAGCGCACGGCGCCGGGCAAGCAGTGGCCGAGGAAGGGGCAATTGCGGCCTTTCGAATACCAGGTCTCGCCGGCCAGTGTCGAGCTGGCCGGATCGAACAAAACCAGATCCGCGGGGGCGCCGGTGGCGAGGCGACCCGCTGGCAGTCGCAATGCCGTGGCGGGCCCGCTGGTCAGGCGGGCCAGCAGCGTCGGCAGGTCCAGCAGGCCGTCATGTACCAGGGTCATGGCCAGCGGCAAGAGGATGTCCACGCTACTGATGCCTGGTTCCGTCTCGCCGAACGGCGCATCCTTCGCGTCGGCCTCGTGGGGCTGATGATGGCTCGAGATCGCACTGATGACGCCCGAGCGAACCGCATCTCGCAGCCCTTCGCGGTCGGCCACGCTGCGCAGGGGCGGCTGCACGTGGTAAAGGCTGGAGAAACCGTGTAGCGCCTCGTCGGTGAGGATCAGCTGGTACATCGCCACATCGGCCGTGACGGGCAGGCCGCGGGCCTGGGCTTCGGCAATCATGCGGGCGCCGCGTGCAGTGGTCAGCTGGGTGAAATGCGCGCGGACACCGGCTTGCTCGACAAGGAGCAGGTTGCGCGCGAGCGCGACGGTTTCGGCGGTCTCGGGAATCCCCGCCAATCCCAGGAAGGCCGCGGGTGGGCCCTCATGGGCGAGGCCGCCGGCTGCGAGGTCAGCGTCCTGCGAATGCATGACCACCGTCAGGTCGAAAGTGGCTGCGTATTCCAGTGCGCGGCTGAGATTGCGCTGGTTGGTGAAGTTGGCCAGGCCGTTGCCGAAGGCCACGCAACCGGCGTCGCGCAGCGCGACCAATTCGGCCAGCTGCTCACCGGCCAGGTCACGGGTCAAAGCGCCGATTGGGTAAACCTTCGCATGCCCGGACAGGCGGGCGCGGTCGAGGATCAGTTCAGCGACGGCAGCGGTGTCCAGCACCGGGCGGGTCTGTGGCGGGCAGCACAAGCTCGTGACGCCCCCGGCGGTCGCGGCAAGCGTCTCACTGGCGATGTTGCCCTTGCGGCTGTATCCGGGTTCGCGCAATGCAACCGACAGGTCGACCAGGCCGGGGGCGGCGACCAGCCCGGTGGCGTCGAGCGTATGGACGGGGCGGAACCCGGCCGGGGCGGCGCCGATGGCGAGCACCTTGCCGTCCTGGCAATGGATGTCGGTGACTTCGTCGCGGCCGCTGGCCGGGTCGATCAGGCGGGCACCGAGGATGGTCGTCGGCATCAGTTCAGCTCCTGGGCAGCTTGTTCATTGTCCCGTTGACGCTGTGCGGTCTGGCCGCTCATGGTCATCGACAGCACGGCCATGCGGATCGCGATGCCATAGGTGACCTGGTTGAGAATCACCGATTGCGTACCGTCGGCCACGGCCGATTCGATTTCGACGCCCCGGTTGATCGGGCCGGGGTGCATGACGATGGCATCGGGCTTGGCCAGCGCCATGCGTGCCGTGGTCAGGCCGTACAGGCGGTAGAACTCACCTTCACTCGGCAGCAGGCCGCCCTGCATGCGCTCGCGTTGCAGCCGCAGCATGATCACCACGTCGACGTCTCTCAGCCCTTCGTTCATGTCGTTGAAGACGCGCACGCCATACTGTTCCAGGCCGATCGGCAACAGCGTCTTGGGGCCGATGACGCGGATATCCGGACAGCCAAGCGTCTTGAGCGCCAGCATGTTGGAGCGGGCCACACGTGAATGCAGGATGTCGCCGACGATGGCCACCGACAGCTTTTCGAAGTCGCCCTTGTGGCGGCGGATGGTCAGCATGTCGAGCATGCCCTGCGTAGGGTGCGCGTGCCGCCCGTCGCCACCGTTGATCACCGCGACGTCGGGGCAGACGTGCTCGGCGATGAAGTGCGCCGCGCCGGATGCGGCATGGCGCACCACGAACATGTCGGAGGCCATGGCCTCCAGATTGCGCAGCGTATCGGTGAGCGTCTCGCCCTTGCTGGTCGAGGAAGTCGATACGTTCAGCGTGATGACGTCCGCGGACAAGCGCTTGGCGGCCAGTTCGAAGGTGGTGCGGGTGCGCGTCGAATTCTCGAAGAACACGTTGCACACCGTCTTGCCGCGCAGTAGCGGGACTTTCTTGACGGCGCGGGCGCCTACTTCGAGAAAGGAGTCGGCGGTGTCGAGGATTTCGGTAAGCAGTTCGCGGGGCAGCCCGTCCAGGGACAGGAAATGGCGCAGCTGGCCATGGTCGTTCAGTTGCAGCGGCCGATTGGCGTCGGTAGGCGTCATCGCGAGGGTCTCAATTGGCAGGAACAAGGGTCTGGTACTCGAGCGCGAGCGGCGCGGGGCCCAGCAGCTTGACGCGCTGCTCCGCGGCCAGCGAGAGGGTCGCGCCCACCACGTCGGGGCGGATCGGCAACTCGCGGGCGTTCAGATCGAGCAGGCAGACCAGGCTGACACTTGCGGGGCGACCATAGTCGAACAGCTCGTTCAGCGCGGCGCGAATGGTCCGGCCACTCATCAACACGTCGTCGATCAGTACCAGATGCTGCCCTTCGATCTCGAACGGTAGCTCCGACGGTCGAACTTGTGGATGCAGGCCGTTCTGGGTGAAGTCGTCACGGTAGAAGGAGACATCTAGGATACCGAGTGCCTCCTGCCGATCGCGCAACTGCAGCAGCGCCTGGGCGATCCAGACACCGCCGGTCCGTATTCCGACGAAGCGCGGCTCGGTGATGCCCCTGCTGTCGAGGTGCCGAGAAAGGGCAGCGGTCATTTCGGGAAGCAGGTGTTGAGGGTTGGGCAGGGTCATGGTTACTCCTGGGCCGCATCAGTCGGTCTGCTGGGCATTCAGCCAGCCTTCTAGTAGGAGCGCGGCCGCCAGCGCGTCGACCGGGCGTTCACGGTAGCCTCCGTTCTGCCCTTGGCGAAGTCGCTCGCCCTTGGCTTCGTAGGTAGTCAGTCGTTCGTCGTGGGTGTGAACCGGAAGGTTGAAACGGCCGTTGAGGCGGCGCGCGAACTTTTCAGCACGCGCGCTCATTTCGCTGGGGCTGCCGTCCATGTTCAGTGGCAAGCCGACGACAAGCGCGTCGGGCTGCCATTCGCGGATCAGAGCTTCGATCTGCGACCAGTCGGGCACGCCATTTTGCGCCTTGAGTACACACAACTCTCTTGCCTGACGAGTGAATCCCTGGCCGACCGCCACGCCGATCTGCCGGGTGCCGTAGTCGAAGCCCAGCAGAAGCCGTAGCGCACTCATGCGTGACCGACCTGGCTACTGAGCAGGTTGAGGTCGACACCCAGCGAGGCGGCAGCGGCGGACAGGCGCAGTTCGAAAGGCAGATCGAAAAGGATGTCCAGCTGGGCCGGGCAGCTCAACCAGACGTTGCCGACGAGCTCGGCCTCCAGCTGGCCGGCTTCCCAGCCTGCATAGCCCAGGGCTACGAGGTGCTGTTTGGGGCCGTGGCCATCGGCGATCGCAAACAGGACGTCCTGGGAGGTCGTCATGCCGAGCGAGCCCAGATCGAGCGTGGCCTGAAACTGGGACCCGGGTGGATGCAGCACGAACCCTCGGTCGGTCTGCACCGGACCGCCGGTCAGAATATCCAGTTGCTGGCTGATGCCGGTAATCGGGTCGTCCGGACGCAACTGCTCGAGCACGTCCGTCAATGTCAGCCCACTCGGGCGATTGACGATCAGACCCATGGCCCCTTCGGGCGTGTGGTCGACGACGTAGATGAGTGCTTGGGCGAAATTGGGATCGACCATGTGGGGCATGGCGATCAGGAAGTGATGTTTGAGATAGCTCGGCGAGGTCGCGTTCATGCTCGCTAGCTTAAGCGTTGCCGGGACGGGCGTGAAGCCGCAAGCAGGGCAGGCAGGTGCCGAGGTCGGTCAGCGGCTGGACAACCGGTCGCCGCGCTCGAAACGCCAGGTCCTGATGATTTCGACCTGATCGAAATTTTTCGCGAGCTCGCCGGAAAAGGGCGCAAAGGGTGCGGCCAGCCTGACGATACGCATCGCGGCCTCGTCGAGTACCGCCTGGCCGGACGACTCCAGGACGCGGAGTTCCTGTACCGCGCCATTGCGGTCGACGACCACCAGCATGCGCAGGCTGCCATAGATGCGTTGCCGTCGTGCCTCGTCGGGGTAGTTCAGATTGCCGATACGCTCGACTTTCTTGCGCCACTCATCGCGGTACCAGGCGCTGATGTCGCGCATGGTGGCCGCGCTGTTCTGGCGGCTGACGCGAGGTCGCTTGGCATACTGCTGCCGCTCATGGGCCAGCTCCGCCTCGAGGCTGGCGATCTCCTCGCTCAGCTGTGAGCTGTCGAAGACAGGTGCTGGCTGCGATTCGGGTTGCGGCTTGTTCTCCTGGGGCTTGTCGGGCGTCTTGTCCCTTTGCGGCGACCGAGTCGCAATCGCGGTTTTCGCCGATTCGCTGCGGGTGCTTGGCGGCGGCGATGCAGCCGGGGTCACCTTGCGGATTTGCGTGTCCTGAAACGGTGCCTGTTCGTCGGTCTTCGGCGTCGCCTTGTGCTCCAGCGTGCCACTGCCCTGTTGGTTGTCCTGGGCGAGGAAGTCCGCTTCCTTGGGCTTCTCCTCGCTTTTAAAGGTGGAAATCGTGATTTCCAGCGACTTGCTCACCTGGGTAGGGTCGGCCAGGCTGAATCCGAGCCCGAGGATCAGTGCCGCATGGAGCACCGCTGCCAGGAACAGTGTAAAGCCAAGGCGATCCGCGGGGCGGACCACCGGAGTGGCTGGGGACGGTTGGCGTGTCGCTGCGTTCATCGCATTTCAGTCGGCTCGAAGTGCGCGCAGTCTGCCGAGCGAGACTGCAAAAGTCTATGAACCAGCCGGCAGCTTTGCGGTGTCAGCAGCCCGTTGGCTGCTTCCTGCGATGAGCGGGTCGTTGATCTCGCTCAGCGATCGCCAGGGGTTACCGTTTGGTCGCGCGCGTTCAGCTGGGCGGCGATGGCGTCCATGAGCCGCTCGCCAATGCGCGTGTCGAACGCGTTGTCGATTTCGCGGATGCAGGTCGGGCTGGTGATATTGATTTCGGTGAGGTAATCACCGATGACATCGAGGCCAACGAACAGCAGGCCGCGCTTGCGCAGTTCCGGTCCGACCAGCGAGGCGATCTCGCGGTCACGGTCCGACAGTGGCTGCGCCACGCCACGACCGCCAGCGGCCAGGTTGCCGCGGGTCTCGCCAGCGGCGGGAATCCGTGCCAGGCAGAACGGAACCGGCTCGCCGTCGATCATGAGGATGCGCTTGTCGCCATCCTTGATTGCCGGTATGTAACGCTGCGCCATGATCTGCTGAGTGCCGTGCTTGGTCAGGACCTCTAGAATGACGGACAGGTTGGGGTCCCCCTCGCGGTGACGGAAGATCGAGGCTCCACCCATCTCATCCAGCGGTTTGAGAATGATGTCACGCTGTTCACGAGCGAACTCCCGCAGAATGTCCGGCCGGCGACTGACTATCGTGGGCGGGCTGCACTGCGGAAACAGGGTGGCAAAGAATTTCTCGTTGCAATCGCGAAGACTCTGCGGACGATTGACTACCAGCGCGCCGGCCTGTTCGGCGAGTTCCAGCAGGTAGGTCGAGTAGATGTACTCGCTGTTGAACGGCGGGTCCTTGCGCATGAGGATGACGTCGAGCTCGCCCAAGGCGCTGTCGACTTCATCTCCGGTTTCGAACCAGTGCTCCGGGTCGTTGAAGACGGTCAGCGGTCGCATGCGGGCACGTGCCTGACCGGTGGTCTGGTAAAGGTCGCGCTGCTCCATGTAGAACAGTGTCCAGTTGCGCGCCTGAGCGGCCAGCAGCATGGCGAGCGAACTGTCCTTCTTGAAGGTGATCTGCGCGATTGGGTCCATGATGATCCCGACGCGAACAGTCATGTGGTGGTCTCCGCAAAATGGCAGCCAGGGCTGCCGAAGGCTTGAAATGTGGGGGCAGATTGGCCGCGGATGTGCGTTGGGTCAAGGAAAATCCCGACGCTCCGGCGGCAGATAGCTTGCGCATGAGGGAGTGTGCTAAAAAGGTCCGGCGATTGGGTGCAGCCCATCGATGACAGGGCCTCTGGCGCACTGGCATAACGATAAACTACGACTCACCGAGGCGATGGTAGGGCGAAATGGAACAGCACTCCGAGGGCTTGAAGGTCATGGTGATCGACGACTCTAAAACGATTCGTCGCACGGCCGAAACGCTGCTGAAGAAAGTAGGTTGTGACGTGATCACAGCGGTGGATGGCTTCGATGCGCTCGCCAAGATCGCAGATACGCACCCGCGCATAATTTTCGTCGATATCATGATGCCCCGGCTCGACGGCTATCAGACCTGTGCTTTGATCAAGAACAACAGTTCTTTCAAATCGACACCGGTGATCATGCTGTCGTCCAAGGATGGCCTGTTCGACAAGGCCAAGGGGCGGATCGTGGGGTCTGATCAGTACCTCACCAAGCCCTTCAGCAAAGAAGAGTTGCTCGGTGCAATCAAGGCGCATGTCCCTGATTTCGCACCATTGGAGCAAGTATCCTGAAGTTCGGCCTGTGTGCCGCTGAAGCCTTTCTTACGGAGAAATCATGGCTCGCGTTCTGATTGTTGATGACTCGCCGACCGAGATGTACAAGCTGACGGCCATGCTGGAAAAGCATGGCCATGTCGTTCTGAAAGCCGAGAACGGTGCCGATGGCGTCGCGCTGGCTCGCCAGGAGAAGCCGGATGCCGTGCTCATGGATATCGTTATGCCCGGCCTCAATGGCTTTCAGGCCACTCGCCAGCTGACCAAAGATGCGGAAACAAGTCACATCCCGGTGATCATTGTGACCACCAAGGATCAGGAAACCGATAAGGTCTGGGGCAAGCGGCAGGGTGCCAAGGATTACCTGACCAAGCCGGTCGACGAAGCCACACTGCTGAAGACCCTTAACGCCGTACTCGCCGGTTGATCCCGGCGGCTCTGTCAATCGGACAAAGGGACCTGGTCAGCATGTCTGATGCGCCATCACCGTTTCAGCGTCTTCTCGAAATCGACGCGCGTTGTCGCGCTCTGGCGGCTGGCCTGCCTTCGCAGCAAGAGGCTATCCAGACCTGGGCGGGGATTGGGTTCCGAATGGGTGGTCGCTTGTTCGTGGCGCCCATGGGCGAGGTTGGCGAAATTCTCCATGAGCCCCGGTATACCTTGCTTCCGGGTGTGAAAGGGTGGGTCAAGGGCGTAGCGAACGTTCGTGGTCGCCTGCTGCCGATCATGGATCTGTGCGGCTATTTCGGAATGGAACTCTCTCCGTTGCGCAAACAGCGGCGGGTGCTGGTCGTCGAGCATCAGGAAGTATTCGCCGGGCTCACGGTCGACGAGGTATTCGGCATGCAGCACTTTCCGGTAGATGCGTTCTCGGAGCAGTTGCCGCCGGTTGAGGCGTCGATACAGCCGTTCATTCACGGTGTTTTTCAGCGCGAGCAGCCCTGGCTGGTCTTCAGCCCGCACGCGCTGGCCGCGCATCAGGCTTTCCTGGACGTGGCGTACTGAATATAGGCGGGTCGGCAGATGCCGGCCTTTTAGTTGTTGGAAGGAACAAACGGTGGGGGTCCAGGCGGGGGCCGGAACAATGAAAAAATTCAACGCGAATGCATTGCTGGCAGGGGTACGTAGCAATACCTTGATCGCCGGTCTGTTTGGTCTTCTGATCGTGTCGATGGTGCTGTTGTTCGCCAACTTCGCCTATATCAATACCCAAGCTGATTACGACAACGAATACCTTGGACACGCCGGTGAGCTGCGAGTTCTGTCTCAGCGCATCGCGAAGAACGCCGTGGAGGCGGCTTCCGGTACTGCCGAGGCGTTCGAGTCCTTGAAAGACGCGCGCAACGACTTCAGCCAGCGCTGGGGTTATCTGTCCCAGGGTGATGAGCAGATCGGATTGCCAGCCGTTCCGGATGCATTGCAGGCGGAACTGGCGGCGGTCCAGCAGGACTGGGATACCCTGCGTCAGAACACCGATGCGATCCTTGCCAGCGAGCAGACCGTCCTGTCCCTGCACCAGGTAGCGACCACGCTCGCTGAAACCATTCCGCAGCTGCAGGTTGAGTACGAAGAGGTTGTGGACATTCTCCTGGAAAGTGGCGCGCCCGCTGCCCAGGTATCGGTTGCCCAGCGGCAGTCGCTGCTGGCCGAGCGTATCCTCGGTTCCGTGAACAAGGTTCTTTCCGGTGATCAGGACTCGGTTCAAGCGGCCGACATGTTCGGACGTGACGCCAGTCTGTTCGGTCGTGTATTGACCGCCATGCTCGAGGGCAACGAGGCCATGGGTATCACCCGGGTGGGCGATGCCGAAGCGCTGGATCGCCTGGCCGAGATTTCCGAACTCTTCCAGTTCGTTTCCGGTTCGGTAGACGAAATTCTCGAAACCTCCCCTGAACTGTTCCAGGTACGCGAATCCTCCAACAACATCTTCGAGGTCTCGCAAACCCTGCTCGACAAGACCTCCGCTCTGACCTTAGGGCTGCAGGGTCTCGCCGATGCCCGTTACGTCTACACCCTGGCGGGCTATGTGCTGGCTGTGTTGGCGCTTGCCTCGATTCTGCTGATCGGTCTGGTCATGGTCGTCGAGACCCGTCGCCGCCTGGCTGAAACGGCCGAGAAGAACGAGCGTAACCAGACCGCGATTCTGCGTCTGCTCGACGAAATCGGCGACCTTGCCGACGGTGACCTCACCGTGGCCGCAACCGTTACCGAAGACTTCACCGGTGCGATCGCTGACTCCATCAACTACTCCATCGACCAACTGCGTGATCTCGTTGAGACCATCAACCAGACCGCCGTACAGGTGTCTGGCGCGGCCCAGGAAACCCAGGCGACCGCCATGCATCTGGCGGAAGCGTCGGAGCATCAGGCCCAGGAGATCGCCGGTGCATCGGCGGCGATCAACGAGATGGCGGTATCGATTGACCAGGTATCGGCCAACGCCGCCGAATCCTCGGCGGTAGCGGAACGCTCGGTAGCCATCGCCAACAAGGGTAACGAGGTGGTGCACAACACCATCACCGGCATGGACAATATTCGCGAGCAGATTCAGGACACCTCCAAGCGAATCAAGCGTCTCGGTGAGTCGTCGCAAGAGATCGGTGACATCGTGAGCCTGATTAACGATATTGCCGACCAGACCAACATCCTCGCGCTCAACGCCGCAATCCAGGCCTCGATGGCCGGTGATGCGGGACGCGGCTTCGCAGTCGTTGCGGACGAAGTTCAGCGCCTGGCAGAACGTTCCTCGGCGGCGACCAAGCAGATCGAGGCGCTGGTCAAGACGATTCAGACCGACACCAACGAGGCGGTAATTTCGATGGAACAGACCACGTCCGAAGTGGTTCGAGGCGCTCGCCTCGCACAGGACGCCGGTGTCGCACTCGAGGAAATCGAAAAGGTATCCAAGAGTCTGGCAGCGCTCATTCAGAACATTTCGAACGCAGCGCGCCAGCAAGCCTCCTCGGCAGGTCACATCTCGAACACCATGAACGTGATTCAGGAAATCACCTCACAGACCTCTTCTGGTACCACCGCCACGGCGAAGAGCATTGGTAATCTGGCGAAGATGGCCAATGAGATGCGCCAGTCGGTGTCCGGTTTCACCCTGCCCGAAACGCAGGACCAGGCCTGAACGAAGTGCACGGCAGTTGGCCGCAGCTGCCGTGAAAGTTCATGAGTAAGGGGCGGGACATGCAGCCAAGCGTTGACTGGTCACTGAGACCCTTGGCCGATATGTCGCCAGCAGAGTTTCATGACTGGCAGGCATTGCTCGAAGCGCGTTCCGGGCTGGTTGTCTCGGAGCAGCGCCGCGCGTTCCTGCAGGTCAATCTCAGCAGCCGCATGCGTGAAGTTGGTGCGACCGATTACGCCAGCTACTACCAGCAGGTCGTGTCCGGCCCGCGCGGTGCGGTCGAGTGGTCCGCGTTGATGGATCGCTTGACTGTGCAGGAGACTCGATTCTTTCGGCATCCCCCATCGTTTGCGTTCTTGTCGACCTACATCCGGGAGCGTTGTGAGCAGCGAGAGGCGGCGCGTCCCTGGTCATTGTGGAGTGTGGGTTGCTCCAGCGGCGAAGAGACCTATTCGTTGGCAATCACGGCGGCCGAAGCCCTGACGGGGGCTGGTGAGGTGCCGATTGGTGTAATCGGAACCGATATCAGCCTGAGCGCACTGGCGCGCTCCCGTGAGGGCATTTACGCCCGCCGTCGCCTTGAACACGTCGGTGATGAGTTGCGAGAGCAGTATTTCCAGCCGCTGGAAGCTGATCGGTTTCAAGTGGTACCCAGCCTGGCGGCACGCGTGTGCTTTGCCAGGCTCAACGTGCTGGAGCTGGCCGATGCGCCAATGTCCAACATGGACGTCATTTTTTGTCAGAACCTGCTGATCTATTTTCGTCGCTGGCGTCGCCGCGAAATCCTCAACCGCCTGGCCGAGCGCCTGGCGCCAGGAGGCTTGCTGGTGATCGGCGTGGGCGAGGTGGTCGACTGGCAGCATCCGGACCTGGAGCCGGTCGCTGACAATCAGGTTCTGGCCTTTACCCGGAAAAGTTTATGAGCGGAGTCGCTATGGGTGATCGGCACGATTATGTCGCCCTGGAGTGGGTGAAAGGCGAAATTGCCGAGACGCTTAAACAGGCGCGGCAAGCACTGGAGGCGTTCGTCGAAAACCCGCAGGACTCGACGCGGATGCAGTTCTGCCTGACCTATGTCCATCAGGTCCATGGCACCTTGCAGATGGTGGAATTCTTCGGTGCCGCGCTGCTTGCCGAAGAGATGGAGCAGCTCGCGCGGGCGCTGATGGAAGGCCGGGTTGCCAGCCAGACCGAAGCCCTGGAAGTGCTGATGCAGGCGATCCTGCAGATGCCGGTATATCTGGATCGCATCCAGACGGCACGCCGTGACCTGCCGATGGTCGTACTGCCGCTGCTCAACGATCTGCGCGCGGCCCGCGGCGAAAAGCTACTCTCCGAAACGAGCCTGTTCTCACCGAACATGTCGGTTCGGCCTGAAGCCCTGTCTAGCGAGTTTCTGGCGCAGCGGCAGACCGCCGATCTGCCTGCCCTGCTGCGCAAGCTGCGGCAGATGCTTCAGGTCGCGCTGGTGGGAATCATCCGCAACCAGGACCTGCCGACCAATCTCGGTTACATGGCGCGGGTGTTCGCTCGCCTGGAAATGCTCTGCAAGGACGCTCCGCTCGAGGCCCTCTGGCAAATCGCCTCCGGTGTCGTCGAGGGGCTCGCCAGTGGTGGCGTGGCCAACGGCACCTCAATCAAGACGCTGCTGCGTCAGGTAGACAAGGAGCTCAAGCGGCTGGTCGAGCAGGGTGCCAGTGGCATCAACCAGCCGGCACCGGATGAGTTGGTCAAGAACCTCTTGTTCTATGTCGCCAAGGCGCCAGCGAAATCGCCACGTATCCAGTCCCTCAAGGCTCAGTACAGCCTCGACGAAGCGCTGCCCGACAGCAGCGTAGTGGACGAGGAGCGGGCTCAGTTGGCCGGCCCCGACCGCAGCGCGATGCGCTCGGTCGTGGCCGCACTCTGCGAGGAGCTGGTTCGGGTCAAGGATAGTCTCGACCTCTTCGTACGCAGCGACCGCCTCGGCCTGGCGGAACTCGGGGCGATGCAGGCACCGCTCAAGCAGATTGCCGATACGCTGGCTGTGCTGGGGTTCGGACAGCCACGCAAGATCATCCTGGACCAGATCGGTGTCATCGAGTCCCTTACCAGCGGAACCCGTGAGCCCAGCGACGCGGCGTTGATGGATGTTGCCGGCGCGTTGCTATATGTCGAGGCCACGCTCGCCGGTATGGTGGGCGGCACGGATGATGACCGCAGTGAAGACAGCCACCTGCCGACCACCGATGTCGCGCAGATTCATCAGCTTGTCATCCGCGAGGCGCGTACGGGTCTTGAGCAGGCGAAGGACGCCATCATCGAATTCATCGCGTCTCAATGGAATCATCAGCATCTGGCCCGAGTGCCCGACCTGCTGACGCAGTCCCGCGGTGGACTGGCGATGATCCCGTTGACGCGCGCCGCGGCACTGCTCGATGCGTGCAATCGCTACATCCAAGAGCAGTTGCTGGCACTGCAGGCCATCCCCGACTGGCAGAGCCTGGACACGCTCGCCGATGCGATCACCAGCGTCGAGTACTACCTTGAGCGGCTGAGCGAAGATTGCGGCACGCAGGGTGATTTGATCCTGGACGTGGCTGAGGAAAGTCTCCAGGCACTTGGCTACCCCCTTGTCGATAAAGCATCGGTGCTCGACCAGCCGCTGCTCGAGGAGCCGGACACCCTCATCCTGGGGGATCCGCTGGAAGAAATCGAAGTGCTTCCTGCCGAGCCGGTGGAGGGGAATATCCATGGCCAGCAGCCAGAACCGGGGGAGCAGATCCTCCCTCCGCAAGCGGTCGAGGCGTTCGACCCTGACCAAGCGTTCGAGACCATCGAGCCTCAGTCGGTCGAAGGGCAGCAGGTCGCGTTCGACACTCTGCCCGAACCTGACGAAGAAGACCCAACGGAATGGCTGATCGAATCCGAGCCGACCGCTGTGGAGCAGGACGACGAGCCGCTGTTCGAGGCAGAGCCTTCGGCTGCCGATCTACCGGCGCAGGGCGCTGACGCCCCGGGCTGGACCGAAGCGGAAATGATCGAACTGGGCATGCCGGAGGTCGAGCTGCCCGAGCGCCAGGAGCAGCCCGCCGGGCCGGTGCCAGCGCTCAACATCGAAGACGTGATGGCAGCCCCTGTGGTGGCGATCAACCCGCCCGCGCGCGATGTGCCGCCGAGCCTGTTGCCACCACCAGCCGACGAGGACCCGGTCGACGACGACCT
This sequence comes from Stutzerimonas marianensis, assembly GCF_022810315.1. Taxonomy (NCBI): domain Bacteria; kingdom Pseudomonadati; phylum Pseudomonadota; class Gammaproteobacteria; order Pseudomonadales; family Pseudomonadaceae; genus Stutzerimonas; species Stutzerimonas marianensis. Next base: position 295,426 of record NZ_JALGRD010000001.1, on the reverse strand, counting down.
GCTTGAGGTTTTCATCGAAGAAGCCGCCGAGGTGCTCGAAACCATCGGGGAATACCTGCCCAAGTGGATCGCTGATTCGAGTGACAAGGATTCACTGGGGGAAGTCCGGCGGGCCTTCCATACCCTGAAGGGCAGTGGTCGGATGGTGCGTGCGCTGATCATCGGCGAGCTGGCCTGGTCGGTCGAAAATCTGCTGAACCGGGTGATCGATCGAAGCATCGAGGCGAGCGCTCCGGTCAAGAAACTCGTCGGCGACGTCGTGGCGCTGATGCCAGCGCTGGTCGAAGAGTTCGCGGCCAAGGCGCAGCGTCAACGCGATGATGTCGACCGCCTCGCGGCAGATGCCCATGCGTTGGCGAAAGGACAGCCGCTCGACCCGGATCCTCAGGGCGAGCCAAGCAAGCCGCTCGAGACGACAGGCGAGCAACCGAGTGACGCCGAGCTGTCGGATGCCCTTGATCCGCAGTTGCTCGAGATATTCCGCAACGAGGCCGAATCTCACCTGACCACGCTGGTGGATTTCCTGGCCGACTGCGCGCAGCGGTTGCCGCAACCGGTCACCGACGCACTGCAGCGTGCGCTGCATACGCTCAAAGGCAGCGCCCACATGGCGGGCATACTGCCGGTCGCTGAAATCGCGACGCCACTGGAAAAGATGGTCAAGGAGTTCAAGGCCAATCTGATATCGATGGACCTGGCCGAAGCCGAGTTGCTGCACTCGGCCGAGCAGCTTCTGCGGCTTGGCCTGGACAATCTCGATCAGGATCCGTTGGCGCCCATCGAGGGATCCGACGCCTTTATCGCCCGCGTTCACGAGCTCCATCAGTCGCGTCTGGCCGAGGCCAATGCCAAGGGTGAGAACGAGCAGGGCGAAGCGCGCGACCCGGGCATGATCGCGTTGTTCCTTTCCGAAGGCATGAACATTCTGCTCGATGCCGAAGACCTGCTGCACAGTTGGCGCGAGCACCCGGCCGAGCGGCAGGAGCTGACTGCACTGCTTGAAGAGCTGACTGCTTTGGGGCGTGGCGCCCAGATGGCCGATCTGCCACAGATCAATGCCATTTGCCGGGTCTTGCTGGACCTATACGCGGTCGTCCAGGAAGGCCGTCTGGCGGTGAGCGGTCGATTCTTCGACGACGTCGAAGAGGGGCACGAGGCGCTGGTGGGCATGATGGACCAGGTTGCCGCGGGTTTGCAGGTCTCGGCCCAGCCCGAGCTTGTGGCACGCCTGGAAGCGTTGCTGGCCGAGGCGGTCGATCCTGCAGCTCTGGGTCTGGCAATACCTTCGCCGGATGCTCAAGGTGTCGGCACCGAGCAGAGCCTCGACATCGAAGCCATGCCTGTGGACACTTTCGAAGCCGAAGCCGAAGCCGAAGCCGAAGCCGAAGCCGAAGCCGAAGCCGAAGCCGAAGCCTGGCTGGCGGCGGTGCCGTCGGAAGATGCCGTCATGGCGGTACGCGACGAGCAGGACCAGGAAATGGTCGAGATATTTCTCGACGAAGCTGTCGACCTGCTGGAAAGTGCGGGCGGCGCGCTGGAGCGATGGCTGGCAGAGCCGAGCAATCAGCTGGCGCTGTCGGCGCTTCTGCGTGACCTGCATACCCTCAAAGGTGGCGCGAGGATGGCTGAGATCCGTCCGATCGGCGACCTCGCCCATGAACTCGAAACGCTTTACGAAGGGCTTTCCGATGGGCGCTACGTGCACTCGCCGGAGCTCGCCTCGCTGCTTCATCGCAGCCACGACCAACTCGCCGTGCAGCTCGAGCAGTTGCAGGCGAACGCCCCGATGAACCCGGCTACCGCGTTGATCACAAGCATTCAGTCGTTTCGCCAAGGCGGGTCCCTGAGCTTCGACGAGCCAACCGGCAGCGATGACGCAAAGGGTACGCCCGCACACGGCGAGGAGGCCGAGGACCCTGAGCCCGGCGAGAACGATCCCTTTGCCGAGGAGCTCGATGCAACGCTAGCGCTGCCCGGCGAGGCGGTGCCCGAGTTGCCGGAAGTCAGTCTCTCCGACGAGAACACCTGGCTTGTTACCGATGCGTTGGATGATGCGGCACCGGCGTTCGACAACGACACGGACGAGGCATCGCTGGATGCGGTCGAGCACGTTCTTCCAGAGGAAGAAAGTGTCGAGCAGCAAGCCGATACCGACGTGGAATCTGAAACGCCGCAGTCGGATTCTCCAAGTGCTGCAGAGGTCGTCGATAGCGACGATGTACCTCCTGCCGAAGCTCTGAGCGACTCGTCTTCCTGGAGCGACCGAGATCCTGAGCTCGTCGAAATTTTCCTCGAGGAGGGATTCGACATCATCGAGCGCGCCGGGCACTCGCTGCAGCGCTGGATGGAGAATGTCGACAACAGCCTCGAGATCGAAGCCCTGCAGCGCGATCTGCATACCCTCAAGGGCGGCGCGCGGATGGCTGATATCCGTGAGATCGGCGATCTTGCCCATGAACTCGAGTATCTGTACGAAGGCCTGTGCGCCGGTAGTTACCGGGCCAGTCCGACCCTCTTCGCACTGCTACAAAGCTGTCACGATCGGCTCGCGACCATGCTCGATGCGGTGCGCTCGAACCATTCGCTTCCGACCGGACTGGACCTGATCGACACCATCCGACGGTTCCGGGCCAACCCGGACGAGCAGCTCGCCATGCCCAGCAGCGTCGCGCTGAAGGCGGCCGACGAGGTTCGGCACGATTCAGCGGCCGAGGCCGAGATTCTGGACATCTTCATCGAAGAGGCTGATGACCTGCTGGAAGAGATGGAGGCGGCGCTGAGTCGTTGGGACGCCTCGTCCGATGCCAGCGACCCGCTGGCCGATATCATGCGGATCCTTCATACCCTGAAGGGCGGTGCTCGGTTGGCTGGCCAGGTCGCGCTGGGTGATATGGCGCATGATCTCGAGCAACGGCTTAGCGAAGCGCAGCTTCACGGGGCGCCCTGGCCGGAGAGTCTCTATCTCGATACGCAGAGTGGCTACGATGCGCTCCTGAAGGATGTCGAGGCGATGCGCCTTCGCCTGGACAGCGATACGGACGAACCGGTGGCTGTCGCGATCGAAGAGAGTTCGCAACCCGAGCCGAGCCCTGTCATTTCGCTGCAGACGCCGATTGTCGCAGCCAGCACCCAGGCGCCGAGCACTCAGGCACCGGCCAAGGTCCTTCCGTTCATACGCCGGGCCGAGCAGGCCGCGGCAGAGGCGGCGTCACGCCGCGCACCCCAGGAGCTGGTCAAGGTGCCGGCCGACCTGCTCGAGGGGCTTGTCAACCTTGCAGGAGAGACTTCGATCTTCCGGGGGCGGGTCGAGCAGCAGGTCAGCGACGTCGGCTTCACGCTGGGCGAAATGGAAGCGACCATCGAGCGTGTGCGAGACCAGCTGCGCCGTCTGGACACCGAAACCCAGGCGCAGATTCTCAGTCGTTACCAGGCCGAGGCCGAGCGTGCCGGCTACGACGATTTCGATCCGCTGGAGATGGACCGTCATTCCCAGTTGCAGCAGTTGTCACGCGCGCTCTTCGAATCCGCATCTGACCTGCTCGATCTCAAGGAAACCCTGGCCGCGCGAAACCGTGATGCCGAGACACTCCTGCTTCAGCAGGCACGGGTCAACACGGAACTGCAGGAAGGCCTCATGCGTACGCGCATGGTGCCCTTCGACCGACTGGTGCCGCGTTTGCGCCGTATCGTGCGTCAGGTGGCTGGCGAGCTCGGCAAACAGGTCGAATTCCACGTCGGCAATGCCACCGGCGAAATGGACCGGAGCGTGCTGGAGCGCATCGTCGCGCCGCTCGAACACATGTTGCGCAATGCCGTCGATCACGGAATAGAACCGGTTGCCAAGCGTTTGGCCGCTGGCAAGCCGGAGCAGGGCAATATTCGTCTGGACCTGACCCGCGAGGGCGGCGACATCGTGCTGACGCTCAGCGACGACGGCGCCGGAATCAACCTCGAGGCGGTGCGCCGCAAGGCGGTCGAGCGCGGATTGATGGTGCCGGGCAGCGAGCTGTCCGACCATGAGGTGCTGCAGTTCATCCTGGAGGCGGGCTTCTCCACTGCCGAGAAGGTCACGCAGATTTCCGGACGTGGTGTTGGCATGGACGTGGTGCATTCGGAGGTCAAGCAGCTCGGTGGTTCGATGAGCATCGAGTCGACGCTTGGTCAGGGCACTCGCTTCCTGATTCGCCTGCCATTCACGGTGTCGGTGAACCGCGCACTCATGGTCTATTCCGGCGAAGACCTCTACGCGATTCCGCTGAACACCATCGAGGGCATCGTACGGGTGTCGCCTTACGAGCTGGAAGCCTATTACCAGCCAGGCGCTTCGCGGTTCGAATATGCAGGGCAGACCTATGAATTGCGCTACCTCGGCGAGCTGCTGAACAACGGTCAGCGGCCGAAGCTGGTCGGGCAGAGCCTGCCTCTTCCGGTCATCCTGGTCCGCTCGAATGAGCATAGCGTTGCCGTGCAGGTAGACAGCCTGGCGGGTTCACGCGAAATCGTGGTGAAGAGCCTGGGCCCGCAGTTCGCCACCGTGCCGGGCATTTCCGGTGCCACCATCCTCGGCGACGGTCGCGTGGTGGTCATTCTTGACCTGCTGGCGACCATTCGCGTCCTGCATGCGCAGTTGTTGACCCAGGCCCAGCCGATGCACCTGCTTGGCGCAGCCGAGGAGGTCGAGGCGGAAATCGACCGGCCGACGTTGGTCATGGTGGTCGACGATTCGGTCACGGTACGCAAGGTGACCAGCCGCCTGCTCGAGCGCAACGGGATGAACGTTCTGACCGCCAAGGATGGTGTCGATGCCATCACGCAACTGCAGGAACGCAAGCCGGACGTCATGCTGCTCGATATCGAGATGCCGCGCATGGACGGCTTCGAAGTGGCCACGCTCGTGCGGCACGACGAGCGTCTGAAGGATTTGCCGATCATCATGATCACCTCGCGTACCGGCGAGAAGCACAGGGACAGGGCCATGTCGATTGGCGTCAATGAGTATCTGGGCAAGCCATACCAGGAATCGCTGCTGCTGGAGACCATCCAGCGCTTGGTCAAGCACCATGAGTGAGACCTCGGCTGCACGCATCGGTGTCATTGCCGACACCTCTCTGCAGCGTCACGTGCTGCAGCAGGCCCTGACCGCCAATGGCTACCAGGTGGTTCTGAACAATGACCCTGAACGGTTGCAGGAAGAGGACCTGGCAGCCGTCGAGGCCGACCTGTGGCTGGTCGACCTCGCTCAGACCGAAGATTCTCCGTTGGTCAATTCATTGCTCGAGCGCGACAGTTGCCCGGTGCTTTTCGGCGAAGGGCGCGCGCCCGAGCGCCACTCCGAACACTACCCTCGGTGGGAGCGGCGGCTCTTTGGCAAGCTCAAGCGGCTGGTAGGCGATCCTTCCTGTGTGGTCGGGCCACGGCTGGAGGTCCTGCGTCGGGATGAGTCGCAGCCGAGCTGCCTGGAATTGCCGGCCTCGTTGGTCCGTGCTCGCGAGTTGGCAGGCGAGCCGGCGCGGGAAGTCTGGCTGCTCGCCGCGTCACTGGGGGGGCCAGAGGCGGTAAAGGCCTTCCTTGACGTATTGCCCGCCGGCTTGCCAGTCGGCTTCGTCTACGCCCAGCACATCGAAGCGAGCTTCGAAGCGGCGCTTTCCCAGGCGGTTGGCCGGCATAGTCAATGGCAAGTCGGGCAGAGCCGCGACAGGGACCGGATACGCTGTGGGGAGGTCGTGATCGCACCCATCGCCCAGGAGATGGGCTTCGACAAAGACGGATCGATGCTGCTCACAGGGCGGACGTGGCCGGAACCCTACAGCCCGTCGATCGACCAGATGATGCTCAACCTGGCGCAGCAGTTCGGCCAGCGCTGCGGTGTGATCGCCTTCAGCGGCATGGGCAGCGACGGCAACGCCGCCGCGGCCTACGTCTTGAGGCAAGGCGCTCGCGTGTGGACCCAGCGAGCCGATACCTGCGCCTGTTCGAGCATGCCCGACAGCCTTCGCGAAGGGGGCTACAGCACGTTCAGTGGCGATCCGCGGGAGCTCGCCCAAGCCCTTGTCAATCATCTTGCGCAACAGGCCTACGAGCCGGTTGCCGTCTCGCAAGTGGATAATCCATGAGTCAATCCGTTGCTACTCAGGACACACAGGCCAGTCTGACCGGCCTGTTGGTGCCTCTCGCCGACCGTACGCTACTGCTGCCCAACGTTGCTGTGGCTGAACTCATTGCCTATCGCGCACCGCAGGCGGTGGAGGGAATGCCGACCTGGTTTCTCGGCCAGGTGCCGTGGCGTGACCTGAGGTTGCCGCTGTTGTCGTTCGAGGCGGCTGCAGGCGGACAGGTGGAGACGGGGGCGCGGGCACGAGTCGCCGTGCTCAACGCCATTGGTGGGCGCGACCACGTCAAGTTCATCGCGCTACTGGTGCAGGGCATTCCGCGCTCAATCAAGATCGATGCAGAGTTGGCGCGTGCGGACGTTCCTCTGGAACCGCTTGAACTCGATGCCGTGAACCTGGGCGACGTTCAGGCGCGCATTCCCGACCTGGTGGCGCTCGAACAAAAGTTGGCGGATGCCGGCCTGATCTGACCGGCTCCTTTCGGTACCAAGGCGCTGTCTAAAAATCCCCCCACAGCTGCTGCGCAACGCTCAATGCAACCACCGGCGCGGTTTCGGTACGCAGGACCCGAGGACCGAGTCGCGCCGGGTGAAAACCTGCCTGCATGGCTTGCTTGACTTCATCCTCGCTGAGCCCGCCTTCAGGCCCGATCAGGAAGGCCAGGGCACCTGGTGACGGGTGTGTCGAAAGCGGTTCGGCCACGGGATGCAGGACGAGTTTCAGGTCTGCCTGCACGGGCAGCCATTGCGGAAGCGGCCGTGGCGCATGAATGACCGGAATCACCGAGCGGCCACACTGTTCGCACGCGCTGATGGCAACCTGTCGCCAATGAGCCAGTCGCTTGTCCGCGCGCTCATCGTTCAGTCTCACCTCGCAGCGTTCGCTGATGATGGGCGTGATCTGCGCAACACCAAGTTCGGTTGCCTTCTGGATTGCCCAGTCCATGCGCTCCCCCCGTGACAGGCCCTGACCCAGGTGAATCTGCAGCTGCGGTTCAGGCTGCCCGGCGAACTGTTCGTGCAGGTTTACGCTGACCTGCCGCTTTCCGACCTCGATCAACTCGCCCAGAAACTCCATGCCGCTGCCGTCGAAGAGCTGCACGGCGGCTCCCTGGTTGAGCCGAAGCACGCGGCTGATGTAGTGCGCCGACGCTTCGGGCAGCGCGACGACGCCTAGCGCGAGCGGGGCGTCGATGAAAAAGCGGGACATTCGCATCGGAAACGGCCGGGGGGGAATCGGGTGGGAGGCTAGTCTAGCGTGGTCGCCGCGGCGCCAGAAGATCGCGGCGCCCGGCATCGCTCAGCCAGGGTCGCGGAAGGTGTCGGGCGCATCCGCCGGCAGCGCGACACTGATCCGCGCCTGGGTCGCGATGTCGATGCCTTCGCTGGCCACGTCGGCCAGAAAGTCGATCTGCTCTTCGGTGATGGTGTAGGGCGGCAGGAAATACACGACGCTCCCCAGTGGCCGCAACAGGGCACCGCGCTGTAGCGCGTGCTGGTAGACCTTGAGACCCCGGCGTTCTTGCCACGGATAGGGGGTACGGCTGGTCTTGTCCTGGACCATTTCGATGGCGAGCGCCATGCCGGTCTGGCGTACCTCGGCGACGTGCGGATGATCGACGAGATGAGCCGTGGCGCTGGCCATGCGAGCGGCCAGTGCTTTGTTCGCCTCGATGACCTGGTCCTGTTCGAAGATGTCGAGCGTCGCCAGCGCCGCCGCACAGGCGAGCGGGTTGCCGGTGTAGGTGTGTGAATGCAGGAAGGCCCGCAACGTCGTGTAGTCGTCGTAGAAGGCCTGGTACAGCGCGTCCGTGGTGAGGACGGCGGCCATGGGCAGGTAGCCGCCGGTCAGGGCTTTGGAAAGGCAGAGGAAATCCGGTGTGATCCCGGCCTGCTCACAGGCGAAGAAGGTGCCGGTACGCCCGAATCCCACCGCAATTTCGTCGTGAATCAGGTGCACATCGTAGCGGTCGCATGCCTCGCGGAGCAGCGTGAGATAGATGGGGTGATACATGCGCATCCCGCCTGCGCCCTGAATCAGCGGCTCGACGATGACGGCCGCGATCTGCGAATGGTGTTCGGCAAGCGTCTGTTCCATATGGGCGAACATCTGGCGCGAATGGTCTTCCCAGCTCATGCCGTCCGGCCGCAGGAAGCAATCGGGGCTGGGCACCTTGAAGGTGTCGAGCAGAAGCGGCTTGTAGGTGTCGGTGAACAGTGCGACGTCACCGACAGACATGGCTGCGACGGTTTCGCCGTGGTAGCTGTTGGTGAGGGTGACGAAACGTTGCTTTTCCGGACGACCCGTATTGCGCCAATAATGAAAGCTCATCTTTAGCGCCACTTCGATGCCAGTCGAGCCATTATCGGTGTAGAACACCCGCTCGAGCCCTGACGGTGCGAGCGCGACCAGGCGCTCCGACAACTCCACGACTGGTTGATGGGTGAATCCGGCCAGCATCACGTGTTCGAGCTGGTCGACCTGATCCTTGATGCGCTGATTGATACGCGGGTTGGCGTGGCCGAAGACATTGACCCACCAGGAACTGACCGCATCGAGATAGCGCTTGCCGTCGAAGTCCTCGAGCCACACACCCTCGCCACGTCTGATGGGAATCAGCGGTAGCTGCTCGTGATCCTTCATTTGCGTGCACGGATGCCAGAGAACGTCGAGGTCACGTCGCATCCAGCTGTCGTTCAGGCTCATGGTTCATCCCCTCTGTACAAAGGGCGGCAGCCTAGCAGAAAGCGACATCGCTCTTTCATGGCGACCTATCCGCTGCGTTGATAGTTTGAAACGAAAAAATGCGATTCATTTCGATCGGTTAGTCGTTAGGCTTAAGGCTCTCACGGTTTCGGAATCGTCAAGATGCAGTGGCGCAACAGTCCCCATAACTACGGTGCGGTCAGTATTGCCATGCACTGGCTTGTCGCGCTGACTGTGATCGGGCTCTTCGCCCTCGGTTACTGGATGGTCGGGTTGAACTACTACAGCAGCTGGTACCGCACTGCGCCGGACATACATAAGAGCGTCGGCCTGCTGCTGCTGGCGCTGATGGTGATTCGGGTCGTGTGGCGTTTCGCCAACCAGGGCCCGGCACCACTGGCCAGTCATGGGCGCTTCACCCGGCTGGCCACCAAGGCGGGCCATGGCGTGCTCTACGTCGGGCTGTTTGCCGTGATGATGTCCGGCTATCTGATCTCAACCGCCGACGGCCGACCGATCAGCGTGTTCGGGTGGTTCGAGGTGCCGGCCCTGATCACCTCCATCCCCGACCAGGAAGACGTTGCGGGGCTGGTTCACGAATACCTCGCGTGGGGCCTGATCATCCTGTCCGGCCTCCATGCGTTGGCGGCGCTGAAACACCATTTCATCGATCGCGATCCGACGCTCAAGCGCATGGTCGGGCGCGCCGATGCCTCTTGAACGACCAAAGGAGACCTCCATGTTGAAGAAAACCTTCACAGCACTTGTACTGGGCTCGGCATTGTTTGCGGGCCAGGCCATGGCCGCGGACTACACGATTGACAAGAAAGGCCAGCATGCCTTCGTCAATTTCAAGATCAGCCACCTCGGCTATAGTTGGCTGTGGGGGCGCTTCAACGACTTCGACGGCACTTTCAGCTTCGATGCCGAACAGCCCGAGGCCAGCAAGGTCGAGGTGACGCTGCAGACCGCCAGCGTGGACTCCAATCATGCCGAGCGTGACAAGCACCTGCGCAGCGAGGACTTCCTCAATGTGTCGGAGCACCCCACGGCAACATTCAAGTCCACGTCGGTCCGGTCCACCGGCGAAGGCACCGCTGACATCACCGGCGACCTGACGCTCAATGGCGTGACCAAGCCGGTCGTGATCACCGCCAAGTTCATTGGCGAAGGCAAGGATCCCTGGGGTGGCTACCGGGCGGGTTTTGAAGGCACCACGACGCTTCAACTGAAAGATTTCGACATCAAGATGGACCTCGGCCCAGCGTCGCAGAGCGTCGATCTCATCATTTCTGTCGAAGGCGTACGTCAATAACCGCCAGCAGTACACGAACGCCGGCGAAAGCCGGCGTTCTTTTTTCTGCCTCGCTTGCGGAACGCCCGAACCAGAGCGGTCCCCAGTGACCCGGCCAGTCATCGACCGCAGCGCCTGCATCCTCGCCTTCGACTACACATTCGATGTTTACAGACAGTCTTGAATGTAAGTATATTCCCCGGATTCTTACGTTCGAGTTTGCCCAGCCTGCGCCGCGCTGGGTCCCGTCTGATCTACGAGGTCACATTTCATGCCGTTCAAGCCAGCCAGTGCTGCCCTGGGTACCCTATTCGCCGTCGCCGTGCTCATCGCCGGATGCCAGGACGAAGCGGCGCCGCCTGCCGACGCGCAACAGCCTGAGGCACCGCAGGTTGGCATCGTGACACTACAGGCCGAGCCCTATGCGCTCACCACCGTCCTGCCGGGCAGGGCGCAGCCCTACCGGATCGCCGAGGTGCGGCCGCAGGTCGATGGCATCATCCAGAAGCGCCTGTTCACCGAAGGCAGCGATGTAAAGGCTGGACAGCAGCTCTATCAGATCGATGATGCCCTCTATCAGGCCACCTACAAGAGTACCCAAGCCAGTCTGGCATCGGCTAAATCACTGGCCGATCGTTACGCCCTGCTGGTGAAGGAGCAGGCGGTGAGCCAGCAGGCCCATGACGAAGCGCGTGCGGCCAGCCTGCAGGCGGAGGCCGAGCTCGAGCGCGCTCGCATCAACGTCCGCTATACCAAGGTGATGGCACCTATCTCCGGCCGCATCGGCCGCTCGGCAGTGACCGAAGGCGCTCTGGTCAGCGCTGGGCAGACGCAGGCGCTGGCGGTGATCCAGCAGCTCGATCCGATCTACGTCGACGTCACGCAGCCCGCGCGGGACCTGCTCAGTCTGCGACGTGACCTTGCCGAAGGACGTCTGGAGAAGGCCGGTGACAACGCCGCTAAGGCGACCCTGACGCTGGAAGATGGCAGCGCCTATCCGCATGAAGGCAAGCTGGAGTTTTCCGAAGTGTCGGTGGATTCGGGCACCGGGTCCGTCGTGCTGCGCGCCGTGTTCCCCAACCCAGACAAGGTATTGATGCCTGGCATGTTCGTGCACGCGCAGCTGGTTGCCGGGGTCAAGAGCGAAGCGATCCTCGCCCCGCAACAGGGCGTGACGCGCACTCCGACCGGGGAGGCCACCGCCATGGTGGTCGGCGCCGATGACAAGGTCGAAGTTCGCAAGATCGCGGCAGCACGCACCGTCGGCAACCGCTGGTTGGTCACCGAAGGCCTGGAGCCCGGGGACCGCCTGATTACCGAGGGGCTGCAGTTCATCCGTCCGGGTGTCCAGGTCAAGCCGGTGCCGGCGACTAACGTCGCTCCCGTTCAGTCGCAAGCCCAGTAAGGCCGAGCCGAGGATTAACCTTTAATGTCCAGATTCTTTATCGACCGGCCCATTTTTGCCTGGGTGATCGCACTGGTCATCATGCTGGCGGGCACGTTGTCCATCCTGTCCTTGCCGGTTCAGCAGTATCCCAGCATCGCGCCGCCTGCGGTCGGCATCTCGGTGAACTACCCGGGTGCGTCGGCGCAGACCGTGCAGGATACGGTGGTGCAAGTCATCGAGCAGCAGCTGAACGGCATCGACGGCCTGCGCTACATGTCTTCGGAGAGCAATTCCGACGGCAGCATGACCATCACCGTGACCTTCGAGCAGGGTACCGACCCTGACATCGCACAGGTCCAGGTACAGAACAAGCTGCAGCTGGCCACGCCACTGCTGCCGCTGGAAGTGCAGCAGCAGGGCATTCGGGTGACCAAGGCGGTACGCAACTTCCTGATGGTCATCGGCGTGGTATCCACGGACGGCAGCATGACCCGTGGCGACCTTTCGGACTACATCGTTTCCAACATTCAGGATCCCATTTCGCGTACCTCGGGCGTGGGTGACTTCCAGGTATTCGGTTCGCAGTACGCCATGCGGATCTGGCTCGACCCGGCCAAGCTGAACAACTTCGCGCTGACGCCAAGCGACGTGGGGCAGGCGATCGAAGCGCAGAACGTCCAGGTGTCCGCGGGGCAGTTCGGTGGCCTGCCAGCCGTGCCGGGGCAGCAGCTGAGTGCAACGATCATCGGCAAGACACGTCTGCAGACGCCGGAGCAGTTCCGCGAGATCCTGCTGAAGGTCAATAGCGACGGTTCGCAGGTACGCCTGGGGGATATCGCCCGGGTCGAGCTGGCGGAGCAGAGTGCGGCGATCAGCGCCCTCTACAACGGCATGCCGGCCTCCGCCATGGCGATCAAGCTGGCAACGGGCGCCAACGCGCTGGACACCGCCAATGCGGTGCGCGCGACTATCGAGGAGCTGAAGCCGTTCTTCCCGGCCGGGATGGAAGTCGTCTATCCCTACGACACCTCTCCGGTGGTGTCGGCTTCGATCACGGGCGTGGTCCATACCTTGTTCGAGGCCATCGCGCTGGTCTTCCTGGTGATGTACCTGTTCCTGCAGAATTTCCGCGCCACCTTGATCCCGACGCTCGCCGTACCGGTGGTTCTGCTCGGGACGTTTGGCGTCCTTGCGGCGTTCGGCTTCAGCGTCAACACGCTCACCATGTTCGCCATGGTTCTGGCGATCGGCCTGCTGGTGGATGACGCCATCGTCGTGGTGGAAAACGTCGAGCGGGTAATGGCCGAAGAAGGGCTGTCGCCTCGCGAGGCGACGCGCAAATCCATGTCGCAGATTCAGGGCGCGCTCGTCGGTATCGGGCTGGTGCTATCGGCCGTATTCGTGCCCATGGCTTTCTTCGGTGGTTCGACGGGCGTGATTTACCGGCAGTTTGCAATCACCATCGCCTCGGCCATGACGCTGTCGGTGCTGGTCGCGCTGATTTTCACCCCAGCGCTCTGCGCCACACTGCTCAAGCCCGTCGCCAAGGGGCAGCATCACGAAAAGCGCGGTTTCTTCGGCTGGTTCAACCGAACCTTCGAGCGTGGCGTGGGGGGCTACGAGAAAGGCGTGCGCAGCGTGCTCAAGCGCAAAATTCCGTTCCTGCTGCTGTACGGTGTGATCGTTGCGATCATGGCGGTGCTCTTCACCCGGCTGCCCAGCTCGTTCCTGCCTGATGAGGACCAGGGTGTGCTGTTCGTCCAGGTCCAGACGCCAGCCGGCTCGACCGCCCAGCGCACCCAGCAGACGATCGATGCGATGCGTGAGTACCTGTTGAAGGAAGAATCGGATGTGGTGAAGTCCGTGTTCACCGTAACCGGCTTCAACTTTGCCGGGCGCGGGCAGAATTCGGGCCTGGCGTTCATCGGCCTGAAACCCTGGGATGAGCGCACCGGCGAAGGTCAGGACGTTGCGTCCCTGGCCCAGCGTGCCCAGGCTCGCTTCGCCTCGTTCCGCGACGCCATGGTGTTCGCCTTTGCGCCGCCGGCGGTAATGGAGCTGGGTAACGCCACGGGCTTCAACCTGTTCCTCCAGGACCGGGCGGGCGTTGGCCATGATGTGCTCATGAATGCGCGCAACCAGTTTCTCGGACTGGCGGCCGAGCACCCCGCCCTGGCTGGGGTGCGCCCCAACGGACTTAACGACGAACCGCAATATCAGCTCCAGATCGATGACGAGAAGGCGCGGGTGCTGGGGGTCTCGCTGAGCGCGATCAACCAGACCCTGTCGATCGGCTGGGGTTCGAGCTATGTCAATGACTTCATCGACCGGGGTCGCGTCAAGCGGGTGTACATGCAGGGCGAAGCCAGTGCCCGGATGAACCCCGAGGACCTCGACAAGTGGTACGTACGCAACGACGCCGGCGAGATGGTGCCGTTTAGCGCCTTTGCCAGTGGCGAATGGGTCTATGGCTCGCCCAAACTGTCGCGCTACAACGGCGTCTCGGCAATGGAGATTCTCGGTCAGGCGGCTCCGGGCTACAGCTCCGGCGATGCCATGGCCGCTGTAGAGGAGATCGCGCAGAAGCTGCCTCAGGGGGTGGGTATCTCCTGGACGGGCCTGTCCTACGAGGAACGGTTGTCGGGCGATCAGGCTCCGGCGCTGTACGCCTTGTCCTTGCTGGTGGTGTTCCTCTGTCTGGCAGCACTGTACGAAAGCTGGTCGATTCCGTTTGCCGTCATGCTCGTGGTGCCACTGGGTGTGATCGGTGCGCTGCTGGCGACGCTGGGGCGTGGTTTGTCGAACGACGTGTTCTTCCAGGTCGGTCTGCTGACGACCATCGGCCTCACCGCGAAGAACGCGATCCTGATCGTCGAGTTCGCCAAGGATCTGCATGAGGAGGGTATGAGCCGATTCGATGCCGCGGTACAGGCTTGCCGCATGCGACTCCGTCCCATCGTCATGACCTCGCTGGCCTTCACGCTCGGCGTGGTTCCGCTTGCGCTCGCCAGCGGCGCCGGAGCCGGCAGCTCGCATGCCATCGGTACGGGCGTCATCGGTGGCATGGTGACCGCTACCCTGCTGGTGATTTTCTGGGTGCCGTTGTTCTATGTTCTGGTGTCCTCGCTGGGTGATCGCAAGAAAGACGCCCCCGAAGCGCCTAATGGAGATGCGCAATGAACAAGTCCGTATTGACGTTGGCGTTGCTGGCGGCCCTTAGCGGTTGCTCGCTGATTCCCGAATACCAGCGCCCCGACGTGCCCACCGCCCAAGCCTGGCCCGAGGGCGAGGCCTATGCCGGTACTGATGGCGCGGTGGCGGGGCAGCAGGCGCCGCTGGGCTGGGAAGCCTTCTTCCGTGATCCGACACTGCGTCAACTGATAGGCGTGGCACTGGAGAACAACCGGGACTTGCGCGCAGCCGCGTTGAATGTCGAGGCGTATCGCGCCCTGTACCGCATTCAGCGCGCCGACCTGCTGCCGGCCGTCTCGGCTGACGGCTCCGGCAGCCGCACCCGTACCCCGGGGGACCTCAACCAGTCCGGACAAAGCGCAATCAGCTCTCAGTACAGCGCCACCTTGGGCGTCTCGTGGGAGCTCGATCTGTTCGGCCGACTGGGCAGCCTTCGTGAGCAGGCCTTGCAGGAATTCTTCGCCACGGCGGCGGCGCAGCGCAGCACCCAGATCAGCCTGATCGCCAGTGTCGCCAATGCGTGGCTGACCTTGCAGGCCGATCATGCGTTGCTGCAGGTCAGCCGCGATACGCTCAAGACCTATGAGGAAAGCCTGTCGCTCACCCAGCACAGCTTCGATGTGGGCGTCGCGTCATCGCTCGAGCTGAGCCAGGCCCGTAGCGCCGTGGACACGGCGCGCGTCAGCATCGAGCGCTACACCCGGCAGGTCGCTCAGGACCGCAATGCCTTGATTCAGCTGCTCGGGCAGAACCTGCCCACCGGCCTTGCATCTGCCGGGGATCTCGAGCGGGACCAGCTGGCGCCGGTGCCTGTTGGGCTGCCTTCCGACCTGCTCTACATGCGTCCTGACATCATCCAGGCCGAGTATCAGTTGCGTGCGGCCAACGCGAACATCGGGGCGGCACGGGCCGCGTTCTTTCCGAGCATCAGCCTGACGGGGGCGGCAGGTAGCGCCAGTAGTGAGCTGTCCGGCCTGTTCGAAGGGGGATCGCGGTACTGGAACTTCTCGCCGAGCATCAGCGTGCCGATCTTCAACGCCGGCCAGCTGCGCGCCAACCTCGATTACGCGCAGATCAGCCGCAACATCCAGGTCGCGCAATACGAGTCGGCGATCCAGGCTGCGTTCCGCGAGGTGTCCGACGGCCTGGCCGCGCAGGCGACCTATATCCGTCAGGTGCAAGCCCAGCGAGACCTGCTGGAAACCAGCGAGGATTACTACCGTCTGGCCGAGCGCCGCTATCGTACCGGGGTCGATAGCTACCTGACGCTTCTGGATGCTCAGCGGCAGCTGTTCGAGGTCAAGCAGCAGTACATCACGGATCGTCTCGCGCAGATGACCAGTGAGGTCGATCTGTTCAAGGCGTTGGGCGGCGGCTGGGATGCCCAGGCGCATCCGCTGCCCGCCGAGGGCTGACACGCCAGCCAAATGAAAACGCCGCCCTGGTTGCCCAGGGCGGCGTTTTTCATGGTCAAGCCAGGCTCAGCGATTGCGTGTGAGCAGCGCCGGCTTCTCTCCGCGGGGGCGCGTTGGCAGCTGCTCGAGTTGCTCGATGCTCGGCAGGCGGTCGATCTTCGACTCCTTGTGGATGATCACCGGCTGTTTTTCCTTTGGCTTCTCGGCTGCCATCTCACGACGCGGACCGCCCATGTCTTCGCGACGGGGCTCGTTCTTGCGGCGGGGTTGGCCACCGCGTGCAGCTTGTCCAGCTTGTCCGTTGCGCTTGCCTTTCCCGCCAGCAGCGTTGCGTGGGGCGGCGGCTGCGCGAGGCTGACCGTTCGCCTGACCCGCGCCACCGGAACGGCGGCCACGGCCGGTCTGGTTCTGGTAAGGGCTGACGTAATCGACACGGTTGCCGAAGTTGTCTACCTCATCGTCGAGGAAGACTTCCGGGTCACGGTCGTTGGGCAGACGGGGCGGGCGGTTGACCGTCGCGGCGGTATTCTGCTCCGCCGCCGGTGCACTGCCGCGGGCATTGCGCGGTTTGCTGCGATTGCGCCGATTGCGATTGCGATCTTTCGGCTCGGACTCCGCCTCGGCCGCTTTCGCCCGTGGCTTGCGCTCGGCATTGCGCGCCGGCCTCGGTTGACGGGCTTCGCGTGTTTCGGGTTTTTCCACTTCGATGCTGTCGGCATCGAAGCCCATCAGGTCACCGTCCTGGATTTTCTGCTTGGTCATCCGTTCGATGCTCTTGAGCAGTTTTTCCTCATCGGGCGCTACGAGGGAGATGGCTTCCCCGCTGCGGCCGGCTCGGCCGGTGCGGCCGATGCGGTGCACGTAGTCTTCTTCAACGTTGGGCAGCTCGAAGTTGACGACGTGGGGCAACTGATCGATATCCAGGCCGCGGGCGGCGATATCGGTGGCGACCAGAATGCGCACCTGGTTGGCCTTGAAGTCGGCGAGGGCCTTGGTCCGCGCGTTCTGGCTCTTGTTGCCATGAATCGCCGCAGCCGGCAGGCCGTGCTTGTCCAGGTACTCGGCCAGGCGGTTGGCGCCATGCTTGGTGCGGGTGAAGACCAGCACCTGTTCCCAGGCACCCTGGGTGATCAGGTGAGCGAGCAGGGCGCGCTTGTGGCTGGCCGGCAGGTGGAAAACGCGCTGCTCGATACGCTCGACGGTGGTGTTTGGCGGCGTGACTTCGATGCGCTCGGGATCATGCAGCAGCTTGTTCGCCAGGTCGGTGATGTCCTTGGAGAAGGTCGCCGAGAACAGCAGGTTCTGGCGCTTGGCCGGTAGCTTGGCCAGGACCTTCTTGACGTCATGGATGAAGCCCATGTCGAGCATGCGATCGGCTTCGTCGAGGACCAGAATCTCTACCTTGGACAGGTCGATGGCGTTCTGGCCGACCAGATCGAGCAAGCGACCGGGGCAGGCGACGAGCACATCGAGCCCCTTGGCGATCGCCTGAATCTGCGGATTCATGCCGACACCGCCGAAGATGCAGGCGCTCTTCAGCGGCAGGTCGCGTGCGTAGACCTTGAAGCTGTCGTGCACCTGCGCGGCGAGCTCGCGCGTGGGCGTCAGAACGAGGACGCGTGGCTGGCGTGCAGCGTGGCGGTGTTCCCGGTCGGGATGGCCGCCCGGAAAGAGAATTTCAAGGACGGGGAGGGCGAAGCCACCGGTCTTTCCGGTTCCCGTCTGTGCGGCGACCATCAGGTCGCGTCCTTGCAACACGGCGGGGATGGCCCGCTGTTGCACCGGTGTAGGCTGGGTATAGCCGGCGGCCTCGACGGCACCGGCCAAAGCCTCGGAGAGACCGAGGGAAGCAAAGGACATGAGAAATCCTGTCTTGTTAGGGCGATGCCCTGGGATGGTCATGCCTGGCCTGAATCGCGACTGGCGTGCGATCCCGTCCGGTCCTGCCGCATCTGCTGATGCCGGCATCCGGGCGTAAGCCTGGCGGAAGCGCGGAGTATAACAGAGCCTGTTCACACCGCATTGGTACGACAGTGTGGCAGTTCGCAGGTTCATTGACCAGCTCCCAATTTTGCGGGAGCTGGTCAGTGATTCAGCGTGCCAGCTTCAGGTTGTGCCACACCGCCAGGCTGGGCTCGGCCTGGTTCAGGGTATAGAAATGCAGCCCCGGGGCGCCGCCCGCGAGCAGTTTCTCGCACATCTCAGAGATGACTTGCGTGCCGAACGCCTGGATGCTCGCCATGTCGTCGCCATAGGCCTCGAGCTGCTTGCGCACCCAGCGCGGGATCTCCGCGCCACAGGCATCGGAGAAGCGGGCCAGCTTGCTGTAGTTGGTGATCGGCATGATGCCGGGCACGATGGGCGTATCGACGCCCAGCTTGCGGACCCGCTCGACGAAATAGAAGTAGCAGTCAGCATTGAAGAAGTACTGGGTGATGGCACTGTCGGCGCCAGCCCGAGCCTTGCGTACGAAGTTCGCCAGGTCGTCTTCGAAATTGCGCGCTTGCGGATGCATTTCCGGGTAGGCGGCGATCTCGATATGGAAGTGGTCGCCGGTCTCGGCGCGAATGAACTCCACCAGCTCGTTGGCATAGCGCAGCTCGCCGCTGGCCATGCCCATACCCGACGGCAGGTCGCCGCGCAGGGCGACGATGCGCTGGATGCCGGCATCCTTGTAGAGGTTCAGCAGCTCACGCAGCTCGGCCTTGGTATCGCCGACGCAGGACAGGTGCGGCGCGGTGGGGATCTTTACCTCGCCGTCGAGCTGCAGCACGGTGTTGAGCGTGCGGTCGCGTGTCGAGCCACCGGCACCGTAGGTGCAGGAGAAAAAATCAGGTTTGTATTCGGCCAGCCGGTGTGCGGCGGCCAGCAGTTTTTCGTGCCCGGCTTCGGTCTTGGTAGGGAAGAACTCGAAGCTGATGGAGGGGCGAGGGGATGTGCTCATGGAACGAATCCGGGTGGTTGGGCGCGTGCGCCCAAAACGTCCTTTATCGCGGGAGGCCGAAGGCTCGAACCTGAAAGAAAGCGGCTGTGCCGTCTCGTCATCCAGTGCTCTGGCCTTCCGCCTCCAGCGGCTTTTTAGTAGCGGTAGCTGTCCGGCTTGAACGGGCCTTCGACCTCGACGCCAATGTACTCGGCCTGCTTGGGCGTGAGCCTGGTCACGACGCCACCGAAGCCCTTGACCATTTCCAGCGCGACTTCCTCGTCGAGCTTTTTCGGCAGGACCATGACGGTGACGTTCCGGGTCTTCTCGGCGACCGGCAGGTCGGCGAACTTGCCGTTGTAGAGGTGGATCTGCGCCAACACCTGGTTGGCGAACGAGCCGTCCATGATCCGGCTCGGGTGGCCGGTGGCGTTGCCCAGGTTCACCAGGCGGCCTTCGGCGAGCAGGATTAGGTAATCATCGTTGGCCGGATCGACCTGCTTGCCGGTGCGGTGGATCTTGTGCACCTGCGGCTTGACCTCTTCCCAGCCCCAGTTCTGACGCATGAAGGCGGTGTCGATCTCGTTGTCGAAGTGGCCGATGTTGCAGACCACGGCACGCTTCTTCAGCGCCTTGAGCATGCCGGCATCGCAGACGTTGGCGTTGCCGGTGGTGGTGACGATCAGGTCGATCTTGCCCAGCAGCGCCTTGTCGATGCTGGCGTCGGTGCCGTCGTTCTGGCCGTTCAGGTAGGGCGAGACGACCTCATAGCCGTCCATGCAGGCCTGCATGGCGCAGATCGGGTCCACTTCGCTGACCTTGACGATCATGCCTTCCTGACGCAGCGAGGCGGCCGAGCCTTTGCCCACGTCGCCGTAGCCGATCACCAGCGCCTGCTTGCCCGACAGCAGGTGGTCGGTGGCGCGCTTGATGGCGTCGTTGAGGCTGTGGCGGCAGCCGTATTTGTTGTCGTTCTTGCTCTTGGTGACCGAGTCGTTGACGTTGATCGCCGGAATCTTCAGGGTGCCTTTCTTCAGCATGTCCTGCAGGCGGTGCACGCCGGTGGTGGTCTCTTCGGTCACGCCATGCACGCGCTCGAGCACCTGCGGGTACTTGTCGTGCAGGATCTGGGTCAGGTCACCGCCGTCGTCCAGCACCATGTTGGCGTCCCACGGCTGGCCGTCCTTGAGGATGGTCTGCTCGATGCACCACTCGTACTCGTCTTCGGTCTCGCCCTTCCAGGCGAACACCGGGATGCCGGCGGCGGCGATGGCGGCAGCGGCCTGGTCCTGGGTGGAGAAGATGTTGCACGAAGACCAGCGCACCTCGGCGCCCAGTGCCGTCAGCGTCTCGATCAGCACGGCGGTCTGGATCGTCATGTGGATGCAGCCGAGAATCTTGGCGCCCTTGAGTGGCTGCTCGGCGGCATATTTGCGGCGCAAGGCCATCAGCGCGGGCATTTCCGACTCGGCGATGATGATTTCGCGGCGGCCCCAGTCGGCCAGGGAAATGTCGGCGACCTTGTAGTCGTTGAAACCGGCAGGCGTCATGACAGCGCTCATTGAAGAGTTCTCCATTCGTTTTGTGCGAATGGGCGCCGTTGATGCGTATGGTTAACGCCCTGTCCGAGCCTGACAGGTGGAGCCGTCTGGATCTGCTGCGGCGCGACAGGTCAGCCGCGCGGCTTGCGAGATTTAGACAGGCTTCCGCCCTGCTGCAGCGCCCCTCGGACAGGTGGCGGGCACGGCCGAACGGTGTCGGCTGTGTGAAACCCGGCGAGTATAGCCGTGACCGCGGGCAATCCCAAGCCCGACTCAGTGCCGCTCGCCGCTCTGCTGCATGCATATCCGGCGCACCAGGCGACCGATGCTCAGCCCTTGGACCAAGATCGAGAACAGCACCACCAGGTAGGTGATGTTGAGCAGCAGGTTGCGCTCCTCGCTGGCCGGCAGCGCGAGGACCAGGGCCACCGAAATGCCCCCGCGCAGGCCGCCCCAGGTGAGGATGCGCACTGTACCGCTCGGCAGCGCTCGGCCCGTCCGGCGCAGCAGAAGGGCGGGTGGCCCGACGGCGACCAGCCGTGTGCCGAGGATCAGCAAGGTGATGCACAGCGCGATCAGCAGGTACTGTGCGCTGAATGGCAGCAGCACGAGCTCCATGCCGATCAACACGAAGAGCACCGCATTGAGGATTTCGTCGAGCAGCTCCCAGAAGTTGTCGAGGTTTTCCCGGGTGTGCGGCGACATCGCATGGCGGCGCCCCTGGTTGCCGATGATCAGGCCGGCCACGACCATGGCGATCGGGCCGGACACGTGCAGGTGCGTCGCCAGCGTATAGCCACCGAGCACCAGCGCCAGCGTCAGCAGGACCTCCACCTGGTATTGATCGATGCTCTTGAGCAGGGCGAAGGTCAGGGCGCCGAGCAGCGCGCCGAGCAGCATGCCGCCACCGGCCTCCTCGACGAACAGCCACACCGCCTCTCCCGCGCTCGGCGCTTCACCGCGGGCCAGCACGCCGAGCAGCACGGTGAAGACCACCACCGCGACCCCATCATTGAACAGCGATTCGCCGACGATGGTGGTTTCCAGCGCCTTGGGCGCGCCCGCCGAACGCATGATGCCGAGTACGGCGATGGGGTCGGTCGGTGAGATCAGCGCGCCAAACAGCAGGCAGTAGATCAGCGGCGGCTGCAGACCGAACAGCTCAAGCAGCCACCAGCTGCCGACGCCGATCACGGCGGTCGAAAACAGTACGCCGACGGTCGCCAGCAGCCCGATGGCCCAACGGTGCGCCCGCAGGTCCGACAGGTTGATGTGCAACGCGCCGGCGAACAGCAGAAAGGAGAGCATCCCGTCCATCAGCAGGTGGTTGAAATCAATGCGCCCGACCAGCGCTTCGATCCGCTGCTCGAACGCTGGCAACCCCAGCATCGCCAGGCCGTGCAGCAAGACCGAGAACACCAGTGCCGTTGCCATCACGCCGATGGTGGGCGGCAGACCGATGAAGCGATAGTTGAGGTAGGCGAGTAGCGCGGTGAGGCTGATGAAGATGGCGGACAGTTCCAGCATGCGGATTTCAGGGCCTGTCAGGTGGGTGGTGTTCTGTTGACCCTGCCCGGCCCGGATTGGTGCCGAGCGGCCACCGGCCTCCGGCGGACGAACTCCTCACGCATCCTGCGGGTCGAAGCCTCAGGGTTCGGTGAACCTCGCCGGGCGAATGTCCTCAGGAGCTGCCAACCATGAACATCGCGTTCCGTGCTGTCCTGCTAGCCGTTGCCGCCATGCTGAGCCTGCCGGCGGCGGCCAATTCCTGCTACGTCACCGTCGATACGTCGGGCGCCGTGCCGCCGCCTGTGGTGACAGAAAAGTGCTTCGAATACCAGGGCGTCGAAGATGACGCCATCGACTGGGTCTGCCAGGACAACGAGGCAGTGAAGAACACCCGCAACGAAATCCGCGACAGCTGCCCGACTGGTTATTTCGGCGTCTGTACCGCCGCCATGACGCCCGAAACCCTGGCGAATGAGCGCGCCACCGGCAGCCAGGCGACCGATACGCCCGCACCGACGACCGTGCCGGAGGATGCGCGCATCGTGACCTACAACTACGCCGCGAGCGATCGTGCGCAAGCCAAGATCGATTGCGAAAGCGCGGGCGGTCAATGGTCGCAGTAAGCCGGTTTGGCGAATCGATTGGCAGCGGGGATAATCTCGGCCCGTCCCGTTGCTGATCGAGTGGCCCATGAAGTTGCTGCCGTTGTGTGTTTCGCTGCTTGCCGTCCTCGCCGTGTCCGGCTGCGACCGTATCGACCCCAATTCCCCGCTCGGCAAGCGTAAGGCGATCTATCAGCAGATGCTCGACGTCAAGGAGGACCTGGGCGGGATGCTGCGAGGTCGCCTGGCGTTCGATCCGCAGGGTTTTGCCAGCGGTGCGGTGACGCTCGATGACCTGTCGCGCCAGCCGTGGCAGTACTACCCCGAGGCCAAGGAGGCGGGTAGCGATGCGCGTGATGAAGTCTGGCAGCAGCAGGCGCGGTTCAACGAACTGGCGCGAGAGCTCGAGGCGCGCACCGCGGCGCTGGTATCGGCGACCACGTCAGGCCCGTTGACGGCTGCAGGTGTCGCACCGGCGTTCCAGCAGGTCGAAGACGCCTGCGAGGCCTGCCACAAGGAGTTTCGCAACTATTGATCCGCTGGCGCCTGGACGACCGGTCAGCGCTTGGCCGCCTCGAGTTGCCGGCGGGCATGATCGAGGCGCCGCTTGCTCAGTTCGATCCGCGCCGGATCGCCGCTGCCCAGCGCTTCTCGCAGCTGGGCTTCGCGCTCGTCGGCCAGGCGCGTCGCCCGCTCGATCGCCAGGTGATTGGGTTGCACCGGAGTGACGCCGCGGCACTGCTTGGCCAGCGCCTGCAGCTGCTCTTCCAGGGCGCTGCGTCTGGCCTTGTCGCCCTTTAGTCGCGCTTCGGTGATCTGCTCTCCAATCGCTCGTCTTGCGTCGGCGCAAGGGTCTGCTGGGTCCGGTGCCGCCATCGCCCATTGCCCCAGACCGGCACAGAGGGCCAATGGAAGCAGGATGTATCGCCTGGCAATCATGCACGCTCCGTTCTTATTGTTCTTGCCTTGAGACTGAAGCAGGGCCGCTTAGTGCCCTTGGAAGCCGGCGATGCCTTCGGCCATCAGCAGCCGTTGCAGCCTCTGCGCATCGGCCGAGGCGAAGAACGCCTGCAGTTGCTGCGCCCGCCGCGCCCCGATGCCGGGCTCGGCTTGCCACTGCGCCTGGCTGCGCGCCGCCAGTGTCTGCCAGTTTTCTTCGCTTGCCGGGCTATAGCCTGGCGGCAGGCCGATGGCGCGCAGCCAGGCGTCGAAGGTCCGCGTGCGGGCCAGGCGGAAGCTTGCGGTCAGTTGGCGCGCGCTCTTTTCGCCGATGCCCGGCGTCTGCCGCAGCCGGGCTTCATCGAGGGTCAGCCAGTCAAGCAGGCCGTGCAGCGCGCCGGTCTCGACCAGACGCTTCCAGGTGCCCGGGCCGAGGTGTGGCAGGTCCAGGCCCTGCTTGCCGCCGAGCCAGACGAGCCGGGCAAGAAACTGCTGCTCGCAGCCGGGCGTCGGTTGCCAGCAACTGAGTGCATGATAAGCGTCGGGTTCGGGCGCCTCGATCGCGTGCCGCTGCTGGGCACGCCAGGCGACGCCCTCGAAGCGCGGTATGGTATGCCCGGCGAGGCCCAGGGTGATCTGGTCGCCGGGCAACACCTTCGCTTCCCGCCAGCGATCCACCGAGCCAAGGCTGACGCGGCTGATGCGGCGGCCGTCCAGTTCGAGGGGGTCGAGTTCGAGGATCGGCGTGATGCGCCCGCTGCGGCCGATGCTGAAGGTTACCTCGCGAACTTCGGCCAGCGCGGTGCGCAATGGATACTTCCAGGCCGCGGCCCAGTGCGGTGGTTCGGCCCGCCAGCGCGAGGCGTCGGGGCGGCGACCCTGGCGCAGCACCACGCCGTCGCTGGCGAAGGGCAGCGGTTGGCGATACCAGGTGTCGCGCCAGTGGGCAGCACTCTCCGAGGTCGCCACGGGACGGGTCAGCGCCGCGCTCTCGCCGAAGCCCATCGCAGCGAGGCCGTCGAGGCGGGCTTGCATGCCGTTCGGGCCGTTCGGCCAGTCCCAGACGAACAGGCCGATATTCGCGGCCTCATCCTTGCCCAGCGACTCGCGCGCCATCGCGCCGGCCACCTTGCCACGCGCGCCCGCACCGCCGGCACGCGCCTGGACATGATCCTTGAGCCGCCAGTACAGCTCGCCCTGCAGTATCACCTCGCCCAACTGAGCCAGGCGGTCGGGCACCGCCGGCAGCCGCCGCACCGTGTCGGTCCAGTCCTGCCCGCGCCGACCGTCGCCGCGGCTGATGGCGGCGGCCAGCTGCCCGTCGCGGTAGTGCAGCGTCACGGCCACACCGTCAACCTTTGGCTGGATCCACAGGTCGCCGCGCGCGCGCATCCAGGTGGCGACGGCCGCTTCGTCAGCCAGTTTCGCCAGGCCGGTCTGCGCCACCGGGTGGGGGCGCTCGCCCGAAGCGGTAGCCAGTGGATCGGGCAGGGCAGCGGCGCTGCCCGGAAAGCAGCGCTGCCAGTGCTCGAGGCGCTGGTTCGCCTGGTCGTAAATTTCATCCTCGACCAGCGCGACGCCGCGGCGGTGGTAGGCGTCGTTCCACTCGGCCAGCTGCTGGCGCAAGGCCGTGCTTTCCGTCTGGACGCGGTCGGGCGACCAGTCGGGGCAGTCGGCGGATGAAAATGACGCGACGAGGCAAAGCGATAACGCGATGAGGCGTTGCATGAGGAGCGTCCTTGCTCAAATGGGGCGCTCATGATGCCGTGATGCGGCGCAGCTCGCCGTGCGCTGGCTCATGTTGAATGCGCAGCGCGATGCCTTGCTCCTGGCGTGCGGACTGAACCATGTCCGCCCCTGACGGCCTGAACAACACATTGTGCCGACGCATGCCGGGCGCCAGGCCGGCGCCCTTGCGCCTGGTCAGGCTGCGTGCTGGCTTCGAACCATGTCATGTCGGTTAGCACGCTAAACAAACGCGCCTTACAATCGCCAGCCAACCCTTGCGGAGTTACCCAGCAGTGCAGCCTGTGATATCCATCGAGAAGCTGAGCAAGACCTACGCGTCGGGCCATCCGGCGCTCAAACAGATCGACCTCGAGATCCGCAAGGGCGAGATATTTGCCCTGCTCGGCCCCAATGGGGCGGGCAAGACCACGCTGATCAGCATCATTTGCGGCATCGTCAACCCCGGCGGGGGGCGCGTGCTGGTCGACGGCTTCGACATCGTCGGGGATTACCGCGACGCGCGCTCGAAGATCGGCCTGGTGCCGCAGGAACTGTTCAACGAGGGTTTCGAGAGCGTCTGGGCCACGGTGCGTTTTTCCCGCGGATTGTTCGGCAAGGCGCCGGACGATGCCTACCTGGAAAAGCTGCTGCGTGACCTTTCGCTGTGGGACAAGCGCAAGGCGCGCATCATCGAGCTGTCCGGCGGCATGAAGCGGCGGGTGATGATTGCCAAGGCGCTGTCCCACGAGCCGAGCATCCTCTTTCTCGACGAGCCGACCGCGGGCGTGGATGTCGAGTTGCGCCGCGACATGTGGGAGATGGTCCGCGGCCTGCGCGAGCGGGGCGTGACCATCATTCTCACCACGCACTACATCGAGGAAGCCGAGGAGATGGCCGACCGCATCGGGGTGATCAGCAAGGGCGAGATCATTCTGGTCGAGGACAAGCAGGAGTTGATGCAAAAGCTCGGCACGAAGCAGCTCACGCTGCACCTGCAGCGACCGCTGGCAGAGATCCCGACGGAGCTGGCCGGCTACCCGCTGGAGTTGGTCGACACCGGTAACCAGCTGGTGTTCACCTTCGATGCGCAGCACGAGGACACCGGCATCGCCGACCTGCTCAAGCGCCTGGCCGAGCACGGCATCGATTTCAAGGACCTGCAGTCGAGCCAGAGTTCACTGGAGGAAATTTTCGTCAGCTTGGTAAAGGGCAGCCGCACATGAATTTCCACGCAATACGCGCCATCTACCTGTTCGAGCTGGCACGGACCTGGCGGACGCTGCTGCAAAGTATCGCCACGCCAGTCATTTCCACCTCGCTGTATTTCGTCGTCTTCGGCTCGGCCATCGGCTCGCGGATGGAGGCGATGCACGGCATCCCCTACGGCGCTTTCATCATTCCCGGGCTGATCATGATGGCGCTGCTCACCGAAAGCATTTCCAACGCCTCGTTCGGCATCTACATGCCGCGCTATTCGGGGACCATCTACGAAGTGCTGTCGGCACCGGTGTCCTATCTGGAGATCGTCATCGGCTACGTTGGTGCGGCGGCGACCAAGTCGATCATCCTCGGCGTGGTGATCCTGCTCACGGCGCGGTTGTTCGTCGACTACCAGATCGCCCATCCCTTCGTGATGGCGCTGTTCCTGGTGCTGACGGCGGTGACCTTCTGCCTGTTCGGCTTCATCATCGGCATCTGGGCGGACGGCTGGGAAAAGCTGCAGATAGTGCCGTCGCTGATCGTCATGCCGCTGGCCTTCCTGGGCGGCAGTTTCTATTCCATCGAGATGCTGCCGCCGTTCTGGCAGAACGTCACGCTGTTCAATCCCGTGGTGTACCTGATCAGCGGATTCCGCTGGAGCTTCTACGGCGTGTCGGATGTCAATGTCGGCATCAGCCTGGGGATGACGCTGGGCTTCCTCGCACTGTGCCTGGTGCTGATCGGCTGGATCTTCAAGACCGGTTACCGGCTGAAGAACTAGCGCCGGCCCGGCACGAAAAAGCCCCGCTCAGCAAACGCTGGCGGGGCTTTTTTTTGCGCCGGTCAGAGCCCGGCGGCAGCGCGCAGGGCGTCGGCCTTGTCGGTCTTTTCCCAAGTGAACGCGGTGAAGGTGTCGCCACCGACCGTCATTTCATATGGGTCGCGACCAAAGTGGCCGTAGGCCGCGGTGGCCTTGTACATCGGGTGCAGCAGGTCGAGCATGGTGGTGATGGCGTACGGCCGCAGGTCGAAATGCTCGCGGACCAGGGTCACGATCCGCTCGTCGCTGAGCTTGCCGGTGCCGAAGGTGTTGATCGAGATCGAGGTCGGCTGGGCCACGCCGATGGCGTAGGAAACCTGGATTTCGCAGCGATCGGCCAGGCCGGCAGCGACGATGTTCTTCGCCACGTAGCGCCCGGCGTAGGCAGCGCTACGGTCGACCTTGGACGGGTCCTTGCCGGAAAAAGCGCCGCCGCCGTGACGGGCCATGCCGCCGTAGGTGTCGACGATGATCTTGCGTCCGGTCAGGCCGCAGTCACCCACCGGGCCGCCGATGATGAACTGGCCGGTCGGGTTGATGTGGAACTGGGTGTCCTTGTGCAGCAGTTCGGCCGGAATCACGTGCTTGACGATCAGCTCCATCACCGCTTCCTTGAGGTCGGAATGCTTGACCTCCGGGTTGTGCTGGGTGGACAGCACGATGGCGTCGATACCGACCACCTTGCCACCTTCGTAACGGCAGGTGACCTGGCTCTTGGCGTCCGGGCGCAGCCAAGGCAGCAGGCCGTTCTTGCGCGCTTCGGCCTGGCGCTCGACCAACGCGTGGGAGAAGCGGATCGGTGCGGGCATCAGCACGTCGGTCTCGTTGCTGGCGTAGCCGAACATCAGGCCCTGGTCGCCGGCGCCCTGGTCTTCCGGCTTGCTGCGGTCGACGCCCTGGGCGATGTCCACCGACTGCTTGCCGATGATGTTGATGATGCCGCAGGTGGCGCCGTCGAAACCGACGTCCGAGCTGTTGTAGCCGATGTCGATGATGACGTCGCGCACCAGTTGCTCCAGATCGACCCAGGCGCTGGTGGTCACTTCACCGGCGACGATGGCGACGCCCGTCTTGACCAGGGTCTCGCAGGCCACGCGGGCGTGCTTGTCCTCGGCGATGATGGCGTCCAGCACCGCATCGGAGATCTGGTCGGCGATCTTGTCCGGATGCCCTTCGGACACGGACTCGGAGGTGAAAATCGAATATTCGCTCATCTATCGGTTTCCTATTACCGGTGGGTGAGTCGGCTGTCAGGGGTGGGCCGGGAAAAGTACCGGGCCTGGATCTGAAAACCGTTCTTCAAGCCAATGTAGAGGCTCTCGCCGGGCGTGAGCCCCGCGGCATCGGCCCAACGGGCCAGATCGTCCTGTTCGAAGCCCAACCAGAGATCGCCGCAGGCCTCCCTGGCCCAACTCTGGTTGTGGCTGCACAGCTCGGTGACCAGCAGGCTGCCGCCCGCGTTCACCAGCCGCGCCAGTTGCTTGAATGCTTCACCCGGCGCGGCCAGGTGGTGCAAGACCATGTTCAGCACCACGCAGTCGGCCGACGGACATTCGTCCTGCAGGGCGTCGGCAAGTTTCAGTTCGACGTTGCCCAACCCATCGCGCTCGCAACGAGTGCGCGCCAGATCGAGCATGGCCGGGCTGTTGTCGATCGCGACCACCTGGGCGAAGCGCTGCGCGAGGTCGGGCAGAAAACTGCCGTCCCCGGGCCCGACTTCCAGTGCAGTGGCCTGCTTCGGAAAATTCAGCGCATCGAGCAGGGCCACCACGCTGTCACGGTACTGCGGCAGGCCGGCGATCATGTCCTGCCGCGCCTGGAAGCTGCCGGCCATGCGCGCGAAGAAGTCCTCGCTGGCGGCGTTGCGCTGGGCATGCACCGCCCCGATCCGCGCCTGCACATCGGCCGGCAGGACCAACTGGTCGACTTCCTCGAGCAGCGCGGCGTGAAGGCGCCCGCCCAGGCTGTCGGCCTGCGGCAGGGCGCGTCGATAGAAAATGGCGTTGCCCTCGCGTCGGGTGGCGAGCAGCCCGGCCTGGGTCAGCACCTTGAGGTGATGGCTGATGCCTGACTGACCGGTGGCGAAGATCTGCGCCAGTTCGAGTACGCCAAACGAGTCGCTGGCCAGCGCGCGCAGAACGTTCAGCCGCAGCGAATCGCCGCCGGCCTTGCACAGGGCGGCGAGCTGGTCGCTGTGATCGAACGAGATCCGGGGAATGCGCAGGCTCATAGGCGGCGCAGTCTAGTCGGTCGTTTTTCGTCCAGCAATGCCAATATCAAAAAGTTTTGATATTGGCTGTCGCTCAATGGATCAGGCTATTGACGCCCATGCCGCAGGACACCAGGCCCAGGCCCAGCAGGAAGAAGCTCGGCACCAACTCCAGCGCCCGTTGCAGCCCTTCGCGGCTCGCCAACTGGCGGGACACCAGGCTGTAGGTCACCAGCACCGAGATGTCCACCAGCGCCCAGATCGCGATCAGGGTCACCGCCTGCGGGGCGAAGGGTTGCGCCGGCAGGATGAAGCCGGGCAGGAAGGCGAGGAAGAACAGGATGTCCTTGGGGTTGGACAACCCTACCGCCATGGCACGCCAGAAGTAATGCGACTGTGGGCGCGGTGCATCCTGGGCGTCGCCGCCACCGCCGCAGAGCCCATCCGCACCGAGCCAGATGAGGTAGAGCCCGCCGATCACCTGCCCCCATTCGAGGATGATCGGCTGCATGTCCAGCGCCAGGTAGATCAGCACCAGGGCGGCGATCATCAGCACCTGCGCCGAAAGCACGCCGCCCAGGATGGTCCAGGCCGGCCAGCTGCGCCGGGCGTCGGCGATGACCAGCGCGACCACCGGTCCCGGCGAGGCGATCAGCAAGACGACGGCGGCGGCGAAGGCGAGGTAGGTAGCAGTCATAGTTCGGTCACCAGTTCGAAAATGCGCGACTGTTTGCCCAGCCGCTCGGTGTAGAACCGCTGGTTGCAACTGGCGAAGGTGCGTTGCATCCAGCGGTCGTTGCCATCGAAGTGCGCCGTGAAAGGGCTGCGTGCATGCGCGGTGCGACGGTTGTCGATCACCAGCAGATCGCCGCGCCTCATGCGCACGGGTTCGACGACGTCCCAGGCGATGGTGCGCAGCCGGTCCAGGGCGTGCTGCGCGCGGTCGCTGTAGGCGACCATGAATTGCGGGTCGAAGCGCAGGAAGGGGGCGTCCGGGTCGCCGTAGAGCACCGTCTGGTGCTTGTCGATGTCGATCCGCTGGTTCTTCTCGCAGGGGCCGTAATCCGAGAGGAAGTTGTAGGGCTCGTTGAGGAAGAACACCTGGTCTTCATAGGAAAGGCGCTCGAGAATGCGCTCGGCCGAGGCGATGTAGGTGATGGCCTCGGCAGCCGGATCCTGGCGCAGGCAGAGCAGCAGCAAGTAATCCGGCTGGATGGCATGGAAGGCGTTTTCGGTGTGCAGGTCCAGCTCGGTGTCGAAGCTGTCCGAGGTCGCGGCACGCGACTGGTTCTGTAGCGGGAAGAAGTTGTTGACGATGGCCCCACCCGACTCCTGCACATAACCGATCGGCTCGCCAAGCAGCGCGGTGGCCTGCAACAGCAGGCGCTCGCTGCGGGTGTCCGGCTTGTCCAGCGCATGGCGCGAGGCGGGGGTCGGTGGGATCTCGCCGATCTCAGTGTCTTCCAGCAGCAGGAAGCCCTTGGCGTTGCCGAACAGTTTGAAGTCGAGGATCTGCGCCATCTGCGCCTGACTGAGCCCCCCGTGGCGAATGCTGGCAGATAAAAGTTGGTCAAACTCGCGTGTGGGCATGTCATCCTTCCCTAGCGTTATGTGCGGCGTAGGCCTTGTTCTGGTGCCGGTGCCATTGCAATGCTGGCCCGGTAGCCGGCGAGTATTGGTGGGGGGCAGAGGGTTGCAAAATGGAAAAAACGGCCATCTCGGATGAGTTTTACTCATGCCACCGGTGCCCGGCATGACGGTGCGCATGCCGCCGCTTTACGCGCTGCGCGCCTTCGAAGTCGCGGCCCGCTTCGGCTCGTTCACACAAGCGGCCGAAAGCCTGTGCATCACCCAGAGTGCGGTGAGCCGCCACGTCAAGACGCTGGAGGAAAGCCTCGGCTGCCAGCTGTTCGAGCGGCGGGGTTCGCGGCTGGCACTGACCGACACCGGCCGCGTGCTGGCGCAGGAGCTCAACGCGGGGTTTCGCACCCTGGAGAATGCCTGCATCGCCGTGACCCGGCAGCGTGATGCGTTACGGCTAAAGGCGCCGTCGACCCTGACCATGCGCTGGTTGCTCGGCGTGCTGGATGACTTCCATCTGCACCACCCGCAGGATCGCGTCCAGCTCACCAGCGCCTGGATGGACCTCGACGCCGTGGATTTCCACAACGAGCCCTTCGATTGCGCGATCCTGCTCGGCCATGGCGGCTTCCCGGCTGACTGGAACCGCGTGAAGCTGTTCGACGAGTGGCTGGTGCCGGTCTGTTCGCCCGGCTTTCAGGGCGGTGCGCCCTGGACGCTCGAACGTCTGGCCAACGCCGAGTTGATTCATCCTTCACGGGATTGCCGGGACTGGCGCCGCTGGCTCCAGCGGGTCGGCTGGGTCGATGCCGTGGCGTGGCAGCAGGGCAAACTGTTCGACACGCTGGAGCTGGGGATCTCGGCGGCGGCCCAGGGGCATGGCATCTCCATCGGAGATCTGGCGCTGGTCGAGGCTGAACTGCAGAAAGGGTCACTGATGCTGCCGTTCGATCAGGCGGTCCGCTCCGGCGACAGCTACTACCTGGTCTGGCCTGCCGGTGGCGAGACGCCGGTCACCCTGACGCGGATGAAGGAGCACCTGCTGCGGCACCTGCCGGACAGGGACAATCGCGGCATCCGCCTGCTGGAATGACCGCGGCGAAGGCCCTCATTCAGTCATTGCCCCACCACGCTCGGTAGGGGAAAATGGCCGCCTTTTTCTACGTACACCCCCGCAGGAGATTCAGCGATGCCCAGCCGTCGTGAGCGAGCCAATGCCATCCGCGCCCTCAGCATGGATGCTGTGCAGAAAGCCAACAGCGGCCACCCGGGTGCCCCCATGGGCATGGCGGACATCGCCGAAGTGCTCTGGCGCGACCACCTGAAGCACAGCCCGACCAACCCGCAATGGGCCGACCGTGACCGCTTCGTGCTGTCCAACGGCCATGGTTCGATGCTGATCTACTCGTTGCTGCACCTGACCGGCTACGACCTGTCCATCGATGACCTGAAAAACTTCCGCCAGCTGCACAGCAAGACCCCGGGCCACCCGGAGTTCGGCTACACCGCCGGTGTCGAAACCACCACCGGTCCGCTGGGGCAGGGCCTGGCCAACGCCGTGGGCTTCGCCCTGGCCGAGAAGGTCATGGCGGCGCAGTTCAACCGTCCGGGCCACGCCATCGTCGATCACAACACCTATGTCTTCATGGGCGACGGCTGCATGATGGAAGGTATCAGCCATGAGGTCTGCTCGCTGGCCGGTACCCTCGGGTTGAACAAACTGATCGCCTTCTACGACGACAACGGCATTTCCATCGACGGCGAGGTGCACGGCTGGTTTACCGACGACACCCCGCGCCGCTTCGAGGCCTATGGCTGGCAGGTGATCCGCAACGTCGACGGCCACGATGCCGACGAGATCCAGATCGCGCTGGACACCGCCCGCAAGAGCGACCGCCCGACGCTGATCTGCTGCAAGACCATCATCGGCTTCGGTTCGCCAAACAAGCAGGGCAAGGAAGAATCCCACGGCGCTGCGCTCGGCGACGCCGAGATTGCCCTGACCCGCGAAGCGCTGGGCTGGAACCACCCGCCGTTCGAGATTCCTGCCGAGATCTACGCCGAGTGGGACGCCAAGCAGAAGGGCGCCGACGCCGAGAATGAGTGGAACAAGCGCTTCGCCGCCTACGAGGCCGAATTCCCGGCCCTGGCCGCCGAGTTCAAGCGGCGCATGGCCGGTGAGCTGCCGGCGGACTTCGCCGAGAAGGCCAGCGCGTTCATCCGTGAAGTCGCGACCAAGGGCGAGACCATCGCCAGCCGCAAGGCCAGCCAGAACTGCCTGAACGCCTTCGGCCCGCTGCTGCCGGAGCTGCTCGGTGGTTCGGCGGACCTGGCCGGCTCCAATCTCACACTGTGGAAGGGCGTCAAGCCGGTGGTCGAGGAAGACGCATCCGGTAACTACATCTACTACGGCGTGCGCGAATTCGGCATGAGCGCCATCATGAACGGCGTCGCCCTGCACGGCGGCCTGATTCCCTACGGCGCGACCTTCCTGATGTTCATGGAATACGCGCGCAACGCCGTGCGCATGTCGGCGCTGATGAAGCAGCGGGTGATCTACGTGTTCACCCACGACTCCATCGGCCTCGGCGAAGACGGCCCGACCCACCAGCCGGTCGAGCAGCTGGTTGCGCTGCGCACCACGCCGAACCTGGATACCTGGCGTCCGGCCGACACCGTCGAATCCGCGGTGGCCTGGAAGCACGCGGTCGAGCGCAAGGACGGCCCGAGCGCGCTGATCTTCTCGCGGCAGAACCTGCCGTTCCATGTGCGTGATAACGAAACCGAAGGGGCCATCGCCCGCGGCGGCTACATCCTGAAGAACTGTGTCGGCGAGCCGGAGCTGATCCTGATCGCCACCGGTTCGGAAGTCAGCCTGGCGGTCCAGGCCGCCGGCAAGCTGGCCGAACAGGGCCGCAAGGTGCGCGTCGTCTCCATGCCCTGCACCAGCGTGTTCGATGCCCAGGACGCGGCCTACAAGCAGTTGGTGCTGCCGGTGGAAGTCGGTGCGCGCATCGCCATCGAGGCGGCGCATGCGGACTACTGGTACAAGTACGTCGGCCTCGACGGCCGCATCATCGGCATGACCACCTACGGCGAGTCGGCCCCGGCCAACCAGCTGTTCGAGGAGTTCGGCTTCACCGTCGACAACATCCTCGCGGTGGCCGAAGAGCTGCTGGAAGACTGATCGCGACGCCGGATGGCTGACCGCGGTCGGCTATCCGGCGTAACCCCACCTTCCGTAGGGTGGAAAACCCGCAACGCGGTTTTCCACCGCCAGGATCGACGAATCCAATGGCCAACGCCCGTCCCTATCGCGTCGCCCTCAACGGCTACGGCCGCATCGGCCGCTGCGTGCTGCGTGCCTTCTATGAACGCGGTGCGGCCTTCGATTTCCAGATAGTCGCGCTCAACGACCTGGCCGACATGGCCAGCATCGAATACCTCACCCGTTTCGACTCCACCCACGGGCGCTTTCCCGGCGAGGTCGGCGTAGAGGGTGATTGCCTGCACCTCAACGGCGACTGCGTGAAGGTGCTGCGCGAATCGACTCCCGAGGCCATCGACTGGGGTGCACTGGACATCGACCTGGTCTTGGAATGCTCGGGCGCCTACAACACCCGTGCGGGCGGGCAGCGTTTCCTCGACGCCGGCGTACCGCGCGTGCTGTTCTCCCAACCCATGAGCGGCGCCGGCGATGTCGACGCCACCGTGGTGATGGGCATCAATCAGGGACAGCTGAGCGGGGCCGAGCGGCTGGTGTCCAACGCCTCCTGCACCACCAACTGCGGCGTGCCGCTGCTCAAATTGCTCAACGAGGCGGTGGGTATCGAATACGCTTCGATCACCACTATCCATTCGGCCATGAACGACCAGCCGGTGATCGACGCCTACCACCACGACGACCTGCGCCGCACCCGCTCGGCCTTCCAGTCGGTGATTCCGGTGTCCACAGGGCTTGCGCGTGGTATCGAGCGTCTGCTGCCGGAACTCTCCGGGCGGATTCAGGCCAAAGCGGTGCGGGTGCCGACGGTGAACGTGTCCTGCCTGGACATCACCGTGCAGACCTCGCGTGACACGGATGCGCACAGCGTCAATCGAATCCTGCGCGAAGCCGCCGAATCCGGGCCTTTGCATGGCCTGCTGGCCTACACCGAGTTGCCGCATGCCAGTTGTGATTTCAACCACGACCCGCATTCGGCGATCGTCGATGGCAGCCTGACGCGCGCGTCCGGCCCGCGACTGGTGAACCTGCTGGCCTGGTTCGACAACGAGTGGGGATTCGCCAACCGCATGCTCGATGTGACCGATCATTATCTGGGCGTGGCTCATCGCCGCTAGCGGCCCGCGCCTGGAACATCGCTGCTTCTCGACCTTTAAGGAAGACCAACATGACCGTTTTGAAGATGACCGATCTCGACCTCCAGGGTAAGCGCGTGCTGATCCGCGAGGACCTCAACGTGCCGGTGAAGGATGGCGCGGTGAAGAGCGATGCACGCATCCTGGCCTCGTTGCCGACCATCAAGCTGGCGCTGGAAAAAGGTGCTGCGGTGTTGGTCTGCTCGCACCTGGGCCGGCCGGAAGAGGGCGTCTACAGCGAGGAAGACAGCCTCAAGCCGGTCGCCAACTACCTGTCCAAGGCCCTCGGTCGTGAGGTGCCGCTGGTCAAGGACTACCTGGGCGGCGTAGAGGTCAAGGCCGGCGAGCTGGTGCTGCTGGAGAACGTGCGCTTCAACAAGGGCGAGAAGAAAAACACCGACGAGCTGGCGCAGCAGTACGCCGCGCTGTGCGACGTCTTCGTCATGGACGCCTTCGGCACCGCGCACCGCGCCCAGGGCTCGACCCATGGTGTGGCCAAGTTCGCCAAAATCGCTTGCGCCGGCCCGTTGCTGGCCGCCGAACTGGACGCGTTGGGTAAGGCGCTGAAGAGCCCGGCCAAGCCGATGGCGGCGATCGTTGCCGGTTCCAAGGTATCGACCAAGCTGGACGTGTTGAACTCGCTGAGCCAGGTCTGCGACCAGCTGATCGTCGGCGGTGGCATCGCCAATACATTCCTCGCCGCGGCGGGGCACAAAGTCGGCAAGTCGCTGTATGAGCCGGACCTGGTCGATACGGCCAAGGCCATCGCGGCCAAGGTCAGCGTGCCGCTGCCGGTCGATGTCGTGGTCGCGAAGGAGTTCGCTGAAAGCGCTGCCGCGACCGTGAAGTCGATCGACGAGGTCGCCGACGACGACATGATCCTCGACATCGGGCCGAAGACCGCCGCGCAGTTCGCCGAGCTGCTGAAGTCCTCGAAGACCATCCTCTGGAACGGCCCGGTCGGTGTCTTCGAATTCGACCAGTTCGGCGAAGGCACCAAGACCTTGGCCAAGGCCATCGCCGCGAGCGATGCCTTTTCGATTGCCGGTGGTGGTGACACCCTGGCGGCCATCGACAAGTACGGCGTCGCCGAACAGATCTCCTATATTTCCACAGGCGGTGGCGCCTTCCTCGAGTTCGTCGAGGGCAAGGTGCTGCCAGCGGTCGAGGTGCTCGAGCAACGCGCCGGCTGATCGTCGACCGGTCAAGCGCAACGGCAGAAGGCAACCCTGTGCGCCTGGCGCTGTCTCTGTTCTGTCCAGACAAGGAATGGAGACTCACCATGCGTCATGTCGCGATTGCTGTTTGCCTGCTCGGCCTGGCCGGGTGTGCCGGGGCCGGTCCGGATTCGGCCTGCGAAGTATTCGATCCGCCGCCGGCCGAGAGCCCAACCGCGCAGAACGACCAGCGCGTAGAGATGCAGAGCACCGGCGACCCCACCGCCGGCACCACCGCCGACGTACAGGATTGCCCCTGAAACGAGGCGGCCCAGGCAAGGAGAAGCAATGAAAGGCCTGTTCATTACCACCGCCGCCGCGCTGATGCTCGGCGGTTGTGGCCACTGGCAATCCGGGCCCGACGCGCCCTTCGTCCGCTGGAAATGCCAGAGTGCGCAGCACATCGCCTGGCGTTATGCCGATGAAAGCCGGCAGGTGGTGGACTTGAAAATTGGCGACAGCGAAGGGGTTCATACTCTGCGCAAGGAACCAGCCACCCGCGGTGCTTTCTATAGCGATGGCGTAGTGGCCTTTCACGACAAAGGTAACGAAGCGCTGGTCTACCGGATCGCCGACGACAAGCTGCTGGCCCATGGCTGCAGCGCTTCGCTGATTACCCTCTGATTGGCGGGTTATGTCCGGACTCTGCGTTTTTTAGCGGATGGCTTTTGCCCCGTCCGCCACTACAATGCCGCGCCATGCTGCGCGGTGTTTGAATACCGCCAGCCGCTGCGGCAGGCTACAGACGATTAATCGACCCTAACCGGGAGAAAGGAAACCATGGCACTCATCAGCATGCGCCAGATGCTCGACCACGCCGCCGAATTCGGCTACGGCGTGCCGGCTTTCAACGTGAACAACCTCGAGCAGATGCGAGCCATCATGGAAGCGGCCGACAAGACCGACTCCCCGGTGATCGTCCAGGCTTCGGCCGGCGCTCGCAAATACGCTGGCGCGCCGTTCCTGCGCCACCTCATCCTCGCGGCGGTGGAAGAATTCCCGCACATCCCGGTGGTGATGCACCAGGATCACGGCACCAGCCCTGACATCTGCCAGCGTTCGATCCAGCTGGGCTTCAGCTCGGTGATGATGGACGGTTCGTTGAAGGAAGACGGCAAGACCCCGTCCGATTACGAGTACAACGTCCGCGTGACTCAGCAGACCGTCGCCTTTGCCCACGCCTGTGGCGTCTCGGTTGAAGGTGAGCTCGGCTGCCTGGGCAGCCTGGAAACGGGTATGGCCGGCGAAGAAGACGGCGTCGGCGCCGAAGGCACCCTGGATCACAGCCAGCTGCTGACCGATCCGGAAGAGGCCGCGGACTTCGTAGCCAAGACCAAGGTCGACGCCCTGGCCATCGCCATCGGCACCAGCCACGGCGCCTACAAGTTCACCAAGCCGCCGACCGGCGACACCCTGTCGATCCAGCGCATCAAGGAAATCCACCAGCGCATCCCCGATACCCACCTGGTGATGCATGGCTCCTCCTCGGTCCCGCAGGAGTGGTTGAAAATCATCAACGAGTACGGTGGCGACATCAAGGAAACCTACGGCGTGCCGGTCGAGGAGATCGTCGAGGGCATCAAGTACGGCGTACGCAAGGTGAACATTGACACCGATTTGCGTCTGGCCTCCACCGGTGCCATCCGCGAATTCATGGCGAAGAACCCCAGCGAATTCGACCCGCGCAAGTACCTGGCCAAGACCGTCGCCGCCATGCGCGACATCTGCATCGCCCGCTACGAAGCCTTCGGCACCGCCGGCAACGCCTCGAAGATCAAGCCGATCTCCCTGGAAGGCATGTTCCAGCGTTACGCCAGTGGCGAGCTCGACCCCAAGGTCAACTGAGCCGCGCTGCAATGAAGACGAGCCCGCCCTGTGCGGGCTCGTTGCATCAGGGGCCACAAAAAGGGTGAAGATGCCGGGGGATTCAGCCGAGCAGCTGCTGAATCTGATTGCGCAGGGTTTCCAGGGAGAAGGGCTTGGCCAGGATCGGCGCCGAGCGCGCGATTTCGCTGCCGGACTCGTAGATTTCGATCGGATAGCCGCTGATGAAGATCAGCTTCATCTCCGGGCGCAGCTTCAACGCCGGTTCGGCAATCATGACCCCGGAGATCCCGCCAGGCAGGCGGAAGTCGGTTACCAGCAGGTCCAGTCGAGGCTTGGTCGCCAGGATGTCAAAGGCCTGAGTGGCATCCGCCGCCTCCAGCACCTCATAGCCTTCGCTGGCCAGGTAGTCGAACAGCAGGGCGCGGATGTGGGGCTCGTCCTCAACGAGCAGAACGACTTTGGCAGTGGGATGGCTCATTGGAGCTGTTCTCGATCTTTCGAATGCGGATCGCTAAGGTGATTGGGTTCGGCCGCGAACCGTTGGACGAGGGGTTTGAGCGCGCTCGCACCATGCAAGTTCATGGATATCGGTCGTTCCGTCAACCGCTACTTGATAATTGCTAGCCAATAGACGTTTACGCGACGGTCGCCACGAGGGAATCACCATGTCGGATCTGGATACCCAGGCCATCACCGAACGAACGCTCGACGATTATCGGGCAAACGCCGAAGCCTTCCGCGACGGCACCCGCGACCACGATGTCAGCCAGAACATCGAGGCGCTGCTCAGGCATATTCGCGGCGAAGCGCCGTTTCGCATTCTCGATCTGGGGTGCGGTCCCGGGCGTGACCTGAAGACGTTCACCGCCCTGGGCCACGTCGCGGTGGGGCTCGACGGCGCGGAACCCTTCGTGCGAATGGCTCGTGAAGCGACTGGCTGCGAAGTCCTGCATCAGCAATTTCTGGCGTTGGATCTACCGGCGGCCTCCTTCGACGGCATTTTCGCCAATGCCGTCCTGTTTCACGTACCCAGTCGTGAGCTGGACGGCGTGTTACGCAAGCTCCATAGCGCGCTGCGCCCCGACGGTGTCCTCTTTACGTCCAATCCCCGGGGCGACAATCAGGAGGGTTGGAGCGGCACGCGCTACGGTGCCTGGTATGACTGGCCGACCTGGCGTCAGTGCCTTGAAAAAGCCGGTTTCGTCGAACTGGAGCACTACTACCGGCCCGCTGGTTTGCCACGTGACCAGCAACCCTGGCTCGCCAGCGTCTGGCGCCGCGGATAGGCGCCCTATCGATCACCTGACCCCCCGGTTTGCGGGCCGGTTGCGCCCCGGTTAGACCGGCTCGATCTGCCGGCGCGGCGTGGCTTGGGCATTGCCAGCTATTCCGGCCGGGACAGCAGAATGCATGCCGAATTCCGCTGCTTCATGCGTTTTGCACGCAGACAAATTGCCATTATGTGATGCAAGTCACTGATTTAAGCGGTTTTTGATGTTTCGCCCGGTTGGCACGAACGGTGCTCTAGCTCCGTACGCTGGAAACATAACCGGAGTAAAAACAATGATCGCCGCTGAAAAAATTCTCGCTGCCGCGTTCCCCGAGTTCGAAGTTGTCACCGTGCCGCGTCCGGATGGCGGGCTTCTGCTGACGTTGCGCAATGACGACCGCGACATCATCAAACGCGCCCTGTCCAAAGGGCAGACGCAGACCAACATCCAGCTGGAATGGGTGGTCAGCTCGATTCGCCGTGACCTAGCCCTGGAGGCCGGAATGTCCCCCGCGATTGCACGCCTGCAGAGCCAGAGCCGTACGGGACTGCCCACGTACGAATACGCCTGACCGACCGTGAGGCCGCTGAACCGAGCCTCGCACTCAAGCGCTGCCGCCAGCAGCCACGCGCGCACCGGGCCGCAGAGCCCGGGCGTCGCAGACCTGATGAATGATGAGGAAGCCGCATGAATGCTATCGACCTGCTGATCGAAGATCACGAGACCCTGAAGGACCTCCTTTCCCGCCTGACCGACACCACAGAGCGTGCCGTCAAGACGCGCACTGAGCTGTTGCAGAAGCTGGAAATGGAAGTGTCCATCCATACCCAGATCGAAGAGCAGATTCTCTATCCGGCCTACAAGGAAGCAGGTGGCAAGGAGGAGATGAAGATGTACCACGAAGCCAAGGAGGAGCACCGCACCGTGGACGCGCTGGTTCTGCCCGATCTGAAGGCGACCGACCCGTCGAGCCTGGAGTTCTCCGGCCGCGCCAAGGTGTGCAAGGAGCTGCTCGAGCATCACATCGAGGAAGAGGAGGAGGAGATGTTTCCTCAGGCACGCGAGCTGTTCGACGCGAAGCGGCTCGAGGAGATGGGTCAGCAAATGGCCGAACTCAGGACTCGTCTGAAAAAGGAATTCAGCGCCCGTAACGCGGCGTGATCCCCCGGGCGGGCCTCATGGCCCGCCCCGTTTACCTCTCTGCTGCCCGCCTTTCCGGCGACGCCAACCTGTCGCTGCGCCCCGGCTGATCTGCATCAATAACCCCGTCCCGATCTGCTGCCATCCCATGGTGTTCCGCTTGTTACGCTATGGGCTCTGGTCGTTCGAGCAGATGGCATCCTGATCGCACCCGGGACCGTCGGGCGGACGGTCGAGGCCCGGTGGGCACTCATGGCGCTTCGCAGGGTCAACCTCTTCAGAGGGTCCCTAGGGATCCGAATGCCGCCGGCCTCGGGTCGGCCTGACTATCTGTTGGAGGTTTTCATGCGTCTTGCTTATCTATCCGCCCCTCTTCTTGGTCTGCTGCTCGTTGGCTGTGGTCCCGACGAGGAGCGCGAGCGCGAGGCAACACCACCGCAACCAACTACCGAACAGCCCGCGGCGCCCTCGACCGGCACGCCGCCGAGCAACTCCGGCACTACCGGCACTGGCGCCAACACCAGCCCTGAAACCGGCACCAGCAACGGCTCCGGTGCAGGCATGACGACAGGCGAGTCCGGCGATATGAATACCGCGCCCGGCGATAACGGCAGCGGAATGGGCACTGAATCCGGCGCCGGCACTGCGCCGAATACCACCGGCACCGGTACGGGCGCTGCTCAGTAATCGAGCGGGGAGGGCGGCGAATCAGCCGCCCGTCCGGGCCAATCCGATGCGAGGAGGTTTTCGATGAACACCCGACCAGTCGCCGTTTTACTGGCGTTTCCCTTGGCGCTGCTGCTGGGTGCGTGCTCGCCTGATGACGAGCGCTCGGCCATGGAGAACAACGAGCGTAACCAGCAGGAGTACCAGAACACCGCGACGGATCCAGCCGGGCCGCGCGAGGTATCGCCGCCGTCCAATTTGTCCAACGAATAACGGAAGGGCGCTTCGTCCGGGCCGCCGCACCCTGGCGGCTCAGACGTGCTGGGCCGCCGCGTAGCCGGATGCCCAGGCCCACTGGAAATTGAAACCGCCCAGGTGTCCGGTCACATCCAGCACCTCACCGACGAAATACAGCCCCGCCACCTTTTGCGATTCCATCGTCTTCGACGACACCTCGCGCGTGTCCACGCCGCCGAGAGTCACCTCCGCGGTGCGATAGCCCTCTGTGCCAGCCGGCACCAGTTGCCAGCGGGCCAGCCGCTCGGCGATGGCCTCCAGCTCCGCCTTGCCGTACTGCTTCAGCGGCCGCGACTCGAACCAGTGCTCGGCCAGCAGCGTCGCCATCTTGCGGGTGAACAGCTCGCCCAGCAGCGTCTTGAGCTCGGTGTTCGGCCGCTCGTGGCGCTGCTCATCGAGCCAGGTCGGCAGGTCCAGGTGCGGCAGCAGATCGATCTCCACGACATCACCCGGTTGCCAGTAGGAAGAAATCTGCAGGATCGCCGGGCCGGACAGGCCGCGATGGGTGAACAGGATGTTCTCGCGAAAGCTTTGGCCGTTGCAGGTGACCTGGCAGTCCTCGACCGAGGTGCCCGACAGTGCCTCGCACATGGCCTTGAGCGATGGGTCGGTGACGGTGAAGGGGACCAGCCCGGCGCGGGTCGGCAGCACGGTATGACCGAACTGTCGCGCCACCTGATAACCGAAGCCGCTGGCGCCGAGGGTCGGGATCGACAGGCCGCCGGTGGCGATGACCAGCGACTGGCAGTGGAGCTCGCCGGCGTCGCTCTGCAGGCAAAAGCCGATTTCAGTCTTGTCGATGCACTGCACGGCCGTGTCCAGACGCAGGTCGACGCCCGCCTGTTGGCACTCGTCGATCAGCATGCCGAGAATGTCGCTGGCCTTGTTGTCGCAAAACAGCTGGCCGAGCTTCTTTTCGTGATAGGGAATGCCATGGCGGCTGACCAGATCGATGAAATCCCATTGCGTGTAGCGGGCCAGGGCAGACTTGCAAAAGTGTGGGTTGCCAGACAGGAAGTTGGCCGGCTCGGTGTACAGGTTGGTGAAGTTGCAGCGCCCACCGCCGGACATGAGGATCTTCTTGCCGGCCTTGTTGGCATGGTCGAGCAGCAGGACGCGCCGGCCTCGCGCCGCCGCGGTGAAGGCACACATCAGCCCCGCCGCGCCGGCGCCTATGATCACCACCTCTGTCTGTAACACAGCCACCTCGGTAGGGTGTGTAAAACGCGGCATGGTACTCCGGGTTCAGAAGCCCTGCAGCAACGGTGCGAGGCGCCAACTCATTCAGTTCGGCAGCGTCGCGAAATTGTGCTTTGCTGAAGAGGGTAGCGTTCTGCCATGAGGGTGTGGATGTGGGCGGGATGATGGGGGTATTGCTGCTGACACTGCTGGCGTCCACGTCGGCGGTGGCCGAGGTGTTGCGCTTGGCGGGGAACGCCTGGCCGCCCTATACGGATCAGCGCTTGCCCAATTCGGGACTTTCGGTCGATCTCATCAGCACCGCGCTGGGCCGGGCCGGTTACCAGGTCCAGTATGTCGAGGTGCCCTGGGAACGCGCGTTGCGCGGACTGAAGTCCGGTGACTACGACATGGTCAACGGTTGGTGGTCGGCGAAACGCGCGCGCTTCGCCAGCAGTTCCCGCCCGTTCCTGAGCAATCGCATGCGCTGGGTGCAGCGCAGCGAAGACAAGGTCCATTACGACGGGGTCGACAGCCTCACGGGCTACGCCATTGCCCTGAGCCGCGGTTACGCCTATGGCGATGAGCTGCCGCCTGACGAGCGCTTGCATATCGGCTACGCCATCAATTTCGTCCAGGCTGCTCGAATGGTGCTCGCCGGTCGTGTGGACCTGACGCTCGAGGACGAGCTGACCGCGCAGTTTCACTTCGACCGAGAACTGGCCGACGCCAGCGACCTTCTGAGCTTCGTGCCGGGCGAGTTCCGCGTGCTGGACCTGTCACTGGTGGTGCGCAACGACCACCCCCGACGAGCCTCGATCCTGGAGGCGTTCGATCGGGAGATCGCCGCG
Source organism: Stutzerimonas marianensis (assembly GCF_022810315.1). Taxonomy (NCBI): domain Bacteria; kingdom Pseudomonadati; phylum Pseudomonadota; class Gammaproteobacteria; order Pseudomonadales; family Pseudomonadaceae; genus Stutzerimonas; species Stutzerimonas marianensis. The sequence goes on along the minus strand of NZ_JALGRD010000001.1, from coordinate 251,463 downwards.
ATGGCCGACGATGGCACTTACGCCGCGATCTTCGCCCGCCACGGCTTGCCGGTGCCCTCGGCGCTGCCTCAGCCCTGAGCCGGAGACCCCTGGCGCAGCAGGTGCGCCACCATCCCGCGCAGCGGCGCCAGTTGCCGGCAGATCAGGCCCAGCTGGGTCTGCAGCAGCCGGTGCGCGTCGTCCATCTCCTCCGGTGCCTGCTCGAGCTGCTGGGCGAGCGCTTCCTCGGCCTCGCTGTACACCGCGACGGGCTGGTTGTCCTGCAGCGCCTTGGCCAGCTCGTCGAGGCTCGTCGCCAGGCGCGCCGCTGCGTCCTCGAGCATGGCGTCCCGGGCATCGTCCGGCAGGCTTTCGCGATGGGCGCCCAGGCCCGACAGGTAATTGAGCAGCGTGTGCGAGAGGATCAGGAAGCGAAAGCCCGTCTCGGCATCTTTACGGAAGTGGCCGGGCTCCAGAAGCATGTTCGACAACGTGGTCGAGAGCGCGGCGTCGGCGTTGTGTGCGTTGCGTCGGGCCAATCGATAGGCCAGATCGTCGCGCTTGCCGCTTTCGTACTGCGCCATGATCTGCCGCAGGTAGTCGGCGCTGCGGCTGAGGGTGTTGGCCACCACCTGGTTCAGGCGGCGGCCTTGCCAGTCGGGGAGGATCAGGAATACCGCCGCGGCGGCGATCAGGCTGCCGATCAGGGTATCGACCAGTCGCGGCCAGAACAGCCCGTAGCCGTCGCCGACCTGATTGAAACAGAACAGCACCAGCAGCGTGATGGCGGCGGTTGCCAGGGTGTAGCGGCTGCTGCGGGCGGCGAAGAACACCACGCCGGCGACCACGGCGAACAGTGCCTGCACCTGCTGGCTGGGGAAGAGATCGAACAGTGCCCAGCCGACGGCCAGGCCGAGCGCCGTTCCGGTGATGCGCTGGACCAGTTTGATCCGCGTCGCCCCATAGTTCGGCTGGCAGACGAAGACCGTGGTCAGCAGAATCCAGTAGCCCTGGTCCGGGTGGATGGTATGCAGCACGGCGTAGCCGGCCACCAGCGCCAGACTCATGCGCAGGGCGTGGCGGAATTGCAATGAGGTCGGCGTGAGCTGCAGACGGATGCGCGCGAGCGCATCACGCAGCGACTGTGGCTCGCGATCGAGCAGGCTGCTGTCCTGCTCGCCTTCGAGCGCATCCGGGTTGCTGGCGCTGGCGAGCTGGCGCTGCATGTTGCCGAGGTTGCCGGACAGCGCACGCAGCGAGCGCAGCAACCCGCGCCAGGCAGGGTTGCTCTGCAGGCGAAGGTGTTCGAGCGAGGCTTCCAGGTCGGCCAGGGCCTGCGCATTCGCTTCACTGTAGCGGAAGGGCTGGCGCAACTGGATGGCGTTCGCCAGTTCGGCGCACGCCACGCTCTGCAGGCGCAGCAACCGTCCGCAGCGGAACAGTACGTCGCTATGGAAGAAGGCCTCGGCCAACGCCTGATAGGGGTAATGCGACGAGCTGACCCGCTCGTGCAGGTCCTGGGCGAGGAAATACAGCTTCAGGTAGTGGCTGATCTTGACGCCCGGGCGGCCGTTGCCCAGGCGATGCAACAGGGTTTCCTTGGTGGCGTTCAACGCGCTGACGACCCGACCGTTCTGCTGCGCCAGTTCCAGGCGGCGCTCCTCGACGTCCAGCTGCCGTACCGGTTCGAACAGAGCGGCCTTGAGCTTGAAATACTGCCCCAGCTCGCGATACAGGCGGGCCAGACTGTGCTGCACGGGCTGGTGCGCGAACAGCGCGTTCCAGACGATCGACAGCAGGCCGTACCAGGCGGCGCCCGCGAGCAACAACAACGGGTCGCGCCAGGGATGAAGGCCTGCGCCGCTGCGCTGATCGGCCGCGATCATGCTGTAGATGGAAAGAATCAGTGTGGCCTGGGCGATGGTCGCGTAACGCTCACCCAGCGCGCCGAGCATCACCAGGCAGAACGCTGCCGCGGCCATGGCCAGCGCGAACACCCAGGGGTAGGGAAACAGCAGCTTGACCGACGCCGCAGCAATGCTGAAGCAGAACAGCGTGACCAGCAGCGCCGAGAGACGGCCCAGCCAGCTGTCGTCCGTTTCGGCCAAGGCGCTGGCGATGACTCCCAGAAACAACGGGATGACCATCGATGGCTCGGCCAGATACCAGCTCAGGCCCATGCTCGATGCCAGCGCGATGGCGACGCGCAGGCTGTAGCCGAACTTGTCCAGCGCCCAGAGGCGCCGCAGGGAGTGGCTGAGCGAGGGTGAGCGCATGCAAAGGGTCCGACCGGCTGATGGAGAAACGGATTGGACGCGGTTCAGATGACGGCGTCACGACAAACGTAGCAAAGCTTATACCGACCACTGATCCCGCATCACCGGAACGAAACCGCATGGTCATCGTTTCGCCGTATTCGTCTGGCTTCATTCATGCCGCCCCTCCTTCCAATCTATAAACAGAGGACACCGCATGAACCGTGAACATGATGCCAGCCGCCGCAGTCTGCTCAAGGGTGGCGCTGTTGCCGCTGTAGTCGCCACCACGCCATTTCTGGGCACGCTGCAGGCCTTTGCCGCGCGCAACGCCCAGGGTCGTAACGCAGGCGTGGTGCGCAGCAGCTACGGCCCGCTGCGCCCGACGCGTGATCTGTCCACCGGCCTGGAGCTGCTGCAACTGCCGGACGGCTTCCAATACAAGAGCTTCTCCTGGACCGGCGACATGATGGAAAACGGCCAACCGGTGCCGACGTCCCATGACGGCATGGGCGTGATCGCGGTGCGCCGCGGCGCCAATGGCCCGGAAATCGTGCTGGTACGCAACCATGAAGCCGGCACGGGGAGCCTGATCGAAGCCAACGGGATCTACGACGGCGTGACCCTCTCCAACGGCCAGCGCCCGGCCGGTGGTACCACCAACCTGTATTTCTCCCGCGGCATCGACCAGCCGGTGCGCACCGTACCCAGCCTGGGTGGCACCCGCACCAACTGCGCCGGCGGTGTCACGCCCTGGGGCACCTGGTTGTCCTGTGAGGAAACCACGGCCGACTACACCAGCGTGGGCGGTCGCGCGCATGGTTATGTCTTCGAAGTCACAGCCGACCCGGCGTTGACCACCGGCCAGCCGATCATCCAGATGGGCCGCTTCGCGCATGAGGCGGTCGCCGTCGACCCGCGCAACAGTTACGTCTACCTGACCGAGGACGCGCGCAACCGCGCTGGCTACTATCGCTACATCCCCACCGACGCCAGCCAGCAGCCCGGCTCCCTGGCCGCGGGCGGCATCCTCCAGGCGGCACGTGTGCGCAACCGTGAACTGGTCGATCTGCACGCGCCGCGGCAGGGCGACAGCTACCAGCTCGAATGGGTGGAGGTGGCGAACCCGGACCTCGAACCGCAGCCCGAAGGCAGCGGCCCCTATGCACAGGCTCGCCGTGCGGGCGGCCTGAGCATGAGTCGTGGCGAAGGCATCTGGTACAGCGAAGGCAAGCTCTACATCGTCGACACCAGCGCCGGTACCGATGCCCAGGGTCGCGCCGGCTATGGCCGCGGCGCGGTGTGGATGCATGACCTGGCGACCGATCGGCTGACCTGCATCTTCGCCTCGACCGACGCCGAGATCGCCAACAACCCGGACAACGTCACTGTCAGCCCGCGCGGCGGCGTGCTGCTCTGCGAAGACGGCGGCGGTGTGCAGGACATGTACGGCTTCGGCGAACGTCTGCTGGGCCTGACCGACGCGGGCGAGGCCTACATCTTCGCCAAGAACAACGTGGTCTTCGAGGACGTCCAGGCCGCTGCGGCCGGCAAAAAGGTTTCCGGCGGCGACTACCGCAACCGTGAGTTCTGCGGTGCCTGCTTCGATCCGACCGGGCATTTCCTGTTCGTCAACATCCAGACCCCCGGCATCACGTTCGCCATCTGGGGCCCCTGGGCCCGCGGTTCGCTGTAATCCGCTCCCGAGGCGAGCCGAGCGACAGGATGTCGTTGGGTTCGCCGGTCGCGCCGCTCGCTTCGATGCATCGAGCAAGGCGCGGACGCTCTACGGAACGGGCAATCCGTTTCGCAACGAGCCTGCACGCGAGGAGGCGGCAGGCTCGTTATTTCCCGGTTTTGCTCAAAGCGTGCGGACCTTCAGGGAGCGGCCCTTGATCTTGCCGGCATTGAGGCGATTCAGGGCCTGCTTGGCGACGTCTCGCTCGACGGCGACGAACGCCTGAAAGTCGAAGATCGCGATCTTGCCCACCTGCGTGCCGGGAAGCCCCGCATCGCCCGTCAGCGCGCCGAGGATGTCGCCGGGGCGCAGCTTGTCCTTGCGGCCGGCCGCGATGCACAGCGTGACCATGGGCGGCTGCAACGGGCTGCCTGGTTGCACCTGCAGGTCGCTCAAGGACTGCCAGTTGAGCGGCGCTTTCTGGCGATCCTCGATAGCCTGGGCGCGGTGGGCTTCGGCAGGCGCAACGAGGCTGATGGCGATGCCTTTCTTGCCGGCCCGCCCGGTGCGGCCAACGCGGTGGATATGGATTTCCGAGTCGCGCGCCAGCTCGACGTTGATCACCATGTCCAGCGCGTCGATATCCAGCCCGCGGGCGGCGACATCGGTTGCGACCAGCACCGACAGGCTGCGGTTGGCGAACATGGCCAGGACCTCATCGCGGTCGCGCTGCTCGAGGTCGCCGTTGAGCGCCATGGCGGAAATGCCCTTTGCGGTAAGCGCATCGACCAGTTCCTGGCATTGCTGCTTGGTGAAGCAGAAGGCTACGCAGGACTCCGGACGAAAGCTGCCCAGGATGCGAACGACCGCTTGCATGCGCGCTTCGGGGTCGATTTCGTAGAAGCGCTGCTCGATCTGCGTGTCGTCATGCAGCGCTTCGACCTTGACCTGCTGCGGATCGCGCATGAAGGTCGAGGCGAGTTGTTTGATGCCGGCCGGGTAGGTGGCCGAGAACATCAGGGTCTGCCGCTTGCTCGGGGTCTGTCCGATGATCTCGGCGATGGCGTCGTAGAAACCCATGTCGAGCATCCGATCGGCTTCGTCGAGTACCAGCTTGTTCAGGCCGTCGAGTTTCAGCGAGCCCTTTTTCAAGTGCTCCTGGACGCGCCCGGGCGTGCCGACGATCACATGCGCGCCGTGTTCGAGCGAGCCGATCTGCGGGCCGATGGAAACGCCGCCGCAGAGCGTGAGGATCTTGATGTTGTCGGCCGAGCGCGCGAGCCGGCGAAGCTCCTTGGCCACTTGGTCGGCCAGCTCACGCGTCGGGCAAAGCACCAGCGCCTGGCAGCCGAAATAACGTGGATTGATGGGCTCCAGCAGGGCGATGCCGAAAGCGGCTGTCTTGCCGCTGCCGGTCTTGGCCTGGGCGATGAGGTCCATGCCCTTGAGCATGACCGGCAGGCTCTGCGCCTGGATCGGCGTCATCTCGAGGTAGCCGAGCGTCTCCAGGTTGGCCAGCGTGGCGGGGCTGAGGGGGAGGGTGGCGAATGCGGAACGGGGCACGGCGATAATCTGCTGGAGGGACGGGCCAGCAGTCTAGCAGGCCGGTGGCGTCGGCGTGGCACCGCCGCGTGGCGAACCCCCGGGGGCGAGACGGGTCCGAAGGAAGGTCAGAAGAAACCCCGGAGGTCGTTTTGTCCCGTCTGCTGTTGCTGTTGAGTACCTTGACCCTTCCCGTCGTCGCCGCAGAGCCGACCCTGTTCGGGCGCTACGAACAGATCAAGATCGAAGAGATCGGCAAGACCCTGAAAGCCAAGATGGACACGGGGGCGATGACCGCCTCGTTGTCAGCGCGCGATATCGAGCGATTCGAGCGCGATGGCGAGGACTGGGTGCGCTTTCGCCTGGCGGTCGAAGGGGCTGACGACACCCTGTACGAACAACCCCTGGCGCGCATCGCCGAAATCAAGACCCGCGCCGAGGAGCAATCCGACCCGGACGATGACACCGACGCCGAGCGAGGTCCGGACGTCGCCGAACGGCCCGTGGTGCAGATGCAGCTGTGCATCGGCGATCAGCTACGCGACGCCGAGGTCAACCTGACCGACCGTAGCCATTTCCGTTATCCCCTGCTGATCGGCGCCACGGCCATCCGCGATCTCGAGGCGGCCATCGATCCGGCGCAGAAGTACACAGCAGGCCGCCCGGCGTGCTGAGCCCTCCAACCTGTCGAATGACGGCGCGTCCGCCCACCTGGCGGCAGGCGCGCCGCGGCGTTGCTCCCGTTTTTTTAATTAATAGCTTTTTATATGGCGCGGCCACAGATAATCAGTGGCTTGCCTGCAATTAATTGATATTGGTTTTTGTCGTAATTGCGCTATTAAGTCGGGCGGCCGATTAGTCTGCAGATTAAAAAATGATTATTTAATTGGTCGAGGGAGTTTCTAAATCGAGGTTGGAGCTGTTTGATTCACTTGCCTTGCCGCCTCCCCGCTGCCGGTGACTGGCGAGTCGGGCCCCGTAGCGCTTGGTGCGCCTTCACACCCTAGTGTCACGGGCGCAGCAGACAGCCTCTCAGAGCGGCTCAGCAGGCGATCCAGAGCGCTTGTCAGACTAAAGTCGGGGCTTTCTTTCCGTCGCGTATCCTTGCTAAATTCAGGCTGTGGTTTCCTTCACCTGTAATAACAATAAGACGGAGAACGTCATGGCCGACGGCGACAAAACAAATGCTGCTGCGTACTGGAAGGCGAATGTTCGCCTCATAACATGGAGCTTGGTGGTCTGGGCTCTTGTCTCTTATGGCTTCGCCATTCTTCTGCGCCCTTTGCTGGCGGGTATCCCGGTCGGGGGGACTGACCTGGGTTTCTGGTTCGCTCAACAGGGTTCCATCATCGTGTTCATTGCGATCATCTTCCACTACGCGTGGCGGCTGAACAAACTGGACAAGGAATTCGGGGTTGAGGAGTAACCACCATGAGCCAATATTGGATCAACATGCTGTTCGTGGGCGCCTCGTTCCTGCTCTATATCGGGATCGCGGTCTGGGCTCGCGCTGGATCGACTAAAGAGTTCTACGTCGCCGGTGGTGGCGTTCACCCCGTGACCAACGGGATGGCGACCGCAGCTGACTGGATGTCCGCAGCGTCCTTCATCTCCATGGCCGGTCTGATCGCCTCTGGCGGTTATGCCACTTCGGTGTACCTGATGGGCTGGACCGGTGGCTACGTGCTGCTGGCCATGCTGCTGGCACCCTACCTGCGCAAATTCGGCAAGTTCACCGTACCGGATTTCATTGGTGACCGGTTCTACAGCCGTGGCGCGCGCCTGGTGGCGGTCGTCTGCCTCATCCTCATCTCCGTTACCTACGTAATCGGTCAGATGGCGGGTGCTGGCGTGGCGTTCTCCCGCTTCCTGGAAGTGAGCAACTCCGCTGGTATCTGGATTGCTGCTGCCATCGTGTTCGCCTACGCGGTATTCGGCGGCATGAAGGGCATCACCTACACCCAGGTGGCGCAGTACGTGGTTCTGATCATCGCCTACACCATTCCGGCCGTGTTCATCGCCATGCAGCTGACTGGCAACCCGATCCCGATGCTCGGCATGTTCAGCACCCATACCGAATCCGGTCTGCCGCTGCTCGAGAAATTGAACCAGGTGGTAACTGACCTCGGTTTCACAGCGTATACCGCTGACGTCGACAACAAGCTGAACATGTTCCTGTTCACCCTGTCGCTGATGATTGGTACCGCTGGTCTGCCGCACGTAATCATTCGCTTCTTCACCGTACCGAAGGTAGCTGATGCTCGCTGGTCGGCTGGCTGGACTCTGGTCTTCATCGCCCTGCTGTACCTCACCGCCCCTGCCGTTGGCTCGATGGCGCGTCTGAATCTGGTGAACACCATCTATCCAGAAGGCCCGGCTGCCGAAGCGATCCGCTACGAAGATCGTCCGGAGTGGGTGCAGACTTGGGAACGTACCGGTCTGATCCAGTGGGAAGACAAGAACAGCGATGGTCGTGTACAGATGTACAACGACGCCTCCGCTGCCTTCACTCCGACTGCGCAGGAGCGTGGCTGGAACGGCAACGAGCTGACCGTGAACAATGACATCATCGTTCTGGCCAACCCGGAAATCGCAAACCTGCCGGGCTGGGTCATCGGTCTGATCGCTGCGGGTGCTATTGCTGCTGCGCTCTCGACTGCTGCGGGTCTGCTGCTGGCGATCTCGTCTGCCATCAGTCATGACCTGATCAAGACACTCATCAATCCGAAGATCAGCGAGAAGAGCGAAATGCTGGCAGCCCGTCTGTCCATGACGGCCGCGATTCTGCTGGCAACCTGGCTGGGCCTGAACCCACCGGGCTTCGCCGCCCAGGTGGTTGCACTGGCGTTCGGTCTGGCGGCAGCGAGCCTGTTCCCGGCGCTGATGATGGGTATCTTCTCCAAGCGCGTGAACAGCAAGGGCGCTGTCGCCGGTATGCTGGTTGGTGTGATCTCCACCGCCGTGTACATCTTCCTGTACCTGGGCTGGTTCTTCATCCCGGGCACCGCAAGCATCCCGAACACGCCTGATCAGTGGTGGATGGGCATCTCCCCGCAGGCCTTCGGTGCCGTGGGTGCGATTCTGAACTTCGCTGTTGCCTACGCCGTTTCGATGGCTACCGAGGCTCCGCCGCAGGAGATTCAGGATCTGGTCGAGAGCGTTCGTACCCCGAAGGGTGCTGGCGTTGCGCTTGATCACTAACTGATAATGCGCCAATTGTCAGACTTGGTCTGATGCTGAAGTAGAGTCGGGCTTCCATATGGAAGCCCGATTTTTTTAAGGAAGCTGTTTATGATCTGGCATCTCATCGCTGCAATTGTCGCTGCTGTAGCAGGTGCGGGCATCGCGTTGCTGTTGCGCTCCCTTACTCGAAAGCGGCTGCCGAAGTGGATCATCCCGGTGTTCGCCGGCCTGGGCATGTTCAGCTATACGGTTTATTACGAGTACAGCTGGTTTGACGCCAAGCAGGCACGGTTGCCGGAGGGCGCCGTGGTGGTAGCGAGTGAAGAGGGCAGCATGCTGTGGCGGCCCTGGACTCTGGCCTACCCCATGCCGCTGGTCTACACGGTGCTGGATCGAGCGAATGCGCAGATTCAGGACACCGATCAGGGGCGTGTGGCCCGGTTTGTCCTGTATCGCTTCGAGAAGCAACATCTGGTTTCTACCGTGAAGAGCCTGCCATACCAGGCCCTTTGCGCCGAACGCGTGATGTTCCAGCTTAATGACGCCGGCGAAGCCAAGGCGCAGAGCGTGGCCGAGCTGGACGAGCAGGGAGCGCTTTACCAGGCGATCTGCACCTCGGATCGTTAACGTCAGGGCCGCCATGAACGGGCGGCCGACCCGTCTAAACGCGACGCCCATCCTTCCCGGGATGGGCGTCGTTTCGTTTCTGGCTTGAATCGAGCCGTCGAGCACTGGCGGCCGGCTGAGGCGCTACATGAAATTGGCCTGCTGGCGCTGACGCCAGTTGGCCAGGCGTTGGCTGAGGGTCAGCAGATTGTCCACACCTTGCCGGTGCGCCTTGCTCAGGAGTATCAGCGCCAGCTCGGCGGTCGCGAGGGCATCGGCGCTGGCGTGGTGGCGCTGCATGACCTGCAGTCCAAAGTGCGCACACCAGTCGTCCAGGCCATTTTGCCGCGGACGGTTGTCCGGGCAGAGCATCGGGGCAAGCTCGGCGACGTCGAGAAACGGATGGCGCAGCTTGTAGCCGAGGGTCTGCTTCAGCGCTCGGGTCAGCATGCGTTGGTCGAAGCCGGCGTGGAAGGCCAGGATCGGGCTGTCGCCAACGAACTCCATGAAATCGAGCAGGGCTTCGACCGGATCATCGCCGGCCTCCAGCTCGCTCGGAGCGATGCCGTGGATCAGCACGCTTTCGCTGATCTTCTGAGCCGGGCGTAGCAGGGTGGACTCGAACTGGTCGCCCAGATCGATACCGCCGTGTGCGATCACCACGGCGCCGATGGACAGCACGATGTCCTTGCGCAGATCGAGGCCACTGGTCTCGACGTCGAGCACGACGAGCCGCTGCTCGCGAAGTGGCACGGTACCCAAAGCGGCTGGTGGTAGCAGCTGATCCCGCCGTTCTAGCTGATCGAGGTCCAGCGCCGGACCTCTTAACCTGAACCAGGGCATGTTCATAACTGATAACGCAGCGCCAGGCTGCTCTGCAGGCGCTGAGCCTGACGGAAGGACTCGCGCAGAATGCGACGATCCAGATGGTTGAGCGTATCCGGGTCGAGCCGGTTGGAATAGGGCTGGCCCTGGCGAGCCTGCTGCTGATGCTGCTGCATGCGGGTCTGCTGGATGAAATGGTAGGCCTCTTCATAGGCCGCGCCATCCTTTTCGTCGATGACGCCCTCCGTCACCAGTTGGCGCAGTCGGTCGAGGGTATTGCAAGTGCCGATGCCATGGCCCAGGGCGAGCAGACGCGCACCGTCGACGAAGGGCGTCAGGCCCTGCACCTTGAGATCCAGCGTGGCCTTGCCATCGCCCTTGCGCGACACCACGAAGTCGCGGAACCGCCCCACTGGCGGGCGATGGCGCAGGGCGTTTTCGGCCAGCATGCGTTGGAAAAGCCGATTCTCGGCGATCTCCTCCAGCAGGTAGGCGCGCAGCTGCTCGTAGCCTTCACACGGACCCCAAATCGCCCGCAGGTCGAAAAAGATGGTGCTGCCGAGCAGATTCTCCGGTGTGGCTTCGCGGATGAAGGTACCGAAGCGGCGCTGCCATTCCTGACGCGACAGGCACAGCTGAGGGTTGCTGGCCATGATGTTGCCCTTGCACAGGGTGAAGCCACAGGTCGCCAGATCCTGGTTGATGCGTTCGGCCAACGGCAGCAGACGGCCACGGATGTGCGCGGCTTCGGCGGCGTCCTCGGCCTCGAAGAGGATGCCGTTGTCCTGGTCGGTGTGCAGCGTCTGCTCGCGTCGGCCCTCGCTGCCGAAGCACAGCCAGGTGAAGGGCACGCCGGGATCGCCGAGGTCGGTGATGGCCAGCTCGATCACCCGACAGACCGAGTGGTCGTTAAGGAGGGTGATGATGTGTGTGATCTGCGTCGAGGACGCGCCGTGGGCCAGCATGTTGTCGACCAGCTGCAGGATACGACTGCGGATGATCACCAGCGTCTCGACGCTATCGGCGTGCGAAATCGCCTGCGCCAGGTGTACCAGATCGACCCGTTGCAACGAGAAGAGGTCGCGCTCGGATATCACGCCTCGCAGCAGTCCGTCCTCGACCACGCAGACGTGTGCGATATGGCGCTCGGTCATGGCGATGGCCGCATCGAAGGCGGTAGCGTCCGGCGGTAGGTGGAAGGGATCGTGGGTCATGAAGCCGGCGATCGGTGCCGCCAGGTCAGTGGTGCCGGTGCCGATCACCCGGCGCAGGTCGCGCAGGGTAAAGATGCCCTGGGGATGCAGCGCCTCATCGGTGATGACCACGCTGCCAACGTTGTTTTCATGCATCAGCCCCACGGCTTCGGCGAGCGGCATCGTCGGCAGGCACGAGACCGGGTGAGGTAGGGCGAGCTCGCCGACCCGCGTTTCCAGCGAGTACTGCTCGCCAAGGCTCTCCACCGCGCGCATCTGCGCCTGTTGGTTCACCAGGTCCAGCAGGCTGCTGACGCCGCGCATGGCAAAGTCGCGGAAGGAGGCCGACTTGGACACGAGTTTGACGAACGCCGGTTTGTTCAGCAGGTAGCAGAAGGTGTCTTCAGCGGCGAAATGGCCGGTACGGGTGGCGCGTTCGCCCATCAGCGCGGCCATCGGGAAGCATTCGCCGACGATCACCTCGAAGGTGGTATCGGTGCCGCGCTTGCTGGTATGCGGCCGCTGCCCGTGAACCCGCCCCTGCTTGACGATATAGAAGTGTTCGACGACGCCGTCGTCCGGCGAAATGATGCAGTCACCGGCGCTGTAGAAGCGCAGCTGGCAGTTCTCCACTAGGTAGGCCAGGTGCCCCGGCTCCATCTGGTTGAACGGCGGATACTTGCGCAGGAACTCCATGGTTCCATGGATGTTCTGCAGCACGGCAGTTTTGCCTGCCTCGGCGAAAGCATCGGCTTTGCTCATGTTGGCTTCCATTTTTTGCGCACAATGGTGGGCTGCGGGTAGGGCGTGGCACATTGGACGTAAGTCTAGTCGCGAGTCGCCTTGCGCGGGCAGGCCGAATTGCGCCATACGGAGTGCCTGATATAGCCGTGACACCATAAAAAAACCGCCCCGAAGGGCGGTTTTTTCAGCTTAGGGCGGGAGGCTACGGCAGGGTGAACAGCACCTTGACCGAGCCATCGACTGCCGCGGCGTCGACGTAGCCAATGGCGTCGGCTTCGGCCGCAACCTTGGCGACGACCGCTGCGTCGTTGGCGACGCTTGCCATCGGCTGGCCTTTACCAGTAAACACCAGGCCGGACCAGTAGGACTTCAGCTGCGATTCGTTCTTGCTGGTGACCGCGGAGTAGAAGCTTTCCTTGGCCGGGGTCCAGTCCTTGATGTCGACGCCCTTCATGGACTTGTCCTTGCCCAGGAAGATGTTGGCCACCTCGGACTGCGACGGCGTTTTGGCCGCGCCGGGATTGACGATCACGGCGACGTCAGCCTGCGACACGGAGGCCATGCCGAGCAGCGCTGCGCAGCTGAGGATGCGAACGGATACTTTCATCGGGACGCTCCTCAGAATACGAAATCGACGCCGACGGAAACGATGTCGCCGTCGTAGTTGCGTGCCGGAGTACCAATGAACCCCCCGGTCAGGTCGTACGCAGCGTTCTCGTAGACTTCCTGGGCGTTGCGGGTAAAGACGCCGTCATAGCCGTTCTTGGTATCGACGCGCTTGTACTCGCCCTTGACCACCACGGTTGGCGCGGCCTGGTAGTTCAGGCCCAGGGTCCAGGAACTCTGGCGACCGCCGTTGTCGTCCAGCTGTGCATAGGTCAGGTGCGGCAGGAAATCGCCGAAGCGACGGCCGCTCATGAGGTAGAAGGAGTCGATCGACTCCATGCCGTCGTTCTCGATCATGCGCGAGGTCCACTCGTTGCTGCTGACCCAGTTACCGTTGTCGTACTGGTAGCCGATCGAGGTGAACTTGCCCTTTTCTTTGTCGAGGCTGAGCAGCGTCAGGGGCGCCATCACGCCGCCGCCGACATCTACGGTGCCGCTGATGTCAGTCTTGATATCCGCTTCGACATAGCCGACGCGCAGCGTACCGAAATTGTTGCTCGCCAGGCTGATGCTGGCGCCGAACAGATTGCCGTAGTCGATATCGAACTGCTCGTCGTAGGCATAGTAGTCACGGTTCTTTGCCTGACCACCCGCTACCTGAACGGTTACCGAACCGTAGGAGAGCGGCACGGTGTAGACCGCGTCGACGCCTTCGTAATTGGTTACCTGGACCTGGCTGTAGACCTCGTCCGGCAGGCGCAGCCATGGGTAGCTGTAACCGACGTCGAGGCTTTCGGAATACATGTAGACCGGGCTGCGCAGGCGGCCGGCGCGGAGCATCAGCTGGTCGGTGGTCTGCCACGAGAGGTAGGCCCACTCCAAGTTGGCTTTCCACTCATCCTGCTGCGCCTTGGCAGTGGCCTGAACGGTCACGCCAACGGTATCGGTGATGCCGTAGCTCAGCTGGGCGCCGAACTTGGACAGCTGGTCGCCGCGCCAGGAATCGTTGGTCTGGCTCTGCACGCCATAGCTGCGGCCGTCGTCTTCGCCGCCCAGATGGGTAAAGCCGACGGTGCCGAAGCCATTGAAACGGTGCTCACCCTGTTCCAGGGCGAAGGCTTGAGTGGTTGCAAGGCAGACGGCTGCCAAGCCGATAACACGTACTGCGGTCATCAGGTTGCTCCTAAAGCATTTAAACGCGGAATTGGGCCGTGGCCGCACGCAGGTGATCGCCCGTGCTGACCAATTGCTCGCCCAGACGGGCAGTGGCTTCGGCGCCATTTGCGGTTGCTTGTGCGTCCTGCTGCAACACTTGGGTTTCTTGTTGGATGGAACTCGACAGACCGATCTGCTCCTGAGTGAACTGAGCGATACCGGCGTTGAGTTCGTCGATCTGATTGACGGTGCGCGCGATGGTCTCGAGTAGCTGGGTCGCTTCGACCGAACGCTCGATGCTGGCGCGCGACTTCTCGCCATTACTGTTCATGACGTTGAGCACGGTATTGGCGCTGCTTTGCAGACGCTGAATGATCTGCTGGATTTCGGCAGTGGAGGCGGCGGTTTTCTGCGCCAGGTTGCGCACCTCGTCAGCCACCACGGCGAAGCCGCGGCCCTGCTCGCCGGCGCGGGCGGCTTCGATGGCAGCGTTCAACGCAAGTAGGTTGGTCTGTTCAGCAATGCTGCGAATCACTGTAAGTACGGAGCCAACCTCCTGGGTTTCCTCTTCCAGTTGCTCCATGGCCTGCACGGCGCTCATCACACTGCTGCCCAGATCGCTGATGCCACTGGAGAGGCTGCCAACGTGTTCACGCGCGGCGGCGGCCTGGCGCGCAGCGGAGTTGGCTTCATCGGAAGCCTGCTGCGAACGCTGCGCGACCTCCTGAATGCTGCCGGTCATGGTGAGAATGTCGCGGGTGATCGAATCGGTATGGTGCTGCTGCGACTTGGCGTTCTCTTCCGAGCCTTGCGTCAGGTCATACAGTTCCTTGGATACCTGTGTCAGTGGGCTGGCCGCTTCGATGATCTGACGGATAGTGCCCTGCAGCTTGTCTAGGAAGCTGTTGAACAGCTCGATCATCGCACCGATTTCATCGTTCGACTGGATGTTCACTCGCTGGGTCAGATCGCCATCGCCGCGTGCGATGGACTGCAGCGATGCGATTACACCGCGCACGTTGGCCATCACGCTGCGAATCACCAGCCAGGCGCCGAGGCTGACCACCACGATTAGTACCAGGCTGAGGATGATACCCAGGCGCGTGGTGGCTTCGTTGGCTTCGCGGGTCTCGGCCAGGGTCTGTTGGAAATCCTGATACGCGCCGGTGCGGAAGTCGCTTGCCAGCTTCTGAGCCTGGGCAAGGTCACCGGCCATGCGATCCAGGTTGGGTCGCAGGTCGTCGAAGGAGGCGCTGCCGTCAATCAGTTTTGTCGAGGCGCTCAGGGCGTTTTCGGCATAAATCTTGACCGCGCTGCGCCAGCCATCCAGTGCCTGTCGGCGTTGTGGTTGGCTGCTTAGCAGCGATCCTAGTGCTTGCTGCTCTGCGTCGATCTGGCTCAGCACCTCACGCGCTTCATCGAGAATGCCAGGCTCACCTGCCGCCACAGCATTGTTCAGCAAGCCAGGAATACGCGAAAACTGGAAGATCACCGCGTCGGCTTTTTCCAGCGTCGGATAGCTCTGGGTTTCCAATGTCACCAGGCGCGAATCGGTAGCCGACAGCTGCAGCGAGGTGTAGCCGACGTAGAGGATCAACCCGAGCAGGGCGACGGCAGGGACCAGCGACAGCTTTGCGGTCAGGGACAAATTCTTGAACATGCATCGACTCCACAGCGGGCGGCGGATACTACGAGACAGCACGTAATAGCGAAATGCCATCTGTCTGAAATATTGTGACTAAGAATGGCATCCGGGTCACGTTATCGGTTGTCGCAGCCCAAACTTGAGCGCCGTCCAGCAGGTGCTGGGCATAAAAAAACCGCCCCGTAGGGCGGTTCCTTTGCAGCAACTGCGGGGTTTATAGGCCGTTCTTGGCCTTGAATTCGCGGCGGCGGCGGTGCAGGACCGGCTCGGTGTAGCCGTTGGGCTGCTTGGTGCCTTCGAGGACCAGCTCCAGCGCGGCCTGGAAGGCGACGTTGTTGTCGAAGTCCGGGGCGAGCGGGCGGTAGGTCGGGTCGCCGGCGTTTTGGCGATCGACCACCGGGGCCATGCGCTTGAGGCTTTCGATGACCTGCTCCCGGGTGACCACGCCATGACGCAGCCAGTTGGCCATGTGCTGGCTGGAGATGCGCAGCGTGGCGCGATCTTCCATCAACGCGACGTCATTGATGTCCGGCACCTTGGAGCAGCCGACGCCAGCATCGATCCAGCGGACCACGTAACCGAGGATGCCCTGGGCGTTGTTGTCCAGCTCGTTGCGCTTTTCCTCCTCGCTCCAGTCGGTGCGGGGTGCCAGCGGGATGGTGAGGATGTCGTCGACCGAGGCCTTCTCGCGCTTGGCGAGCTCGGCCTGGCGGGTGAAGACGTCGACCTTGTGATAGTGCATCGCGTGCAGGGTCGCAGCGGTCGGCGAGGGTACCCAGGCGGTGTTGGCGCCAGCCATGGGATGGCCGATCTTCTGCTCGAGCATGCTCGCCATCAGGTCGGGCATGGCCCACATGCCCTTGCCGATCTGTGCCTTGCCCTGCAGGCCGCAGGCCAGGCCCACGTCGACGTTGTTGTTCTCGTAGGCGCTGATCCACTTCTCGGCCTTCATGGCCGCCTTGCGCACGACCGGGCCGGCTTCCATGGAGGTGTGGATCTCGTCGCCGGTGCGGTCGAGGAAGCCGGTGTTGATGAACACCACGCGCTCACGCGCTTCCTTGATGCAGGCCTTGAGGTTGATCGTGGTGCGGCGCTCCTCGTCCATGATGCCGACCTTGAGGGTGTTGCGCGGCAGACCGAGGACGTCCTCGACACGGCCGAACAGCTCGGTGGCGAAGGCGACTTCTTCCGGGCCGTGCATCTTCGGCTTGACGATGTACATCGAGCCGGTGCGGCTGTTGGCGCGGGTGGTGTTGCCCTTGAGGTTGTGGATGGCGATCAGGCTGGTGAACAGCGCGTCCATGATGCCTTCGGGCACTTCGTTGCCGTCCTTGTCGAGGATGGCATCGTTGGTCATCAGGTGGCCGACGTTGCGGATGAACAGCAGGGAGCGGCCATGCAGGGTCAGCTCGCCGTTGCCGTCGGCCTGGGTGTAGACCCGGTCCGGGTTCATGGCGCGGGTGATGCGCTTGCCACCCTTTTCCAGCTCCTCGACCAGGTCACCCTTCATCAGGCCCAGCCAGTTGCGGTAGACCAAGGTCTTGTCGTCGGCGTCGACGGCAGCGATGGAGTCTTCGCAGTCCATGATGGTGGTCAGCGCCGATTCCATCAGGATGTCCTTCACGCCGGCGGCATCGGTCTGGCCGATCGGGCTGGCCGGGTCGATCTGGATTTCGAAGTGGATGCCGTTGTGCTTGAGCAGGACCGCGATCGGGGCGTCGGCGGCGCCCTGGAAGCCGCGTAGCTGGGCGGGATTCTGCAGGCCGGTGGTGCTGCCGTCCTTTAACGCGACGGTGAGCTTGCCACTTTCGACGCGATAGCCGGTGGCGTCGGCGTGCGAGCCGGTTTCCAACGGCGCCGCTTCGTCGAGAAAAGCCCGGGCGTAGGCGATGACCTTGTTGCCGCGTATCTCGTTGTAGCCCGGGCCCTTGGTCGCGCCGCCTTCTTCGGAGATGGCGTCGGTGCCGTACAGCGCGTCATACAGCGAGCCCCAGCGGGCGTTGGCGGCATTCAACGCGAAGCGCGCATTCATGATCGGCACGACCAGCTGCGGGCCGGCCATGCGGGCAATTTCCTCGTCGACGTTCTGCGTGGTGGCCTGGAAGTCTTCGGCTTCTGGCAGCAGGTAACCGATGTCCTGCAGGAAGGCCTTGTAGGCCACCGGATCGTGAGCCTGCCCGGCGCGAGCCTGGTGCCAGGCATCGATCTGCGCCTGCAGGTCGTCGCGTTTGGCCAGTAGCGCACGGTTCTTCGGCGCCAGGTCGTGGATGACGCTGGAAGCGCCGGCCCAGAAGGCATCGGCGTCGACGCCGGTACCAGGAATCGCTTCGTTGTTCACGAAGTCGTACAGGACTTTGGCGACCTGCAGGCCACCGACTTCAACGCGCTCAGTCATCTCTCGCCTCACTTGATTCTTCATTCCGACACGGACGATTAGGTTCTTGTAGTCCGGGCCGCCGGATACTACATGAAGCCGTTGGGAAAATCAGTCCGCCGGATCGAGGGGTGTTTTGGCTGGCCGCGGGTGCTCCTGGCGCATATCGGACGCGCATCCGGGCGGCGAACGCGGTAGTTTGTCAGCTGCCTGACGTCCAGGCGCAATCCGCCATACTGAACGGCGCGGCCGGTGTCGCCGGGCCATCATGAAGAGGAGCCATCGATGGACGATCTCGTTCTTACCGTCATCGCCGAAGACCAGCCCGGGCTGGTCGAGCGCGTCGCCAAATGCATCAGCGAACACGGCGGCAACTGGCTGGAAAGCCGGATGTCTCGGATGGCGGGCCAGTTCGCCGGCATCCTGCGTGTCGCGGTGCCGACCGCCGCCCACGCCGGATTGATCGAGGCCCTGCATGCTCTTCAGGCACAGGGCATCCGGGTCGTGGTCGCGCCGAGCGGTGCCGAGCCCGAGCGCAGCTGGCGGATGATCCAGCTGCAACTGGTCGGCAACGACCGCACCGGCATCGTTCGCGACATCACTCGCCTGCTGGCCAGCCATGGCGTCAACCTCGAGAGCCTGGACACCGATGTGCTACCGGCGCCGATGACCAACGAGCTGCTGTTCCATGCCGAGGCGCTGCTCGCCGTGCCCGCCGAGTTGTCGCTGGACGAGCTTCAGGGGCATCTGGAGACGCTGGCCGACGACCTGATGGTCGAGCTCAAGCTGCAGCCGGCCGACCGAAACGCCTAGCGTACAGGG
The DNA here is from genome assembly GCF_022810315.1 of Stutzerimonas marianensis. Lineage (NCBI taxonomy): Bacteria > Pseudomonadati > Pseudomonadota > Gammaproteobacteria > Pseudomonadales > Pseudomonadaceae > Stutzerimonas > Stutzerimonas marianensis. Next base: position 232,856 of record NZ_JALGRD010000001.1, on the reverse strand, counting down.
CTTTTGCGCAGGGTCCGCCAGATGTCATAGCTGTAGACGGCCAGCCCTGCCCAGATGCAGATGAATGCCACCTGGCGGTCGGCCGGGAAGGGCTCGTTGAAGACCCAGACCGCGAGAATCAGCAGCAGCGTCGGCGTGATGTATTGCAGGAAGCCCAGCGTGGAATAGGGCAGGTGCCGCGCAGCAGCGTTGAAGCACAGCAGCGGCACCAGCGTCACGGGGCCGGCGGCGACCAGCCAGAGCGCCTCGGGAGTGGCCCAGAATGACCATTCGGTGCTGGGCCCGCTGCCAAAGAAGAACAACCAGACGAGGGCGATCGGTAGTAGCAGCCAGGTTTCCACTACCAGCCCGGGCAAGGCCGCGACCGGCGCCTGCTTGCGCAACAGGCCGTAGCTGCCGAAGCTCAGCGCCAGCACGATCGACACCCAGGGAAATTCGCCCAGGGTAATCAGTTGCAGGGAGACCCCGATCACCGCCATTGCCACCGCAAGCCACTGCAACGGGCGCAGCCGCTCACGCAGCACGATCAACCCGAGCAGCACATTGACCAGCGGATTGATGTAGTAGCCCAGGCTCGCTTCCAGCATGTGCTCGTGGTTGACCGCCCAGACGTAGATCAGCCAGTTGCTGGCGATCAGCAGGCTGGAAATCATCAACACGCCGATCCGCTTGGGATGGGCAAGCAGCTCCTGCCACCAGCCGCGGTGGCGCCAGATCATCAGCACCAGGGTGCCGAACAGCGCCGACCAGATCGCCCGCTGGGTGACGATTTCCAGCGCGGCGTACTGCTCGATGGATTTGAAGTACAGCGGAAACATGCCCCAGATGCTGAAGGTCGTCAGACCCAGCAGATAACCCTTGCGCAGATCGGCGGTGGCCATGGATGTCCTGGAAACGAAGGCAGTGGAAAAGCCCGCCATTGTGCGCCTGCCGCCTGTGCTTGTCTGCCGTCCTGACCGCTCGGACAGGCCCTGAAGCATCTGTAAACACCCAGGCGTGAACGCAACGGCTGCCGGCTCGTCAGAACAGGTAATCGACCCATCACGAGGTGCCGAATGAAGCTCGAGAACAAGGTTGCGCTGGTCACGGGTGGCTCGCAGGGCATCGGCCGCGGTATTGCCCTGCGGCTGGCCGAGGAGGGCGCGGACCTGGTCATCAACAGTCGTCACGAGAACGACCAGGCCCGGGAAACGCTCGCGCAGATCCGGGACCTGGGCCGCCGGGCCTGCTTCATACCGGCGGACGTCGGGGTCGTTGCCGACTGTCGGCGGCTGGTCGAACGGGCCGTCGAGCAGATGGGGCGCCTCGACATCCTGGTCAACAACGCCGGCGTACAGACTCATGCGTCCTTCCTGGACGCCAGCGAAGAGGACTACGACCAGGTGCTCGACATCAACCTGCGCGGGCCCTTCTTCCTCGCCCAGGCGTTTGCCCGCCATGTGCGCGACCGCGGGCACCGAGGCCGCATCATCAACAACAGTTCGGTTCACGAAGAGCTGCCGCATCCCAATTTCACCGCCTACTGCGCAAGCAAGGGCGGCATGAAGATGCTGATGCGCAACATCGCCATCGAGCTCGCGCCGCTGGGCATCACCGTCAACAACATCGCGCCCGGTGCCATCGAGACGCCGATCAACCGCGACCTGATGAACCAGCCGGAAAAGCTCGACACGCTGCTGCAGAACATTCCTGCCAACCGCCTCGGCCAGCCGCGCGACGTGGCCGGTGCGGTGGCCTTTCTCGCCTCGGACGACGCCGACTACATCACCGGCGCCACCCTGGTTGTCGACGGTGGCCTGCTATGGAACTACAGCGAACAATGACCGACACCCGCAAAGGCGTCTTCGACTACGACACCCACAGCGTATCGGCTGCCGACACCCTGACCCCGGCCGATCGCTACCAGGAGCTTTTCGTCGCGGTGCAGACCGGGCGCGTCTTCGAGGACAGCAAGACCTTCGTCGATTGCGCGCCGCGGATCGATCCCGAGCAGATTCTCGACAACTACCGGACACGCTGCCACGAGCCGGATTTCGATCTGGTCGCCTTCGTGCATGACCACTTCAGCGTGTTCGAAATGCCGCCCAAGGAGTTCGTCGCCAACCCCAACGATTCTCTCGCCGAGCACATCGACCGGCTCTGGCCGGTACTGACCCGCCATCCGAAACATCATCCACGGCATTCCTCGTTGCTGCCGCTGCCGCATGACTACGTGGTGCCGGGCGGCCGCTTCACCGAGATGTACTACTGGGATTCCTACTTCACCATGCTGGGGCTCGATGAAAGCGGGCATTGCGAGCTGCTGCGCGCCATGGCGGACAACTTCGCCTACCTGATCGACACCTACGGGCACGTGCCCAACGGCAATCGCTCCTACTACCTGAGCCGCTCGCAACCGCCTGTCTTCGCCTTGATGACCGACCTGTTCGAGGAAACCGGCGTGCACCGCGCCAGCGATTACCTGCCTCAGCTGCTCAAGGAGCATGCCTTCTGGACCGAAGGGGCCGACCGCCTGCGCCCCGGTGAGGCGCACCGACGCTGCATCTGCCTGGCCGATGGCAGTGTGCTCAATCGCTATTGGGACGAGCGCGACACGCCTCGTGAAGAGTCTTACCTCGAGGATATCGAGACAGCCCGCTCCTCCAGCCGGCCGGCACACGAGGTCTATCGCGACCTGCGCGCCGGTGCCGAATCCGGCTGGGATTTCAGCTCGCGCTGGCTGGGCGACCCGACCCGGTTGTCGAGCATTCGCACCACCAACATCATTCCGGTCGACCTGAACAGCTTTCTCTACTACCTGGAGCTCAAGATTGCCCAGCTCAGTGAGGTCAAGGGCTGGCAAGGCTGCGTCAAGACCTTTCGGGCGCACGCCGAGGCGCGACTGGCGGCGATCGACCGCTACCTGTGGCACGACGAGCGCGGCGCTTACTTCGACTACGACTGGACGCTGCAGGCCGCGCGCGACAACCTCACGGCGGCAACTGTCACGCCGCTGTTCGTCAGGTTGGCCAGCGACCACCAGGCGGCGCGGGTCGCGGATGTGGTGCGTGACCGTCTGCTGGCGCCGGGTGGCCTGTCCACCACCGAGGTGAGCGGCAGTGGCGAGCAATGGGACCGCCCCAACGGCTGGGCCCCGCTGCAGTGGATGGCGATTCGCGGCCTGCAGCGCTACGGTCACGACGCCCTGGCGTTGCAGATCGAGGAGCGCTGGCTGAGCATCGTTTCGCACCTCTACGAGCGCGAGAGCAAGCTGGTCGAGAAATACGTGCTCAGGCCTTGCGTCGAACATGCCGGCGGCGGCGAATACCCCCTGCAGGACGGCTTCGGCTGGACCAACGGCGTCACCCGCAAGCTCATGCAGGAAGACCCGAGCCACGAAGCGCACCGTTGCCGGGCGGGGCAGTGCCGGGTGGATTGAGCGACAGCGCCTGGGCCGAGCCGACGGCACGCCAGCGCCTGGTTCTGCGGTAGGCGTGAGGCACGCATCGCCAGCAAGCTGGCTCCTACGGACGCGGCTGGGTATAGCAGTCGTGATTTAACCGACTTCTCGTGCTCTTCGTAGGAGTGAGCTCGCTCGCGATCGGGCGTATCGACCACTCGAAGTTCAGGCAACCCACCGTACAGAAGCCGTCTGTTGGACGCCCCGGCACTATCGCCGATAGGGATTGGGCAGCGCGCCTTCGAGATCCAGGGTGCCGCGCTCGACGAAGCGCTGGGTGCCGAACAGCCCTCCGGCCAACTTGCCGCGTAGCACGTAGGGCACCTCGTCCAGGCCAATGTGCTCGGCCAGGCCCAGTGCCTGGCGTGCGGCCGAGAAGGCTGAGATGGTGACAGGCACGCGCAACACCGTCTCGCCAAAGCGTGGCACGCTGCCGCTGGCATCGCTGACGCCACTGGCCAGGCGTCGGCCGTTGACCTCCAGATCCAGCGCCACGCCGTTGTATTCCAGCGCCATGTCGTTGGGATTCTGCACCCTGAGCTTGACCGCCATGCGCAGTTCCAGCCCTTCGCCGGGCAATGGCTCGACGCCTGCAACCTGCACGTTCAGCGGATCACGCGGGCTGAAGGCCGCGCAGGCGGCCAGGGCGATCGCCAGCACGGCGAGCAGCGACAGACGGACGGTTGAAGCGACGAGACGCGGCGGCATAGAACCTACTATTCGGATTTCTTGTTGAGATTGCCCAGGCCCTGCAGCAGCTCCATGGGCAGCGGGAAGACGATGGTGGAGTTCTTGTCGCCGGCAATGTTGCTCAGCGTCTGCATGTAGCGCAGCTGCATCGCGCCGGGCTGGCGACCGAGCATCTCGGCGGCCTGCATGAGTTTTTCCGACGCCTGTAGTTCGCCCTCTGCATGAATGACCTTGGCCCGCCGCTCGCGTTCCGCCTCGGCCTGGCGGGCGATGGCGCGGATCATGGACTCGTCGAGGTCCACATGCTTGATCTCCACGTTGGCGACCTTGATACCCCAGGCATCGGTCTGTGCGTCGAGCACCTGCTGGATGTCGTTGTTGAGTTGTTCGCGCTCGGCGAGCATGTCGTCCAGGTCATGCTTGCCGAGCACGGCACGCAAGGTCGTCTGGGCCAGCTGACTGGTCGCCGAATGATAGTCCTCGACCTGGATGATGGCCTTTTCGGCATCCAGGACTCGGTAGTAGACCACCGCGTTGACCTTCACCGAGACGTTGTCACGCGAGATCACGTCCTGCGTGGGGACGTCCAGCACCAGGGTGCGAAGGTCGACCCGTACCATTTGCTGCAGGCCGGGAATCACCAGAATCAACCCCGGGCCCTTGACCCTCCAGAAGCGCCCCAGCTGGAACACGACGCCGCGTTCGTATTCGCGCAGGATGCGAAAAGCCGACGCGAGAAGCGCGATCAGCAGCACCAGTACCGCGATGAAGCTCATTTCAAAGCCCATGGATCACCTCTTTTCAGAAGGCGGCTCGTCGGCCGCCGTGACGTCCAGTTGCAGCCCGCGCCTGCCCACGACGCGCACCTGTTGGCCCGGCCGCAGCGGCGTCGGGCTGTGCACTTGCCAGTGTTCACCCTGCAGTTGGATCCAGCCGCAGGCCGAGTCGTCGGCGCGAATGCCGGTGACCTGAGCGAGGCTGCCGACCAGGCTCGCGTCGCCGCTGACCAGGCTCTGCCGACGCGCCTTCAGCGCCATGCTGACAATCAGAAAGAGCAGCAATGCACTGGCCACGGCGAGCGTGCCGATCAAGGCCAGCGGGATGCCAAAGCCGGGGACCTCGGTGTCGATCAGGATCACCGCGCCGGCCACGAACGCCGCGATGCCGCCCAGGCCCAGCACGCCGAAACTGGGTACGAAGGCTTCGGCGATCATGAACGCGAGCCCTAGCAGGATCAGCGCCACGCCGGCGTAATTAACCGGCAGCAGTTGCAGTGAGTAGAACGCAAGCAGCAGGCAGATTCCGCCAACGACGCCGCCTCCGCCGCTGCCGGGATTGGTGAATTCGAAGATCAGCCCATAGATGCCGATCATCATCAGGATCAGGGCGACGCTGGGGTTGGTGATCACGGCCAGCAGGCGTACCCGCCAGTCCGGGTCGTGCCGTTCCAGGCTCGCCTGGGCCGTTTCGAGCGTCCGTTCGCCAGTGCGGGTCTGCAGCGTCTTGCCGTCCAGTTGCATCATGAGGTCGGGGAGGTCGGTTGCAATGTAATCGATGACGTCACGCTCCAGGGCTTCGCGCGCCGACAGGCTGACCGACTCCCGCACCGCCTGCTCGGCCCAGTCGGCATTGCGTCCGCGCAGCTGCGCCAGCCCGCGGATGTACGCCGCGGCGTCGTTGACCTGCTTGCGTGCCATGGCGCCGTCTTCGTCCTTGGCGTCGGCATCCGGGCTGTCGGGTGCCTTGCCAGGCGTGCCGCCGAGCTGGACGGGTGTCGCCGCGCCAAGGTTGGTGCCTGGCGCCATGGCCGCGACATGGCTGGCATAGAGCAGGTAGGTCCCGGCACTGGCCGCGCGTGAGCCGCTGGGGGTGGCGTAGGTGGCGATGGGGATCGGGCTGGCAAGCACGGCCTTGATCATTTCGCGCATGGCGCCGTCGAGCCCGCCGGGCGTGTCGAGCTCGAGCACGACCAGCTGCGCTTCGTCGAGCTGGGCGCGCTCCAGCGCCCTGGTCAGGTAATCCACGCTGGCCGGGCCGATTGCGCCGTCGATTCGCAACACGGTTACGGGCGCTGCGCTGAGGGCTGTCCCGCTGAAGATCAACAGCACAAGCAGCAGCCAGGTATAAGGGCGGAAGGGGCAGCGCATCGGTAAGGGCCCTCCGGCGAGCGGGTGAGCGACACGAGTCGCGTGCGTCCCTTGAGCATAGTCGAGTCGTGGGGCATGGCCCGACGGGCCGAAGGCCTGAACTCTGTAGCGGGCCCGGGCCTCACAATGAGTACAGAACGACAATTCGGTCGGCGGCCGTCGGGGTTGCGGCCGCGAGGAGTCCATCATGCGCGTTCATCACCTCAATTGCGGCTGCATGTGCCCGGTCGGCGGCAAGCTGTTCGACGGCTTCAGCCAAGGGCTGACCGCCAGCCTGGTTTGCCACTGCCTGCTGGTCGAAACCGACGCCCACGGGCTGGTGCTGGTCGATACCGGTTTCGGCACCTGCGATGTACTCGACCCGCGCAAGCGGCTCAGCAGCTTCTTCATCGCCTTCAACAACATCCAGTTCGAACGACGCCATACGGCCATCGAGCAGGTGCGTCAGCTCGGTTTCAGCCCCGAGGATGTGCGCCATATCGTGCTGACGCACCTGGATTTCGATCATGCAGGTGGCCTGGAAGATTTTCCCGAGGCGCAGGTCCACGTGCTGCAGCGCGAGATCGATGCGGCGCGTTCGACCCGCAGCTTCCTGGGCCATCGGCGTTATCGGCCCAAGCAGTGGGATGCCGTGCGCCACTGGCAGTTCTACGAGCCGGGCGGTGACCGCTGGTTCGATTTCCAGGCGGTGAAGGGCCTGCGCGGCCTGCCGCCGGAGATCCTGCTGATTCCGCTGACCGGGCACACGCATGGTCACGCGGGCGTTGCCCTGCAGACCGACGATGGCTGGCTGCTGCATGCCGGGGATGCCTATTTCTACCGCGAGGAAGTCGGGCAGAACGAGCGCCACTGCACGCCTGGGCTGCGCTTTTATCAACGGCTGATGGAGGTGGACCGTACCGCCCGCCTGGCCAATCAGCATCGGCTGTGGACGCTGTCGATGGAGCGCAAGGACGAGGTCACGCTGTTCTGCAGCCATGACGCCAAGGAGCTCGAACGCATGCAGGCGAGGGCGCGCTGATGGCCGGCAGCGAGGGCAATCCTGTCCGCGTGATGATGAGGTACGTCCGCTGGATCGGGTTCGTCGCCTGCTCGCTGGCGGGGTTGGGCTATCTGTTGGCGGGGGCCTTCAACATGGCCGGGTTGATGATCGCCCTGGCGGTGCTCAGCTGGATCAACATCCGGCGCAAGCGTGACGATGCGCAGGATCCACAGGCGCCGCGTCGTTGAGCGTGACGGCGCCTGCTTAAGCCTGGCCGGGCTGAGCGAGTAGCCGCCGCTGCGCCGATCCGAGCGAAACGTTGCGAAAAGGAACCCCTGTCACCCTGGCGGGTCGATTTCACAAGGCCGTTTGGCAACTTAATAGACCGAGGGGTACGCACCATGGACCTGATCCGAATAATCATCGCGATTCTGCTGCCGCCGCTGGGAGTGTTCCTGCAGGTCGGCTTGGGTGGCGCGTTCTGGCTGAACATTCTGCTGACGTTGCTGGGTTACATCCCCGGCATCATCCACGCGGTCTGGGTCATCGCCCGCCGCTAGGGAAACGCTGAATACGACATGCGCCCGGCCATTCGGCCGGGCTTTTTTGTGCTGTGCAGCGAGCCGGTGTAGAGTGCCGGGTCTTCTTGAGTGCGTGGTTTCATTTCACGCGAACCAACCAGAACATGCCGGGATCGGTGAATACCCTCGTGGTTCACCGGCCCTGCGCCGTGGGCGGCTGCCTCGAGCAGGCCCGGAAAGGAAACCAGATGGGCGACACCTTCATCGATCAGAGCCAGTTCCGGCGGATCCTCAATCGCAACGTGGCCGTGCCCCTCGGGTTCGGCTTTCTCAGCGCCTTCTTCTTCAGCGCCATCGTCTATTTCCTGCTCAATGTCAGCCACTGGGTCGAGCGCTCGGTGGTGGGTGTGGCCTATGCCCACGACATGCTGAAGGTCATGGGCGACATGGAATCCTCGATGCGCGGCTATCTGATCGCGGGTGAGGATGTCTTTCTCGAGCCCTATCGCAACGAGCTGCCGCTGTTCACCGGTCTGCTGAAGGATCTCAAGCAATACTCGGCCGAGGACTCGGTGCAGCTGAACCGTGCCGAGCGTATCGGGCAGCTGCACGAGCAGTGGGTGGCGTTCGCCGAGGAGGCGATCGCGCGTCGCGCGAACGACGAGCCGGTGGTCGATTACGTCCGCGGCAAGCGTGGCCTGGAGCTGAAGGAGGAGCAGCGTCGCCTGCTCAACGAGTTCATCGCCTACGAGCGTCAGGTTCGTGCCGAGCGCACCGATACCTCCGAAATGATCACCACGGCGCTGATCGGCGGTTTTCTCGCATTCAGTCTTATTTTCAGCGGTTTGCTGGTCTATTTCGGTCGGCGTGATCTCTACAGCCTGGCCGACAGCTACGCCGAATCGCTTGAGCGCCAGCAGGAGCACGCCGCCGCGCTGGAGAAGCAGGCCTGGTATCGCGCCGGCCAGACCCAGCTCAGCGAGGCCATCATCGGTGAACAGACATTGCCGGCGCTGGGGCAGAACATCCTCAACTTCCTGTCGCGCTACCTCGGCGCGTCGGTCGGCGCCCTGTACGTCGCTCAGGAAGGCAAGCTGCAGCGGGTTGCCGAGTTCGCCTGGGACCGTGACCGGCTCAATGCGGGGCGCCATCTGGAGTTCGGCGAAGGACTGGTCGGGCAGGTCGCGCTCGAACGCCGCGCGCTGACCCTCGATCGCGTTCCGTCCGGGTATCTGAAAGTCAGTTCGGCACTGGGCGAGACCGATGCCGGAGCAGTGCTGATCGTCCCGGTCGAGGACAGCGGCATGCTCAACGGCGTACTCGAGATCGGCTTCCTGCGTCCGCTGCGTGAAGAGGACGGCGAGCTGCTGCGGCGCATCAGCGACAGCCTGGGTTCGGCCATCGAGGCCGCGCGCTACCGTCAGCGCCTGCAACGCATGCTGGCCGAGACCCAGCAGCTCAACGAAGAACTGCAGGTGCAGCAGGAAGAGTTGCGCGCAGCCAACGAGGAACTGGAGGAACAATCAAACGCCTTGCGCGAATCGCAGGCGCACATGGAAGAGCAACAGGCCGAGCTGGAGCAAACCAACGAGCAGCTTGCCGAGCACACCGAAGAGCTGGCCCGCCAGCGCGACGAGGTGGATCTGAAGAACCAGCGCCTGCAGGAAGTTCAGCTGCTTCTCGAAGAACGCGCCGAGGAGCTGCAGCGTGCCAGCCGTTACAAGTCCGAGTTCCTCGCCAACATGTCCCATGAGCTGCGCACGCCGCTCAACAGCTCGCTGATCCTCGCCAAGCTGCTGGCCGACAACCCGGAAGGCAACCTCAACGACGATCAGGTGCAGTTCGCGCGCTCGATCTATTCGGCCGGCAATGACCTGCTCAACCTGATCAACGACATCCTCGACATCTCCAAGGTCGAGGCCGGCAAGCTGGACGTGCGCCCCGAGCTGCTGATGCTGAGCCGCATGGTCGATGGGCTCAAGAACCTGTTTATCGCGCAGGCGCTCGAGAAGTCGCTGCAGTTCAACGTCGAACTGGAAGGCGGCTTGCCGGAAAGCCTCTACACCGACCGCCAGCGTCTGGAACAGATCATCAAGAACCTGCTGTCGAACGCCTTCAAGTTCACCGAGAAGGGGTCGGTGGAGCTAAGGGTCAGCCGCCGCGATTCCGGGCGAATCGCCTTCGCCATCCGAGATTCGGGCATCGGCATCCGCGCTGACCAACAGGACGTAATCTTCGAGGCCTTCCGCCAGGCCGACGGCACCACCAACCGCCGCTACGGTGGCACCGGCCTTGGTTTGTCGATTTCAAGGGAGCTGGCACAGCTGCTGGGCGGCACCATCGAGGTCAGCAGCGAGCCGGGCGCCGGCAGCCTGTTCACCCTGATCGTGCCGGAGCACTACAGTGCGCCCGCTAAGGCCGAGGCGGCCGACGCCGCACCGCTTCCACTGCAGCCGCTGGCGGCCGCGATTGCCGTGGCTGAACCCGTGCCTGCCAAGCCTGCCGAGCCGGTGGCAATCGCGTCGGCGCCGAGCGTGGCGGACGACCGCGCGCACTTCCCGTTCAAGGAGCGCTCGGTGCTGGTCATCGAGGACGAACCGCAATTCGCCGCCATCCTTCGCGACCTGGCGCACGAGCTCAAGTACAGCTGCCTGATCGCGCAGAATGCCGACCACGGCTTCGACACGGCCGTGCAGTACCGCCCCGACGCGATCCTGCTGGACATGCGGCTGCCGGATCACTCGGGCCTGACCGTTCTCGAGCGGCTCAAGGAGAGCCCGATCACCCGCCATATCCCGGTGCATATCGTGTCGGTCGAGGATCGCAAGGAAGCCGCGCTGCAGATGGGGGCGATCGGCTACGCGACCAAACCGACCACCCGCGAAGACCTCAAGGAAGTCTTTGCACGCCTGGAAGCCAAGCTGGCGCAGAAGGTCAAACGCATCCTCTTGGTCGAGGACGACGCCCGTCAGCGCGAAAGCGTCGCGCGGTTGATCGAGGACGTCGACATCGAGATTACCGCCGTCGAATTCGGCGAGCAGGCGCTCGAGCTGCTGCGCTCGACGGTCTTCGACTGCATGATCATCGACCTCAAGCTGCCGGACATGGACGGCCATCAGTTGCTCGAAAGCATGGCACGCGAAGACATCTGCTCCTTCCCGCCGGTGATCGTCTATACCGGCCGCAACCTGACCCGTGAGGAAGAGGCCGAGCTGATGAAATATTCACGCTCGATCATCATCAAGGGGGCGCGCTCGCCCGAGCGGCTGCTCGACGAGGTCACGCTGTTCCTGCACAAGGTCGAGTCGGACATGCCACCGGAGCGGCAGAAGATGCTGAAAAGCGTGCGCAGCCGCGAGAAGGCCTTCGAGGGGCGCAAGATCCTGGTGGTCGACGACGACGTACGCAACGTCTTCGCGCTGACCAGTGCCCTGGAACAGAAGGGGGCGCTGATCGAGATCGCCCGCAACGGCCATGAAGCCATCGCCCAACTGCAGGAGGTCAGCGATATCGACCTGGTCCTGATGGACATCATGATGCCGGAGATGGACGGCTTCACCGCCATGCAGGAAATCCGCAAGGATCCGCGCCTGGCCAAACTGCCGATCATCGCCGTCACCGCCAAGGCCATGAAGGACGATCAGGACCGCTGCCTGCGCGCCGGTGCCAACGACTACCTGGCCAAACCCATCGACCTGGACCGCCTGTTCTCGCTGATCCGTGTCTGGCTGCCGAAAGTGGAGCTTCTGTGACATGCCGGACCGCAACCTCGCGATCGAGCTGAAGCTGCTGATCGAAGCGATCTACCTGCGCTACAGCTACGATTTTCGCGACTACTCCAGTGCTTCGCTCAAGCGCCGCGTTCTGCTCGCACTCAAGCAGATGCAGTGTGAAAACGTCTCGGCGTTGCAGCGCCGCATCCTCTACGATCCGCAGGCGTTCATGGAGCTGCTGCAATACCTCACCATTCCGGTGAGCGAGATGTTTCGCGATCCGAGCTACTACCTGGCGTTGCGCGAACAGGTGGTGCCGGTGCTGCGAACCTATCCGTCGCTGAAGATCTGGATCGCCGGGTGCAGCACGGGCGAAGAAGTCTATTCGATGGCGATCCTGCTGCAGGAAGAGGGATTGCTGGAGCGCGCCATCCTCTACGCCACCGACATCAATCCACGGTCGCTGGAGCAGGCGCGCAAGGGTATCTTCAACATCGAACACATGGGCCAGTACACCGGTAACTACCAGCGGGCCGGGGGCAAGCGCAGCCTGAGTGACTACTACACCGCTGCCTATGACTCGGCCATCATGGATAAGTCATTGAAAGAAAAGGTGACTTTTGCCGATCATAGCCTTGCGACCGATAGTGTGTTCGCCGAGACGCAGCTGATTTCCTGCCGCAACGTGCTGATCTACTTCAACAAGCCGTTGCAGGACCGCGCCTTCGGTCTGTTTCATGAGTCGCTTTGTCATCGAGGGTTTCTTGGCCTCGGCAGCAAGGAAACCGTGGAGTTTTCCGGGTTTGCCGAGCGGTTCGAGGCGTTCGACAAGCAGGAACGGGTTTTCCGCAAGCTATGACTTTCACCTCCGCCGACGCCTTCGAGAATCTGCCCTCCCGGCCGGTCGATGCCGTAGTGATCGGTGCGTCGGCTGGCGGTCTGGCAGCGCTCAGCGTGCTGGTGTCCGGCTTGCCGTCGGCGTACCGCATGCCGCTGCTGATGGTCCAGCACGTGCCGCCGACGGGGCCCACTCAGCTGGTCGAGATTTTTCAGCGCAAGACCGACCTGAAGGTCAGGGAGGCCGGCGACAAGGAGCCCGTGCGCGGCGGTACCCTGTATTTCGCTGCGCCGGGTTATCACCTGTTGGTCGAGTCAGACCTGAGCCTGGCCCTCAGCCAGGACGATGCGATGCATTTCTCGCGGCCGTCGATTGACGTGCTGTTCGAATCGGCGGCCGATGTCTGGGGCGAGCGTGTCGCCGGTATTCTCCTGACCGGCGCGAACGAGGACGGTGCCGCCGGCCTCCAGGCCATCGGTCAGGCCGGAGGGGTGACCATCGTTCAAGACCCTGACGACGCCGAAGTCGCTACCATGCCCCGTGCAGCACTCCAGCGCTTTGCGCCGGATTATCTTTTGCCCCTGCGCGATATCCATCGACTGTTGCGCGAACTGGAGTGACCCATGCCTGACCGAACGGATGAAGCGAACCTGCTGATCGTCGATGATTTGCCGGAAAATCTGTTGGCCCTCGAAGCGCTGCTCAAGGCGCCAGGCATACGCGTGCACCAGGCCGAGTCGGCGGAGCAGGCGCTGGAACTGTTGCTGCGCCACGAATTCGCGCTGGCCATTCTGGATGTGCAAATGCCGGGCATGGACGGCTTTCAGCTGGCCGAGCTGATGCGCGGCACCGAGCGCACCAAGCAGATTCCTATCGTCTTCGTCAGCGCCGCTGGCCGGGAACTCAACTACGCCTTCAAGGGTTATGAGAGCGGCGCCGTCGACTTCATGCAGAAGCCCCTCGACACGCATGCCGTACGCAGCAAGGTCAGCGTTTTCGTCGACCTGTACCGCAATCGCAAGCGCATGGCGCGCCAGCTCGAAGCGCTCGAGCAGAGCCGGCGCGAACAGGAAGTGCTGCTTGACGAGCTGCGTAGCACCAAAGCCGAGCTGGAAGATGCGGTGCGCATGCGCGACGACTTCATGTCCATCGTCTCGCATGAGCTGAAGACGCCGCTCAATACCCTCATCCTCGAAGTACAGCTCCGCAAGATGCAGCTTGGCCGTAACAATCTCGCCGCCTTCAGCGAGGAGCGGCTGCGGCACATGGTCGACAAGGATGAGCGTCAGGTGCAGAGCCTGATCCGCTTGATCGACGACATGCTGGACGTATCGCGGATCCGCACCGGCAAATTGTCGATCCGCCCGACGCCCGTCGATCTCTGCAAGCTGACTGCCAATGTGGTCGAGAATTTCGCGCCACAGATGGAAGCCAGCGGCTGCGCCCTCCTGTTCCAGCGGCCTGAGCCGGTGATCGGCGTCTGGGACGAATTCCGCATCGAGCAGGTGCTGGCCAATCTGCTGACCAACGCCATGCGCTATGGCGCAGGCAAGCCCGTCCATGTCGCGCTTGGCCAGCAGGGCGAGCAGGCATGGATCGAGGTGCAGGACCATGGCATCGGCATCAGCCGGAAGAGCCTGGAACGCATCTTCTGTCAGTTCGAACGCGCCGAGGGCAGCGAGAGCAGCGCCGGCCTGGGCCTGGGCCTGTTCATCGCCGAGCAGATCGTCAAAGCCCATGGAGGCCGCATCGAGGTTGAAAGCGAAGAAGGGCAGGGCGCGCTGTTCCGGGTGCTGCTGCCAGTGCGCCCCGAGGCCTGATTCAGCGCCAGGCGAGCACTGGCCAGCCCCTGCCTTCGGCCTGCTCGCGCAATAGCGGGTCGGGGTTCACCACCTGCGGATGCGCCACCTGTTCGAGCAGCGGCAGGTCGTTGATCGAGTCGGAATAGAAATGCGCAGCCTCCAGCGACTCACCCTGCCCTTCGGCCCACTCACGCAGCCGCGTTACCTTGCCCTCGCGGTAGGTCAGTACGCCACGGGTGTGGCCGCTGTAAAACCCATGCTGCTCGTCCAGCTGAATCGCCAGCACATCGTCGATCCCTAGCCGTGCGGCGATCGCCTTGACCAGAAACTCTGCGGAGGCGGAAATGATGAGGATGCGGTCACCGGCCTTGCGGTGTTCGGCGACGTGGCGCATGGCATCGCTGTAGATCAGCGGCTCGATCACGTCTTCCACGAAAGGCTCGACCACGTGCTCGACCTCATCAGCAGTGCGGCCTACCAGGGGCGCCAGGCTGAAAGCCATGTAGTCCTCCATCGCCAGTCGGCCAAAGGCGTACTCGGCCATCAATTCGGCGTCCTTGCGCAGAAAGGACTCCCCATCCACCCAGCCGATCTTCGCCATCTCTTGCGCCCACAGGCTGGCGCAATCGCCATCGATGAGGGTTTCGTCCAGGTCAAAAATTGCCAATGCCATCATGCCATCCCGTGAATTGCCGAAGCGTCGATGGTAAGGCTTGCGTGACGGTCGTGGGGGATAGAGATCGGTGGCAGTGCGGTCGAGTGCGCCGACCAGCAGTCCGACATAGCGCCTCGACGCGGTAACGGATCACGCTGCCGAGCAGGCTATGACGTTTGATCACTGCGGTCATCCCGCCGCTGCCCCCAGCCGTTGCTAACGCTATGGATTCCGGGCGGATCGCTACCTGTCCATTGATCGGGCGCTGCAATAGGCGTGCGGTAATGTTGGCGCTGAGCGGGAGAAAGCGTCGATTGACGAGCATTCCGGTTTGGCGATTGAAGCCGCTACTGTTATGGGCGAGACGCGCAAAATAGAGATCCAGTAAGTGGTCCAAGGCCCATAAAGACACAGAATGCCATGGCGCCTCACATCGGAAACAAAACTGTGCCATACGGCGATATTGGAGTTTTAGGGCGGATGCCGTTATAGCAATTAATAAACCTGAGCAGTTTAAGATCAGCTATTGCCTTTTTGGGTGTCTTTCCACAAAGATAATTTTCAGTTAAAGGAGAGCTGTCGTTCTTGAAGAACAAATAGCAGGCGCCCAGAGCTATGCTCATCATGACCAAAACATGCCATTGGCAACGGTTGTGTTATAAGGGCTCGCCTTGATTTTCTACTCTAGCAACGCATGTTGATTAGTATGTTTCCATTGATGGCGGTCTGGAAGTTCGATGGACTGGTTCCAGGGGAGAACCTGGATAAGTTTTTTCAAGGTACTGCTCATAAGCAATCATTCACTCGTATGTGGCATCTGCAGGGGGCGTAAGCACGTATTTTGTGAAGAGAGCAAACTAGTAGGGTTGGGCTTTGAGACTAGAATTGCAGCACTGAGACGCTCTCTTCTTTTAGGGGGAGTTCTTTTAGCTGCTCACGGATGAGGGTAACGTGCTTATCGAAGTTGCGTTTGTCCGAGAAAATATAGAACGGCCAATCCACATATTCATTTGAGTGCGGGCTAAGCCAAGGTGCCTCAAGGCAAATTATTTTCTTAGGCCGGTCCAAAGTGATATTTTTGAACTCGCTCCATTGATACTCATACGTATGGTGGCTTGTGTGTAATTCTTGGAATTGCCTTGAGTTAGCTAGGCCTAGATAAAGCAAGCCCATGCCGCCAGGCCCGGCAAGCGCCACCCAAAAGGCCGATGGGTCAAGTGCGACAACGAATAGAACGGCGATAGCGGCGATAACTGTCAGCCATTTCAAGGCGATCATCCAGCCTTTACCTGGTGCCTTCCACTCGCAGACTTCTATGCCTGTTTCGGTCAGGCGATAAGCGAATTTTGTTTTTTGATGAGTTGTGCCATATAGGGCTAAAAAGAAAACAGAAAGAAATATCGCGCTCCAAGATAATTTTTCGATTAAAGGGGAGCTGTCGTTCTTGAAAAACATCAAATAGCAGGCGCCTAGGGCTATGCTCATCATGAACCAAAACATGCCATTGGCAACTGTTGTGTTATAAGGTCTCGCCTTGATATTCCATTCTAACAGTGCATGTTTATTGGCGTGCTTCCAATTGTGATGGTCTGGAATTTTGATGGGCTGGTTCCAAGGAAGAAACTGGGTAAGTTTGTTCATGTTGCTGCTCATAAGCAATCATTCACTCGTATGTGGCACCTGCAAGGAGAGCAAACGGGTGCTTTGTGAAGAGAGAACCATATCGGTATAGGGTTCCTTGCTGAAAGCATCGCTTTTCAGGTCAGCTTCAGAGGACGAGGCATCTATTTCCACGCGGAACATATAGCCCTGGCCGTTGGCGCTTTCTAGGATCTGCTCCGGATAGCGAACCTCAAGCTCCAGTACGGGAGGGCGCTGGTAGGCGATCCAGGTTTGCCAGAGGCGGTACTGTGTGTCCTTGGTATAGCGGATGTCGCCAAGCAATGGCCCGTTGGGGCGTTGTGTGGGCGGTTGGCCAAATTGTTCGATGGGCGCCCAGTGGCCTTCAAGGAACTGGTCGTAGAACCTGTCTGCCATGCTTTGCATCAGGCTATCGGAAAACCAGCCGCTGTCGATCATGGCCGGTTGCAGCTTGACGTCTGTTCCCGACAGTTCGGACGGTAGCAGAAGCTGTAGCCAGAAGCCGGTATAGATACGTGGGCCAGGCCCATAGTAAGCCAAGGTGGTGGCGCGAGCCGCCAGGCTGGGGCGTAGGCAGATTTCCTTCAGGGTGCGCAGTTCATCCTTATGATCCCCATCGCTATGCGTCCATCTAGGAGATTTACCCCAACTGCTGCAATAAAGCCAGAGCCGCAAGCCCTCACGCTTGTACTGGTTCGCGACCATGCTGGAGATAAGATAGATCACGCCGAGCAGCGCGATGATGATGGTTACCGGGTTGGACATGACCCAGGCGAAACCGAACCAAAAGCCCAGGGCACTACCGACGAGTTGGACGCCTGCGACGCCTGACATAAGGCCTAAAGTGAGCTGCTTCGTACGCAGTGCGTAGGTTTCTGCAGCACTTGTGGCCTTATCGATATCTTTGGAAACCTGCCAAGCTTCCACTCCTGCAGCGATGGCGCCAAATGCGGCCATACCCATGGTGCGCAAAACCAACTGCCGAGCCAAGACTGAAAACTCTGCACTTCCAGCTTTCAGCCAAGTGCTGACCCCTGCTTTCGCTAGCTGTGTTGTTCGTGTTCTGAGGGTTCCCTGCATATTGGCCCATTTGTTCCACGCCGGCACCGTCCAGAGCGCCATCAATGCGTTGGCGGTATAGGCAGCGTTGGCGCCGACCGTGCGTAGTTCATCCTCACTGAAAATGCCGTCATTGCGTGCCTTGTCCAGGCTATTGATGAAGTTCCATACGTTCAGCCCTGCGACCAGCACAGGCAAGCTGCCGCCGAGCTCCTGGTTCATCCACTGACGGCTGCGGGCTGCGTAGCCTGCCGAACTGTTTGCTTTGAGCTGCAACTGATCGAGCAGCTCTGACTGGCCCAGTGTCGCGAGCCACATGTTCACTTGGTGGGTTTGTACCTTGGTGATTCTGGTTTCGGTGACGACACTGCCGATCACCTCGTTAGGCCTTTGCAGGTTCAGCGTCTCGCGCTTTTGTTCCAGCCCGAGCAACTGTATGCGCGCCGAGCGTTTGTCGGGGCCTTTACCGGGTAGAGAAAGGGTGCGTTGCAGGCCCTTGATGCTCTTCTCGAGCTGGGCAACCTGCATTTGCCATTTACGGTTCTTCTTCGCAAACTCGTCATCCAGAATCAAACGCGTCTGTGTGGAGATTTCCGTAGAGACCAAGACCTGGGTGACGTTGAACGCAAAGATTCGAACCTTAGGTGCGAATTTCGTGCTCAAGGCAGGGAGCAAAACAAAGGCCATCAGGTTCCAGCTGTCCTTGGCTTTTTGTCCCACTACGTTGCGCAGGGTCTCGAAGGCGCGCTTGCCGGGGTCGGAAAGGCTCTTGTACAGGTTGCTGGCTTGTACGCTCGGCAGATCGAGTACCGATTTCACCTCGTTAGCTCGGCTGACTTCGCTGGTGGTGTCGGAGAGCCCGCCGTGGGCCTGGCCGCTACCATCGCCCTGCCGCCCCTGGTTGTCGATGGTGCCGTAGGTGGTGAAATTGGCGGAGATCTTGTCGATCAAGGCGGAAAGCTCGGCGCTGAAATTGAACAGCGCCAGGCCTGCCAGCGTAGTGGGTTTGCCGTACTGCTCGCAGAGCCATTGCTTGCCCGTGTCGCTCGCACCCAATTGCTCGTACAGGTTGGCCATGGTGTCCAGCAGCTCGGTCGATTGCTGCGGGTGGCAGGGGTCATAAAAAACCTCTTCTGCTTTCGGGCTGAGATTTTTCAGCCAGGCGAGCAGGTCGCTTTCGCTGCGCTGGATGTGAGCATTTAGGCGCTCCATTTCATCGGAACGCTCCTGGAGATAAGTCCAGGCCTCGTCGAAACGAACGTCCTCACGCCAGGTCTTCTTCTGCTGCCATTCGTCTATCAGTGCGCGCCACCCTTTCCCTGAGGGTAGGGTGCCCCAGTCTGTACGGAACTGTTTTTGGGCTTCCTGCAGTTGCAGTGACTTGAGCGTCAAGGTCGCGTCACTGCCGCTGTGATTGAGTAGCTGTGCTTCGCTATCGAGCAGCTTGTGAGCATCCTTGATGAATACCTGTTTGCGGCTTGGATTGGCTGATACCGATTTAGGGATAAAGGGGTCTAGTTTGACGCCGCAAAGCCCCTGAATGAGCGTAGCGCTATTGATCTTGTTGGCGTGCTGTTTGTCTGCTGCTGCCAGTTCCAGCCAGCGGCCCTGCAGATTCATGGCCAGATCGTCGACGATGGCCATGGGATCGTCCAGAGCAACGAAGAGGGCGCTGTCCTGATCGGGTACGCTGCCGAGTATGAGGGCCTGGTCGATCGGCTTTTTGCAGGGGCGGGACGAATCGTCTTTGTTCGCCGCCACCAGGCAGCTCTTGAAGGTCGGGGCTTCTCCTCCTGCCAGGATATCGGCGACCGCGTTGCCTATTTCGCGGATAGGCGCGGCATGTGCTGCCTGCATCTGGGTGCAGTATTGCGGCAGGTTAAGCGCGCGCATCCAGCGCTGCTGCTCTTGGGAGTTGCTACGCATTTTTTCGCACAGCCGCCAACTCCATTGCATAGGGGAGTAGGCAATAAGCAGACGGCTGCGCCTTGGGTAAAGCAGGTAGGGTTTGCTGTCACCAGGGTTGTTTCGCTCATCCTTGCCCAGTTGCGCATTGCCCCACTGATGACGAATCAATTGGTGGCCCTTCACCTGATACTCGTGAAGAGTACGATCCGTTTCATCCCATACGTACAGCCAGCCATCGCGAAGTTGACGCAGGGTATAGCTGCGCGTCTTGAGCTTTGGTAAATGGCCAGCGCCCCAGCCGTTGGGGAGCGGATTTGGGCCCTGGGCGCTGCCGCGCGCCGGTGACTCGTCTATCGCATAGCGAACGGGGTGGATTGCAATTGCGCCCGCTTTTAACGGGCATTGACCACTCGCATTCGCCGGCTTGTTTTCAAAAGCCTGATTGCGTTTGGCTTGTTGCAGGGTTTTGTCGGAAGTTGTCGCACTCATGGAAATCCTTTCCTTTAGCCGGCAAGGCAGTCTTCATCCAGGGCTTGAATACGCAGTTCTGGCGGTAATTTCCGGGCATCTGGTGTCCTGGCTAACCAGGCTTGGTAAGGGCTATCGGAGCGTGTAGCGAAGTCATCGCCCCAGCAGGCGCAGCGCTCGAGCCAGATTGCAATGCTCCGCTCGTTGACCAGTCCCCAGGCTTCGGCATCGAGTAGGCGTTGTTCCAGCCAATGACCTCGTTCCTGTTCGCCAAGCCCTGACAGTGTTTGTGGGTAGTCTTCGGTCATCCAGCCGTATAGTCGTTCCTTGAAGCTGCGCCGATAGGCCCGTTCAAGCGCCTCAACCTGATCATTGGCGAGATGGTTGAGCTTGCCTTCCAATCTGGGGCTGTTTGGCTGTGGCTGATAGGATTGCCATTCGACTGCCTGCGAGGGGGCCCAGCTAGGCGGGCTCAACGGCACGAGCCATTCGCTTATGGGGCCCAGTAGGCTTTGATAAGCGGATGGGGGGTAGCTATTCAGCCAGTAAGAGGTCACCAGCGGATCCGCGAAACGGAACAGGCTGTAGCTACCTAAATTGTCCGTGATGCTGATGAACTGGCCCAGGTGATTTGCGACATCGTTCAGTGACGCTGAGCTTTGTAGTCTGCTGGCCTGACGCTGAAGAAAGGGCCCCCTTTCCCATTCACTCAGTAAGGACGAATGGCTGTCCAGTTCAACCAGAATTGGGCCGAACTCTTTGACGCCGTCCCAGCGGGTGCCGTTATAGAGAGGAATGACCTCGATAGGCTCGCCTGCCCCATAAAGCCACTGCAGGGCGTCCTGACGAAGCACTCCATCCACGAGCAAGAATTTGCGGCTCATGCTTCGGCTTCCTGATTGGCTCGCTCGCAGATTTCGCACCGTGGCATCGCTCGTAACAGTGCCTGCCGCTGGGCGGGGATCAGCAGCTCGCCTGCCTTGTCCGCATCCGCCGCCTTCACCTGCCCCGGCAATACCGGCGCCGCGCCCGACCCTTTCCCCGGACTTCCACCCGAGTTCATCTTGATCACCGGCCCGACCAGGGTGATGCCGCCGCCGTCGAGTTTGATAAAGCTGCCACCAGCCTTGAAGGTCAGTTCGCTGCCTGCTTCGAGCACCACCTTGAGGCCGCTGGAGAGGTGGATTTCGTTGCCCGCTTCGACGAACTGTCCGGTGCCGATTTTCAGGTGATGGTTGTTTCCCACGGTGAGGTGGTCGTTGGCGCGGATCTCGGTCTTGCGGTCGGCGTGGGTGGTGCGGTGTTCTTCGGCGCGGAATTCGCTGTAGCTGTTGGCTTCCACCGTATCGTGGCGTTCATGACCGACGCGGATCTTCTGGTCGTGCTCGATGTTCTCGTCCCAGTCGCGCTGGGCGTGGAGGTAGATCTGCTCGGCGCCCTTGCGATCTTCGATGCGCAATTCGTTGTAGCCGCCACCGCCGGGTGAGCTCAGGGTCTTGAACACCGTGCGGGTCTTGTTCGCCGGCAGGTCATAGGGGACCTGGTGCTCCTTGTGGTACAGGCAGCCGGTCACCAAGGGTTGGTCGGGATCGCCTTCAAGGAAGGTGATCAGCACTTCCATGCCGATACGCGGGATGGCGATGCCGCCGTAGCGGTCGCCGGCCCAGCTCGAGCTGACACGCAGCCAGCAGCTGGTCTTGTCATCGCCCTGGCCATGGCGATCCCAGAAAAACTGAACCCTGACCCGACCGTATTCGTCGCAATGGATTTCCTCACCAGGCGGCCCGGTGACAACGGCGCTCTGGCTGCCGAGGATGCGCGGCTTGGGGTGGGCCAGCGGTGGACGGTAGGGGACGTCCCAGGGGGTGGCCATAAAGCGGTTGCGGTAGCCCTGGTGGAAGTCGATGTTGGCAGAAGCCCGCTCCTCTGCCCATAGGGGCGAGGGAGTCAGCGCTGGGCTGGCCGAAAGGTCGGTGACGGATTCCTCCAGTACCTGCGGCTGCTTGCCTTCGTGGAGGACTTCTGTCAGCAGCCAGAGCTGGTTCCAGTCGCCGCGGGGATGCGCTTCGAGCGGTAAGAAGTGGCCGCTGAGCAGGAGGGGTTGATCGCTTTCGCCGTCGGCCAGCTCGAAGTCGTGGCGGTGCCGTTCCAGGGAGCGCCGGGCAAGATGCTTGCCGCGCTCGCGGTCGACGAAGCGGCCAGGGTAGTCGTAATCCTCAAGGTCTGGCTGGGTGTCGCCGCGGGCGGCGGCTTCGAGTGACAGGCGAGGCTTTTCGAAGTCGTAGTCGCGTCGGGTGACTCGGTTGGTTCGGGTCTCGACGCGCACGCCGAAGCGCTTGACTACCGGCTCGTCGGCGACGAGTCCGCTGTCCTGCTGGTATGCGACCGGGGCGAGGGTCGGGAATACCGTCTGGTCGTCGCCGAACACCAGCACGTGGCCGGCTCTGCTGTGCTGGAAGTGGTAGTGAATGCCTTCTTCCTC
Organism: Stutzerimonas marianensis; assembly: GCF_022810315.1. Taxonomy (NCBI): domain Bacteria; kingdom Pseudomonadati; phylum Pseudomonadota; class Gammaproteobacteria; order Pseudomonadales; family Pseudomonadaceae; genus Stutzerimonas; species Stutzerimonas marianensis. The sequence goes on along the minus strand of NZ_JALGRD010000001.1, from coordinate 210,511 downwards.
GCACAGGCGCTGGACGAAGTGCAGGTCGGTCTCGTCGTACTGAACGCAATAGTCGCGTTCGGGATAGATCACCGGACCCAGGTCGAAACGATGACCATCGCCGGCGAGGATGCCGTGCTCCTCGAGAACCGTGGCGATGATCTGGGGTACCGAGCGGTGCTGGAAGATGCGCTGGTTGGTGCGGTGCGCCAGGTAGGCGAGCCGGGGCACGATGGCCAGCCGGTAACGGGTCAGGCGTTTGCCCGATTCCCCCTGGGCGGTGCGATGGATTTGCCCATGAATGCCGGCACCGTCGGCGGTGAATCCAAGAAAGGCAGGGCGTTGCAGCAGGCTTTCCAGATCCAGGTCGGGACGTTCGCTGACCAGCTCCAGCTCGAAACGATAGGGCTGGCTGATAGCTTCTCGACCGGTGAATTCGAGCACCTGGAGGTCATGTTCGAGACCTTCGATGTGCAGGGAAAAATGAGGCTGGTTGGCGGGGGCGAACATCCGTGTTCCTCCTGGTTCCGTCCTTGGGTGCGCCAGGGCGCGCGAGGGGCTCTGATGTACCACGTGCTGACCATGGTGCGGTGCGCTGGGTCGCGCATTGCGGCGCTGCGGTTCGCATTTGCGCTACTGCTTCGCAAAAAAGCTCCGGCCGGGTGTGCCGGACCGGAGCCTATGGTGCCGCGAACTCGCCTTAGCTGGCGATCGGGGCGCGCCAGTCGTCCGAGCCGGAGGTGCCGGAGACTTCATGAGTCCAGACGATCTTGCGGTAGGTGAAGTAGACGTCTTCCAGATGGGTGAAGTGCGCCATGTTCGGGTCCTGGCAGTTCGGCATGCGCGACTGGACGTCGACGATGACCGCATCTTCCAGTTCGACGGTGAAGTAATGCTCCTGAGTACCGGTCGCCGAGGTGCGGTACCACTCCAGGCGGCACTTGTTCAGGCGCTCGCCAGAGGTCAGGGCGTTGAAGATCAGCGGGGACGACTTGTCGAAAACCTTGGTGATCATCAGCGGCTTGTGGACGCGCTGGCCGGTGGGCTGACCCGATTGTGGGTCACGCGGAATGATGACTTGATGCTGGAAGGCCTGTACCAGGATCTGGTCTTCGTGTCCTTCCTGGAAGATGTTGCCGACCGAGTCCTCGGTGAAGGTGCCAGCGGTGATGAGGCCTTGCTTGGTGCCTTCGAGGGACAGATACGCGGGTGTTGGCATGAACGCTCTCCTTGCCTGTGTTGAATGCCGGATGGCGCTCATAGGCCTTCAAGGGGCGTGCCACTTGCGAAATTGTCTTTTATATCAGTGGCTTACGGTATGTCTTCTGGGGCGCTCGAACAGCTCTGCGCGACGCCTCACATTTCGTTGAGCAAGATTCTGCCGCTGGGTGGGCAGGTTCTTGCGCAGATCGGCGCTGGCCCAGGCAGGTCGGGGCATTGCGCCTGGCGCCCGGTCATGCTGGGCGATCCGCTGCGCAGCATGTTGCGCAGCATGGCATCAGGACGAGCAACTGATTTCCAGGTGTTTGCCCCACTCCGGCGGACGTTCGGCGTATCGCTCCATTCCCGGCTGCTCCTCGAAGGGCTGGCTGAGCACGGCATGCAGTTCGCGCACCGGGGCGTAGTCACCTCGTTCGGCAGCCTCGATAGCCTGCTGCGCCAGGTAGTTGCGCAGGGTGTATTTCGGATTGACCGCATGCATGCGCACCCGACGTGCCTCGGGGTCTCCGTCCTCGCGGGCGCTGCGGGCGCGATACTCGGCGGCCCAGTCGTCGAAAGCGCGGATGTCGATGAAATCCTCGCGCAGGCGGAACAGTGACTGCTCCGCCGGGCTGTCGCCCAGTTCGCGAAAGAACCGGGTGTAGTCGATCGCGCTGCCCTGCATGAGCTGCAGCAGGCGCTGGACCAAGGCCTTGTCGTCGTCCTCGGCGGTCTGCAAGCCCAGACGCTTGCGCATCAGCTCGAGCCAAGCGGTTTCGTAGGTCGGCAGGAACAGGTCCATCGTCTGGCGCAGCTGGTCGACTTCTATGAAGGGTGTCAGCGCCTGGGCCAGCGCGGCGAGATTCCAGTGAGCGATGGGCACCTGGTTTTCGTAGGAATAACGCCCGGCATGGTCGGAGTGGTTGCAGATGAAGCGGGCGTCGAAGTCGTCGAGGAAGGCGTAGGGCCCGAAATCGAAGGTGATACCGAGGATCGACATGTTATCGGTGTTCATCACACCGTGGCAGAAGCCATAGGCCTGCCAGCGCGCAACGAGCGCCGCGGTGCGCTCGAGCACTTGCTGAAAGAAGGCCTGGTAGGGCTCCGGATGCTCGAGGCAATCCGGGAAATGGCAGGCGATTACGTGGTCCAGCAATCGCCGCAGCTCGTCGTGCTGGCGGGTGTAGTAGAAGAATTCGAAGTGGCCGAAGCGCACATGACTGCGGGCCAGGCGCAGCAGCATGGCGCCCTGTTCCTGGCGTTCGCGGTAGACGGGCGTGTCCGAGCCGGTGACGCACAGTGCACGGGAGCTGGGGATGCCAAGGGCATGGAGGTGCTCGCTGGCGAGGAATTCGCGGATGGAGGAGCGCAGCACGGCGCGGCCATCGCCCATGCGGGAGTAGGGGGTCAGCCCGGCACCTTTGAGATGCAGGTCCCAGTGCTCGCCAGCGTCGTTGCGCACCTCCCCGAGCAACAGGCCGCGCCCATCGCCCAGGCGCGGGTTGTAGCTGCCGAACTGATGGCCGGAATAGACCATGGCGCGCGGTTCGGCGGTGCTCCAGAGCTTGTGTCCGGAAAAGAGTTCGGTGAACAGCGGCTCGGCTGCCTCGGTCGGGTCGAGGTCGAGCAGCCTCATCGCCGCGGCGCTGGCAACGACCAGGCGCGGGTTGTCCAATGGCTGCGGCGTCACCTCGGTGGAGAACACGTCGCCAAGGCGGGCGAAGCGGTTGTCGAATTGCAGTTCGGTCAGCGTCTTCACGAGGGCTCCGGCGCGGTGTGGGTGGGCGTCCGATCACGGGCGCACAGGGGTTTGGAGGCCGCCGCTAGGGTGACGTTCCTCAATCCTGACCGTCGGCGGGGGGCATCGTCGATGCGTTGGGCCGGGACGCGGCGCCGAGTTGCAACACCTTGCCATCGAGGTTCTTGAGGAATACGTCGACCTGGCGGAACGCGATGGCGATGCCGGCCTTGGCGAATTCGCGGTCGATGAAACGGTTGATCTCATCGGTCGCCGGGTTGCGGTCGCCCAGGTCGCGTACATGAATGCGCAACTCGTGGTCCAGGGTACTCTCGCCGAAGGTCAGGAAGAAGACCTGCGGCTCCGGCTCCTTCAGCACGCGCGGGTTGTCCTGCGCCGCTTTGTGGAGCAGCGCCTTGACCTGGTCGAGGTCCGAGCCGTAGGCCACGCCGACCTTGATGGTCACGCGGGTGACGGTATCGCTCAGGGACCAGTTCACCAGCTGTCCGGTGATGAAGGTCTTGTTCGGGACGATGATGTCCTTGCGGTCGAAATCGGTGATGGTGGTGGCGCGGATGCGGATGCGGCTGACCGTTCCGGACAGGTTGCCGATGGTCACCACGTCACCGATGCGCACCGGGCGCTCGAACAGGATGATCAGGCCGGAAATGAAGTTCGCGAAGATCTCCTGCATGCCGAAGCCGAGGCCTACCGACAGCGCCGCGACCAGCCATTGCAGTTTGTCCCAACTGACGCCGAGCGTGGACAGCGTGGACACGATGCCGATACCGGCAAGCAGATAGGACAGCAGCGTCGTGGTGGCATAGGCGCTGCCCTGGGCCAGGCGCATCTTCGACAGCACTACCACTTCCAGCAAGCCCGGCAGGTTGCGCGCGACGGCGACCGTGATGGCGACGATGAGCAGCGCGCCCAGCAGGTTGTTCAGTGTGATGGCGTTGGTGGTGGCCGTCTCGCCCGAGCCGCTGACGAACTCGTAGAGCACGACGTTATCCAGGTAGGACACGACGCTGATCAGGTCCGACCAGACCCAGTAGAGCACCACGAAGAACAGGCCGAACATCGCCAGCCGGGTCAGGCGCAAGGACTGCTGGTTGACCTGCTCGATGTCCAGGACGGTGTCGCCAGCCGCCTCGCTGGTGTCCATCGCCTCTTCCGCCTGGGTTTCGCGCCTGGCCAGTGCGCGCTGGTAGGCCAGGCGGCGGGCGGCCACGGTCAAGCCACGGATCAGCGTCGCCTCGATGACGATCCAGGCCAGCAACAGATAGAGCGTGTCGATCAGCCGCCCGGTCAGCTTGAGGGCCGTGTAGTAGTAGCCGAAGCCCACCACCACGATCAGCGCCAACGGCAGGATGCTGAACAGCAAGCCGATGAAGCGGCGGAACGGCGGCGCGTTGCGGCTCGACGGGCCCTTGAGCAGCAGGCGGGTCAGGCGCCAGCTCATCATGGCGAAGCAGACCAGCACCACGACGATGCCGATCACGTCGTCGACCAGGCCGCCGGGCTGATGCTCGGCGATCGCCACCACGGCCACCAGCGCCATCACGACCAGGCCGAGGCGCCGGATCTCGTTGCGCAGGAAGGCCACCTGCGGGCGGAACCAGCCAAAGTGCGTCTCGGCGACGCGATTGGGCGAGAGCATCCGATAGGCGCTGTAGAACACCAGCCAGGCCTGCGCCATCTGGTAGAAGGCGGCGCCCAGACTGACGTTCTGCCCGCGTCCGTCCATCTGCAACAGATAGCCGCAGAGGGCAAGAAAGAGCGCGCCGGGCAGCGCCAGCAGGAGGTTCAACAGCAGCGCCAGGGGGGTGTGCAGCTGGCTGTCGTTGCGGAAGTGACCGATGTCGGCACTGAGCGAGTCGAGCTTGGCGTTGATCGCTTCGCGGCGCCAGAGGAGCAGGCCGATCAGTAACAACAACGGTACGAAGAACAGCGGCCGCTCGAGCAGCCCCGCGCCCAGCGCCTCGAACACCGAGCCCCAGGGCATCGCGCGTAACTGGCGATCGAGCAGCGTCGGGACGCTCTTGAACCAGTCCAGGTCCAGCGGCTTGTTGCTCGGAATCCAGAACATCTGCTCGTCCAGCGTTTCGCGCAGGGCCGCAGCCTTGGTCTGTAGCTGGCGCTGGTTCAATTGCAGCGTGATGGATTCGCTGAGCAGGGCGTTGAGCGAGTGGTTAAGGCGATCGAGCAGTTCGCTACGGGTACGCACCAGCTCGGTGAGCGCGCTGCGCAGCTCCGGCGTCACCTCGCCGGGCGGCTGGCTGGCCAGGCGTTCCTCGACGTAATCCTCGATGTTGCCGGCGGTTTCGCGGCGCTGGTTGAGTTCGAACTGATAGAGCCGGATGTCAGCGATCTCGTCGGCGAGATCCTTGTCCAGGCTGAGCTGCGGCAGCGCCTGCTTCTGCTGGTAGAGGATCTTCGACAGCAGCAGGCTGCCTTCGAGGACCGCGATCTGCTCTTCGAGCGCCTGGTCGGCCTGATTGAGGGTGTCGAGCTGCTGGCGGGTCTGCAAGTTCTGTTGGGTGAGGTCGTTGAGGCGCTCGGTGGCGCGCAGCAGGTATCCCGACAGTTTGCGGTTTTCCTCGCTTTCGGCGGGCAGCAGCTTGTCCGAACCGGTTCGCTCGGCCTTGAGGGAGAACTCGGCCACCGTCTGTTCGGATTCTTCGCGGCGCTTGTTGTTGATGGCGCTCTGCAGGGCCATGGTCTCCCGTTCGGCCCGGGCGATGCGCTCGGAGAGCAGGTCGCGGCGGGCGACGCCCAGGTCGAGCAGCAGGCTGTTGCCGGCCAGCTCGCTTCGACGCAGCTCGATCTGCGCATTGAGCGCTTGTTTCTCGACGTTCAGCAGCGCGCGGCGCTCGTCGCCCATCGGCTTGCCGTTCTCACGGCCGGTCTTGAGCAGGCTGTCGATCTCATCGATGCGGGTCTGGAACTTGGCGATGTCGGCCTGGGCGCGCTCGGGGCGAGTCTGCGCACTGATGATCATGCTGTTGGCCGCCGTCAGTGCCGCCTGCCACGCCGACAGTTCGGCGACGCGTTCGTCCAGCCGCTGCTCGAGCGCGGGAACCTTGAGTTTGGCGAGCTTCTCCGCCAGGTCGCCGTCGTCGCTGGCCTTGAGCTTGGCCAGCTCACGCTGCGACTCGGTGATCTCCTTTGGCGCGCCGGCCAGCTCGGTCTTGACCGTGGCCAGCCGCTTGGTCGCGGCGGCGGCCTGTTCCTCGAAGCCCTTCGCGCGGTCGTCCGTGCTCGGTTGGGCCGGCTTGGCCTCTTCTTCGGCAGGTTGGCTGCCGGTCAGGCCGGGTACGGATTGGGCGAAACCGGATAGGGGGGTGAGGGCGAGCAAGGTCGCCAATAGCAGAGTGCGCAGGGAAGCCATGGATCGCATCGATGTGGGAAAAAGAGTGCGAGTCTAAGGGCTGCGAAAGGGCGAGGCGAGTCCGTAGATCGGAACGCATCGCCCCGTTCCGGCAAGCGCTGGCGGCGGGCTTCAGAAATGCAGCGACGGACCGGGTTTGTTGCCTTCCGGAAACTTCAGACCCACCTTGCGTACCTGGCCGTGCTCCATCGCAGCGATGGTCCAGATCAGGCCGTTCCACTCGATCTGATCGCCGATGACCGGCTTGCCGCCGACACGTTCTGCAATGAATTGGCCGATCTGCAGGCGTCCATCCACGTCTCCCAGCTTCAGACCATAGAGCGCCGCCAGTGCGCTCATCTCCGCCTCGCTTTCGAGGATGAAGTCGCCGAAGAAACGCATGTCGCGACCGCGCTCCGGCGCCTCGCTGAACAGCTTGCCGAGCGCCGGCAGGTCTTCTTCATGACCGATGACGCAGAGAATGTCATCGACCTGCAGGCGCGTGCTGCCGGAGGGGTGCAGCAGCGCCCGACCGCGGAACAGTGCGGCGATGCGCGTACCGGCCGGCATCTTCAACTCGCGCAGTGCGGCGCCGACGCACCACTTCTTGGCATTGAGGCGGTAGATGAACAGTTCCCACTGGCTGGTGGTGTGGATCTGCAGGCCAGCTCGGGAGATCGGCATGGGCGAGGGCGGTACCTCGACCTTGGCCTTCTTCGCCGCCCAGGTCAGGGTGGTGCCCTGCAGCAGCAGCGAAACCAGCACGATAAAGAACGCCACGTTGAAGAACAGCTGGGCATTTTCCAGCCCGGCCATCAGCGGGAACACCGCCAGAATCACCGGCACGGCACCGCGCAGACCGATCCACGAAATGAACAGGCGCTCGCGCAGCTGAAAGCTTCGAAACGGCAGCAGCCCGATGAAGACCGCGAGCGGGCGGGCGAAGAGGATCATCCACAGCGACAAGGCCAGCGCGGGCAGGGCGATCGGCAGCAGCTGGCTCGGGGTGAGCAACAGGCCAAGCACGAGGAACATGCCGATCTGGCTGAGCCAGGCCAGGCCGTCGAACATGTGCAGGATGCCGTGGCGGTTGCGGATCGGTCGGTTGCCCAACAGCAGGCCACAGACGTAGACGGCGAGAATGCCACTTCCGCCGATGGCACCCGACAGTGCATAGATCATGATGCCGCCGGCCACCGCCAGCAGCGGATAGAGGCCATCGGCGACCGAGAGGCGGTTGATCAGCTGAAGCAGCAGCCAGCCGCCGGCCAGGCCCAGCAGCGTGCCGATGCCGAACTGCTGCAACAGACTGACGAAGAAGCCCCAGCCGAAGCCGGTCTGCCCCGAGGCGAGCATGTCGATCAGGGCGACGGTCAGGAACATGGCCATCGGGTCGTTGCTGCCCGACTCGATTTCGAGGGTCGAGCCGACGCGCTCATTGAGCCCACGCCCGTTGAGCAGATTGAAGACGACCGCCGCGTCCGTCGAACCGACGATGGCGCCAACCAGCAGTCCCTGCATCAACGGCAGGTCGAACAGCCAGGCCGCGGCCAGCCCGGTGAGCCCCGAAGTGATCACCACGCCGGCAGTGGCCAGCGAGAAGGCTGGCCAGAGCGCCACGCGGAAGGTTGCGGCACGGGTGCGCATACCGCCGTCGAGCAGAATGATGGCCAGCGCCAGGTTGCTGATCAGAAAGGCCAGCGAATAGTCGTCGAAGACGATGCCGCCGATGCCGTCGACGCCGGCCAGCATGCCAACGGCCAGGAAGATGACCAGGATCGGTACGCCAAGGCGCGTCGACAGGGAGCTCATCAGGATGCTCGCCGCAACCAACAGGGCACCGATGAAGAACAGTTGGTTGATGTTGCCGATATCCAAACGCGCGCTCCGAAGTTATACCGCTGGGGAACATGCAGGCTGCATGCCAGCGATTCTAACCCGCTGATTTGACATGCTGTCAAAAAAGCAACGGCGCGCGACGGGCGTTCCCCTGGGGATTCGGTCAAGCGATGCGGCGGGAGCACCACGCCCCGCAGCCGGGGCGTGGCGGGCGAGTGTCAGAACCAGCTGTCGCGCATTTCCAGGCAGGTATCGTCGCGGCGGGCCAGCAGCTCCAGCTCGTGATGGCAGCCGGGCACTTCCCAGGTGAGGAAGTAGCGCGCGGCCTGAAGCTTGCCGCGATAGAACTCGACGTCCGCTGCGTTGCCCTTCGCCAGTCCCTGCTCGGCGCGAATTGCCTGTTCCAGCCAGCGCCAGCCGATCACCGCATGGCCGAACACCTTCAGATACAACGCGGAATTGGCCAGCGCCAGGTTGACCTTTCCGGCCATCAGATCGCCGAGCAGCGCCTGGGTCACCTCGGTCAGCCGTGCCAGCAGCTGCTCCAGCGGCTGTCGCAGCGCGTCGAGCGAGCCGAACGCGCTGGCGCGCCCGCAGGTGTCCTGGATCAATCCGAGCAATTGGCGCAGCCCGGCGCCGCCGTTCTGCATGAGCTTGCGGCCCAGCAGGTCGAGCGACTGGATGCCATGGGTGCCCTCGTGGATCGGGTTGAGGCGGTTGTCGCGGTAGTACTGTTCTACCGGATATTCGCGGGTGTAGCCGTGGCCGCCGAGGATCTGAATGGCCAGCTCGTTGGCCTTCAGGCAGAACTCCGAAGGCCAGGATTTGACGATAGGGGTGAGCAGATCGAGCAGTTCGTGGGCCGTTCTGCGCGCGTCCTCTGTCGCGGCGGTCTGCTCCTCGTCGACCAGCCTCGCGGCGTACAGCCCCAGGTCGAACGCGCCTTCGACGTAGGCCTTCTGCGTCAGCAGCATGCGCCGGACGTCCGTGTGCTGGATGATCGGCACCTGCGCCGATGACGGGTCCTTGCCGTCCGGCAGGCGGCCTTGCGGGCGCTCACGGGCGTAATCGAGCGAATACAGGTAACCGGCGTAGCCGAGCATGATGGCGCCCATGCCGACGCCGATGCGCGCGTCGTTCATCATCTGGAACATGTACGACAGGCCTTTGTGCGGCTCGCCGACGAGGTAGCCGACGCACTCGCCGCGGTCGCCGAAGTTGAGTGCGGTCGAGGTGGTGCCGCGCCAGCCCATCTTGTGGAACAGCCCGGCGAGGACCACGTCGTTGCGCGGGCCCAGGTTGCCGTCGTCGTTGACCAGGTACTTCGGCACGATGAACAGGCTGATGCCCTTCACGCCGGGCGGTGCATCCGGCAGCTTGGCCAGCACCATGTGCACGATGTTTTCCGACAGTCCGTGATCGCCACCGGAGATGAAGATCTTGTTGCCCTTCAGTCGATAACTGCCGTCGCCCGCCGGTTCGGCTCGGGTGCGCAGGTCGGACAGGGACGAGCCCGCATGGGGCTCGGTCAGCGCCATGGTGCCGAAGAAGCGGCCTTCGATCATCGGCTTGAGGAAACGCTGCTTCTGCTCATCGCTACCGAAGACCTCGATCAGGTGCGCCGCGCCCATCGACAGCATCGGGTAGGACGAGGTGCCGATGTTGGCCGCCTGGAAATGGGCGAAGCAGGCCCGCGACAACAGGTTCGGCAGCTGCATGCCGCCCTCGTCGAAGCTGCGCGAGGCGTTATGGAAGCCCGCCTCGAGGAAAGCCTCGACAGCCGGCTTCACCTCGGGGATCAGGATCGCCTCGCCGTCCTTGTAGACCGGCTCGTTCTCGTCGGCCTTGCGGTTGTGCGGGGCGAACAGGTTCTCGGCGATGCTGCGTGCGGTGTCGAGCGCGGCATCGAAGGTTTCGCGGCTGTGATCGGCGAAGCGCTCGCGCTGGATCAGCCCTTCGGCGTCGAGCACTTCGTAGAGTTCGAACGCCAGGTTACGCGGGCAGAGCAGAGTCTCGGGCATGGGAATTCCTCCGTGTACATGCGCTCGAGTCTAAGGAGGCGCCAAGCGGGCTGCCTAGCACCATACATTCGGGTGATGGAGCGGCACAGTGGCGGGTTTGCCGTTTGCGCCCGGCCCTCAGCGGGCGCGCGTGGCGAAGTAACCGAGCAGCTGCGCCAGGTGCCCATCGCCGATGCCCGCCTCGATCAGGTGCTGATCAGCCCGAGCGAGGTGTTCTTCGACCTGCTGACGCGCCGCCTCGGGGCCCAGCAGGGCGACTACCGTGCTCTTGCCGACGTCCTTGCCCGAATCCTTGCCGATTTGCTGGGCACTGAGCCCGTCGGCCAGGTCGTCGAGTAGCTGGAAGGCCAACCCCAGCTCGGTGGCGAAGCCGTTCAGGTGGCGCGTGCAGCTGACGCTGGCGTCGGCGATCAGGGCGGCGAACTCCACCGCCGCGGTGAACAGCGGGCAGGTCTTCAGGCGGTTGGTGTGAGCGATGGCCTCCAGCGGTCGGGCGCGTTGCCCTTCGCGCAAATCGTGGTACTGGCCACGTACCAGCCCTTGCGCGCCCGTTGCCTGAGCCAGCAGGCGGACCAGCTGATTGCGCGTCGGAGGCGGCACGCCCTCGGCGGAGGCAGCGACACCGAAGGCCTGGCTGAGCAGCGCGACCGAGCCCAGGACGGCGACGTCTTCACCGAACTGGCGGTGGATGGTCGGGCGACCCCGACGCAACTCGGCGTTGTCCATGCAAGGCATGTCATCAAGAAAGAGGGAGGCGGCATGCACCATCTCGAGGGCGCAGGCCAGGTCGAGCCCAGCCTCGGAAACTGGCGCATCCTGTTGCAGGTCCTTGAGGGTCAACAGGAGCAGCAGCGGACGGACCCGCTTGCCCGGAGCGAGCGTGCCGTCACGCATGGCCGTGGCGATGGCATCCTGCGCCGGGGCCATCGGCAACCACTGGCCTAGCCGTTCGTCGACCTGGGCACGCAGGGCACTGACTGTCCGTTCGAAGTCGTGTTGCGTGTTCGGCAAAGCGATGGCCATGACGACCTCCTGTATCGTTTTTCGTTAGATATCGTGACAATACCTGTACAGCGTGTATAAGTCTTGGCACTTTTTAATGACCACACCCGTCCACATAAGGTCATCGAACGAGGCGCTGCATGACTAAAGAAAACATTGCGGAACGTAAGAATGATCATCTGGACATCGTTCTCGACCCGCGCCGCGCCTGTTCCCTGGTCGACCCGGGCTATGCCGCCCTGACGTTCGAGCATTGCGCGGCGCCGGAGTTGCGTCTCGACGACATCGATGTTCGTGCCGTGCTGTTCGGCCGAACGCTGTCGGCACCGCTGTTGATCAGCTCCATGACCGGCGGCGCGGCGCGTGCTACCCAGATCAACCGTCATCTGGCCGAAGCGGCCGAAGCCCTGGGCATTGCGCTAGGTGTGGGCTCGCAGCGCATCGCCCTGGAAACCGGGGCGGACCAGGGCCTGACGCGCCAATTGCGACAGCTCGCACCCTCGGTGCCGCTGCTGGCCAACTTCGGCGCGGCGCAACTGGTGGCTGGTTACGGCCTGGATGAGGCACAGCGTGCCGTCGACATGATCGAAGCCGATGCGCTGATCATCCACCTGAACCCCTTGCAGGAAGCCGTGCAGACTGGCGGCGATCGTGACTGGCGGGGCGTTTTCACCGCGATCGAGGCGCTCGCGCTGCGGCTGCAGGTGCCCCTGGTCGCGAAGGAGGTCGGGGCGGGGCTTTCCCCGGCCGTGGCGCAACGCCTGCTCGAAGCGGGCGTCTCGGTCATCGACGTGGCCGGGGCGGGCGGTACCAGCTGGGCCGCGGTTGAAGCCGAACGTACGCAGGACCCGCGCCAGCGCGCCATTGCCACGGCGTTCACTGGCTGGGGCATCCCCAGCGCCCAAGCGATCGCCAGAGTGCGGCGCGCCTGCCCAGGCGCCTACCTGATCGCCTCTGGCGGCATTCGCGACGGTATCGATGCAGCCAAGGCGATTCGCCTCGGCGCCGATCTCGTGGGCCAGGCGGCCGGTGTGCTGGATGCGGCGTTGGTCGGGCCGGAGGCGGTCATCGAGCACTTCCAGGTGCTGATCGAGCAGTTGCGCATCGCCTGCTTCTGCACGGGCTCGCCCGACCTGGTGGCGCTGGCGCAGGCGCCACTGCTGCCGCCGTTCGACCCGTCCGGTCTGTGATGAGTCGGAGGCGCTCGATGCCCGGCTGCCGCGCCAGGAGGTGGCAATGACGCATTTTGCGGTGATCGCACCGCCCTTTCACAGTCATCTGCGCGCCCTGGAAGCCATCGCCGCGCAGCTGATCGACCGCGGCCATCGGGTCACTTTCGTGCAGCAGGCGGATGTGGCAGCGGCGCTGCGTCATCCCGGGCTCGGCTTCGCCCAGGTAGGCGCCGGCTCGCATCCACCAGGCTCGTTGTCGGCGGTGGTCGACCGGGCCGCGCGGCCGGGTGGACCCTGGGGCATCCGTCGCGTGATCGCCGACATGGCGGCCGCGACCGAAATGTTCTGCCGTGATGCCCCGCTGCTGCTGCGATCGATCGGTGTCGAGGCGCTGATCGCCGACCAGATGGAGCCGGCCGGTGGTTTGTTGGCCGAGCACCTGGGGCTACCGTTCGTCTCCGTGGCCTGCGCGCTGCCGGTCAATCGCGAGCCGTTGTTGCCGCTGCCGGTGATGCCCTGGCGGTACCGGGCGACCCCTTGGGGCGAGCAGCTGAACCTCCACAGCAGCAAGGTGTACGACCGCGCCATGCAGCCGCACGCCGAGGTCATTGGCCGCTACGCCGCGGCTTTTGAGCTGCCGCCTCGCCAGCGCCTGGATGAATGCCTGTCGCCGCTGCTGCAGCTGAGCCAGACGACCCCTGGCTTCGATTTTCCGCGCGCGGCATTGCCGGCGCACTTCCATGGTGTCGGCCCGCTGCGCTCGACGATGGCCGACGAGCCGGCGCTGGATGTCCCGATCACCACCGGCCGGCCCTTCGCGTTCGCCTCGCTGGGCACGCTGCAGGGCGACCGGCTCGGGCTCTTCGAGCGGATCGCCGAAGCCTGTCGCGAGCTCGAGGTGCAACTGCTGATCGCGCATTGCGGCCGGCTCGGCGCGAAGCAGGAGGCCCGGTTGCGCAAGGCCGGGGCTGATTGGGTCACCGATTTCGCACCGCAGCGGGCGGTCCTGGCGCGTGCTGATGTGCTGGTGACCCATGCCGGCCTGAACACCGTGCTCGATGCGCTGGAAGCCGGCGTGCCGAGCCTGGCGCTGCCGATCGCTTTCGACCAGCCAGGCGTCGCGGCGCGGGTGGTGCATGCTGGCGTCGGGCTGAAACTCGATCCGCGCCTGGCCAGTCGTCGGCGGATCGCGGCGGCGATGCATCGCCTGCTGCGCGAACCCGGTTTTGCCCAGCGCGCGCGTAGCCTTGGCGCCGAAGTGCGTGGAGCCGGCGGTGCGGCACGGGCGGCGACACTGATCGAGCAGTCGCTCGGACGCCTGACCCCAGCGGCCCGGGAGGTCGAGCATGGCTGATGCGGACCTGATCCTGGTCGGCGGTGGCCTGGCCAACGGGCTCCTGGCCCTGCGCTTGCGCCAGCAGCGGCCCGATCTGCGCCTGCTGGTGCTGGAGCAGGGCGACACCCTGGGCGGCAATCACACCTGGTCCTTTCACCAGCACGACCTGACGCCGGTTCAGCATCGTTGGCTGGAACCGATGGTGGGCAAGCGCTGGCCCGACTATGAAGTGATCTTTCCCGACCTGCAGCGCCGGCTGGGCAGCGGTTACGCGAGCATCTTTTCGGAGCGCTTTCACCGGTACCTGATGTCCGAGCTGAGCGATGGCGTGCGTTTGCGAACCACCGTTGCCAGCGTGGAGCCACAAAGGGTGCGTCTGGCCTCGGGGGACATCCTGCAAGCCGGCGCCGTGATCGACGGGCGCGGCGTGCGGCGCAGCGCTCAGCTGGCGCTGGGCTTCCAGAAGTTTCTCGGCCAGGAGTTGCGTCTGCAACGGCCCCATGGCCTGCAGGCGCCGATCATCATGGACGCCAGCGTCGCCCAGAAAGACGGCTATCGCTTCGTCTACGTGCTGCCGCTCAGCGTCGACAGCCTGCTGATCGAAGACACCTACTACGCCGACGGCGACGCGGTGGCGCCGGAGACACTGCGCGCCAATATCCAGCGCTACGCCGAGGGCCGCGGCTGGGCGATCCGCGAGGTGCTGCGCGAGGAGCAGGGCGTGCTGCCCATCGTGCTGTCCGGCGATATCGCGGCGTTCTGGGACGAGTCGCGTGGCGTGCCGCAGAGCGGGCTGTCGGCCGCGCTGTTCCACCCCACCACGGGCTATTCGCTGCTCGATGCGGTGCGCCTGGCCGACCACCTGGTTGCCCTCGATCGCTGGGACGCAGGCAGCCTGTTCGCCGCGATTCGCGACTATTCCACGCTGCAGTGGCGCCGGCGCGGCTTCTTCCGCCTGCTCAATCGCATGCTGTTCATGGCCGGCCCGGCGGATCGCCGCTGGGCGGTGATGCAACGTTTCTACCGGCTGCGCGAACCGCTGATCCAGCGCTTCTACGCGGCCGAGCTGACTGCCTGGGACCGCTTGCGCATCGTCTCGGGCAAACCTCCCGTGCCGGTGGGCGAGGCGCTGCGGGCGCTGGCCGCCAGCAATCTGCACAAGGACAGACGATGAACCAGGCAACAGGCGGTGTGAGGCGGGCGGTGGTGATCGGTGCCGGTTTCGGCGGGCTGGCGTTGGCGATCCGCCTGCAGCGCGCCGGCGTCCAGACGACGCTGCTGGAGAAGCGCGACAAGCCGGGCGGCCGCGCCTACGTCTACCACGACCAGGGCTTCACCTTCGACGCCGGGCCGACGGTGATCACCGATCCGCCGGCGTTGGAAGAACTCTTCAGCGGCGCCGGCAAGCGCATGGCCGACTATGTCGAACTGCTGCCGGTCAGCCCCTTCTACCGGCTGTGCTGGGAGGACGGCTACAGCTTCGACTACGTCAACGACCAGGCCCAGCTGGACCGGCAGATCCACGCGCTCAACCCTCGTGACGTGGCCGGCTATCAGCGCTTTCTCGCCTATTCGCGGGCGGTGTACGAGGAGGGCTACGTCAAGCTCGGCACCGTGCCCTTCCTGTCGTTTCGCAGCATGATCGGCGTCGCGCCGCAGCTGGCCAAGCTGCAGGCCTGGCGCAACGTGTACAGCATGGTGGCCAAGTTCGTGGAGAACGACCGGCTGCGCCAGGCCTTGTCCTTTCACTCGCTGCTGGTCGGCGGCAATCCGTTCGAGACCTCGTCCATCTACGCGCTGATCCATGCCCTGGAGCGCCAGGGCGGTGTCTGGTTTCCCCGCGGCGGGACCGGGGCGCTGGTGCAGGGGATGGTCCGGCTGTTCGAGGATCTGGGCGGCAGGCTGGAGCTGAACGCCGAGGTCGCGCGGATCGAGCTGGAGGCTG
Organism: Stutzerimonas marianensis; assembly: GCF_022810315.1. NCBI lineage: Bacteria > Pseudomonadati > Pseudomonadota > Gammaproteobacteria > Pseudomonadales > Pseudomonadaceae > Stutzerimonas > Stutzerimonas marianensis. Next base: position 194,909 of record NZ_JALGRD010000001.1, on the reverse strand, counting down.
GACGTGCGAAGGCCGTGATCACGGCGGACGGTCGCCGCTTCGACACCGATGCGGTGGCGTCCAACGCGGATGTGGTCAACACCTACAAGCAGCTGCTCGGGCATGAGGAGCGTGGTCGCGACGAGGCCAAACGGCTCTCCGGCAAGCGTTTCTCGATGTCCCTGTTCGTCATCCATTTCGGTCTCAAGCGCCGTCATGAGCACCTGCAGCATCATACGGTGTGCTTCGGCCCGCGTTACCGCGAGCTGATCGACGAGATATTCAAGCGCGAGACGCTGGCCGACGACTTTTCTCTCTACCTGCACGCGCCCTGCGTCACCGATCCCTCGCTGGCGCCGGAAGGCTGCGCCAGCCATTACGTGCTGGCGCCGGTGCCGCACCTGGGCACGGCGGATATCGACTGGGCGGAGGAGGGGCCGAAGTACCGCGACCGCATCTTCGAGTACCTGGAGCGGCACTACATGCCGGGGCTGCGCGGCGATCTGGTGACCCACCGGATCTTCACGCCGCAGGATTTCCGCGACGAGCTCAACGCCCATCTGGGCTCGGCGTTTTCGCTGGAGCCGATCCTCACCCAGAGCGCCTGGTTCCGCCCGCACAACCGCGATGACGTGATTCCCAACCTCTATATCGTCGGCGCCGGCACTCACCCGGGTGCCGGCGTGCCGGGCGTCGTCGGTTCGGCCAAGGCCACCGCCGGGCTGATGCTGGAGGACTTCATGTTGAAGGAGCAGGCCAGATGAACGATCAGGTCATCGATCACTCCACTCAGGCGATCAATGTCGGCTCCAAGAGCTTCGCCGCGGCGGCTAAGCTGTTTGACGAGCGCACCCGCCAGAGCGCGGTGATGCTCTACGCCTGGTGCCGTCATTGCGACGACGTGATCGACGGGCAGACTCTGGGGCATGGCCAGGTCGAAGGCGATCGCTCCACCGGCGAAGCGCGGTTGGCCGAGCTGGTCGATCTCACCGAGCGCGCCTACGCTGGCGAGCCGATGGCCGATCCGGCGTTCGCCGCCTTCCAGCAGGTGATCCAGCGGCACCGGATTCCCAAGGCCCATCCGCTGGAGCACCTGGCGGGTTTTCGCATGGATGTGCAGGGCTACCGCTACCAGACCCTCGACGACACCCTGCTGTATTGCTACCGGGTTGCCGGCGTGGTGGGCCTGATGATGGCGCGGGTGATGGGCGCCGAGGCGGAGCCGACGCTGGATCGCGCCTGTGATCTGGGCTTAGCCTTTCAGCTGACCAACATTGCCCGCGATATCGTCGAGGATGCGCAGATCGGCCGCGTCTACCTGCCGGCCGAGTGGCTGGCGGAGGTGGGTATTCCAGAGGACGAGGTCGCGCTGCCTCAGCACCGTGCCGCGTTGGCGACGCTGGCGGCGCGGCTGGTGGATCTGGCCGAGCCCTACTATCAGTCGGCGTCTCAGGGCCTGCGCGACCTGCCGCTACGCTCGGCCTGGTCGATTGCCACCGCCCATGGCGTCTACCGGCAGATCGGCGTCGAGGTGAAAGCGCGCGGCGCGGCGGCCTGGGATGCGCGGGTGTCGACGAGCAAAGGGCAGAAGCTGCAGTTCCTGCTGGGGGGCGGCGTGCTGGCGCTGGCCTCGCGGCGGATGCAGGTCAGGCCGCGTCCTGACGATCTCTGGAGGCGTCCTCGCTAGCGCTCGCCTTGCGCAGCGGCCCGTCGTGCAGCTCGCGCAGCTGGCGCTTGAGCACCGGCAGCGGCGGCGCGTAGAGAAAACCGAAGGACACGCAGCGCTCCTTGCCTTCGACCGCGTGGTGCAGGCGATGCGCCTGATACAGCCGCTTGAGGTAGCCGTTGCGCGGCACGTAGCGCAGCGGCCAGCGGTGATGGACCAGCCCGTCATGGGCGACGAAATAGAGAAAGCCGTAGGCCGTCATCCCGGCGCCGATCCATTCCAGCGGGTGATAACCGGCCGTGCCGAGGGCGATCAGCCCGATCGCCACGCCAGCGAACACCACCGCATAGAGGTCGTTCTTCTCGAACCAGCCGCTGCGCGGCTCGTGGTGCGACTTGTGCCAACCCCAGCCCCAGCCGTGCATCACGTACTTGTGCGCCCACCAGGCGAAGACTTCCATGCCGGCGAGCGTGGCGAGAAAAACGAGTGCGTTGGTCAACAGGCTCATACCGGTCCTTCCATCTGCAGGTGAGCACAGTCTACGCCGTGCGGCGCGCCAGTCGAGTCCGGCGCCGACGCCTGGCGGGCATCTTCAGAGTCGCCACCCCGTAGCCAGTTCAGCGGTCAGGCGCGCTGCGCCGATGGCCCGACAGCCGCTGGCGTTCTGCCCGGCCCAAAGGGGCGAGAAATCGCTCACGCCGGCGGGCTCGGCCTGGCCGCGCAGGCGTGCAATGGCATTACCGGCCAGCGGAAAGGCAGGCACCGCGGCCGGGCGGGGACCGAGTTCGCGGATCAGGCGATTGACGATGCCGCGCGCCGGACGACCGGAAAACAGTGTGGTCAGCACCGTCTGCTCGACGCCAGGGCTTTGCAGTGCCTGGCGGTGCAGGGGGCTGGCGCGGCTCTCGTCGCACAGCAGGTAAGCCGTGCCAATCTGCACGCCGGCAGCACCCAGCGCTTGTGCGGCCGCGACGCCCTGCGCATCGGCGATGCCGCCGGCCGCGATCACGGGCAGGTCCAGCGCGGCGACCAACTGGGGCAGCAGTGCGAAGGTGCCGACCTGGCCGTCGAGGTCATCGCTCAGGAACAGTCCGCGGTGGCCGCCGGCCTCCAGCCCCTGCGCAATCACCGCATCGACGCCTTTCGCCTGCAGCCAGCGGCCTTCTTCGAGCGTCGTGGCGCTGGACAGCACCTTGGCTCCGGTCGCCCTGACGCGCTGAAGCAATGCCTCGTCGGGCAGCCCGAAGTGAAAGCTCACCACCGCCGGCCGGTGCCGCTCCACCACCTCGGCCATCGCCGCGTCGAAGGGGCGGCGCGTGGCACCATCCGGGATGCTCGTCGGCTCGATGCCATGCGCCGCCAGATAGGGCGCCAGCAGGTCGAGCCAAGCCTGGTTGCGCGCCGGGTCGGCGGGAGGCGTGCGATGGCAGAAGAAATTGACGTTGTAGGGCTTGCGGGTGAGGGCGCCCATGGCGGTCAGTTCGGCGTCGAGCAGGTTCGCATCGAGCATGCCCGCGGGGATCGAGCCCAGTCCGCCGGCATTGGAGACGGCCGCCGCGAGCTCATGGTTCTGCGAACCGGCCATGGGCGCCTGGATGAGGGGCAGGCTGATCTGGAAAAGGTCGCGGATGTCCATCGAGGTTCCTCGGGCTGCTTGGGCGGGCCCCACACTGTAGCAGCCGCCGGTCGAGGTTCGGCATCGGGGCGTGCCGCGCGCCCCTGCGAATCGGGGCGCCGCACGGTTAGACTGTGCGCTCTTCAGGAGTGCCCGATGAACTACCGCCACGCTTTTCATGCCGGCAATCATGCCGATGTCTTCAAACACCTCGTCTTGTCCCGACTGTTCGCCCTGTTGTCACGCAAGGAGGCGCCGCTCGCCTACCTCGACAGCCATGCCGGCGTTGGCCTGTATGACCTGGCTGGCGACCAGGCCAGCCGCACCGGCGAATGGCTGCAAGGCATCGCGCGCCTGTGGCAGGCCGATGACGTGCCGGCTTCGGTGGCGGGCTACCTCGAGACGGTCCGCGCGCTCAACCGCGATGGCGAACTGCGCTACTACCCTGGCTCGCCTGAGTTGGCGCGACGCCTGACCCGCTCGCAGGACCGGCTGCACCTCAACGAAAAACATCCCGAAGACGGCCGTCTGCTGAAGGACAACATGGCCGGTGACCGTCGCGTCGCCGTGCACCTGGGCGAGGGCTGGCACGTCCCGCGCGCGCTGCTGCCGACCGCAGAGAAGCGCGTGGTGCTCCTGATCGATCCGCCCTTCGAGAAAGCCGACGAGCTGAGCCGCTGCGTGCAGGCCATGAACGAGGCGCTCGGGCGCATGCGCCAGACCATTGGCGTGATCTGGTATCCGATCAAGGACGAGCGCCAGCTCAAGCGCTTCTACCAGGACCTGTCTCGCAGCGACGCGCCCAAGCTGCTGCGCGCCGAGCTGTATGTCCATCCCACCGACGAGGCCTTGCGACTGAATGGGTCCGGCCTGGCGATCAGCAATCCGCCATGGGGGCTGGAGGAGGAACTGCGCGAGCTGCTGCCCTGGCTGTCCAGGCTGCTCGGGCAGAGCGAGGGCGGTTGGCGGTTGGACTGGTTGGTGGAGGAGAAGTAGCGGCAAGCGGGTGCCATCGGGGTCGCGCTAGGCGATGTCGGAAGCCGGGTCGGGACCGCAGTGGCCAGTGATCGCCTAGCTGGCCCCTACGGGTGGGTGAAGCAGCTTCGTGGGGTGGATTTCAGGCTGATATCACTGACGCCGCCTGGTGAACCGGTGATGCGGGATCCGCGCTGCATCGGGGTCGCGCCCAGCGTCCAGCTCAAAACAACTTCAGCGGTTCTTCCTGCAGTGCCGCCATCTGCTCGCGCAGGATCAGCACCTGGTCACCCCAGTAGCGTTCGCTGCCAAACCAGGGAAAGCTCATCGGGAACGCTGGATCATCCCAACGGCGCGCCAGCCAGGCGCTGTAGTGCATCAGCCGCAGGGCGCGCAGCGCTTCGATCAGCGGCAGTTCGCGTGGGGTGAACTCGTGGAATTCGCTATAGCCTTCCACCAGCTCGGACAGTTGCCCGAGCCGCTCCTGACGATCACCGGCGAGCATCATCCAGATGTCCTGCACCGAGGGGCCCATGCGGCAGTCATCCAGGTCCACGAGGTAAAACGCGTCGTCACGGGCCAGGATGTTGCCGGGGTGGCAGTCGCCGTGCAGGCGTATCGGCTGAAAGTCGGTACAGTCGAACAGATCGTCGACGAGATTCAGTAGGTCGCGCGCCACTGATTCGTAAGCGGGCAACAGGCTCTTCGGCACGAAGCCGCCGTCGAGCAGGGTCGCCAAGGAGGCGTGGCCGAAGCGCTGGGTATCGAGTGTTTCGCGATGCTCGAACGGGCGACTGGCACTGACGGCGTGCATGCGACCCAGCAACTGGCCGAGGCGGTAGACCTGATCGAGATTGCCCGGCTCGGGCGCGCGGCCACCGCGCCGGGGAAAGAGCGCGAAGCGGAAACCGGCATGTTCGAACAGGGTCCTGCCGTTCTGCTCGATCGGCGCCACAACCGGGATCTCGCGATCGGCCAGTTCGCGGGCGAACTGATGCTCCTCGAGGATGGACGCATCGCTCCAGCGACCGGGGCGATAGAACTTCGCCACGATTGGCGTCTCGCCCTCGAGGCCGACCTGATAGACGCGATTTTCGTAGCTGTTGAGCGCCAGCACGCGCGCGTCGCTGAGGAATCCGGCGCTTTCCACCGCATCGAGCACAAGGTCAGGGGTGAGTGTGTCGAAGGGATGGCTCATGGTTGGCTCCGTGGACGGGCGGCCAGTGTATTGCACTGGTGCGTTTACACAACTCGCATTCCGGTCGGGTGCGAACGACGGTACCCGGGCAAGCAAAGGCGCCTTGGCGAACGGCGTCAAATTCACCCACCCGCCATGCCTGGCCGCGGAATTTCAGTCGCCCGGCTTGGGTGTCCGTGCCAGGCAGTACACATCGACGCGCGCGGCCCCGGCGCGTTTGAGTAGCCGGGCCAGTGCCTCGGCCGTGGCGCCGGTGGTGAGCACATCGTCGATGATCGCGACGTGTCGATCTGCGAGGTTGTCCCCGCCTGCCAGGGCGAAGGCCTGCCGCAGGTTGCGCCGACGACTGGCCGCGTCGAGCCCCTGCTGTGACGGAGTGTCCTGTATGCGTTGAAGCCGCTTGCCATCGACCGGGATTCGGAGTGCCCGGCTGAGCCAGTCGGCCAGCATCTGCGCCTGGTTGAAACCGCGCTGGCGTAGTCGCCGGCGGGCCAGGGGTACCGGCAGCAGGATGTCCGGTCGTGGCAGGCCTTCATCGAACCCGTGCTGCAGATGGCGCGCCAGTTGTTCGGCCAGCAGCCGTCCGAGCGGCCAGCGTGACTGATGCTTGAAGCGGCTGATAAGGGTGTCGACGGGAAAGGCGAAGCGCCAGGGGACGGCCACGTGGTCGAAGCTCGGCGGGCGCTTCTGGCAGTTGCCACAGACCACGCCCGAGGCGGGTAACGGCAGTGCGCAGACCGAGCAGCGGCCGCCGAGCCAGGGCAGCTCGGCTTCGCAAGCGGCGCACAGGGATTGGTCGGCTTCGCAGCGTTCGTCGCAAAGCAGACAGATTTGGTTAATTTTTATCCACTTGTAAACCATGATTCCTTTCCTGGTTGACAGCGCATTGACCTTGGCTAACCATTTCGCATCCGTGCCAGGCCTGCCGGGCCGCTATTTATTACAAGGAACGCCCATGAGCGCCACTGCTGCTTCCGTTACCCGCCATGACTGGTCTCTTGCCGAGGTCAAGGCGCTCTTCGAACAACCCTTCAACGACCTGCTGTTCCAGGCGCAGACCGTGCATCGCCAGCACTTCGACGCCAACCGTGTGCAGGTCTCGACCTTGCTGTCGATCAAGACCGGTGCCTGTCCCGAAGATTGCAAATATTGCCCGCAGTCCGGCCACTACAACACCGGTCTGGACAAAGAAAAGCTGATGGAAGTGCAGAAGGTGCTGGAAGCGGCGGCCGAGGCCAAGGCTATCGGTTCGACGCGCTTCTGCATGGGCGCAGCCTGGAAACACCCGTCGGCCAAGGACATGCCCTATGTGCTGAAGATGGTCGAGGGCGTCAAGGCCATGGGGCTGGAAACCTGCATGACCCTCGGCAAGCTGGACCGCGAGCAGACCCAGGCGCTCGCCGCGGCGGGCCTGGATTACTACAACCACAACCTGGATACCTCGCCGGAGTTCTACGGCAACATCATCACCACCCGGACCTACGCCGACCGCCTGGAAACGCTGAGCTACGTGCGCGATGCCGGGATGAAGATCTGCTCGGGCGGTATCCTCGGCATGGGCGAATCGCTGGACGACCGCGCCGGCCTGCTGATCCAGCTGGCCAACCTGCCCGAGCACCCCGAGTCGGTGCCGATCAACATGCTGGTCAAGGTCAAGGGCACCCCGTTGGCCGACGAGCAGGACGTCGATCCGTTCGACTTCATCCGCATGCTCGCCGTGGCGCGGATCATGATGCCCAAGTCCCACGTGCGCCTGTCGGCCGGACGCGAGCAGATGAACGAGCAGATGCAGGCTCTGGCCTTCTTCGCCGGCGCCAACTCGATCTTCTACGGCGAGAAGTTGCTGACCACCGGTAACCCGCAGGCAGACAAGGACATGCTGCTGTTCAAGCGTCTGGGCATCCAGCCCGAGGCGCGCGAAGAGCACGACGATGAGGTGCACCAGGCGGCGATCGAGCAGGCGCTGGTCGAACAGCGCGATTCGAAGCTGTTCGTAAACGCTGCCGTGTAAATACGGAGCTGAAAGCCAGAAGCCGGAAGCTTGAAGCGATTCGGTGCAGCTTTTGGCTTCTGGCTCCCCGCTTCGAGCTCGTCTATGCCTTTCGATCTTCAATCCCGCCTCGCCGCGCGCCACGCCGACCATCTTTATCGCCAGCGGCCGCTGCTCGAGGCGCCGCAGGGCCCGGCGGTGGTCGTCGACGGTAAGCCGCTGCTGCAGTTCTGCTCCAACGACTACCTCGGCCTGGCCAATCATCCCGAGGTGATTGCGGCGATGCAGCAGGGCGCCGCGAACTGGGGCGTGGGCGGGGGCGCCTCTCATCTGGTGATCGGTCACAGCACACCGCATCACCAGTTGGAGGAGGCGCTTGCCGAGTTCACCGGCCGGCCGCGTGCGCTGCTGTTCTCCACCGGCTACATGGCCAATCTGGCGGCGGTGACCGCGTTGGCCGGGCAGGGCGACACGGTGCTGGAAGATCGCCTCAATCATGCCTCCCTGCTCGATGCCGGTCTGCTCAGTGGTGCGCGCTTCTCTCGCTATTTGCATAACGACGCGACCAGCCTCGCCAAGCGACTGGAGAAGGCCAGCGGCAACACCCTGGTGGTCACCGATGGCGTGTTCAGCATGGACGGCGACCTCGCCGACCTGCCGGCGCTCTGCGCCGAGGCGAAGCGGCACGGCGCCTGGGTGATGGTCGACGATGCCCACGGCTTCGGCCCGCTCGGGGCGAACGGTGGCGGTATCGTCGAACATTTCGGCCTTGGGATCGATGAGGTGCCGGTGCTGGTCGGGACACTCGGCAAGGCCTTCGGTACCGCGGGTGCCTTCGTCGCCGGCAGCGAGGAATTGATCGAAACGCTGATCCAGTTCGCCCGGCCGTACATTTACACCACCAGCCAACCGCCAGCGGTGGCCTGCGCCACGTTGAAGAGCCTGCAGCTGTTGCGTCGCGAAAACTGGCGGCGCGAGCATCTGGCCGCATTGATTGCCCGCTTCCGCCAGGGTGCCGTCGACATCGGCCTGACGCTGGTGGACAGCCCCACCCCCATCCAGCCGATCCTGGTCGGGAGCAGTGCGCGCGCCATGAAACTGTCCGCTGCGCTGCGTGAGCGGGGCTGTCTGGTCGGTGCGATTCGCCCGCCGACCGTGCCGGCCGGTACCGCTCGGCTGCGCGTCACCTTCAGTGCGTCGCACACCGAGGCGCAGGTGGAACAACTGCTGGATATCCTGGCCGAATGCTGGAATCGAATGGCCGAGGAGCCTGAAGCGGATGCGTGATCAGCTGATTTTGCTGCCTGGATGGGCGTTCGGCCCGGCGGCGTTGCAGCCTCTGTGCGAGGCGTTGGCCGAGCAGGCGCCAGAACTCACGGTGGCGGTCGAAGCGTTGCCGGAGCTGGCCGATGCCGGTGCCTGGCTGGATGCGCTGGATGCGCGCCTGCCCACCGACAGCTGGCTTGCAGGCTGGTCGCTCGGCGGCATGCTGGCGACCCAGCTCGCGGCGCGGCGTCTCGACACCTGCCGTGGCCTCGTCACCCTGGCCAGTAACCCGTGCTTTCGCGCCCGCGCTCAATGGCCCGAGGCGATGGACGCCGAGATATTCGACACCTTTCACGAAGCCTTCCGGCTCGACCCGCAAGAAACGCTCAAGCGGTTCCGCATGCTCTGCAGCCGCGGCGGATACGATCCTCGAACACTGGCGCGGCAACTTCAGGTCAGCCAGGCGCAGTCATCCGTCGAGGTGCTGGATGCGGGCCTGCAACTGCTGGCGCAGTTGGACGGACGCGACGCATTGCACGGCTATTTCGGCCCTCAATTGCATCTTTTCGGCGGCCAGGATGCGCTGGTGCCCGTCAGCACCTGCGAGGCTGTACGACGCTGGATGCCGGGCGCCCGAGCAGAGCTGATAGACGGTGCCAGCCACGCCTTCCCATTGGAGCGCGCCGATGAAGTGGCGACAGCGATCCTGGCGATCATGAGGAGCGCGGAGGCATGATCGAACCGCTCGACGCCCCGTCGGCCTTGCCTGACAAGCGCCAGGTAGCCGCTTCGTTTTCCCGGGCGGCCGGCAGTTACGACGCGGTCGCAGACCTGCAGCGACGGGTCGGCGACGCGCTGCTTCGGCGTTTGCCGGATGACCTGCTTACGCAACGTTGGGTCGATCTGGGCAGCGGCACCGGACATTTCTCGCGCCTGCTGGCGAATCGTTTCCCGGCAGGCGAGGGCTGGGCCATGGACATCGCCGAAGGCATGCTGCGGCACGCCCGGCCGTTGGGCGGCGCGCAGCATTTCGTCGTTGGCGACGCCGAATGCCTGCCGTTGCGTGATGCCTCGGCGGACCTGATCTTTTCCAGCCTGGCGCTGCAGTGGTGCGGCGATTTTCAGGCGGTGCTGCGCGAGGCTGGCCGGGTGCTGCGTCCCGGAGGCGTACTGGCGTTCAGCAGCCTGTGCAGCGGCACCCTGCAGGAGCTGCGCGACAGCTGGCAGGCTGTCGACGGTTTTGCGCACGTCAACCGCTTTCGTTCGCTGGACGAGTACCGACAGCGCTGCGGAGCCAGCGGTTTGCGGCTCGAGCAGCTAGAGGTCGTACCCGAGGTGCTCCACTTTGCCGAGCTGCGTGCGCTGACCCATGAACTCAAGGCGCTGGGCGCGCACAACCTCAATCCCGGCCGTCCCGACGGGCTCACTGGACGTGCGCGTGCGCGCGCGCTGGTCGAGGCGTACGAGCGCTTGCGTACGCCCCGCGGGTTACCGGCCACCTACCAGGTCGTTTACGGCGTGTTGCGCAGGGATTTCTGATGGCACGGGCATTTTTCATTACCGGAACCGACACCGAGGTCGGCAAGACGACCATCGCCGCTGGCCTGCTGCACGCGGCCCGGCTCGCCGGCCTCAGCACTGCGGCGGTCAAACCGGTGGCGTCCGGGTGCGACGTCACGGCCGAAGGTTTGCGCAACAGCGATGCGCTGGCGCTGCTCGGCGAATGCACGCTGCCGTTGCGTTATGAAGAGGTCAACCCGTTGGCTTTCGAGCCGGCGATCGCGCCGCACCTCGCCGCGCGCGAAGTGGGCAGCGAGCTGACTGTCACAGCGCTGGCATCGCCGGTTCGGCGAGTGCTGGCATCGGGCGCCGCGTTCACGGTGGTGGAGGGGGCGGGGGGCTGGCGCGTCCCGCTGGCTGGCCGCGAGACCCTGGCGGACCTGGCGATAAACCTGAAGCTGCCTGTGATTCTGGTGGTCGGGGTGCGCCTGGGCTGCATCAACCATGCGCTGCTCAGCGCCGAAGCCATCGAGCGTGACGGCCTGGTGTTGGCTGGCTGGGTAGCCAACATCGTCGATCCGGCAACCTCTCGCCTGCAGGAAAACCTCGCCACACTGGCCGAGCGGCTGTCGGCGCCATGCCTCGGCCAGGTCCCGCGGCTACAGAATGCAAGCCCGGCCGAAGTGGCGCGTTATCTGGATCTCGCCCCGCTCAGGGTTTGAATACGGCACGCATGCATCGCTCGGTCTTGTGCTTGAACAGTCGATAGCCTTCGGGCGACTGCTCGAGATCCATCGGGTGCGTCAGTAGGTAGGACGGGTCCAGCTCGCCCTCGAGAATGTGCTGGAAGATGCGCTCGGCATAACGCTGCCCCGGCTGCTGTCCGGAGCGCAACGTCAGAGCCTTGTTGACGATCGCGCCCATCGGAAACTTGTCCATCAGGCCGCCGTATACACCGAGTACCGATACCGTTCCGGCCTTGCGGCAGGAATGAATGGCCTGGCGTAGCGCGACGCCCCGCTCGGTATGCAATCGCAGCTGCTGCTTGGCCTTGTCGTAGACCTCCTCGATGCCGGTGCCGTGGGCTTCCATGCCCACGGCATCGATGCAGCGATCCGGCCCGCGGCCGCCGGTGAGTTCGAGCAACGCCTCGTGAACATCGGTGGTCTCGTAATTGAGTGGAATGGCCCCGGCCATTCGTTCGGCCAGCGTGAGCCGGTCGCTGAAGCGGTCAATGGCGATGACACGCTCGGCTCCCATCAAATAGGCGCTGCGAATGGCCATCTGACCGACCCCGCCGCAGCCCCACACCGCTACGGTGTCGCCTGGCTGGATGTCGGCCTGATCCGCACCGAAATAGCCTGTCGGTACGGCATCCGAAACGAATACGGCCTGCTCGTCGCTGATGCCGTCGGGGACCTTGAACAGGTTGACCTCGGCGTAGGGCACACGAATATAGGTCGCGTGGCTGCCGGCGTAGCCACCGAAGGCGTGGCTGTAGCCGAAGATGCCCGAGCAGGTATAGCCATACGCCAGCTCGGTTTCCGGACTGTTGGGGTTCGAATTGTCGCAGCAGTTGAAGTTGCTCGCCTGGCAGTGGCTGCACTCGCCACAGCCGATGATGGAGATGGCGATGACGCGGTCGCCCCGGCTGAAACGGGTCACGGCAGCACCGGTCTCCACGACTTCGCCGAAAAATTCGTGCCCGAGGATGTCGCCGGGGTGCATCGTTGGCACGTAGCCATCCACCAGGTGCAGGTCGGAGCCACACACCGACGACATGATCACCTTGAGGATCACGTCCTTGGGGTTGACGATCTCCGGATCCGGCACGGTATCGACTTGCAGCCTGTTCGGGCCTTGCCAGGTCAGTGCGCGCATTATCGTGCCTCCCCTGTAGCGGCCATGCCGGTGTGCTTGTCGGCCGGATCGCGATTCATCTGGCCAGTCGAGATTTCACCGGTTTCCATGAGTTGCTTGAAACGGCGTAGGTCCTGCTCGGCCTTGAAGCCACTGATCTTGCTGACACCCCGAGCGAGCGCATAGCCCAGCTGCCCTCCGGGGACCTCGTGGGCAATGACCGCTTGAATCTCCGTACCGCTGCCATTGGGCGCATCGCGGAACGACACCCAGCCCAGATTGCGGACCGGTGCGTCGACTTCCGAAAGCCAGGCCAGGCGCTCCCCGGGGATGTCTTCGGTCACGTAGGTGTCCCACTCGAGCGTCTTGTCGGTCATCGGGACCCTCGCAACCCAGTGGGCATGATGATCGTCCCGGGCCTCGACGCGCTCGACGAAGTCCATGAAGGTCGGCATGTTGTTGAAGTCGCGCCAGTAGCGATAAACCTCGTCGCGTGGCCGGTTCACCGTGATGCTTTTGGATAACGCGCGGGCACGTCCCCACTGCTGTTCGTTGGCGAGCTGGCTTTCGTAGGGCGAGGGCGACAGGGCCTGTTTAGCGCTGCATCGGCCGGATCCGCCTCGGGCGATGGCCATGCCCCCAGCCGCCAGTTCCAGAAGGCCCCACACCCCTCCATTACGCAGGCCGCGCGCGATGAGCCAGCCACCGACGAGGCCGGACGCCAGGCGTTCGACTCCTCGGAGATTGGGGAGGTCGGTCTGCTCTGGTGACGTGTGCAACGAGATTAGCGGCGACGGTGAGGACGGCATGGCGTTTCTCCGGGGAAGGTCCGATGAACAGCTGACTCCGGTCGACCCCGTGCATTCCTTTGTTCCGATGAACGTGTACATCACGTTCGGTAATAAAAGGAAGCTGGTTATAACGACGCATTGCTGGCGCCATGATGGCGTCTCTGCTTCAATGATGGCCATCTGGTTTCGCAGGTGTCGGCCATGCAAATCGACAGCATTCTTTCTTCCGGTCTTGGCGCCTTTCAGGCCGGGCAGCAGCGCATCGACCAGGCCGCAGGGGCAGTGGCCGGCGCGAGCCTGCCTGCAGCCGATACCTCCCAAGCGGTTGCCGAAACGGTCGAGCTGACCGAGCAGTTGGTGCAGATGAAGGTCGGCGAACACCAGGCGAAGGCCGGCGTTCGCCTGTTGCAGACAGCCGACGAAGTGCTGGGCACCCTGATCAACACCAAGGCTTGATCAACCCCCAACCCTGATCCCTCCAATCTCCTCCGCCCCGGCTGGCCTGCTGGTCGTATGGTCCTGTCCGATCCCGCCTATTCTTAATCTGGTCCACCGCCGCGTTCGCCGACGAACGGCGGCAGGGTCGCTGCTTGACATCGATCAGGCCTAAACGTATGTTTCAAACGCCTGTTTGACCTGCCGGGCGTGCCGGAAGGGTCCATACCAATTCCTAGCGTGGCTGATTCGCCAGCCACCTGAATCCACCGCTGAGGTCTACGCTATGCCTGACTACAAGGCCCCCTTGCGCGATATCCGCTTCGTACGTGACGAATTGCTTGGCTACGAGGCGCACTATCAGAGCCTTCCGGGTTGTGAAGACGCCACCCCGGACATGGTCAATGCCATCCTCGAAGAAGGCGCGAAGTTCTGTGAGCAGGTGATTGCTCCGCTCAATCGCGTAGGTGACACCGAAGGCTGTACCTGGAGCGAGAACGGCGTGAAGACGCCGACCGGCTTCAAGGAGGCCTACCAGCAGTTCGTCGAAGGCGGTTGGCCGAGCCTGGCGCATGACGTCGAGCACGGCGGCCAGGGTCTGCCGGAGTCGCTGGGCATGGCCATCAGCGAAATGATCGGCGAGGCGAACTGGTCCTGGGGCATGTACCCCGGCCTGTCCCATGGGGCGATGAACACCCTGCATGCGCATGGCACGCCTGAGCAGCAGCAGACCTACCTGACCAAGCTGGTTTCCGGTGAGTGGACCGGCACCATGTGCCTGACCGAACCGCATTGCGGTACCGACCTCGGCATGCTGCGCACCAAGGCCGAGCCCCAGGCCGATGGCAGCTACAAGGTCTCGGGAACCAAGATCTTCATTTCAGCTGGCGAACACGACATGGCCGATAACATCGTCCATATCGTCCTGGCCCGCCTTCCCGATGCGCCGGAAGGTACCAAGGGTATTTCCCTGTTTATCGTGCCGAAGTTCCTGCCCAACGCCGAAGGTGGTGTGGGTGAGCGCAATGGTGTGACCTGCGGGTCCATCGAGCACAAGATGGGCATCCACGGCAACGCGACCTGCGTGATGAACTTCGACGGCGCCACCGGCTTCCTGATCGGCCCGCCGAACAAGGGGCTGAACTGCATGTTCACCTTCATGAATACCGCCCGCCTGGGTACCGCACTGCAGGGCCTGGCGCACGCCGAGATCGGCTTCCAGGGCGGTATCCGCTATGCGCGTGAGCGCCTGCAGATGCGCTCGCTGACCGGCCCGAAGGCGCCGGAGAAGGCGGCCGACCCGATCATCGTGCACCCTGACGTGCGCCGCATGCTGCTGACCATGAAGGCGTTCGCCGAGGGCAACCGCGCGATGCTGTACTTCGCGGCCAAGCAGGTCGACATTGTTCAGCGCAGCCAGGATGAAGAGCAGCGCAAGGCGGCTGATGCGATGTTGGCCTTCCTGACTCCGATCGCCAAGGCCTTCATGACCGAGGTTGGCTTCGAAGCGGCCAACCACGGTGTGCAGATCTACGGTGGCCACGGCTTTATCGCCGAGTGGGGCATGGAGCAGAACGTGCGTGACAGCCGCATCTCCTGCCTCTACGAAGGTACGACCGGTATCCAGGCGCTCGACCTGCTCGGTCGTAAGGTGCTGATGACCCAGGGCGAGTCGCTCAAGGGCTTCACCAAGGTCGTGCACAAGTTCTGCCAGGCCAACGAGGGCAACGAGGCGATCAAGGGGTTCGTCGAGCCACTGGCCAAGCTGAACAAGGAGTGGGGCGACGTCACCATGAAGGTCGGTATGGCCGCGATGAAGAACCGCGAGGAAGTGGGTGCCGCTTCGGTCGACTACCTGATGTACTGCGGCTACGCCTGCCTGGCCTATTTCTGGGCCGACATGGCGCGCCTGGCGAGCGAGAAGATCGCCGCGGGCGAGGACGCCGACGGCTTCTACGCCGCCAAGGTACAAACCGCACGCTTCTACTTCCAGCGCATCCTGCCGCGTACGCGCACCCATGTAGAAGCCATGCTGTCGGGTGCCGATAACCTGATGGATATGGACGAAGCTCACTTCGAGCTGGCCTACTAAGGTCCATCGCAAGAGAAGAAACCGCTGCACGTTGCAGCGGTTTTTTTTTTGCGTAACCGTCATGCTCAGATCACCCTTTCGTGCGAAGACGTATGTACCGCAGGCCAAGTGCAGGCACAATGCCTGCTCTGTATCCTGCGGCTGTTTACCGGAGCCTTCGTGCCTCGTCTGAACCCTGCACGCTTGAGCCATTTCTATGCGCCCTTGGCCTTGCTGGTCGGCGGGCTGGTGGCTGCGCGCCAGACGAGCCTGAACGAGTTCTTCACCTCCCTGTTCAACGTCTTGCCGACCGTCCTGCTATTGCTTGGCGGTGCGTTCTGCCTCGCCTATGCGCGAATCCGCGAAGTATTCCTTCTGGTCGTCGTCTACCTCGTCTATTTTCTGCTCGACACACAGGTCGACCATTACCGCCTGACCGGTGCGCTGCTACCGACCGCGGCGTTGACCTTTCACCTGTGTAGCCTGCTGTTGCCAGCGTTGTACGGGCTGTTTGCCTTGTGGCAGGAGCGCACGCATCTGTTGCAGGATGGCTTGGCGCGGCTGGCGGTGCTGTTCGCCGTGGCGGTGTCGACCGTCGCGCTGGCGCGGCGCTTTCCCGATTCGATGCTGGACTGGCTCACTGAGGTCCGCTGGCCGGCCTTGCAGGCGGACTGGTTGCAGCTCATTCAACTCGCCTACCCGATATTCTTGCTGGTCCTGTCGGGGTTGATCGTTCAGTACGCGCGCCGGCCGCGTCCGGTACACGCCGCGCACGGCGTTGCGCTGATCGGGCTGCTGCTGATGCTGCCCCAGGTATTCAGTCGGCCGGGTGCGCTCAATATCCTGGCCAGCTTGATGATGCTTGCGCTGGTCATCGCCATTGCGCAGGAGGCCTATCAGATGGCCTTCAGGGACGAGCTGACCGGGCTGCCCGGCCGCCGAGCCTTGAACGAGCGCCTTCAACGCCTCGGACGGCAATATGTGATCGCCATGGTCGATGTGGATCGCTTCAAGGCCTTCAACGATACACATGGCCATGACGTAGGCGATGAGGTCTTGCGCCTGGTGGCGAGCCGGCTGCGCAAAGTGGGTGGCGGCGGGCGGGCTTATCGTTACGGGGGAGAGGAATTCGCGCTGGTGTTCCCAGGGCGCGACCTCGAGCATTGCCTGCCTTATCTGGAGGCGGTGCGGGAAGCGGTAGCGGGCTACCCACTGCAACTGCGCGACCGATCGAGCCGGCCGAAGGATCCCGCGCAGGGCCGGCAACGGCGTGGTGAAAACGCAACCCAGGCGGTTTCGGTAACCGTCAGCATTGGTGTCGCGGAACGTCTGCCCACGCAACGCAACCCGGAAGAGGTCATCAAGCAGGCCGATCAGGCGCTCTACAACGCAAAGGGCGCCGGGCGGAACTGCGTCCGCTGTCATGGCGAGAACCGCCGCGGTGCCGTGCGCACGACCAAGCGCCCTGCTGCCGACAGCTAGCGCTTATGGCCGCGCATTCAGCGGCTGCAATGTCATTGGCGCACTCGTCTTCCGGGCAGTAGCGTGGAACGGTATCCACGGACGTCCCGGAGAAATGACATGCCCGAGTACAAGGCACCCCTGCGCGACATGCGCTTCCTGATCGACGAAGTCTTCGATTTCACCAATAGCTACGCCACGATCGGAGCGGACGATGCCACGCCGGACATGGTCAATGCCATTCTCGAGGAGGGCGCCAAGTTCTGCGAGCAGGTGCTGGCGCCGCTCAATCGTAGCGGCGACGAAGAGGGATGCCACTACGAAGACACCGTGGTTACCACGCCCAAGGGTTTCAAGGAAGCCTTCGCCCAGTACGCCGAAGGGGGCTGGATGGGCCTGGCGTCGGATCCGGCCTACGGTGGGCAGGGTCTGCCGCACTCGCTCGGGCTGGTCATCGGCGAGATGGTCGGCTCGGCCAATACTTCGTTCGGCATGTACCCAGGCCTGACCCACGGCGCCATGGCGGCAATCAGCGCACATGGCAGCGAAGCGCAGAAGCAGACCTACCTGACCAGGATGACCGAAGGCCGCTGGACCGGCACCATGTGCCTGACCGAGCCGCACTGCGGCACCGACCTCGGCATCATCAAAACCCGCGCCGTGCCGCAGGCCGACGGCAGCTACGCTGTCAGCGGCACCAAGATTTTCATCTCCGCCGGCGAGCACGACCTGAGCGAGAACATCGTCCACCTGGTGTTGGCCAAACTGCCCGACGCGCCCGCCGGCACCAAGGGCATCTCGCTGTTCATCGTGCCGAAGTTCCTGCCGGCCGGCGACGGCATCGGTGAGCGCAATGGCGTCAGCTGCGGCTCGATCGAGCACAAGATGGGCATCAAGGCGTCGGCGACCTGCGTGATGAACTTCGACGAGGCCAAGGGCTTTCTCATCGGCGAGGTGAACAAGGGGCTGAACTGCATGTTCACCATGATGAATCACGCCCGCCTGGGCACCGGCATGCAGGGCCTGTGTAACGGCGAGGCCAGCTATCAGGGCGCGGTCAAGTACGCCAACGAACGCTTGCAGATGCGCTCGCTCACCGGCGTCAAGGCGCCGGACAAGCCCGCCGACCCGATCATCGTTCACCCCGACGTGCGGCGCATGCTCCTGACGATGAAGGCCTTCAACGAAGGCAATCGCGCGTTGGCCTATTTCACCGCGCAGTTGCTCGATCAGTTGCATAGCCCGGATGAAAGTAAGCGACAGGAGGCCGAGGGGTTGCTCGCTTTCCTCACACCGATCTGCAAGGCCTTCATGACCGAGACCGGCGTCGAGGTCACCAACCACGGCATGCAGGTCTTCGGTGGGCATGGCTACATCCGCGAGTGGGGCATGGAGCAGCTGGTGCGTGACGCACGCATCGCGCCGATCTACGAAGGAACCAACGGCATCCAGGCGCTCGACCTGCTCGGGCGCAAGGTCCTTGGCAGCCAGGGCAAGCTGATGCTGGCGTTCACCAAGCAGGTGCACCGGTTCTGCGAGGCGAACACGGGACATGCCGACTTCGCCTCGCAGATCGCTGAGCTGGCGCGGCTGAACAAGCAGCTGGGCGAGGTGACCGCACGCATTGGCATGGCTGCGATGAAGAACCCGGATGAAGTCGGCGCCGCGGCGCTCGACTACCTGATGTACTGCGGCTATTTCATCCTTGGCTATCTCTGGTTGCGCATGGCCATGATTGCTCGGGAAAAGATTGAACAGGGCGCCAGTGAGCGGGGCTTCTACGAAGCCAAGCTGGCCACCTGCGACTTCTACTTCAAGCGCCTGCTACCGCGCACGGCCGCGCACCTGGCCGCCATCGAGGCAGGCAGCGAAAGCCTGATGAAGCTTCCGGCCGAGCATTTCAGTGCCTGATCCGCGAGCGTCGTGAGCGCGGCCAGCAAACACACTGGGGCTGCGGCCCGGATGCTGCTGCGTAAAAAAGCGGGTTCGCCTAGGCGAGCCCGCTCGCTCGCCGTTCTGCCTTGCTTGGTTGGCTCGCCGCGTTCTCACAGGCCGGGACAACTGGGCCCTTTTCACCGACAATGGCTGCTCGTCGGTAGAACCGTTCGGTCAAAAACAGACGCTTCGGCCCTCTAGAGGTGTCGGCTAGACTCGCTGACAAGCAAGCGGCCACACCGGCCGGTAACAGTCCCAGCGAGGTTTCCATGGCTGACTACAAGGCACCCCTTCGCGACATGCGGTTCGTCCTCAACGAAGTGTTCGACGCCCCGAGCCACTGGCGCGCCATGCCAGCGCTGGCCGAGGTGGTTGACGCCGAGACTGCCGAGGCGATCCTCGAAGAAGCCGGCAAGATCACTGCCGGCACCATCGCACCTCTGAACCGAAGCGGTGACGAGGAAGGTTGCCGCTGGCAGGACGGCTCGGTGACCACCCCGGCTGGCTATCCCGAGGCCTACAAGTTGTACGCGGAGGGCGGCTGGGTCGGCGTCGGTGGCGACCCGGCCTACGGCGGCATGGGCATGCCCAAGGCGATCTCGGCGCAGGTCGAGGAAATGATGAACTCGGCGAGCCTGGCGTTCGGGCTCTATCCGATGCTCACCTCCGGCGCCTGCCTGTCCATCTATGCGCACGCCAGCGAGGCGCTGAAGCAGAAATATCTGCCGAACATGTACGCCGGCCTCTGGGCCGGTTCCATGTGCCTGACCGAGCCGCATGCCGGTACCGACCTGGGCATCATTCGCACCAAGGCCGAACCGCAGGCCGATGGCTCCTACAAGATCAGTGGCACCAAGATCTTCATTACCGGCGGTGAGCACGATCTGACCGACAACATCATCCACCTGGTGCTGGCCAAGCTGCCAGACGCGCCGGCCGGTTCCAAGGGCATTTCGCTGTTCCTGGTGCCGAAGGTGATGGTCAACGACGACGGCTCGCTCGGTTCGCGCAATACCCTGTCCTGTGGCTCGATCGAGCACAAGATGGGTATTCAGGCCTCGGCCACCTGCGTGATGAATTTCGACGGCGCCACCGGCTGGATGGTGGGTGAGCCGAACAAGGGCCTCGCCGCAATGTTCACCATGATGAACTACGAGCGTCTGGGCGTCGGCATCCAGGGCCTGTCCACTGGCGAGCGTTCCTACCAGAGTGCCGTCGAATATGCCCGCGAGCGTATCCAAAGCCGCGCGCCGACCGGCCCGGTTGCGCAGGACAAGGCCGCCGACCCCATCATCGTGCATCCGGACGTGCGCCGTATGCTGCTCACGATGAAGGCCCTCAACGAGGGCGGGCGGGCCTTTTCGACCTATGTCGCGATGCAGCTCGACACGGCCAAGTTCAGCGAGGACGCCGAAGCCCGCCAGCGCGCCGAAGCGCTGGTCGCGCTGCTCACGCCTGTAGCCAAGGCCTTTCTGACCGATGTGGGGCTCGAGTCCACCATTCATGGCCAGCAGGTCTTCGGTGGGCATGGCTTCATCCGCGAGTGGGGGCAGGAGCAGTTGGTCCGCGATTGCCGGATTACCCAGATATATGAAGGTACCAATGGCATCCAGGCGTTGGATCTGCTCGGTCGCAAGGTCGTGGGCAGCGGCGGCGACCTGTACCGGATCTTCTCCGACGAGATCGTCGGCTTCTGCCGCGATGCCGGCGCGGAGATGGGGGAGTTCACCGCCCCGTTGGTAAAGGCGCTCGAGCTTCTGGATGAACTCACTGCACACGTACTCGAGAGCGCAAAGCGTAACCCCAACGAGATAGGTGCTGCCTCGGTCGAGTATCTGCATGCGTTCGGCTACACCGCCTATGCCTACATGTGGGCCAGAATGGCGGCAGCTGCGCTGGGTAAGGACGGCGAGGACGACTTCTACGCAAGCAAGCTGGGCACGGCGCGGTTCTACTTTGCACGCCTGTTACCACGTATCCATTCGCTGGCCGCGTCCGTGAAAGCGGGCAGCGAGTCGCTCTATTTGCTGGAGGCGAATCAGTTCTGATGACTTAATGCATGAGGGCACATTGAAATTAATTCGCCAGTCTGCGGAACAATGTGCCATCACGCTTGGTCATAATCCGGCCTGCACTATGGTCAATTGCTTACAAAGCTTAATCATGGATGGTTGGTTTGTAAGCAATTGCTTACATGGCGCGGTGCAGTTGGCTACTACAGGTTCCCAAGACCTCTGAGTAGTCTGCTAACCAGGACAGAGCGTAAGGAAGCGAAGTCGAATAACAGGGAATGCTCAGGGGAACGACGCCAGGATGGCGTACGTCACGGATGTCAGGATTCAGTCTGCAAAGGCCCCGCTTCGGCGGGGTTTTCTTTTTTTGGGGCATAACTGCCCGGCGAGGAGTGCGGACGGCATTAAGTGACTGGCCTTAAGCGCGCCGAAGCCCGTGGGCCCCGGCGCGGCATTTCAAGCCGGCATACAGACGCCGGTTCCACCTAGCCCGCAGTAGCCCCCGGGGTTCTTCGCAAGGTATTGCTGATGGTAGGCCTCGGCGTAATAGAACGTCGGCGCCTCGTCTATTTCAGTGGTGATCTGACCGAATCCCTGTTCGTTGAGGGCTGTCTGGAAGGTCGTCTCGCTTTCCCTGGCCTGTTGCAGCTGCTCTTCGTTCAGGCAGTAGATCGCCGAGCGGTACTGGGTGCCGGTGTCGTTGCCCTGCCGCATGCCCTGAGTTGGGTTGTGCGCTTCCCAGAAGAGCTTGAGCAAGGCGGCATAGCTGATCCGCTGCGGGTCGAAAACGACCAGGACCGCTTCGGTATGCCCGGTCAGCCCCGAGCACACTTCTTCATAGGTGGGGTTCGGCGTGTAGCCGCCGATGTATCCCGCTGCGGTGGTCCAAACGCCTGGCTGCTCCCAGAATCGTCGCTCCGCACCCCAGAAGCAGCCCATGGCAAAAATGGCCTGCTGCAGGTGAGCCGGAAACGGCGGATGCAATGGATGACCATTGACGAAGTGCGCTTCGGGCACCGGCACCGGGGTGGCGCGGCCCGGCAGCGCCTGGTTCTGGTCGGGCAGCGCCTGCTTGTGAACGAGAATTTGCGAACGCAACGTCATGGGTATTCCTCGAACCGAAAGTCATAAGGCTGCCTGGAAGCCTAGGACAACGGCGCAAGAAACCAAAGCGCTTTTCGGTAAGTGGTGATGTGAGCGGTCGCCAGTCAGACCCAGCGGGGGTAGCGGCCAAGGCTGGCAAGCAGGAGGTTGCCTGGAATGGGCCGATCGAACAGGTAGCCCTGACCGATATCGCAGCGATGCTGGCGCAGGAAAGCGAGTTGCTCCGGGGTTTCGACTCCCTCGGCCACGACTTTGAGTCGCAGATTGCGGGCCATGGCGATGACGGCGGAGGTGATCTCCATGTCGTCCTGATTGTCGGGAATATCCTTGATGAAGCTGCGGTCGATCTTGATGACGTCGATCGGGAATTTTTTCAGATAGCTGAGCGATGAATAGCCGGTGCCGAAGTCGTCCATGGCCAGGGTGACCCCCAGGGCCTTCAGGCCGTTCAGCTGTTGTCGGGTTTCGTCGGTGGCGTCGAGCAGCAGACTCTCGGTGAGTTCCAGCTCCAGCATTTCGGGCGGTAGGCGCTCTTCCTCCAGCACCCGAGCGATCGAGTCGACCAGCTCGGGGTCGGAAAATTGCTTTGGTGAGAGGTTGATCGCCATGCGAGGCGTGCCATGGCCCAGCGCCGAAAGTTGCATGCTCATGCGGCAGGCCTCACGCGCCACCCACTTGCCGATCGGGATGATCAGCCCGGTTTCCTCGGCGACGCTGATGAACTGGTCCGGGCGGATCATGCCCTTTTCCGGGTGACGCCAGCGCAGCAGCGCCTCGAGTCCTTGCAGACGGCCTGTGCGCAGACAGAGCTTGGGTTGATAGAAAATCTCCAGCTCGTTCTGCACCAGGGCGCGGCGCAGGTTGTTTTCCACGAACAGCTTGTAGTTGGCCTCGGCGTGTAGCGCCTCGGTGAACACCTGGACCTGGTTCTTGCCGTTGGCCTTGGCCTTGTGCAAAGCCTGGCCGGCATGCTTCATCAGGGTTTCCGGGTCACGCCCATGCAGCGGCGCGCAGGCCAGGCCCAGCGAGGCGCTGACGGTGATCAGCTGCTTGTCGACGAACAACGGCTTGTCGAGGATGCGCAGGACCTGGTTCGCAAGACGATGGCCTTCTTCGAGGTCCATGTCGTCGAGCAGCAGGGCGAATTCGTTGCTGGCGAAGCGCGCCAGCACGCTGTCGCGGTTGAGGCTGTTGCGCAGCCGTCGGGCCAGACTGGTCAGCAGCTTGTCGCCGGTCTGGTGTCCGAGGCTGTCGTTGATACGCTTGAAGTTGTCGATGTCCACCAGCAACAGGCAGAGCTTCGGGCTGGCGCTGCGTGCGAAGCGTTCTTCTATGCTGCGTATGAAGAAGGGGCGGTTACCAAGGTTGGTCAGGTTGTCGGTGTAGGCCAGCCGTTCGATGTGTTGCTGCGCGAGCTTGCTGTGGGTGATGTCTTCGTAGATGCCGATGTAGTGCGTGAGTTCGCCGGTTTCACCAAACACCTTGGAGATCGACAGCTGCCCCCAGTACGGCTCGAGGTTCTTGCGCCGGCTGCGGAACTCGCCTTGCCAGCTGTTGCTGTTCACCAGTGCCGAGGAGGTATCGAACAACAGTTCACTGAGGTTTTCCAGGGCCGTCAGCTCTGCCAACCGCCGTCCGCGAACCTCCTCGGCCGTGAACTGCGTGATGGAGGTGAAACTCGGGTTCACATAGTCCACCACGCCGTCTCGGTCGACGAGTATGAAGGCGCTGGCACTCTGTTCCACGGCGCGTTGGAACAGGTGCAGGGTATGGGTGGCGCTCAGCCGCTGCTGGTTGGCGAGCACCTGGGCGTACTGGTCAGCCAGCTCGCCGGCGAATGCGACCTCGTCGGTATGCCAGGCACGTGCACAGCCCGAATGTTCCAGGCAGAGCACGCCGATCACTTCGCCGCCGACGCGAATGGTGGCGTCGAGTATCGAGGTGATCCCGCGCGGCTTGAAAAATGGCTCCACCAGCTCCTGAGTGCGAGGGTCGTCGACGACATTGGGGACATCGATGGCGCGGCTGCTGTGGATGGCGTCCAGGTAGCGGGGGCAGACCGACATATCGAGCGCGTCGGGGTATTCGTGACTGTTGGTATCGCGCCGGTAGGCGGCGATGGCTTGCAGATGACTGCCGTTGACGTGCCAGATCGCGGCCCGAGCGATGCCGTAAGCTTCGCTTGCCGCCCGGGTGATCAGCTGTGCCGCCTCGAGCTGGGGATTCGGCGAACTGTAGCGGTGCCGCGCGAGCCGGACGATCAGGCTCTGCTGGGCACGGGAGCGGATCAGGTGCTCGAGGTGTTCGTCCTGAGCTTGCTGGTAGAACTCCAACGACGATCTAAGCTTTGCATTCTCCGTCTCGAGTGCCGGCGAGGCCGTAGGGCCGTGCGGCTCGACAATCAGATAGCCGCGCACCACTTCGCGACCGTATTGCTGGACGACCTCACCAATTTCGAGCAGATCCAGCGTACCGCTCGCGGCATGGACGCAATAGCGAACCGAGTAGTGTCCACGGTCGGCCAATTGCGCCTGGATGACGTCATGCAGGTGTAGTCGTGCCTGCGGCTCCATCAGGCTCGCATAGGGAGAATCGATGAGGGAACACAATTCATGGGCCGGTTGGCCGAGGTAGCGTTCGCAGGCAGGATCGAGGAAGAGCAGAGCCCAGCTGGATTCGTTCAGGCGCTCGAAACGCAGCATGCCGAGCCTGGAAGGCACTGGCAACTGCGTCACAACCTCGGTCGCCAGGCGGCTGGCGGCATCGGTATGTATTTTCATCGAGCGGTTTGCTTCCAGTATGCTGCGGGAGTTGCTCTGCCGGTCCCTATCTAGGCGTGTTTCTCGGCAGAGCGATGGCTAAATAACATTAATTATCGCAAGGGTGCATCATGCAGCAGGGACTGACAAGCCGGCTATTGAACTTCCTGATGATCTCGGCGCTAGTTGTTGCAACCGGGCCGCTGAGAGCCGCTGAAACCAACACCCTTGGCTCCGACGAACCAGCCCGATACCTGGCTGAATTGAAGTCGCTCTACCTGACCGGCGACGAGCGCCAGGCCTTGCTGGCGCATGCCAACGCGCTGCTAAAGACTTACGGCTTGCGCGCGTCCTACCAGGTTGGCCAACCAGATCCACACGACCTGGACTACCGCCTCGACGTCGGCGGCCCTGGCGAGTTGCGCATACGCGAGGAGCGCCGCGATGCGTCAGGTAACCTGGCCGTCCGAAATCGCAGCCTCAGCGTCTTCGGCCTCGATCCCTACTTGCAATACCGATGCCCGACTCAGGGCGTCGTCTGCACTTTTGGCAATACGCCGGGCGGCGAGCCCTGGCTGACGATCCTGCGTGATCCGCAGGGTGCCGAGGAGCTGGCCAAGGCCTTGTCCTTCCTGCTTCGCAATTTGCAGAAGGGCTGAACGACAAGGTATCGGACCCGAACATGAAAAAACCCGCCGAGGCGGGTTTTTTCATGGCTCAACGACTCACAGCAGCATCGTACGAATATCGGCGAGCAGTTCCGACAGTCGCTTGGTGAAGCGTGCCGCTGCGGCGCCGTTGATGACGCGATGGTCATAAGACAGCGACAGCGGCAGCATCAGGCGCGGCTGGAACGCCTTGCCATCCCATACCGGCTGCATCGCCGCCTTGGACACGCCAAGGATCGCCACCTCCGGCGCGTTGACGATCGGCGTGAAGCCGGTGCCGCCAATGTGACCAAGGCTGGAGATGGTGAAGCAGGCGCCCTGCATCGCGTCCGGGGACAGCTTCTTGGTGCGTGCCTTCTCGGCCAGCTCCGCCGCTTCGCCAGCCAGTTGCAGCAGGCTCTTCTGATCCACGTTGCGAATGACCGGCACCATCAGGCCGTCCGGTGTATCCACGGCGAAGCCTAGATGCACGTACTTCTTGCGAATCAGCGCCTTGCCGCTCGGCGCGAGCGAGCTGTTGAAGTCCGGCAGCTCCTTGAGCAGATGCGCGCACGCCTTGAGCAGCAGCGGCAGCACGGTCAGCTTGACGCCGGCCTTCTCTGCCACCGCCTTCTGCGCCACGCGGAAGGCCTCCAGCTCGGTGATGTCGGCTGACTCGAACTGGGTGACATGGGGCACGTTCAGCCAGCTGCGATGAAGGTTGGCAGCGCCTACCTGCATCAGGCGGGTCATCGGGATTTCCTCGACCTCGCCGAAGCGGCTGAAGTCGACGGTCGGAACCGGCGGGATGCCGGCACCGCCTGAAGCCCCTTCGGTGGGCGCCTGCTTGGCCTTGTTCATCATGCTCTTGACGTAGGCCTGGACGTCTTCCTTGAGGATGCGCCCCTTGGGCCCTGTGCCCTGAACATCCGCCAGGTCGACGCCAAACTCACGAGCGGTCATACGTACTGCCGGACCGGCGTGTACCTTGCTACCGGCCTTGCTCGGGCCGCTGACGGCGGGCGCGGGTGTAGCGGCGGCCTTGGCTTCCGGCACGCCTTGCTTGTTCGGCGCCACGGCCTGCTGCTGCGCAGCCGCTTCCTGCGGCTTGCTCTCGGCCTTTTTCGGCGCCGCGGCACCCTTGATCTTCAAGGTCAGGATCAGATCGCCGGTCTTGGCCTCGTCACCGACCTTGATCGACAGCGATTCCACCACGCCCGCCTTGGGCGCAGGAATTTCCATGCTGGCCTTGTCGGACTCAAGGGTAATCAGCGACTGGTCCGCCTCGACGCTGTCGCCAGCCTTGACCATCACTTCGATGACGTTGGCGCTGCCGCTGGAGCCGATATCCGGAATGCGGACCTCTTCCACGGATTCGCCGCCGGCTTCGCTGGGCGCCTCGGTGGCCTGTTCGCTGAGTTTCTCCTTCGGTGCGCTCGCCGCTTCGCTTGCCGGTGCCTTGCTGGCGGCCGGCTTGGCGGGGGCTGCGCCCTTGAGGATGAGGATCAGGTCGCCAGTGCCGACTTCGTCACCGACCTTGACCGAAATGCTTTCGACCACGCCAGCGGCCGGCGAGGGGATCTCCATGCTGGCCTTGTCCGACTCGAGCGTGATCAGTGCCTGCTCGGCGGCGATGGTGTCGCCGGGCTTCACTGATATCTCGATCACGCTGGCCTTGCCGGACGAGCCGATGTCCGGAACCTTGATCTCTTGCGATTCACCTTCGCCCGCCGAGGCGGACGGGTTCTCATCGCCTGGGGGCGTAGGTGCTTCGGTTTCGTCAGCCGGGCCGCCACTGCTGGCAGCGGCCGGTTCGGCTGCAGCTTGCGCTGGCGCCTCGTTGTCCGCGCCTTCTTCGCTTTCCAGCTCGAGTAGCTCGTCGCCTTCCTTCAGCCGGTCGCCCAGCTTGACCTTCAGGCTCTTCACCACCCCGGCCTTCGGCGCGGGGATTTCCATGCTGGCCTTGTCGGACTCCAGCGTCAGGATGCTCTGGTCGGCTTCGATACGATCACCAACCTTGACGAACAACTCGATTACTTCACCCTCACCGCTGCCGATGTCGGGTACGCGTATGGTTTCACTCACGTTAGGTTCTCCTGTGCGCACGCAGCATCAGCAATCCAGGGGATTGCGCTTCTCGGGGTCGATACCGAACTCGGTGATGGCATCGGCCACGACCTTGCGTTCGATGGCGCCGCGATCGGCCAGTGCTTGCAGCGCCGCAACGGCGACCCAGCGACGGTCGACTTCGAAGAAATCGCGCAGCTTGGCGCGCGAGTCGCTACGACCGAAGCCGTCGGTGCCCAGCACCTGGTATTCGCGGGACGGGACCCACTGACGGATCTGGTCGGCGAACAGCTTCATGTAGTCCGTGGAGGCCACGACCGGGCCTTCGCGGCCTTCCAGGCACTGCTCGACGTAGCTCTTGCGTGGCTCCTCGGTCGGGTGCAGGCGGTTCCAGCGATCCACTGCCAGGCCGTCACGGCGCAGCTCGTTGAAGCTGGTCACGCTCCAGACATCGGCGCCGACGCCCATCTTGGCGAGGATGTCCACCGCGGCGCGCACTTCACGCAGGATGGTGCCCGAGCCCAGCAACTGCACGCGGTGCTTGAAGTCGCCCTTGGCTTCTTCGAGCAGGTACATGCCCTTGATGATGCCGTCCTCGACACCCTGCGGCATGGCCGGCTGCTGGTAGTTCTCGTTCATCACGGTGATGTAGTAGTAGACGCTCTTCTGCTGCTCCATCATCTCGTGCATGCCGTGATGCATGATCACCGCCAGCTCGTAGCCGTAGGTGGGGTCATAGCTGCGGCAGTTGGGGATGGTGCTGGCGAGGATGTGGCTGTGGCCGTCCTCGTGCTGCAGACCTTCGCCATTGAGCGTGGTGCGCCCGGAGGTGCCACCCAAGAGGAAGCCACGGGTCTGTGCATCGCCGGCGGCCCAGGCCAGGTCGCCGATGCGCTGGAAGCCAAACATCGAATAGAAGATGTAGACCGGCAGCATCGGCTGGTTGTAGTTGCTATAGGCGGTACCGGCGGCGATGAACGAGGAGAACGCGCCCGCCTCGTTGAGGCCTTCCTGGAGGATCTGGCCGTCCCGCTCTTCGCGGTAGTACATCACCTGGTCGCGGTCGACCGGCTCGTACAGCTGACCCACCGGCGAGTAGATGCCCAGCTGGCGGAACATGCCTTCCATACCGAAGGTGCGCGCTTCGTCGGCGAGAATCGGCACGATGCGCTTGCCCAGATCCTTGTCTTTGACGAGTTGCGAGAGGATCCGGCCGAACGCCATGGTGGTGGAGATTTCCCGGTCGCCGGAGCCGTCGAGCACGGCTTTGAGTGTTTCCAGCGGCGGTGTGGGAATGCTGAAGCTCTTCGGACGGCGCTGTGGCAGCGATCCGCCGAGCTTTTCGCGGCACTTGCGCAGGTATTTCATTTCCGCGCTGTCTTCGGCCGGGCGGTAGAACGGCAGCTCTTCGAGCTGCGAATCGTTGACCGGGATGTCGAAGCGATCGCGGAATTTCTTCAGGCTGTCGATATCGACTTTCTTGGTGTTGTGGGCGATGTTCTTCGCCTCACCGGCACCGGTGCCGTAGCCCTTGATGGTCTTGGCCAGGATGACGGTTGGCTGACCCTTGTGGTTGACCGCCTGGTGATAGGCCGCATAGACCTTGTAGGGGTCGTGGCCGCCACGGTTGAGCTTCCAGACCTCTTCGTCGGACATTTTCTCGACGCGCTTGAGCAGCTCCGGATCGGCCCCGAAGAAGTGCTTGCGAACGTAGGCGCCGTCTTTGGCCTTGTAGTTCTGGTATTCGCCGTCGATCGCCTCGTCCATTCGGCGCTGCATGCGGCCGTCTTCGTCCATGGCGAACAGCGGGTCCCACATGCGACCCCAGATGACCTTGTTGACGTTCCAGTTGGCGCCTTTGAACACGCCTTCCAGTTCCTGGATGATCTTGCTGTTGCCGCGCACCGGGCCGTCCAGACGCTGCAGGTTGCAGTTGATGACGAACACCAGGTTGTCGAGGTTCTCGCGGCCGGCCAGGGAGATGGCGCCTAGGGTTTCCGGCTCGTCGCACTCGCCGTCGCCGATGAAGCACCAGACGCGCTGCTTGCCGGCCGGGATGAAGCCGCGGTTCTCCAGGTACTTCATGAAGCGTGCCTGGTAGATGGCGGTGATCGGGCCCAGGCCCATGGAAACGGTCGGGAACTGCCAGAAGTCGGGCATCAGGTGCGGGTGCGGGTAGCTCGAAAGACCCTTGCCATCGACTTCCTGGCGGAAGTTGAGCATCTGCTCTTCGGTCAGGCGGCCTTCGAGGAAAGCGCGGGCGTAGATGCCCGGCGATGCGTGGCCCTGGTAGTAGATCAGGTCGCCGCCATGTTCTTCGGTCGGCGCCTGGAAGAAGTAGTTGAAACCGATGTCGTAAAGCGTCGCGCTGGAGGCGAAGGTGGAGATGTGACCACCCAGGTCCGGGTCCTTCAGGTTGGCGCGCATCACCATTGCGAGTGCGTTCCAGCGAACCAGGGAGCGAATGCGACGCTCCATGAACAGGTCGCCGGGCATCTTGGCTTCGCGGGTAACGGGAATGGTGTTGCGGTACGGTGTGGTGATGCCGTACGGCAGCGGTGTACCACTGCGGGTGGCCAGCTCCCCCATCCGGGTCAGCAGATAGTGGGCGCGGTCTTCACCTTCGCGGTCGAGAACGGACTCGAGGGCGTCCAGCCATTCCTGGGTTTCGACGGGATCGAGATCTTGCATGGCTTGCTCCAGGGCGGAAAGGCTTCCAGAATCGGTTGCCTGACTTCGCTGCCGGCTTTTTGGGCCGGTGCGTATATGTTCTTGGATGTAATGCCGGGGGTAGAGCCGGGCTCTGTAGTTTTACTACAAAACCGCGTTCGATTCAGCCCCCTGTAACAATCATTCGTAGTAAAACTACACGCGCAGCGAGTCGGCCGGGCCGGCTGGCGCTGGCTCCAGGGGCTCTGTACCGGTGCCGACGCTGTCTTGTAGCCAACCTTTGCGCTAAGGAATCCTATGAGTCTGCCATCGCTGGTTGCGCTGCCTTCCTCGCTCCACTCTTTGGTCAGTCGTGCCGAGGAGACGTTCCTCGATGCACTGCGCGACTCATCGGCGCAGGCCGTGGAGGCGTTCACTGCCTGGCCTGTGTCACGGCGCGACATTTTTGGTCGGGTGTGTGCGGCCAGTGACTTCGTCAGCGAACAGGTTAGCCGAGATCCCGCGATGTTGCTGAGCCTGGCATCGGCCGGGTTGCTGGAGCGGGGGCTGAAAGACGGCGAAATGCGCGCATCGCTCGCCGAAGCCCTGGCCGACTGCGCTGACGAGGACGACTTGGCGAGGCGGTTGCGGCGTTTTCGCACACGTCAGCAAGTGCGCATCGTCTGGCGCGATCTGAGCCGTCAGGCGGATCTGGCCGAGACCTGCGGCGATTTGTCCGACCTGGCCGATGCCTGTATCGATCTGGCCTATGGCTGGTTGTACGAGCGCCATTGCACTCAGTTCGGCGTCCCGACCGGGCGGCGCAGTGGCGAGCCGCAGCACATGGTCATCCTGGGCATGGGCAAGCTGGGTGCACGCGAGTTGAACCTGTCATCGGATATCGACCTGATCTTTGGCTACCCGGAGGGGGGCGAGACGGTGGGCGCTCGACGGGCGCTGGACAATCAGGAGTTCTTCATTCGCCTGGGTCAGCGGGTGATCAAGGCGCTCGATGCGCCCACCGTCGACGGGTTCGTGTTTCGAGTCGATATGCGTCTGCGTCCGTACGGATCGTCCGGCTCGCTGGTGCTCAGCTTCAACGCGTTGGAGCAGTACTACCAGGACCAGGGGCGGGACTGGGAACGCTACGCCATGATCAAGGCTCGTGTGGTGGGGGGTGACCAGGCGGCAGGCAAGGAGCTGCTGGAGATGCTGCGCCCCTTCGTCTATCGGCGTTATCTCGACTTCTCCGCAATCGATGCGCTGCGCACCATGAAGCAGTTGATCCAGCAAGAGGTCCGGCGCAAGGGGATGGCTGCCAATATCAAGCTGGGTTCCGGTGGTATCCGTGAGGTGGAGTTCATCGCCCAGGCCTTCCAGCTCATTCACGGAGGCCGCGATCTGAGTCTGCAGCAGCGACCGCTGCTGAAGGTGCTGGCGACCCTTGCCGGTCAGGGCTACCTTCCAGCGCCAGCCGTGGACGAATTGCGCGAGGCATACGAATTCCTGCGTTACACCGAGCATGCGCTGCAGGCCATAGATGACCGACAGACCCAGATGCTGCCGGAGAACCAGACGGACTGTGACCGGGTCGCCTTCATCATGGGCTTCGACGACTGGGCGAGCTTTCACAAGCAGCTCCTGCACTGGCGGGAGCGCGTCGATTGGCATTTCCATCAGGTCATCGCCGACCCCGACGAGGACGAGGGCAGCGAAGGCGAGACGCTGGTTGGTGGCGAGTGGCTGCCGCTCTGGGAACAGGATTGGGACGAGGAACATGCCTGTCGCCAGCTGGCCGATGCCGGTTTTCGTGATGCCCAGGCGGCCTGCCAGCGGCTCGCCGCACTGCGCAGCGGCAGCCAGGTGCGCACCATGCAGCGCCTGGGGCGCGAGCGGCTGGACGCATTCATTCCGCGTCTGTTGGCGCAGGCCGTGGAGCAGGACGACCCGGATCTGGTTCTCGAGCGTGTTTTGCCGCTGGTTGAGGCCGTGGCGCGGCGCTCGGCCTATCTCGTGCTGCTGACGGAAAACCCGGGTGCCTTGCAGCGGTTGCTCGAACTCTGCGCGGGCAGCCCTTGGATCGCCGAACAGATCACGCGCTTCCCGCTCCTGCTGGATGAATTGCTCAACGCCGGGCGGCTGTTCAGCCCGCCCCAGGCGCCGGAGTTGGCTGCCGAGTTGCGTGAGCGCCTTGCGCGCATCCCAGAAGACGATCTGGAACAACAGATGGAGGCGCTGCGCCACTTCAAGCTGGCGCATCGGCTGCGCGTCGCCGCTTCGGAAATCGCCGGTACGCTGCCGTTGATGAAGGTCAGCGACTACCTGACCTGGCTGGCCGAGGCCATTCTCGAGCAGGTCCTGCAGCTCGCCTGGCGCCACACCGTGGCGCGGCATGGGCAGCCGCGGCGCGTCGACGGCAGCCTCTGCGATCCGGCGTTCATCATTCTCGGCTATGGCAAGGTCGGGGGCATCGAGCTTGGGCACGGGTCGGACCTGGACCTGGTGTTCATCCACGACGGTGATCCCAACGCCGAGACCGACGGCACCAAGCCCATCGATGGCGCGCAGTTCTTTACCCGCCTGGGCCAGCGGATCATCCATCTGCTGACCACTCAGACCACCTCTGGCCAACTGTACGAAGTGGACATGCGCCTGCGACCGTCGGGCGCATCGGGGTTGTTGGTCAGTTCGCTGAGTGCTTTCGACCGCTATCAGAGCCAGGACGCCTGGACCTGGGAACATCAGGCACTGGTCCGCGCGCGGGTGCTGGTCGGTTGTCGGCAATTGGCAGCGGACTTCGAAAAGGTCCGCGCCTCGGTGCTTGGTCGCCAGCGTGATCTCGACCAGTTGCGTCGCGAGGTGAGCGAGATGCGAGCGAAGATGCGAGACAATCTCGGAACGCGAGCGACCCAGGCCGGCACCGCCGAAAACGCCTTCATGCCCGAGGGCGAGTTCAACCTCAAGCAGGATGCCGGTGGTATCGTGGATATCGAATTTATGGTGCAATACGCGGCTTTGGCGTGGTCGCACCAGCATCCGCAACTGCTGCGCTATACCGATAACATCCGCATTCTCGACGGGCTGGAGCAGGCCGGGTTGATGACCGGCGATGAGGTGCGGCTGCTGCAGGATGCCTACAAGGCATACCGCGCCGCGGCCCACCGGCAATCACTGCAGAAACTGCCTGGCGTGGTGAGTGGGGATCAATTTCACGACGAGCGCCGCGCGGTGATGCGCATCTGGCGTGAGCTAGGACTCAGCTGACTCGTCTGCAAACAGCATTTATCGAATTCCGAGGTGGCAACTAATGTCGATGGCCGATCGTGATGGCGTGATCTGGTATGACGGTGAGCTGGTTCAGTGGCGCGACGCGACCACTCATGTGCTGACTCACACCCTGCATTACGGCATGGGGGTTTTCGAGGGCGTGCGTGCCTACGACACGCCGGCCGGCACCGCGATCTTCCGCCTGCAGGCGCACACCGATCGCCTGTTCGATTCGGCACACATCATGAACATGCGGATGCCGTATTCGAAGGAAGAGATCAACGAGGCGACCCGCGCCGCCGTTCGCGAAAACAACCTGGAAAGCGCCTACATTCGCCCGATGGTCTTCTACGGAAGCGAAGGCATGGGGCTGCGTGCCTCCGGGCTGAAGGTGCATGTCATCGTCGCGGCCTGGCACTGGGGCGCCTACATGGGCGACGAGGCGCTCGAGATGGGCATCAAGGTACGCACCAGCTCCTTTACTCGACACCATGTCAACATCAGCATGACCCGCGCCAAGTCCAACGGCGCCTACATCAACTCCATGCTGGCCCTGCAGGAAGCCATTTCCGGCGGCGCCGACGAAGCGCTGATGCTGGATCCCGAAGGTTATGTGGCCGAGGGGTCCGGGGAAAACATCTTCATCATCAAGGATGGCGTGATCTACACCCCGGAGGTTACCGCCTGCCTCAATGGCATCACCCGCGCCACGGTACTGACCCTGGCCGATGAGCTGGGCATCAAGGTGGTGGAAAAACGCATCACCCGCGATGAGGTCTATATCGCCGACGAGGCCTTCTTTACCGGCACCGCCGCGGAAGTCACCCCGATTCGCGAGGTCGATGGCCGCAGTATCGGCATTGGTCGCCGTGGCCCGGTGACCGAGCGTGTCCAGAAGGCCTATTTCGATCTCGTGACCGGCAAGACCGACGCGCATGGCGAATGGCGGACGCTGGTCAAGTAAGCCGCAAGCTGGAAGTCGGAAGCCGGACGTGAAGACCACTCCGGCACTTGCTTCCAGCTTCATGCTCATGGCTTTCAGCTTATGAATATTCTGATCGTAGGTCCCAGCTGGGTCGGCGACATGGTGATGGCGCAGACATTGTTCGTCTGCTTGAAACAGCGCCATCCCGACTGCCAGATCGACGTGCTCGCGCCCGAATGGAGTCGGCCTATTCTCGAACGCATGCCCGAGGTCCGGCAGGCGTTGAGCTTTCCCGTCGGGCATGGCGTGCTCGACATGGCGACACGGCGCAACGTTGCGCAGAGCCTGAGAGGGCGATACGAGCAGGCGATCCTGCTGCCCAACTCGCTGAAGTCGGCGCTGGTACCGTTTTTCGCCGGCATCCCCAAGCGTACCGGGTGGCGTGGCGAGATGCGCTTCGGCCTGCTCAACGACATTCGCAGGCTGGACAAGCAGCGCTACCCCTTGATGATCGAACGATTCATGGCGCTGGCCTACGAGCCGGGCGCCGAGTTGCCAAAACCCTATCCCAAACCTTCGCTGAGCATCGTCGAGCAGAGCCGCGATGCGGCCCTGGCGCGCTTCGGCCTGAGTCTGGATCGGCCGGTGCTGGCGCTGTGTCCGGGCGCTGAATTCGGCGAATCCAAACGCTGGCCGGCGGAGTACTTCGCCAAGGTCGCCGAAGCGAGGGTTCGCGAAGGGTGGCAGGTCTGGCTGTTCGGCTCGAAGAATGACCATGCCGTGGGCGAGGAGATCCTCCAGGGTCTGATCCCGGGATTGCGGGAGGAAGCATTGAACCTGGCCGGCGAAACCAGCCTGGCCGAAGCCATCGACCTGCTGTCGTGCGCCGATGCGGTGGTTTCCAACGATTCCGGGCTCATGCACGTAGCCGCCGCGCTGGGGCGCCCCTTGGTTTCCGTCTACGGTTCGACCTCACCGGCATTCACCCCGCCGCTGTCCGACCAGGTCGAGATCGTGCGTCTGGGGCTCGATTGCAGCCCCTGTTTTGAGCGCACCTGCCGTTTTGGTCACAACAACTGCATGCGCGACCTCAGGCCCGGTGCAGTCATCGAGGCGCTGGAGCGCCTGGCGCCGCAGCCGGTCGAGGTACGCTGAGTGAGGGTGCTGTTGGTCAAGACCTCTTCGCTGGGCGATGTGGTCCACACCCTTCCGGCGCTGACCGATGCCGCGCGCGCGCTACCGGGCATCCAGTTCGATTGGGTGGTAGAGGAGGGGTTCGCCGAGATCCCCGCCTGGCACCCAGCCGTGGCCCAGGTCATACCGGTCGCGATTCGCCGTTGGCGCCAGCATCCGCTGCGGGCGCTGCGTTCCGGCGAATGGCAGCGTTTCAAGGCGCGCTTGCGAGAGGCCCGCTACGATCTCGTGATCGACGCACAGGGGTTGCTCAAGAGCGCCTGGTTGACCCGATATGCCCCGGCTCCGGTGGCCGGTTTGGATCGCGATTCCGCCCGTGAACCGGTGGCCGCGCGCTTTTACGATCGACGCTATAGCGTCGGGCGCGAACAGCATGCGTTGGAGCGGGTACGGCAGTTGTTCGCCCAGGCACTGGGATATCCGGCCGCCGACACGGTGGCGGACTATGGGCTGGATCGCAGCCAGTTGGCTGCGCCCAGCGACCAGCCCTATCTGCTGTTCCTGCATGGCACCACCTGGCCAAGCAAGCACTGGCCCGAGCGATACTGGCGTGAACTGGCCGAGCGAATGAGCGAGTTCGGCTGGGCGATCCGACTGCCTTGGGGCAATGCCGACGAAAAGGCCAGAGCCGAGCGAATCGCTGCCGGGCTGCCGAGCGTCTCCGTACTGCCTCGTCTCAACCTGGGCGGCATCGCCAAGGTCGTGGCCGGTGCGCGAGCCTGCGTCGCGGTGGACACTGGCCTCGGGCATCTCGCTGCCGCGCTGGACGTGCCGAGCATTTCGCTCTATGGCCCGACCTTGCCGGGCCGCGTCGGCGCCTATGGGCGCTCCCAGGTGCACCTGTGCGCACCCGGGCCGAACGCCGGCAAGGGTGATCGACACAAACCCTGCTTCGACGAGCTTCCCCCGGAGCGCGTCGCCAGCGAACTCAAGGCCCTGTTGCGGTCGTCGGAGACAACCTGATGCAGTTGGCCTTTGTGCTGTACAAATACTTTCCCTTTGGCGGGCTGCAGCGCGACTTCATGCGCATCGCCCTGGAATGCCAGCGGCGCGGTCATGCCATTCGCGTTTACGCGATGATCTGGGAAGGCGAGAAGCCAGAGGGCTTCGAGGTGCTGATCGCGCCCGTCAAGGCGCTGTTCAACCACACCCGCAACGAGCGTTTTACCGCCTGGGTCGAGGCCGATCTGGCCAAGCGCCCGGTTGATCGGGTGATCGGCTTCAACAAGATGCCGGGGCTGGACGTGTATTACGCGGCCGACCCCTGTTTCGAGGACAAGGCGCAAACCCTGCGCAACCCGGTCTACCGGCGGTGGGGCCGCTACAAGCATTTCGCCGAGTACGAGCGCGCGGTGTTCGACCCGCGTTCCAACACCGAGATCCTGATGATCTCCGAGGTCCAGCAGCCGTTGTTCGTCAAGCACTACGCGACGCCTGCCGAGCGCTTTCATCTGTTGCCGCCCGGCATCGCCCAGGACCGGCGCGCACCGCCCAACGCGGGTGAGATTCGCCAGGCGTTCCGTGATGAATTCGAGTTGGGCAGCGACGAACTGCTGGTCGTGCAGATCGGCTCGGGCTTCAAGACCAAGGGCGTCGACCGCAGCCTCAAGGCCATGGCCTCGCTGCCGCGCGAACTGAAGCGGCGCACCCGCCTGTTCGTCATCGGTCAGGACGATCCCAAGCCGTTCCAGC
Organism: Stutzerimonas marianensis; assembly: GCF_022810315.1. Taxonomy (NCBI): domain Bacteria; kingdom Pseudomonadati; phylum Pseudomonadota; class Gammaproteobacteria; order Pseudomonadales; family Pseudomonadaceae; genus Stutzerimonas; species Stutzerimonas marianensis. Next base: position 157,851 of record NZ_JALGRD010000001.1, on the reverse strand, counting down.
TGCAGGCCCGTGCCCTGGGGGTTGCCAGTCAGGTCGAGTTTCTCAAGGGGCGTAGCGACATCCCGCGCTTCCTGCTTGGCGCGGATTTGCTGATCCATCCGGCCTATAACGAGAACACCGGGACCGTGCTGTTGGAGGCGCTGGTCGCGGGTCTTCCCGTCTTGGTAACCGATGTGTGCGGTTACGCCCATTACATCGCTGATGCCGACGCCGGCCGCGTGGTGTCGAGTCCTTTCGAACAGTCCTGCCTCGATCGTGCGTTTGCCGACATGCTTGCCGATGATGTGCAGCGCAGCCGCTGGGCGCGCAATGCCCTGGCTTATGCTGATACCGCCGATCTGTACAGCATGCCCAAGCGTGCGGCGGACGTGATCCTGGCGGAGCGAGCATGAAGTTGATCCTTGCCGAACCCTTCAGGACGCTCTGGGCTGACCGCGACCCGTTCGAGGCGGTGGAACAGCTGGAGGGTCAGGTCTACCGTGAACTCGAAGGCCGGCGCACGCTGCGCACCGAAGTCGATGGGCGCGGCTATTTCGTCAAGATTCATCGCGGCATCGGCTGGGGCGAAATCTTCAAGAATCTGACCACCGCGAAGCGGCCGGTGCTTGGCGCGGGGCAGGAGTGGCACGCATTGGAGCGCCTGCATCAGGTCGGCGTGCCCACCATGACCGCCGTCGCGTACGGCGAGCGCGGCAGCAACCCAGCCAGGCAGCATTCATTCATCATTACCGAGGAGCTGGCGCCGACGGTCAGTCTCGAGGATTATTCGGCCGACTGGTTGGAGTCTCCGCCGGATCCAGTGCTCAAGCGTGCACTGATCGCCGAGGTCGCGCGGATGACCGGAACCATGCACCGAGCCGGCGTCAATCACCGTGATTGCTACATCTGCCATTTCCTGCTGCACACCGATAGACCGGTGACGGTCAATCATCTGCGCCTGTCGCTGATCGACCTGCACCGTGCTCAGACTCGGGCCAAGACGCCGCGCCGCTGGCGTGACAAGGACCTGGCGGGGCTCTATTTCTCGGCGCTGGGCATCGGATTGACCGAGCGTGACAAGTTGCGCTTTCTGAGAGCCTACTTCCAGCGGCCGTTGCGCGAGATCCTGCGTGACGAGGCCGAATTGCTTCGCTGGCTGGCGCAGCGGGCCGCGCGCCTGAGCGCACGCTACGTCCGTAAATACGCTCCGGGTGCCGGCAATGAGTGAATGGCAGGTCGCGCCGGGCATCGCCCCGGAGGCCGCCGATGCCTTCGCCAGCCTGGAACGGGTCTTCGCCTTGCAGGGCGAGCGGATCGCCAGCGATCCGCTATCGAACGTCACTCGGGTAACGATTGGAGACCGACGCTACTACGTGAAACGGTACAGCGCGGCCGGCAAGGGTTTACGGCGCCTGTTCGGCCGCCCTCGGGTCAAGGCTGAATGGCAGAACCTGCGCCTGTTCAGCCGTCTTGGAATTCCGATAGCACCCATCGTTGCCTGGGGGCTGGAGCGGCAGTTCGGTGTATTTCGACGAGGTGCGCTGATCACGCTGGAAATCCCCAATACGCTGGATATGGCAGCCATGGCGCTGACCGGGGACCGCCGGCTCGCTGATCCGGCGTGGGTGGATCGCATCAGTCGGCAAGTCGCCCGCGCGACCCGGCTGCTGCACGATCACAGGTTCGCGCACAACGATCTCAAGTGGCGCAATCTTCTCGTCGACGAGGACGACCAGCTGTATCTGATCGACTGCCCGAGCGGTGATTTCTGGTGGGGCTCTTTCCTGCGGTATCGGGTGATCAAGGACCTCGCCTGCCTGGACAAGGTCGCCAAGAGTCAGCTGTCTCGCAGTCAGCGTCTGCGGTTCTTTCTCTACTACCAGCAACGCCATCGCCTCGTCCCGGAGGATCGGGCGATGATCGAAAGCGTGCTTGGCTATTTCAAGGGGCGCGAATGAAGGACTTCATCGCGGTGCAAGACAAGCCGCTATTGGAGGCGGCAGGGTTGTCCGGCTTCGATGCTCTGTGGGACGCCCGCGTGCCCGCGGTCGACGAGCCGAACCGAGGGCGTGGCGGCTGGAGCGCGGTATACAAGCTAAAGCTTGGCAGCGCGGCCTATTACCTCAAACGACAGTCCGACTACCTCATTCATTCGGTGACACATCCGCTAGGGGAGCCAACGCTGACGCGCGAATTCCGTAATATTCGGCGCTACCACCGGCGCGGGATTCCCACTTTGGACGTGGCTTTCTTCGGCCAGCGTAAGGTCGCTGGGGAGCGTCGCGCGATTCTGCTGACGCGTGCGTTGGATGGCTGGAACGACCTTGCTAGCTGGCTGGAAGGCTGGTCGGAGGTGTCGGTTGCTCGCCGCGAAACGATCCTGCGGGCATGTGGTGAGCTGGTCCGGCAGCTGCATCAGGCCGGTCAACGCCATGGCTGCCTGTATCCGAAGCACATCTTCCTTCGTGAGCAGGGTGAACGTTTCGATACCTGCCTGATCGACCTGGAAAAGACGCGTCCCCTGATGTTTGGGCGCGGCGCCCGGGAGCGTGATTTGGACGCGCTGGTGCGTCGTGCTGGCTGGCGCGACGGCGATGTGGCAACGCTGCTGGCGGCCTACCTGGGCTGCATGCCTGACGCCGCGCGCGTCGACCGCTGGCGCCGGCGACTACTCGTTCGGAGCATTAGCAAGGACGCGCAGCCATGAAACTGGCCGAGCTGCAACAGGCGGGGCGGTCGCCCGATCTACCGCAGGTACTGCCCTTGGCTGGCGGTGCGCTTGAGCTGCAGGCCTGGCTGCGCGTGTTGCCTGGTCAGCGCTATGTCGCCCGGGCCCTCTGGAATGGCCGCGTGGTGCTGGCCAAGTTGTTCGTGGGTGCCAAGGCGCAACGGCACCTTGAGCGTGAGCGCCGCGGCGCGAAGCTGCTGATCGAGCAGGGTATGACGACTCCGGCACTTGTCGCTGAGGGCGCGCAGGGTGGGGAGGGCGGCTGGTTGCTCTTCGACTACCTGGAAGGTGCAACCAGCCTCGGCGAGGCCTGGTCCCAGGTGGCAAACGAACCGATGCTTTCCGAGGCGCAGCAGGCCATTCTCGCCGAGGCCCTGGGCGCAGTTGCCGCCTTGCATGCAAAAGGCCTGTGGCAGGCCGACCTGCACCTGGACAACTTGCTGCGCCAGGGCGACAGGTTGTGGCTGATCGACGGCGGCGGTGTCCAGGCCGAGTCACCAGGCTCGGCGCTCGGGCGCGAGCGGGTGTTGGAAAATCTTGGTTTGTTCTTTGCGCAGCTGCCTTCGGCTATCGATCCGTTCATCGAGGAGCTGCTCGTCCACTATCTTCTGATCAACGCCGAGCACGCCCTGCCCCTCGAGCTGTTGCAGCATGAGGTGGGGCGCGCTCGAAAGCGGCGCTGGAAGGACTTCCACGGCAAGCTAGGCCGCGACTGCACCCTGTTCAGCGTTAGCCGTGATGCGCTGGGCCTGCGAGCGGTTGTCCGGAGCGAGGAGGCAACCCTGGCGCCTCTGTTGAGCGATCCGGACGCTGCGATTGCCGACGGCGTGGCGCTAAAGCGCGGTGGCAGTGCGACCGTGGCCGGAGTCGAGGTCGCGGGACGCAGGCTGGTCGTCAAGCGCTATAACATCAAGGGCGTCGGGCACTGGCTCAGGCGTTTCTGGCGACCTTCCCGCGCCTGGCACAGCTGGGTCGAAGGTCATCGCCTGAACTTCCTCGGCATTGCCAGTCCCAGGCCCCTGGCGGTGATCGAGCGGCGCTGGTTTGGCTTGCGCAGCAGAAGCTATCTGGTGACCGACTACGCTGACGGCCAGGATTTGCTTACTCTGCTCGCGCCCTACCAGGACGGCGCGCCGCCGGAGGACGTTCTGCAAGCGTTGGAGCGATTGTTCAGCGGCTTTCTTCGCGAGCGCATCAGTCATGGTGACCTCAAGGGTACCAATCTGCTTTGGCTGGAGGGGCGGCTGATGCTCATCGATCTCGATGCCGCCAGGCATCACGATGATGATCGGCGTTTCGCCGAAGCCTATCGTCGCGATCGTGCCCGTCTGCTGCGAAACTGGCCGGCCGATAGCGCCTTGCACAGGCTGCTCGACGCGCGCCTGCCCACCCTGAAATAAATCGACGATCGCATTTTCGCGCGCCCGGCCGATTGGTTGTTGCCGCAACGTTTTGTCGAAGGGATTGCGCACGACGGGCGTTTACCCTGGCTTCCCTGTAGCCGCTATAATTCCGCCCTTTATGTTTCCATCGTGGTCACTTGGTTGGCCATGTTCATAGGCGACCCCGGATAGCGGCGCAGCGACTGCTGGCGTTCCGGCGGCCGTCGTTGCTGAAGAGGCTTTAAACGTGGCATTGACGATTCTCGGTTTATCAGGCGCGCTCAGCCATGATCCATCTGCCGCCCTTTACATCGATGGCAAGCTGATCGCCGCGGCCGAAGAAGAACGGTTCGTGCGCGACAAGCATGCCAAGAACCGCATGCCGTACGAGTCTGCCAAGTTCTGCCTGGAACAGGCGGGCATCAAGCCCTCGGACGTGGATGTCGTCGCGATTCCCTTTGCGCCAATCAGCCTCTTCGAAAGGGCACGCTGGCACTACGCCAAGCGTTACTGGTACGCACCGGATCGCGCCCTGGATGCAATCCTGTTCGGCAATCGCCGCTACAAGCGCTACCACAAGCGCATCCAATGGTGCCTGCAGCAGCTCGGTTTCGATCTGAAGAAAATCAAGATCGAACCGGTCGAGCACCACCTGGCACATGCCTCCAGCGCCTATCACTGCTCGGGCTTTACCGAAAAGACCGCGATACTCGGCATCGACGGCAAGGGCGAGTACGCCACGACCTTCTTCGGCTGGGGCGAGAACGGTCGCATCCACAAGATCAAGGAGTTCTACGATCCGGACTCCCTGGGTGGCCTTTACGGCGCGATCACCGAATTCCTCGGCTTCGAGATGCTCGACGGCGAGTTCAAGGTCATGGGCATGGCGCCCTATGGCGACGCCGCCAAGTACGATTTCTCCCGCCTGGCTACCTTCGAGAACGGCGAGCTGACCATCAATACCGAATACGCCAACGTCATCGGCTTCCGTCGCTACAAGGAAAAGGGCAAGGGGTACTACTTCTCGCCGAAGCTGATTGAGTGGCTCGGGCCGAAGCGAGAGGGGGATATCGCTGACGACCCCTACATTCATTATGCAGCTGCGATGCAGGCGCTTTTCGAAAAGCTCGCGCTGCAGATGATGGATCACTACCTGGGCGACATCATCCGTGAGACCGGCAAGATTGCCTTCGCCGGGGGCTGCGCGCTGAACGTGAAGCTGAATCAGAAGATCATCGCGCGTCCGGAGGTCAAGGAACTCTTCGTCCAGCCGGCGTCCGGCGATGCCGGCACTGCAGTCGGCGCGGCGGCCTACGTTTCGCATCAGCGCGGTGTGCCTGTCGAGAAGATGGAACACGTCTACCTCGGCCCCGCCTACTCGAACGAAGACATCATCGCGGCCTGCGCGCGCCACCCCAACAAGCCGGTCTGGACGCGCATCGATGACACGCCGCAGCGCATTGCCAAGATCATGGTCGAGGGCAATCCGGTCGCCTGGTTTCAGGGCCGCATGGAGTTCGGCCCGCGCGCCCTGGGCGGACGTTCGATCATCGGCTGCCCGAGCGTGCCGGGCGTGGCTGACCGCATCAACGAACAGATCAAGTTTCGCGAGCGCTGGCGGCCATTCTGTCCGTCGATGCTCGATACCGTGGCGCCGCAAATGCTCAAGGTCGATCACCCAAGCCCGTTCATGACCTTCACCTTCGAGGTCAACGAGGAGTGGAAGGATCGCGTCGGCGAGGTGGTTCACGAGGACGGCACGTCGCGCGCGCAGGTGCTCGAGCGCCGCCACAATCCCCGTTGGTACGATCTGATGGTCGAGCTGGAAAAACTCACCGGCAACGGCGTGTCCCTGAATACCTCGCTCAACCGCCGCGGCGAGCCGATGATCTGCTCACCGACCGATGCGCTGAACATGTTCTACGGTTCGGATCTGCAGTATCTGATCATGGAAGATGTGTTGGTGGTGAAAGACGACAAGGACCGGCATGACAGCATCTGAGCAGTGGGTGCTGCAGCTGTGCCACGGCTATGACGGTCCGTTTCTGGATTGTGCGCGGCAATACGCCGCGCTGTTCGTCGGCACGACTTACAAAGTCTGCACGGTTTACCTGACCGGTGATGAAAGCGATGAGGTTGTGCGTGGTTCCGCCTCGGACGAGGTCATTTTTCTCGGCTACGAAAGCAAGGCGGTACGTGGGCTGAAGATAGGCGCACTACGCGCGTTGAAGCGGATTGTGAAAGGGCGTGATTTCCATTTTTGCATCGCTCACCGCTTCAAGCCAACCTACCTCGCCTTGCTGTGCACGAGACTTCCTGTGATTGGTATCAACCATGCGTTCGGCGTCTACCAGCGCCGATACCGTCGTCTATTTGCCAATCTCTACCGTCGCCGTTTGGCACTGTTGGGGGTTTCCGATGCGGTCCGTGATGATATTCGCGCCTGCTTGCCGGGTTGGCCAGGCGGGCGCATCGAAACGCTATACAACCGGATTGATATCGGAGCGGTGCAGTCCGAGCAGGTCGATCGCTCAGAAGCCCGTGCCTACCTGGGTTTACCCGCCGGTGCCTGGGTGGTTGGAAATGTTGGGAGGCTGCATCCGGATAAGGATCAGGCGACCCTGATCCGTGGATTCGCCAAGGCTCTGCCTTGGCTCCCGGAGAACAGCTGGCTTGTCATCATAGGGGTGGGGCGGCTTGAGGCCCGCTTAAAAATGCTTGCCTCGGAACTCAGCATCGCTGAGCGTGTTCGGTTTACGGGAAGCGTGCCTCAGGCGCGACGCTTCTTCAAAGCATTCGATGTATTTGCTTTGTCGTCCGATCATGAGCCGTTTGGCATGGTCCTGCTCGAGGCAATGGCGGCGCATGTACCGGTTATCTGTAGTGACTGCGGGGGTGGGCGGGAAGTGGTTTGCGGTGTTGGGGCGCTTTTCCCGTTCGGTAACGCTGATGCGTTAGCCGAGCAGATTGTTACGTCGACATCGATGCCAGTCGATTCGGGAAGGTTTGAAACTCGGCTGCATAGGTGCTTCACGGACGAAGCTGCGACGGCGCGTTTCTGGGCGCTCTTAAGCAACTGGGGTGTCAAGGCTGTAAGCAGGCACAATTCGAGCGCGAGCCAGGAGAAGACATGAGTACCGCCCTTCAGCCACTCGTTTCGGTAATTGTGCCTTGCTATAACTATGGTGAATTCGTCGGCGAAGCAATCGCAAGCATTCTTCGCCAGGACTATTCGAATTTCGAACTCATCGTTATTGACGACGGATCAACGGACAATAGCGTAGATAATATCGCGAAAGCCTTGCAAGACTGGCCGAGCGCTAGCAATGCGTGCCGGGTTGAGTTCATCAAGCAGTCGAATCAAGGAGTGAGCGCTGCCTTAAACGCAGGACTTGCGCTCGCCAGCGGTGAGTTCATCGCCACCTTCGATGCCGATGATGTCATGGCCCCGGGGCGTCTGCGTTTGCAGGCTGAGTATTTGGCTACTCATCCTGAGGTAGGTTGCGTAGGTGGAGTCCCGATACGTATCGATCACCAGGGTGATCTGCTCCCTAAGAAGCAAAAGAAGCGAGCGGTACGCCGGTACGATTTCTCACAAGCCTTGGCTCAGTCTCTGGTAGTAGGCGGGAACCTAGCGGTCTATAGGCGGGAAGCGATGCTCGCTGTGGGTGGGTATGACCCCGCAATCAGGGTCCAAGACTTTCAGATGACCCTTAAGATTGCAGAGGCAGGCTATTTGGTCGATATACTCCCTGATGTAGTGACCCTGTATCGTAAGCACGGTAGAGGTCTGTCCAGTCGGTATGTGGACGAGTACCACTACGGCATGCAAGTCATCAATGCCTATATTGGTCATCCCAGTTATCCCTCCGGAAAGGCCCGGCTATTGACGCGAATTCTTGGGCCGGCGGTTATTCATGACAAGCGGCTTGCCTGGACTTTGATTCGGCAAGTTCCCGTGCGGGAATGGGATCGCCGCTTTCTAAAGCGACTGCGATATTTCTTTTTCAAGTTCCCATCCCGGCGATCGGGCTAGCGCTGGCTTGCCAAGCCTCTTGTTTTTTGGCGCTGGTCGCAACCGAGGAGTAAATGATGAGTAGTCGGCCAACTAAGTTTCTGATCATTGATGGTATCGGTGGCGTACCGCTAGGGCGAGAGATCGGCGAGGCCTTTGCGGAGTGTGGTATACCTACAGCTCGCCTAGATGCCTTGAAATTGCCGGTCCGGCGTTTCTACAAAGTTCGTTCGGCTTGGCACAAATTCAGAAACAAGCTTGGCGAAAAGGATGCGTTTCATAATCTACCACGCTTGCGATTCGACCTTTTGGAAAAGCGTGTTGTGCAGGAGCAACCCACACATATTCTTGTGGTTGGGTTTGTCTATAAGCATTTCGATCCGGCGGAGGTAAAGCGTTTAGCAGAATCCGTCGGTGCGCAGTTGATGATTTACGATACCGACAGCTGTAATTTGTATTCCAAGCGTCGCGAGTTTATTTATTTCATTGAGCATGAACTGCCGATTTATGATTTGATCTTTTCTTTCTCCAAAGTAACCACCCGCTTTTTTCGCGATACCCTTAGGCTTAATGCGGTTCATCTCCCTTTTGGTGCAAAACAGTTGCCGAAGGAGCCCGTTGCGCTGAGACAGGATGTAGTGTTCATTGGCAGCGCTGATCTTCGGCGGGTTTTTCTGCTCGAGCATGTCCGGGAGTGGCTGTCGGTGCGCGGTGCACGCTGGGCTCGAAATTTTCCCTTGATTTCTGTCGATTTGAGAAAGCGGATTGACGATCGGCCCATCTGGGATGACGAGCTGATTTCATTGCTTCAAAGCGCAAAAATTGTCTTGAACATAACGCGGTCAGATTTTTACGGCGCAGAAACCGGTGTGAATCTTCGAATTTTTGAGGCGCTGGCGGCAGGATGCTTTTTGCTAACGGATTACTGCGAAGAAGTGACGGAAATATTCACGCCGGGCGTGCACCTTGATGTTTTTCGTTCGGCATCGGAGTTAAGGCAGAAGGTAGAATACTACCTGGCCCATCCGCATGAGCGCGAGCGTATAGCCGAGAATGGCTATAACGAGTTTTTAGCAGCGCACGGGTGGTCTGCTCGTGTAAAACAGATTTTGGCGCACACTTCGGTACCTGGCGTATGAGTGACGTTGTGATGCGTAAGGCTGATGTGATCCTCTATGAAGTGTTTTTATTACGACGCGGCACCGAATGTTGGGGACGAGGTAAACCGTTATTTGTGGAGCAGATTGCTAGGGCGGTCTGCGGAATCCGAGGACGGCAGGGTCGGTCTGTTGGGTATTGGTACTTTGCTCAGCGAAGAGTTTTGCCAGCGTCTTGACTCATGCGAACGTATCGTAGTGTTTGGCTCTGGAGCGGGCTATGGGCGCCTCCCTAGGCTGGATGCGCGCTGGGACGTGCGCTGCGTTCGTGGTATCCAGACAGCGCGAGCGATTAGCGTTGATGAGCGTCTTGCAGTTGCCGACGCTGCCTACCTGCTGGGGTCCTTGACTTGGGCGCGGCGGTCAGTGGGGCCTGTTGTTGTTATTCCGCATCATGCCTCGATGGCTTATATGGACTGGAATAGCGTTTGTCAGCGAGCAGGGTTTAGTTTTCTTTCACCTGCCCTACCTGGAAAGGATTTCTTCGACACGTTGAGCACGGCGAGCTTGGTACTGACCGAGGCGATGCATGGTGCGATTTTCGCGGACATTGCGCGAATTCCTTGGGTGCCTTTTCGGTTCGGTCCGAATTTTCTGGAGCGAAAGTGGACGGACTGGGCGGATATGTTCAACTTGAGTCCGTCAATTCCACAGGCAGAGTCATTCTATGATCCCCAACACCATAATCAGGAAAAAAGTAGCGCCTTCCATGCAGAGCGCCGCCTGAAGGCGCTGCTCGGGCGTCGTGGAATAGGGCGTCGCAGATGGAGAAAGGTGCTGCCGCCAGGTGATACGTCTGGCGCGGCGGGTGATCGGTTTGCGGGCTTTTTGCAGGGGCTGGCCCAGCGGGAAGGCTATCTGAGCGCTGACTCAGTGTTTGATGTGCGGGTCAGCGCCTTGCATGAAAAGCTTTCGCATATGGCTGATGAATACGGCCTCGAATATACCGGTTTCTCCGGAAACATCTCCGATCTGTTTGATTAGTCCGGAAGACGATGAGCGTCTTCCTGCTGCTCCAGCAAGCACATGAGTGTTGGAAGCCAGAAATATATCCAGAGGGGGTGTGACGGCGAGGTGAACATCCCATTGCTGGTAGTAATTAGCGCGCCCCATCCGACCATTGCCACTGGCAGCCAGCGAGACTGACTCCGAACGCCGCGAAGGAAAAAAATGAGAGCGAACAGGGTGAAAGCGGAAAATCCGACCACGCCAGTTTGATAAAGCACACTGATATAGCCACTGTGTGGGTGAGGGAATCGGCCGGCGAAAAGGTAGTCATCATGCCCGCAGCCCCACGCTAGGCTGCAGTTGAGTAATAGGCGTTCGATAGCGTCTTGCCATATGGCTGGCCTATAACTCAAGCCACGATGCGCGAGAACGTCGTCTGCCCCTAATGCGATAGCCAATGTGATCCCTACGGCGATCACCAAGAGCATTATTACTGCGCGTTTACCCTGGATATATAGTGAGAAGGCAAAAAACAAAGCCAGACCGACCAGTGCAGAGCGCGCCTGGAATATGATGACAGTAAGCAGAAAAAGCGCGACACATGACAGAAAGCCAACTGCATACAACGCTGTGCTTTTCTCGCGAAGGATAGGCTCCAAATGAAAGATCCACAAAAATCCGACGCTCGTGGCGATAATGAGCGCCACGTGAACGGGGTTTGCCTGGATACCGAGTATCTGGCTATAGCGGATACTTTCGCCGGCTTCCAAGCTCAGGATGGCCCAATGAAGAGTAATGGCGGAAAGAATCACCATCCAGACTAGGCTGGCGAAAAGTAGCCCTTTTTCGGCGCTGCTTTTTCCTTCGTTGCGTAGATTGAGACTTAAGGCAAATAGGAATAGGTACAGGGTGAACTTCAAGTCGCTCAGGCTTTCTGCTGCGATAATGGATATAACAAGTATGAGGGCAAGGGGAGCCAGAAGCGTTTTTGTCATGGCCCATAGCGTGTCCCGTTGTTGGGCGCAAAAATGGGCAATTGCCGGAAGCGCTATTCCTGCGTAAAAAAAGTTATTTATCATTTTAGAGGATAACGGTAGGGCGTGGCTGAGGCAAAAAGCTGTAATGGCGAGGGGGAGCCAGTGAGTCACTCTGAAAGTCACGATATATCTCTAGGAAAGCTGTTTAGGTAGACGCGAGCGTATGTCTCGTTAGTCTAGGCTGTGATAATGTTCGACCAAGGCGTCCATTGGAAAGTTTAGGACTTGATGCCGAGCTAAATACTGCGAGAGATGGGCAAAGTTTCTGTTGACTAATCGCTGACCTAGAGGGACGTGTTTGAAGCGCATGTCCAGAACGTCAATTAGCCCAAATTGTTCATTGCCAAGCTCAAGGATGTTCCCGAGGTGCAGCGACCGAAAATATATTCCGTTGGCGTGTAGCGTCTTGATGAAGGCGGCCAGGCTTGGCAGCAGTCTGCAGATTCTTTCTGGTTCCCGCTTATTGATACTTTCCACGGGCTCGCCTGCGAGCGGGGAGTATATACATCCGCTCACGCCGGATTTAGCGTCTAACCAGAATACGTCGAGTACTTCCGGCGCTGAAATCCCCAGGTGTTGCAATCGAATGGTGTTACGTTGGAATCGGCAGGCCGCCGGTCGGAGGCGGGCGATAGCGGGATGGCGCCGGGTATGGAAGATTTTCAAATAGCGTGCGTTTTGCAACATGACGACCTTGGGGCCGCGGGTGTCCTGTTCAAGGATTCGTCCCTCAGCTATCCAGCTTTCCAATTCCTGCGCTGATACACTCCGCATTTTGTTCCTCTAGCCGTTTAACGGGACCTGCCGAATGGCCAATTCTACCCAGCAATCCAGCCTGAAGGTGTACATTCGATTGCTGCGTTACGTCGTACCCTATTGGGGCGCGTTCGCTGTCAGCCTTCTGGGCTTTTTGCTCTTCGCTGCTACCCAGCCGATGCTCGGCTACATTCTCAAATTCTTCGTCGACGGGCTCAACAACCCAGACGCCAGCTTTTTTGCTCAGGTTCCGCATCTGCAAGACGTCGCGTGGCTGGCCGATTTGAAGCTATTGCAGGTCGTACCGTTGCTCATCGTTGTAATCGCGCTGATGCAGGGCGTTGGGTCGTTTCTCGGCAACTATTTTTTGGCGAGGGTATCGCTGGGATTGGTGCACGACCTGCGCGTGGGGCTCTTCAACAGCTTGCTGGTCCTGCCCAACCGCTATTTCGACAGCCATAACTCAGGTCATCTGATCTCGCGGATAACCTACAACGTGACCATGGTCACTGGCGCGGCGACGGATGCGATAAAGGTTGTGGTGCGCGAGGGGATGACGGTCATCTTCTTGTTTGCCACGCTGCTCTGGATGAACTGGAAACTGACCCTGGTGATGGTGGCGATTCTGCCGGTGATCGGTGTCATGGTCTCCAGTGCCAGCAAGAAGTTTCGCAAGCAGAGCAAGAAGATTCAGGTAGCCATGGGTGATGTGACGCATGTCGCGTCTGAAACCATACAGGGCTATCGTGTCGTACGAAGTTTCGGCGGCGAGAGCTACGAGCAGGGCCGCTTCCTGTCTGCCAGTAGCGAGAACACCGCCAAGCAGCTGCGCATGGTCAAGACCAACGCGATATATACCCCGTCGTTACAGTTGGTGATCTACAGCGCCATGGCCATGCTGATGTTTCTGGTGCTGCTGCTGCGCGGTGATGCGTCCGCCGGTGATCTGGTCGCCTACATCACGTTGGCGGGTCTCCTGCCTAAGCCAATCCGCCAGCTTTCAGAAGTCAGCTCGACGATTCAAAAGGGTGTATCCGGTGCCGAAAGCATCTTCGAACAGCTGGATGAAGATCCCGAGGTTGATCATGGAACGATCGAGCGCGATCGGGTTAGCGGTCGGCTCGAGGTACGGGATTTGAGTTTCGTCTATCCCGGTACTGATAAGCCGGTACTGGAGTCGGTCAGTTTTAAAGCGGAGCCGGGGCAGATGATTGCGCTAGTGGGTCGCTCGGGAAGTGGCAAGTCGACACTGGCGAACCTCATTCCGAGGTTTTACCACCACGAAGCTGGCCAGATTCTTCTCGATGACGCCGACGTTGAAGCGTACACCTTGCGTAATCTGCGGCGGCACATTGCGCTAGTCACTCAGCAAGTGACCTTGTTCAACGATACGGTGGCTAACAACATTGCATACGGCGACCTGGCCGGTGCGCCTCTGGAAGATATTGAGCGTGCGGCACGCGACGCTTACGCCGATGAGTTCATCCAGCAGATGCCCCAGGGGTACCAGACGCCTGTTGGCGAGAACGGGGTTCTGCTTTCCGGCGGGCAGCGTCAGCGTCTTGCTATTGCGCGTGCGCTGCTGAAGAACGCTCCGGTATTGATACTCGATGAGGCTACTTCAGCACTGGATACTGAGTCGGAGCGCCATATCCAAGCGGCGCTGGACAAGGTGATGAAGGGCCGTACGACATTGGTCATTGCGCATCGGCTGTCAACCATCGAGAAGGCTGATCTTATCCTCGTCATGGAGAATGGACGTATCGTCGAGCGTGGCAGTCATGCCGAGCTGCTTGCTGCCAATGGCGCTTATGCCGGTCTGCACGCCACGCAGTTCAAGGAAGACGGTGACGCCCCGAATTAAGAACTGAGCGAACCCCGCCTGCGCCGGCGGGCCGTTACCTGCCGCCATGCTATGATCCCCGCCGTTTTCTGCCCGCCGGAGCCTCGCCAATGAAACTCTCCATGCCCCGTTTCGACCACGCTGCCGTCCTAGTGGTGGGCGATGTCATGCTCGATCGCTACTGGCATGGCGGTACCTCGCGGATTTCGCCCGAGGCGCCGGTGCCGGTGGTCAGGGTCGAGCAGGTCGAGGATCGGCCGGGCGGGGCGGCGAACGTGGCATTGAATATCGCCGCGTTGGGTGCGCCGGCTGCGCTGGTGGGCGTGACCGGGGTGGACGAGGCGCGGCAGAGCCTGCTCGACAGCTTGGCAGCGGCCGGCGTGCGGGCGCATTTCCAGTCCATCGAAGACCAGCCGACCATCATCAAACTGCGGGTGATGAGCCGGCATCAGCAATTGCTGCGCATGGACTTCGAGGAGCCCTTCGCCACCGACGCCTCCGCGTTGCTGGGCGACGTCCAGCGGCTGCTCGAGGGCGTCAAGGTGCTGATTCTGTCTGATTACGGCAAGGGCGCGCTGCGTAACCACCAGGCGTTGATCAAGGCGGCGCGGGCGCGTGGCATTCCGGTGCTGGCCGATCCGAAGGGCAAGGATTTCGAAATCTACCGAGGGGCGACGGTCATCACGCCCAACCTCGGCGAGTTCGAAGCGATCGTTGGGCATTGTGCCGACGAGGCGGAGCTGGTGGCCAAAGGCGCGGCGCTCATGCACAGCCTGGACCTGGGCGCGCTGCTGGTCACCCGCGGTGAGCATGGCATGACACTGCTGCGCCCCGAGCAATCGCCGCTGCACCTGCCGGCCCGCGCTCGCGAAGTGTTCGATGTCACGGGGGCCGGCGATACCGTCATCTCTACCTTGGCGGCGGCGCTGGCGGCTGGCGAAGAACTGCCACAAGCGGTCGCGCTGGCCAATCTGGCCGCCGGAATCGTGGTGGGGAAGCTGGGCACCGCTTGCATCAGCGCGCCCGAACTGCGGCGTGCAGTGCAACGTGAAGAGGGCTCCGAGCGGGGCGTGATGACGCTCGAGCAGCTGCTTACCGCGATCGAGGATGCCCGGGCCGATGGCGAAAAAATCGTCTTCACCAATGGCTGTTTCGACATCCTGCATGCTGGTCATGTGACCTACCTCGAACAGGCGCGTGCGCAGGGGGATCGCCTGATCGTCGCGGTGAACGACGATGGTTCGGTCAGCCGCCTGAAGGGCCCCGGGCGGCCAATCAACTCCGTCGATCGGCGCATGGCGGTCCTGGCGGGGCTCGGGGCGGTGGACTGGGTGGTCTGCTTTGCCGAGGACACGCCGGAAACTCTGCTCGCCAAGGTCCGGCCCGATGTCCTGGTCAAGGGCGGTGACTATGGGGTGGATCAGGTTGTCGGCGCGGACCTCGTGACGGCCTATGGTGGCGAGGTCAAGGTGCTGGGTCTGGTTGAGAACAGTTCAACCACGGCCATCGTCGAGAAAATCCGCACGCGCTAGCGCTGCCTTGGCGTCCCGTTCGTTCGGACGCCACATTCATCCCGGCGCGGGGATGCTAGCCACCCAGTCGCGCCAGCTTGCCCGATCCGCCCGTACAACCCAGCCGTCCTGTCCGGCGAAACTTTCCGATAGCCAGAGGCCACGTGTGCTGGCCGGCACCGGCTGGCCCTTGATCAGCGTGAACAGCGAGGGAGTCGGCTGGCCATCCTTGAGCGCGACGAGATAGAGGTCTGGCCGGCGCCGCTCCAGTCGCGCGACCAGTTTGCCGTCTTCAAGGCGCTCGTCGACATGGAAAAGGCTCAGTTCCCGGGTTTCCTTCGGCAGCTCGAGGCGCATGTCATAGACCAGTTGCAGCGACGCCGTGGGCAGATGCACGTAAGCACGGGGGCGTTCCATCAAGGTCATCTGGCCGCACTGCACCGGGCGGGCAGAGCCGGACAGCGACGCCAGGTTGAAGTGCACCGCCTCGCGGTAGCGGAGGCTGCCGAGGTAGGGCGCCGGTAGCCAGATGTCGCCGAAGCGGCCCGCCAGCCAACCTTCGGGCGTCTCCAGCAGGCACTCCTCGGCGACTTCCTGGATGGCGCTGAGCAGCGGTAGGGCCAGTTCGTGGGCGGGTACGTAGCCGGAAATCAGCTTGAGCACCACATCGCCCCGATCCTGGCGTTGCTGGCGGACCAGCACCCAATAGTCCTTGCCTTGCCAGCTGAGGGTCAGGCGTACCGATACGCCCAGATTCGCCAGTTCCAGGCTGAACTGGGTGGGGTCGTCCACCGTGACCGGGCGCCGGCGCTCGAGCATTTCGCTGAAGTTCAGCGGGCGCCCGAGGCTCTGGTAACGCAGCCCATCCGGACTGGCGTCGACGAGCAACGGGAGGGTCTTGAACGCGGTGGGGTTCTTACGGATCAGCACGCGCGGCATTCGGCTCCTCCTGGCGGTGAGCGGCCGTTCAGGTCGTGGCTTCACTGCGCTCGGTCGTGCTGCCAACAGGCCAGGCAGCAGCGCACAAGGCTCTGCTGCACGGGTGTGGACTGGTTCGCCCGCGCGCTGCGTTTCCACATGGCCTGAAGAAGGCCGTGCTTATTGTTGTTGGGCTGCTAGTACGGATGCGACGGTCTGCACGTTATCGGACAAGTGTTTCGGGTTGATGGTGCCGACGATGGCTGCCGCGACGCCGCGATGAGCGAACAGCTGCTCGAAGCTGAGCCGTACCGGGTCGTCGCCTGGTCTCAGGCAGGCATGGCCGCTGGCCAGGGCTTTTTTCACCAGGATGCCCTTGCCATGAGCAAGCGCGTAATCCATGACCGGGCGTTCGGCCTGCTCGTTGAGATTGTAGGTCACCATGGCACAGTCGCCTTGCTCGAGCGCGAGAAGCCCGCCCTCGACGGTCTTTCCGGACAACCCGTACGCAAGGATCTTGCCCTCGCGCTTGAGTTCGGCAAGCGTCTCGTAGACGCCGCTGTTACGCAGGATGTCCAGATCGTTGCCGTCCGAGTGCACCAGCACCAGCTCGATGCGGTCAGTGCGCAGTCGTGTCAGGCTCCGCTCGACGGAGAGTCGCGTGTGTGCAGGGGAAAAGTCGAAGTGAGACTGGCCGTTGCTGAATTCCTCTCCGACCTTGCTGACGATCACCCATTCCTCTCGCTGTCCGGCCAGTAGCGGGCCGAGCCGCTCCTCGCTGACGCCATAGGCCGGTGCGGTGTCGATCAGGTTGATGCCAAGGTCGCGCGCCAGGGACAGCAGGTGGCCGGCCTGGTTATCGTCGGGAATGCTGAAGCCGCTGGGGTACTTCACGCCCTGGTCCCGGCCCAGCTTGACGGTGCCCAGGCCCAGCGGCGAAACGCTCAGTCCGGTGCCGCCGAGCAAACGATGGAAGTCGTGCAGGGTGCTGGTCATCAGAGCAACCCGTCCCAGAACGGCCTGGTGAGTTCGGGTCGCGGCAGGTCCGGCAGGGCTGGGTGCGTCTGCGGAGCGATGCCGTCGCGTGTCAGCGCCGCCTCGACACGGTCGGCGAAATCAGGAGACAGTGCCAGCTTGGTTGGCCAGCCAACCAGCAGCCGCCCCGCTTCGGCGAGAAAGGCATTGTCCGGTCTGGCAAGAGAAGACTGGGCCGGCTCGGCGCGATCGATACGCAGGGTTGCCCACTTCGCGGCGGCCAGATCGATCCAGGGCACCAGTTCGGCCAGTTCCTTTTTCGCTGCTGAGATCTGCGCCGCTTCGTCGCGGGCGACGCCCGCCGCTTCGGCCAGGTCGCCGCCCAGATACCACACCCACTCGCCATCCTCGGCCGGGTGGCTTGTCACGGTGAGGCGGGGTTTGGTGCCACCGCCCAGGCAGTGCGCATAGAGCGGCTTCAAGGTCGCCGCCTTGACGATGACCATGTGCAGCGGACGTTTCTGCATCGCAGGCTGTGCGAGTCCCAGCGCGGCCAGCAATTCGGCATTGCCCGCCCCGGCCGTGAGCACGATGCGCTGCGCGCGAATCGGGCGACCGTCGATGACAAGCCCGGTCAGCTCGCCGCCTTCGTACAGCGGCTCGATGCGGTCGGCCTTGACGAGCCCATCACCGGCGAGTTGCGCCAGGCGCTGAATCAGGCTGGGGACATCCAGGACCAGCTCGCTGAGCCGGTACACCTTGCCCTTGAAACGCGGGTGCTGCAGCGCCGCGGGCAGCTGGTCCCCCTTGACCTGGCCGACCCGCGATCGTACGGCCTTGCTGGCGAAAAAGCTGGTGAGGTTGCCCGTCAGGGTGCCGGGTGACCACAGGTAATGGGCGTCGGAGAGCAGGCGGACGCCCCTCAGATCCAGCTCACCATTGCCTTCGAGCGCTTCGCGCCAGCGCCGAGGCATGTCGGAAATGGCTTCCGAGGCACCGGTCAGGGCACCACTCAGGGCGTACTTGGTGCCGCCGTGGATGATGCCTTGCGACTTGACGCTCTGCCCGCCGCCCAGCACGCCCCGGTCCGCCAACAGCGTCGAATAGCCCAGGCGACGCAGGCGCGCATTGAGCCAAAGGCCAGCGACACCTCCGCCGACGATCAGGATATCGGTGCTCAGGGACTCGGACATGGACAGGCCTCGTTCAGTGATCGGGCGCGCAGTATAGCGCCTGTGGGCTGAGGGTTATGCCCTGCGGCGGGTCGTCGGTCAGGCGCTCCCGCTAATGGCCTGTGCTCTTGGAAAAGAGCTGGATGACCACCACGCCCGCAACGATCAGCGCCATGCCGAGCACTGCCGGCAGGTCGAGCTTCTGCTGATAGAGCAGCGCAGCGGCCAGGCTCACCAGCACGATGCCAAGACCGGCCCAGATGGCGTAGGCGATGCCGACCGGGATGGTCTTGACCACCAGGCTCAGCATCCAGAACGAAAGGCTGTAGCCGGCGACCACCAGAAACAGCGGGAGCGGGCGGCTGAACCCCGCCAGTGCCTTCATCGAGGTGGTGGCGATCACTTCGGCGGTGATGGCGATGGCAAGATAGATATAGCCAGTCATGACGTCTCCGGTTCTGGGCGGCTGCCGGGTATTCGGCTGCAGCAGCGGCGCGAAGTTCTCAGCTGCCCTGTGCGGTGGCCGGCGCTTCGCTGCCTTTGCTAAGCTCCGCGCCCATGAATCGTACCCTCTACACCCTGTTGTTCAATCTCTCTCTGCCGCTGATCCTGGTTCGCCTGCTATGGCGCGCTCGCCGGGCGCCGGCCTATTCGAAGCGGATCGGGGAGCGGTTGGCCTTGGGATTGCCGACCATGCAGCCTGGCGGCATCTGGGTGCACGCCGTCTCGGTTGGCGAGAGCATTGCGGCGGCGCCGATGATTCGCGCGCTGAAGGCGCGGCATCCGGACCTGCCCATAACCGTGACTTGCATGACGCCGACCGGTTCCGAGCGAATCCGGGCGTTGTTCGGCGATACGGTGCAGCATTGCTATCTCCCGTACGACCTACCGTGGGCGGCTGCGCGCCTGCTCGACCGGCTGCGGCCTCGGCTGGCCATCGTGATGGAAACCGAGCTGTGGCCCAACCACATCCATCAGTGCGCGCGGCGTGGCATACCCGTGGTGCTGGCCAATGCCCGATTGTCCGAACGCTCCGCGCGCGGCTACGCAAGGCTTGGACGTTTGACCGCGCCGATGCTGGCCGAGCTAAGCCTGATTGCGGTGCAGACGGAGGCCGAGGCGACGCGCTTTCGGCAGCTTGGCGCGCCCGAAGCTGTGGTGCAGGTGACGGGGTCGATCAAGTTCGACCTCAGCATCGATCCGGCAGTGCCCACTCGGGCCGCGCAGCTTCGCCAGCAATGGGGCGCCGAGACGCGGCCGGTATGGATCGGCGCGAGCACTCACACCGGCGAGGACGAAATTCTGCTGGCCGCCCATCGTCAGTTGCTGGTCGATCATCCTGGGGCCCTGCTGATCCTGGTGCCGCGCCATCCGGAACGATTTGCCTCGGTGCTCGAACTCTGCCGCAAGCAAGGCTTCGTCACGGTTCGACGGTCGCTCGACGAGGCGCCCGCGAACGAGACCCAGGTCCTGCTGGGGGACACCATGGGCGAGTTGCTGTTCCTGTTTGCGCTGGCCGACGTGGCCTTCGTCGGCGGCAGCCTGGTGCCGACTGGCGGCCACAACCTGCTTGAGCCCGCCGCGCTGGGCAAGCCGGTGCTGACGGGGCCGTACCTGTTCAATTTCCTCGATATCGCCGCGCAGATGCGTGACGCCGGTGCGCTGGTCGAGATCAATAGCGCACCCGAACTGGCGGAGCAGGTCGCCATATTCTGGACGGATCCAGCGCCAGCGGAGCAGGCGCGCGCCGCCGGTTATGCCGTTCTAAGGAACAACCAGGGCGCGCTGGACCGGTTGCTGGCGGGGCTGGACGCCTTGCTGTCGACGCAGCGCTGACGGGCCGCGCCGCGCCTCGGACGCCGACGTTGCTGATCAGTCGACGCGCACCGGGCGGCCGATGTTCTCCGACAGGTCCGGCGGCAGGAAATCGCTGTCCGGATCGTAGTCCGCCTTCAGATACCGCTGCAGGTCCTCCAGATCGCCCGGGTTGAGCGTGCCGGCTGCCTGTTTCAGGCGCAGGCTGTCGAGGATGTAGTCGTAGCGGGCATTGTTGTAGTCGCGAACCGCGGCGAACAACCGGCGCTGGGTGTCGAGCACGTCGACGATATTGCGCGTGCCGACCTGGTAGCCGATGTCGGTCGCTTCCAGCGCGCTCTGGTTGGAAATGATCGATTGCCGGCGCGCCTGCACCTGTTCCACATCCGTATTCACCGCGCGGTGCAGGTTCCGCGTCGACTCGACGACCTGGCGACGAAGGCTCTCGCGCTGTTGCTCGGTCTGGGTCAACTGATGGTAGGCCTCGCGGCTCTGCGAGGTCGTCAGTCCGCCGCTGTAGAGCGGAATGTTAAGGCGCAGGCCGATGCTGCGCTGCTCCACGTCGCCGGTGTAGCGGGGGATACCGGTAACCGCTTCGCTGCCGGTATTGGTGAAGCCCAGGGTGTCGTTGTCGCCGCGGCTGTACTGCGCTACGGCATCAAGCGTCGGCGCGTGGCCGGCGCGTCGCTGGCGCAGGGTCTCCTCGGCCGCGATGACGGCCTGGTTGACCGCCTGCAGGTCGAGGTTTTGCCGCGCGGCCGTGTCGACCCAGGCGCTGGCGTCGTTGGGCACTGGCGGTAGCACCGGCAGGCTGTGCTCGATACCTTCAAGCGCCAGGTATTGGCGATTGGTCAGGGTCGAGAGCGCCTGAAAGGCATCGTCCACCTGACGCTGGGCAAGCAGGCGATTGGCGCGCGCCGTATCGAAGCCGGCTTGCGCTTCGAGGACGTCGGTACGATCTGACAGCCCGACCTCGAAACGCTCGTCCGCCTGGTCGAGCTGGCGCTGGAAGGCCGACTCCTCGGCCTTCGCCGCAGCCAGCGTGTCCTGTGCCCGCAGCACGGCGAAGTAGGCCTGTGCGGTCAAGCGGATCAGGTCCTGCTCGGCAATGGAATACTCAATGGCCGCCTGCTCGTTGACCGCCTCGGCCGCCTGGAGCTGGAACCAGCGGTCGGCGCGAAAGATCGGTTGGCTCAGCGTCGCCTGGTAGAGCGTGCCGCTGCGCTCGAGCGAGCGCGACCCTGCGCTGGTGTCGACATCGGTGCGGGTGCTGCTGGTTTCGGCGCCCGCACTGAGGTTGGGCAACAGCCCGGCGCGCGCTTGCGGGATGATTTCCTGGGCGGCCATGAATTGCGCACGCGCTGCAGCCAGGTCGGCATTGTTTTCCACCGCCTGCCGATAGACGCTGAGCAGGTCGGTTCGGGCGGAAACAGGCGGTGCGTTCTGGGCCAGGGCCAGCCCCGACGAGGCGGCGGTCACGGCGAGTGCCAGCGTGAGTCTACGCAGCATGTGCGTCTTTCCCCGAAGCGAAGTGATGGGCAAGGCTATGCCCGGTCTTTCGGTCGGTCAAGCAGCGCGAACCGGGGGCTGCAGGGCCGACGGCGCGGCGTCGGGATGACCCGGCGGTCGCCGAATTGCCCTGACGGCGTAGTAATCCCCGGCGCCGTTGATTAGACTCGGTGCCGTTCTTGTCGGGGTGCCTTGAAGCGAAGGCTGAGATCGGAAAGTTCCGGATCCCGTTGAACCTGATCAGGTTAAGGCCTGCGTAGGGAACAAGATGTGCTCGGCAGTCTGCCCACGAGCCCCTCGGCGCCAGTCTTGGCGCGCCCGATGCCCCCTTTCCCCGCCGTGTTTTCAGGTTCGCTCCGACAACTTTCTAGGAGCTAGCCTGATGCGTGCAGAACAACAAAATCTCAGTGAGTCGGCTCAGGTCGATCAACAGTCGATCCAGCCCTTTCCGCGTTCGCAGAAAGTCTATGTGCAGGGTTCGCGTCCGGACATCCGCGTGCCGATGCGTGAGATCAGCCTGGACGTGACGCCCACCGCCTTCGGCGGTGAGATCAACCCGCCGGTCACTGTCTACGACACCTCCGGTCCCTACACCGACCCCAGCGTGCAAATCGACGTGCGCAAGGGGCTGGCCGATGTGCGCAGCGCCTGGATCGAGGATCGCGGCGACACCGAAAAGCTGCCGGGGCTGACCTCCGAATTCGGCCAGCGGCGCCTCAACGATGCCGAGCTTTCGGCGATGCGCTTCGCCCATGTGCGCAACCCGCGCCGCGCCAAGGCCGGGCACAACGTCAGCCAGATGCATTACGCGAAAAAGGGGATCATCACGCCCGAGATGGAGTACGTCGCCATCCGCGAGAACATGAAACTCGCCGAGGCACGCGAGGCCGGCCTGCTGGCCGAGCAGCACGCCGGGCAGAGCTTCGGCGCGGCGATCCCGAAGGAAATCACGCCCGAGTTCGTCCGCCAGGAAGTGGCCCGCGGCCGCGCCATCATCCCGGCCAACATCAACCACGTGGAGCTGGAGCCGATGATCATCGGCCGCAACTTCTTGGTGAAGATCAACGGCAACATCGGCAACTCGGCGCTGGGCTCCTCCATCGAGGAAGAAGTCGCCAAGCTGACCTGGGGCATCCGCTGGGGCTCGGACACCGTCATGGACCTGTCCACCGGCAAGCACATCCACGAAACCCGCGAGTGGATCATTCGCAACTCGCCAGTGCCGATCGGCACCGTGCCGATCTACCAGGCGCTGGAGAAGGTCAACGGCGTCGCCGAGGACCTGACCTGGGAGCTGTTCCGCGACACCCTGATCGAGCAGGCCGAGCAGGGCGTGGACTACTTCACCATCCACGCCGGCGTCTTGCTGCGCTACGTACCGCTGACCGCCAAGCGCGTCACCGGTATCGTCAGCCGTGGCGGTTCGATCATGGCCAAGTGGTGCCTGGCGCATCACAAGGAAAATTTCCTCTACACCCATTTCGACGACATCTGCGAAATCATGAAGGCCTACGACGTCAGCTTCTCGCTGGGCGACGGCCTGCGTCCGGGCTCCATCGCCGATGCCAACGACGCCGCGCAATTCGGTGAGCTGGAAACCCTCGGTGAGCTGACCAAGATCGCCTGGAAGCACGATGTGCAGTGCATGATCGAAGGCCCGGGTCACGTGCCGATGCACCTGATCAAGGAAAACATGGACAAGCAGCTGGAATGCTGCGACGAGGCGCCGTTCTACACCCTCGGCCCGCTGACCACCGACATCGCGCCGGGCTATGACCACATCACCAGCGGCATCGGCGCGGCCATGATCGGCTGGTTCGGCTGCGCGATGCTCTGCTATGTCACGCCGAAAGAGCACCTGGGCTTGCCGAACAAGGATGACGTCAAGACCGGCATCATCACCTACAAGATTGCCGCCCACGCCGCCGACCTTGCAAAAGGTCATCCGGGCGCGCAGATCCGCGACAACGCGCTGTCCAAGGCACGCTTCGAGTTCCGCTGGGAGGACCAGTTCAACCTCGGCCTGGACCCGGACACCGCGCGCGCCTTCCACGACGAGACGCTGCCCAAGGAGTCGGCCAAGGTGGCGCACTTCTGTTCCATGTGCGGGCCGAAGTTCTGCTCGATGAAGATCACTCAGGAGGTACGCGAGTACGCTGCCGAGAACGGTCTGACCGACGAACAGAAGGCCATCGAGGCCGGGTTCGCCGAGCAGGCCGAGCGCTTCAAGGACCAGGGGTCGCTGATCTACAAGCAGGTGTGACCCGAGCGGAGAGGCCGCCCCGCAATGGGAGGCCTTGTCGCGTGTGTGCTACGGCAGATAGGCCGGCTTCACGATGCCGTCGAGCTCGGCATAGGAGATCGTCAGCGTGGGATGCCCGCTCGAATAGGGCGCGATGCTGTAGACGTCGTATTTGAGCAGCACCTGGTCACGCAGAAAGGCGACGTTTGACGTTTGCTGGAACGGCCATTGACGGCTGAAGGCGGCGTCGTGCTCGTTATCCAGCAGCCACTGCTGATGAGCCTTCGCTGCGACGCGCCAGAAGGCGCCCTCCTTGCCCGGCAGCAGCACGTCGGCCAGTTTCAGTTCACGGTCCTGCTCGCGGTCGTAATTGATGAAACCGCGTCCGGGCATGCCGTGCGCACCGCCGGTAAAGAGGTAACTGGACAGTTCGATCACCAGTAGCGAATCGTGCTGGTCGATGAGCTTGGCCTGCAGGTAGCTGCTCCAGCCCGGCTCTGCCTGTCGCAGGAACTGCTGCTGGTAGGTCTCCAGTGAGGCGGGCAGGGTCGCTTCCGGCGAGTTGATGGTCATCCGCCGTAAACGATGGTCGATCAACGTATTCAGGGCTGGCTCGTCGGCAAATACCTGGGTGTCGATGTTCACCAGTGGGCAGGTTTCGTCCGTCCTCGGGCAGGCTTCGGGGCGCTGCTCGCTGATGACCTGACGAACCTCGACGGCTGGTGGCGAAAGGAAATGCTGGCAACCGGCAAGCAGCAGGCCAAGCGTGAGAAGGGGCAAGGTGTTACGAAGCGACATGGTGTGGTCTCATGGCTCAGGAGTCGTGAGGTGCGGTTTCGAGTGCGGTGCGGGTGTTAAGTTCGACCGCCTTCAGCCGGGCATTTTTGCCCATGCTTGTGGTCTGCAAAGGGCTGCGCCAGATGTTACGGCGCGCTAGCATGACAACAGAGAGACCGCTCACCCTGTGACGGTTGCAGCCTTTCCGTGGCGGCTGGCACGGAAGATACCGAATGTGAGTTATTCATGACTGATACCTTCAAGCCCGGTCCGGATGATGTCGAGATCGTTGAACGCGAGCAATGCTTCAGCGGCTTTTACCGTCTTGACCGGCTGCAGTTGCGCCATCGGCTGTTCAGCGGTGCCATGGGGCGGCAACTGGAGCGTGAGTTGTTCGTTCGCCATGACGCTGTATGCGTACTGCCCTACGATCCGCGGCGCGACGAAGTCGTGCTGATCGAGCAGTTTCGGGTCGGTGCGGTGGGCAAGGTCGCCAACCCGTGGCTGATCGAACTGGTGGCGGGACTGATCGACAAGGATGAACAGCCGGAAGAGGTCGCGCGCCGCGAGGCTGTCGAAGAGGCGGGGCTGGAAGTCGCTGAACTCTGGCCGGTGACCACCTATTTTCCCTCGCCCGGTGGCAGCACCGAGCGTGTGCATCTCTATGTCGGTCGATGCGACAGCACCCATGCCGGCGGAGTGTTCGGCCTGGACGAAGAAGGCGAAGACATTCGTGTCCACGTGTGGAGCCTGGAGCGAGCACTGCAGGCCGTACGTGACGGGACCATCGACAACGCGGCGAGCATCATCGCCCTGCAGTGGCTGGCGCTGAACCGGGACGAAGTCAGAGGGGCGTGGTCATGAGGAAAACCCGCGAACGATATCGGGTAGACCTGCGAGAGTTGCAGGCTGCTTGCGAAGCCAACTACCTACGGCTGATGCGTCTCTTGCCGGGGATGCGCAGCCAGTCCGAGGTCCGGCGCATTGCCCTGAGCCAGGGGGAACGTCTGCTGGGCGTGTTGGCGCTCAGGGTCGTTGAAAGCTGCCCCTACACCACGACCGTGCAGATCAGCCAACAGGATTGCCTGCCCTGGTTGCCCGTGCCTCAGATGGAGGTGCGGGTCTATCACGACGCGCGCATGGCCGAAGTGGTCAGCGCGCAAAACGCCCGGCGTTTCCGCGGGATCTACAGCTATCCCAATGCGCAGATGCATCAACCCGACGAGAAGAATCAGCTCAATCTGTTTCTCGGCGAGTGGCTCGGCCATTGCCTGGCTTGTGGTCACGAGCTCGAGCCGGTTCTCTGAGCTCTCCTGTGATTGGTTAGGCGATGTCAATGCGCCATGAGTCTCGTTCGCAAGCTGATCTGTGATGCATGCCCGCATCATGCGGTTTACCCCCATCATGGCGAGCCACCATAATTCTCCCGCGAATTCGCCAAAGGAGACGGGTCGTGGCTGTTGCGCCCCTTACTGCTGAAAAAGATTCGGTACTGCTGGTGCAGCTGACCGACAGCCATCTGTTCGGCAATCCCGGCGGCAAGCTGCTGGGCATGGACACGGCGGACAGCCTGCAGCGGGTGGTGGACCTGGTGCTCGCCGAGCAACCGGGCATCGATCTGGTCCTGGCAACCGGCGATTTATCGCAAGACGGCTCGCTGGCATCCTACGAGCGGTTTCGGACACTGTCCGAACGTATCCAGGCGCCTGCTCGCTGGTGCCCCGGTAATCACGACGAGCTGGCCATCATGCGCGAGGCGAGCCGCGATACGGACCTGATGCAACCCGTCCTGGATATCGGCGCCTGGCGCGTGGTCATGCTCGACACCCTCGTCCCTGGCTCGGTGCACGGCATGTTGCGCGAGGATCAGCTGCAGCTGCTGGATCGTGCGCTGGGGGAGGCGCCTGATCGCCATCATCTGATTTGCCTTCATCATCACCCCGTTACCATCGGCAGTCGCTGGATGGACAAGATCGGATTGCGCAATCGCGATGCGCTGTTCGAGGTGGTGGATCGTCACCCTGGGGTGAAAGCCTTGCTGTGGGGCCATATTCACCAGGCCTTCGATGCGGCCCGGGAGGGGGTTCGCCTCCTGGCGACGCCTTCGACCGGTGTGCAATTCACGCCAGGCAGCGAGGATTTCGACGTGGACACCCGCGCCCCGGGGTATCGCTGGCTGCGGCTGCATGCGGATGGACGTCTGGACACGGGAATTTCGCGGGTGGTTGGAATCGATTTCGAGGTCGACTACAGCGTCAAGGGTTATTGAGGCGCGGTACCTGTCAGGTTGCCGGCACCGGCGCGGTGCTGGCGCCCCGCCTGGATCTCGCCAGCCATCCAGCTTGCAGCCTTTGCGTCTCGCCTTGTAGCCTTCTCCGTCTTTTTCATTCAGCGAGCCAGCATGACCTGCGAACGTCCCGCCATTCTCTATATGCACGGCCTCAACAGCTCGCCACAGTCGCAAAAGGCCCGCCAGCTGATGCAGGCGATGGAGCGGTTGGGGGCGAGCGACCGCCTGAGGGTGCCGGCTCTGCATCACCATCCGCGCCAGGCCATTGCGCAACTGGAGGCGGGAATCGCTGAGCTGGGCCGTCCCTTGCTGGTCGGCAGCTCCCTGGGCGGCTACTATGCGACGCACCTTGCCGAGCGTCATGGCCTCAAGGCATTGCTGATCAACCCAGCCGTTACGCCACATCGCCGCTTCGACGGCTACCTGGGCCCGCAGACCAATCTCTACACCGGTGAGGTCTGGCAGCTGACCGACGATCATGTCGCCGCGTTGGCGGAGTTGGAGGTGGCGCCACCTGAGGATGCCGAGCGCTATCAGGTCTGGCTGCAGACTGGCGACGAAACCCTCGACTATCGGCACGCCGCCGATTTCTATCGCGGCTGCGCGCTGCGGATCCAGGCCGGGGGCGATCATGGTTTCCAAGGCTTTGCCGAACGCCTACCGGCGCTGCTCGCCTTTGCCGGCTTCGACCCGGCGTGCTTGGCCGAGCTCGATTTTTCCGATTCATAAGGACATCACGAGACGCTCATGTCGTATACCGCAGAAGCCATTGAAGTCCTCTCCGGCCTTGACCCGGTACGCAAGCGGCCGGGGATGTACACCGATACGTCACGCCCGAATCACCTGGCGCAGGAAGTCATCGACAACAGCGTCGACGAAGCGCTGGCCGGTCACGCCAGCTCAGTGCAGGTGATCCTGCACCAGGACAATTCGCTCCAGGTCATCGACGATGGCCGTGGCATGCCGGTGGACATTCATCCCGAGGAAGGGGTGTCGGGTGTCGAACTGATCCTCACCAAGCTGCACGCCGGCGGCAAGTTTTCCAACAAGAACTATCAGTTCTCGGGCGGCTTGCATGGCGTGGGCATTTCGGTGGTCAACGCGCTTTCGACGCGCGTCGAAGTAACCGTCAAGCGCGACGGCAATGAGTACCGCATGGCGTTCGCCGACGGCTTCAAGGCCAGCGAGCTGGACATCATCGGCAGCGTGGGCAAGCGCAACACTGGCACCAGCGTGCAGTTCTGGGCCGACCCCAAGTATTTCGATTCTCCCAAGTTCTCCATCAGCCGTCTCAAGCATGTACTCAAGGCCAAGGCCGTGCTCTGCCCTGGGCTCAAGGTCAGCTTCGAGGACAAGAGCACCGGTGAGAAAGTCGAGTGGCACTACGAAGATGGCCTGCGCTCGTACCTGATCGATGCGGTCAGCGCCTTCGCGCGCCTGCCGGACGAGCCGTTCTGCGGCAGCCTTGCCGGCAACAAGGAGGCGGTGGACTGGGCGCTGCTGTGGCTGCCGGAGGGCGGCGACAGCGTGCAGGAAAGCTACGTCAACCTGATTCCCACCGCGCAGGGCGGCACCCATGTCAACGGTCTGCGCCAGGGGCTGCTGGATGCCATGCGTGAGTTCTGCGAATTCCGCAACCTGTTGCCCCGCGGGCTCAAGCTTGCCCCTGAAGACGTCTGGGAGCGGATTGCCTTCGTCCTTTCGGCGAAGATGCAGGAACCCCAATTCTCCGGGCAGACCAAGGAGCGCCTGTCGTCGCGCGAGGCCGCTGCATTCGTCTCCGGCGTCGTTAAGGATGCATTCAGCCTCTGGCTCAATGCCCATCCCGAGCTCGGGCTGCAACTCGCGGAGCTGGCGATCAGCAATGCGGGACGCCGCCTGAAGGCGAGCAAGAAGGTCGAGCGCAAACGCATCACTCAAGGGCCGGCGCTGCCCGGCAAGCTGGCCGACTGCGCCGGTCAGGACCCGATGCGCGCCGAGCTGTTCCTGGTCGAGGGGGACTCGGCCGGTGGCTCCGCCAAGCAGGCACGCGACAAGGAATTCCAGGCCATCATGCCGCTGCGCGGGAAGATCCTGAACACCTGGGAGGTCGATGGCGGCGAAGTGCTCGCCAGCCAGGAAGTCCACGACATTGCCGTGGCGATTGGCGTCGACCCGGGCGCGACCGACCTGGCGCAGTTGCGCTACGGCAAGATCTGTATCCTCGCCGACGCCGATTCCGACGGGTTGCACATCGCCACGCTGCTGTGCGCGCTCTTCGTTCGGCACTTCCGCCCGCTGGTCGACGCCGGACACGTCTATGTCGCCATGCCGCCGCTGTACCGCATCGACCTGGGCAAGGACATCTTCTATGCGCTGGACGAGGCCGAGCGAGACGGCATCCTCGATCGGCTGGCCGCGGAAAAGCGCCGAGGCAAACCGCAGGTCACACGCTTCAAGGGCCTGGGCGAGATGAACCCGCCGCAGCTGCGCGAGACCACCATGGACCCCAACACCCGCCGTCTGGTGCAGTTGACGCTGGACGACTTCGACGGAACCCGCGAGGTGATGGACATGCTCTTGGCCAAGAAGCGCGCCGGTGACCGCAAGAGCTGGCTGGAGTCCAAGGGCAACCTGGCTGAGGTCCTGCTGTGACGGCGGGTTGGCTGGCGCGCCTCGCGCTGTTGACCGCCTTGACCGCTCCTGTCTGGGCTGCCGAGCCGCCGGTCGAGCTCGAACTCGTCAGCGAACATCCCGTCGATGGGATGGATGCCGGCCATTTATCGGGTATGGCCTGGTGCGGTGATGCATTCTGGGCGGTTTCGGATCGCGATGACACAGGGCTCTACCGCCTCGACGCCAGCGAACCCGTCTGGCGGGCCGAAGCCGAGCGGTTCGAGCTGTTGCCGCCGCCGGAGACCGGGCTGTCCTGGGGGACGCGTATGCGTTCGCTGGCCACCGGACTGGCGCGTGGCGGTAAGATGGATTTTGAAGGCCTGAGCTGCGACGGGCTCGGCAATCGGTACCTGGTGAGCGAAGCCTACGCGGCGGTGCTCAGGGTCAACCCGGCCGGTACGGCAGAGTGGCTCAACCTGCCTGACAGCCTGGTTCGCCAGGCGCGCGCGAGCGGCATGCTGCTGCGTTTCAACGCCATGTTCGAAGGCATCGCGGTCGACCCCGAAGCCAATCGGCTCTGGCTGGCGGCTGAACATAGCCGTCGCGGTTTGCTGGTCATGCATCGCAATCAGAGCAGTTGGCAATGCACGGGCGGCTGCGTATTGCTGGCAGAAGGCGGACATGAGACCCCGCCGGCCATCATGGACGAAGGCGAGCAGCCGCTGCGGTTTTCCGGTCTGGCCTTCCATGGCGGCAAGCTGTTCACCCTGGAGCCGGTACCTCACCAGATCTGCCGCCGCCGGCTCGATACCGGGGCTGTCGAGCGGTGCTGGTCCTACGCCGACACGGCCCTGGCCGAGGATCGCCGCTACGACACGCCCTTCGGCAACGCCGAGGCGTTATGGATCGATGAGCAGAGCGCCTGGATCGGCATCGACAACAATCAGGCCACCCGTGCCGACGGCGAAAAGCGCCCCGTCGTCTGGCGCCTTGCCGCGCCGAAGGGTGGCTGGGGTGCCAAGCGGTGAGCCAGCCAGCGGGCCGGCGTGCCGGCCGCGTCATGCTGGTGCTGGCCTGGGGGGCGGCGTTGTTTCTGGCGACGCGGTTCTTCGCCGATTGGGAGCAGAGCCGCTACAACCCCAACCGAGAGCCCGTATCGGTCGTCAAGGGCGAGGAGATCGAAGTGCGCCTGGAGGGGAACGTGCAGGGGCATTTTGTCGCGGATGGTCGCATCAACGGCGAAAAGGTGTCTTTTCTGCTGGACACCGGTGCCACCGACGTCGCCATTCCGGTGGTATTGGCAGAGCGCCTGGGGTTGCCGCGCGGCGCGCCGGTTGCGCTACAGACGGCCAATGGGCTGGCCACCGGATACCGGACCGAACTCGACAGCCTCAGCCTCGGCGAGATCCACCTGACCGGCGTACGGGCGATCGTCGCGCCGGGCTTCGAAGGTGACCAGGTCCTGCTCGGCATGAGCGCCCTGAAGCAACTTGAATTCACACAGCGCGCCGGCACCCTGGTGCTGCGCCAACACGCCACGGATCGACCATGAGCGAAACCCTAGACTTGAGCCTGGACGGCGTGGAACGCCGCTCGCTTGCCGACTTCACCGAGCAGGCCTATCTCAACTACTCGATGTACGTGATCATGGACCGGGCCTTGCCGCATATCGGCGATGGTCTCAAGCCCGTTCAGCGGCGCATCGTCTATGCGATGAGCGAGCTCGGCCTGAACGCCGATGCCAAGCACAAGAAGTCGGCCCGCACCGTGGGTGACGTGCTCGGTAAGTACCATCCACACGGTGATTCGGCCTGTTACGAAGCCATGGTTCTGATGGCGCAGCCCTTCAGCTACCGCTACACGCTGGTCGACGGGCAGGGCAACTGGGGTGCGCCGGACGATCCCAAGTCCTTCGCGGCGATGCGCTACACCGAGGCGCGGCTTTCGCGTTACTCCGAGGTGCTGCTGTCCGAGTTGGGACAGGGGACGGTCGACTGGGTGCCGAATTTCGACGGCACTCTGGACGAGCCGTCGACCTTGCCGGCGCGCCTGCCTAACCTGCTGCTCAACGGCACCACCGGCATCGCCGTGGGCATGGCCACCGACGTGCCGCCGCACAACCTGCGGGAAGTCGCCGCCGCCTGCGTGCGTCTGCTGGACGAGCCCAAGGCCACTGTCGAACAGCTTTGCGAGCACATCCAGGGCCCGGATTATCCGACCGAGGCGGAGATCGTCACGCCGCGTGCAGATCTATTAAAACTCTACGAAACCGGGCGTGGCTCGGTGCGCATGCGGGCCGTTTACCGGGTCGAGGATGGCGACATCGTCGTCACCGCGTTGCCGCATCAGGTATCCGGCTCCAAGATCCTCGAACAGATCGCCGCGCAGATGCAGGCCAAGAAGCTGCCCATGGTGGCAGACCTGCGTGATGAATCCGATCATGAAAACCCCTGTCGGATCGTCATCATTCCGCGCTCCAACCGTGTCGATGCCGACGAGCTGATGCAGCACCTGTTCGCGACCACTGAGCTGGAGTCGAGCTACAGGGTCAATACCAACGTCATCGGCCTGGATGGCCGACCGCAGGTCAAGAATCTGCAGATGCTGCTCAGCGAGTGGCTGACCTACCGTATCGGCACCGTACGTCGTCGCCTGGAGTTCCGCCTGGATAAGGTCGAGAAGCGTCTGCACCTGTTGGAAGGCCTGCTGGTCGCCTTCCTCAACCTTGATGAGGTCATCCACATCATCCGCACCGAGGATCAGCCAAAGCCGGTCCTGATGGCGCGCTTCGAGCTGTCGGAGCTACAGGCCGACTACATCCTCGATACCCGCCTGCGTCAACTGGCGCGGCTGGAAGAGATGAAGATCCGTGGCGAGCAGGACGAGCTGGCCAAGGAGCGGGAGAAGTTGCTGGCGCTGTTGGGCAGCGAAACCAAGTTGAAAAAGCTGGTGCGCAAGGAGCTGCTGGAAGACGCTGAAACCTATGGCGACGATCGTCGTTCGCCGATCGTCGCCCGCGCCGAGGCACGCGCCCTGTCGGAGAACGAGCTGCTGCCGTCCGAACCGGTGACTGTCGTTATCTCCGAGAAGGGCTGGGCGCGCTGTGCCAAGGGGCACGACATCGACGCTACAGGATTGTCCTACAAGGCCGGTGACGGCTTCCGCGCCGCCGCCGCCGGACGTTCGAACCAATACGCCGTGTTCATCGACTCGAGCGGTCGCAGCTATTCGCTGGCGGCGCATTCGCTGCCTTCTGCACGCGGACAGGGCGAGCCTCTGACCGGGCGCCTCGCACCGCCGCCGGGCGTCAGTTTCGAATGCGTGCTGCTGCCCGAGGACGAGGCGCTCTATGTCATCGCCTCGGATGCCGGCTATGGCTTCGTGGTCAAGGGCGAGGACCTGCAGGCCAAGAACAAGGCCGGCAAGGCGTTGCTGTCGCTGCCGGCCGGGGCCCGGGTGGTTGCGCCGCGGCCGTTGAAGAGCCGGGATCAGGACTGGTTGGCCGCCGTGACCACCGAGGGTCGCCTGCTGGTGTTCCCGGTGCGGGACCTGCCACAACTTGCCAAGGGCAAGGGCAACAAGATCATTGGCATCCCGGGTGATCGCGTAGCCAGCCGCGAGGAATTCCTGACGGACCTGGCGATCCTGCCTGAGGGCGCCACGCTGGTCTTGCAGGCCGGCAAGCGCACGCTCTCGCTGAAGGCGGACGATCTGGAGCACTACAAGGGCGAGCGTGGGCGGCGGGGCAACAAACTGCCGCGCGGTTTCCAGCGCGTGGATGCGCTGCAGGTCGAAACGGTGGGCTGATCCAGCGCGGCTTCGAGGCTGGCTTCTGGCCGCGGTTTCACGGAAGATAGCGACCTTCGAATCCACCTGCCACCGAGGCCCCGTCGGTGGCAATGTCATGGCACCGCGGTTCGCGGGACGCTCCGGATGCAGCAGGCGCTGCAAGGGTCGAGCGTGTCGCTCCACACGGTGTGAGGTAGAACGAACGTGTTGCGCTCCACAACCTTCATGCTGCTGGCCTGTGCCAGCCTCGCCGGTTGCATCACCCAGCAACCTGTGCCCATGTATCGTCTGGACACCGGTGCCGTGGAGGTGCCAGCGAAGAGCGATGGCGCCTCGGTGTTGCTGGGGCCGATAAAGCTTGCCGATTATCTGCAACGTGACGCGCTGCTGCAGCGCCTTCCCGATGGCAGCCTTGGCGAAGAGGCGCAACATGCTCGCTGGGCTGGCAGCCTGAAGGGAGATATCGATCAAGTGCTGCTGCGCCAGCTCGCCGGGCAGCTCCAAACGCAAAGCCTCGAGCTGAGCCCCGGCGCCAAGGGGTTCGTGCCTGACGTCCAGATCGAACTGGAAATCACCCGCTTGGACTCCGGCCCGCAACATCCGGCCGTGCTGGAGGCGCAATGGCGTCTGCTGGACAAGCAGGGCAAGCGGCTGGGCAGCCGCCTGGTCCGGCTGCAGGAAGAGCATGCCGGCACCACGACCGACCAGGTCCGTGCCCAGAGCCTGCTGCTTCAGCGCCTGAGCGAGATGATGGCCGGTGCAGTCGAGCCGATGCTCGTGGCGAAGGCTCCAGCCAAGCGCAGCCCCGCCAAAGCACCCCGCGCGCCTGAGCCAAGCGCTCCGGCTATCCCGGCAGTCGAGCCGATCAGGACCGATCTGGAAGTGTTCCGCTTCTGACGTCCAGGCTGCGGCGTTGCCGCAGCCCTTTCCTTACGCAGTGACGAATGGCTGGCTTAGCGCCGGCTGCGGAGCTCGTGCATGCGCGCCAGCTGGCGTTCCAGCAATGATGGGTAGGGTTCGAGCAGGCGTTCGACGCAGCAGGCGCCTTCGGGGCTGGCGATCGGGCGGATGCGGGCGCGCTGGCGGATCAGTTCGTCCTCGCCGATGCCCCGCTCTACCAGCAGCAGGTTGCGACTGTGCTGGGCCATGGCAAGCGCTGCCTGTGCGGGCGCGCTGAGCAGCAGTTCGCCCTGGCTGAGATCGTAGAGCCGCTCGCCCTGGGTCAAGCCAAGCTGCAGCTGCAGGGTGATGCCGCTGTCAGCCACCTCGATCTGCAGGGCATGGCCCAGCGCACGCATCAGCTCGCCGCAGCACAGTGCGTGGGTCAAATAGTTCTGCTCGTCGTCCTGGCTGTGGAACAGCATCAGACTACTGCCGTCGGCGAGCGTATGCAGTTCAGCCTGATAGAGGGTCGCGGCCTGTTGCAGGCAATCGCTGTAGCGCTGCAGCAATTCGGTCAGCCGTTCGCGCGGGAGGCGGCGCAGCTGCTCCTGGGCGCCGAGCTGGACCGCCAGAACGCCAGTCTTGCCAGCGGCAGGGCTGGGGACGAGCGGGGCGGCCTGCATATCCGTGCGCTCGTCACCGAGCGGTGGGGCATTGTCGTCGAACGGGTCGAACGCCTCGCTGTCGTCGAGCTCTGCCTTGATGGACGGCAGCTTGGCGCCATCGAAGGGGGCATCCTCATCATCAGGCTCGTCGAGCTCGATGTCATGGTCGTCTTCTGCGGCTGGCACGTCGAAATGCGCCGAGTACAGATCCTGCAGGCTTTCGTCGAGTTCGATTTCAGGCTCGGGCTTTTCCGGAACGAGGCGGGCTTGAAGCTGGCGCGCCAGATCGCCGATCTCGTCCTGCCGACCGGCGCCCGGAGCGGGATCATCAGGGTCGCGGAGCCACAGGCGCAGTTGCATCAGCGGCAACGACAATTGCCGCCCGAGTCGCATGCTCAGCGTCAGGGTCAATGCCAGCAGGATGAGACTGAGCAGGCCCATGCTCTGGAGGCTTATGGTCATCGGCTGCTGGAACCGGGTCATGTCGAGGTTGATGCGCAGGTGCCCGGCGATGACCTCCTGAAAGCTGATCGGTGTGGAGTACAGGCCTTCCTCGTCGCCCAGCAGGTTACGCTGCGGCCGAGCACCGGATTCGGCGAGTACCTTGTTGTCGACGCTGTAGATCGCTGCGTGCGCCACCAGGGGGTTCTTCACCAGGTTGCTCAGCAGCACATTGAGGCTGAGGATGTCGTTGGCCACCAGCAAGTCGGTCGCCGAGGCGGCGGTCTGGGTGATGAGGCTCTGGCCCAGTGCGTCGGCCTGCTGCTCCATGGCGTGCTTGAACTGCATGCCCATGACCCAGGCATAGATGATCAACGCCAGCGCGACCAGCAAAAGTGTATGGCTGGCCACCCGCAAAACCAGCGGGACACGTCGCTGGCGCAAGGCACGGTAGATCAGCAGGAAGAAATTGTCGGGTTTGACGGATGCGGGCCGGTTCACAGAGCGCGGCTCAACTCTTGAGGAAAGTGCCGCGCAGTATACGGAAACCGCGTGAGGGGCTGAAGGTTTCGCGTTCATAGCTGACGAATTGCAAGGTCGCTCCGCTACAGGTCCAGCCGCATCCGGCGGACCTCTGGCTGTTGTAGAATGCCCGCCTTCTTTGCCATGGGAGCTGCGCCTTGCGCGAAATCGTCCTGATCAACATCACCGGGGAAGACCGTCCCGGCCTGACCGCGGCAATCACTGGCGTGCTCGCCCATGGCGGCGTGAACATTCTCGACATCGGGCAGGCGGTCATTCACGACACCCTTTCGTTCGGCATCCTGGTCGAGATCCCGGACACCGAGCGCGCCTCCTCCGTGCTCAAGGACGTGCTGTTCACCGGCTACAAGCTGGACCAGCAGGTGCGTTTCACGCCGGTGTCCGAGCAGGATTACCAGCACTGGGTGTCCGGCCAGGGCAAACCACGCCACATTGTGACGTTGCTCACGCGCAAGGTCACCGCCGAGCAACTGCAGCGGGTGAGCTCGATCACCGCCAAGTACGGCTTGAACATCGACCACATCGATCGCCTTTCCGGACGCCAGTCGCTCGACATGCCGGAAGAAGCCGGCAAGGGATGCATCGAGTTCTCCGTGCGCGGCGAGCCGGCTGACACGGCCGCCTTGCGTGCCGAATTTCTCAGCGTGGCGCAAGAGCTGAACGTCGACATCGCGTTCCAGCGTGACTCGGTGTTTCGCCGCAACCGGCGCTTGGCGGTGTTCGACATGGACTCCACCTTGATCGAAGCGGAAGTCATTGATGAACTGGCCAAGGCGGCTGGCGTGGGCGAGCAGGTTTCGGCTATCACCGAGCGCGCGATGCGCGGTGAGCTGGATTTCCGGGCAAGCTTCACGGAGCGTCTCGCGCTGCTCAAGGGGTTGCCGGAAAGCGCGCTGGCCGAGGTGGGGGCGGGCCTGCGCCTGACCGAAGGGGCCGAATTGCTGTTCGCCGAGCTCAAGCGGCTGGGCTACAAGACGGCGATCCTCTCTGGTGGGTTCACCTACTTCGCGCGACAACTGCAAGCTCGACTGGGCATCGATTACGTCTATGCCAACGAGCTGGAGATCGTCGACGGCAAGCTCACAGGCGTGGCGCAGGAACCCATCGTCGATGCCCAGCGAAAGGCGGACCTGCTGCGCGATCTGGCCGCGCGTGAGGGGTTGCGGCTCGAGCAGACCATCGCGGTCGGCGACGGTGCCAATGATTTGCCAATGCTGGGCCTGGCCGGGCTGGGTGTGGCGTTCCGTGCCAAGCCGTTGGTCAAGCAGTCAGCCAAGCAGGCGATTTCCACCCTCGGCCTTGACGGCATTCTTTACCTGCTGGGATTCAGGGACCGCGAAGGGCTGGAATAGCTACCGGAGGGGCGAGCGCGGGACGCCCCGCATCGTGGAGCCGGGCTCGACGGCCCGGTGATTCGCATGCAGTCCTATTCGTCGTCCGAGGAGAAGTCGTAGTCCATCGACTGGCTGGGGCCCTGCAGATACTGCCCCTGGATATAGCCGACGCCAGCTTGCCAGAGCGTGGCGAGCACCGTCGCGCTGTCGACGAAGGGAACCACGGTCTGCTTGGCCTGCTCATGCAGTTCGGTCAGCAGTTGTTTCAGCGCTTCCTGATTTTCCTGCCGGCTGAGGTCCTGAGTATAGGAGCCGTCGATTTTTACGAAATCGACGTTCAGGTGCTTGAGCGTGTTGAAAGGGTTGAGCACGCAGCCGAACTGGCTAAGCGCGATCCGACAGCCAAGCCCGGTGAGCCCCTGTACCAGTGCCTTGGCCTGCTTGAGGTAGGCCACCGCGTCATTTTCATCGATCTGAAAGACCAGCGAATCCGGCGGCAGGCGCGACGCCTTGAGCGCGACGCCCAGCCATGGGAGCAGGGTGGCGTCCTGCAGGCTCGAACTTGAGAGGTGGAGGAACAGCCGGGTGCTGTGCCCCTTGCTGCGGTGCTCAGCCAGCAGCTTGATCGAATTGAGCAGAACCCAGCGGTCGATGCGCGCAGCCAGGCCGGCGTCCTTCGCAGCACCAAGAAACTCGCCGGGTGGCACCTCGACCCCTTGCGGATCGAGCAGGCGCAGCAGCACTTCGTAGTGTTCATGGCTGTCGCCGCGCAGGCTGATGACCGGCTGGAACAGGAGGCGGAAAC
Organism: Stutzerimonas marianensis; assembly: GCF_022810315.1. Classification (NCBI taxonomy): domain Bacteria; kingdom Pseudomonadati; phylum Pseudomonadota; class Gammaproteobacteria; order Pseudomonadales; family Pseudomonadaceae; genus Stutzerimonas; species Stutzerimonas marianensis. Next base: position 119,743 of record NZ_JALGRD010000001.1, on the reverse strand, counting down.
TGTTCTGTTCCAGCGCCTGTTGGACCATCGCGATGACTTCGCCGCGATTGGCTGCGGCTGCCAGCTCATCGGCGGGGTTATAGATATTCAGGGCGTTGCCGTCGCTGAGCTCTTCGGCGCAGCGATGGGCACGGTCGATCACGTCGCGCGCCTTGGCGGTCTGTTCGTCCAGGGCGGCGACGCCGATGCTCAGCGTGGCCTGGATCGTGCGGCCGTCAATCTCGAACAGGTGACTCTCGACCTTGCGCAGCAATGCCGTCAGCGACTGCTCCAGCTGCGCGGGCGTGGCATCGGTGACCAGCACGGCAAAGGCGTCATCGCCGAAACGTGCCAGTTGAGCCTTGTCCGCGAAATGAGCGCGCAGGATCTGCGCCAGTTCGGCGAGGAGGCGGTCGGAGTTGCCCAGGCCGAGGTCCGCCTGCAGGCTGGCGAAGCGATCGACACGCAGATAGGCGAGGCTGGCGCCCTGGCCGGCCTTGACCGCACGCTCGACGGCGTTGTCGAGCAGCTCCAGAAAGTGATTGCGGTTATGCAGGCCGGTAACCAGGTCCTGGCTGCTGATTTCACGCAGCTTTTCCAGCTCGGCATTGTCGCTCTCGGCGCGGATCACCACCTGGATGCAGGGTTCGCCGTCATAACTGGCGGGCGAGAAATGCATGCTGGCCTTGAAATTGCCGCCGTCAGCGCGTACGCCACCGCAGACCAGTTCGGCGCTGCCCTGCATACTCTGGTAATTCTTCAGGAAACTCTTGAAATCGGCCTGATCGCAGGACGCGATCAGGTCGATCATCGGCATGCCTTCGAGCTCCTCGACGTCCTCGTAGCCGAACAGTTCGAGATAGGCGCGGTTGGCGTAAATGTGCATGCCGTCGTGAACATAGGCGATGGCATCGACCGAGCTATCGAGCAGGAGCTGGCAGCGCTTCTCCGCCTCCCGCAGCGCGAGCTCGGCGGAGCGGCGCGCGCGTCGGTCCTCCAGGTTGGCCAGTTCGCGGCTGGCGATCAGCACGAGCCACTCGTCCTCGCCTTGGGGCAGTGCGCGCTGGGCCCCAAGCATCAAGGCTTCGGTGATGGCTTCGGCGTCGTTGCCCTCGATCAGCTGAATGATCGGGATATCCTTGCCCTGCTTGCGCACCGCGCTGATGGCCTCGCTGGGCTCCAGATTCTCGCTGCGGGGTGCACTGATCAGCAAATCCCAGGTCTGCTGCAGCACATCGGCCAGGTCTTCGCTGGAGGTGAGACGATGCACGCGCGTCGCCTGGCCGGCATTGCGGAACAGGCTGACCAGTCGCTCGGCTTCATTCTGCGAATCCTCAAGGATCAGCAGGCGGATGGTTTTCTTTTGCGGGGCCATGGGCAGCAGCTTTGGGGCGCGCCCTGGGCGGCGCGTAGGGCTAAAAGAACGGTGAGCCGCAATCTACAGCGACTTCCAGAGCGAGTCAAAATCTTCGGCCCCCGCCGGCGGCTCGCTTCCACGGCCTGTGATCGGGGTCTCCTGGCTGCCGGTACCGGCACCGACCAATTGGTATTCGAACTGGTTGTAGCTGTTGGAGCTGGCCTGGCGATGGCACAGCATGGCGCGGTGTTCTTCGCCGTTCTGGTTCACCTGGACCTTCTGGCCTTCCTGGAAAGGCAGGCGTGGCACGATCAGTGTCGCGGCGCGCGAGATGACGCGGATTTCCGGAAGCAGCAGCGCCCGCAAGTACTCGCTGCCCTGCTCGACCTTGCGCAGCAGGCGGACACCACAGGGCTGGGCATAAGGGGCGATCAGTTCCACGCCCATCTGCGGTCCGCTACCTCGGACCTGTCGAATCCAGCGGACGACGGCGACGCTCCAGTTCTGGCTGGTTCCGTCCTGCAGGCCGAGCAGTTCGCCGGCCTGGAGTTGCGCCGGCACCTCGCCGGACCAGGACAGGCAGAAGCCGCCCGGACTGTGGTTGATCAGTTGTACGCGGTAGGTCGGATAGGGGCACTCGGCCGGCTTTTCCTCGGCATCGGAGCGGGTCTCGGTGGCCGAGACGAATTCGATGTGTTCGGTCGGTAGCAGCTCCATATCCGAGCGGCTCTGGGCGTCGAACGCCGTCGACCAGACGTCGGGCGTGGCGTTGTTGAGCTTGAACACGGCCGAGCGGGCGGCCTCGGGGTGCTTGAGCAGGTCGGCGAACAGGCGGCCTCCGGCGAGAAAATAATGGAGCGCGGTCATGCCGATGCACAACTCCACGTGCCCCTGCGCGGGCGTGCGCTGAAAGCTGCGTTCCGACACATCGCCCCAGGCCGCGCTGACATGCTGCATGAGGTCCATGCTCAGGCCCTCGGGCACGACCAGGCCGGGCGGCGGGCGGGTGCCGGGTTCGGCCTGCAGATGCTTGCGTAGCGACTCCACCAGCAGGTGTGGGTCGATTCCCAGCAGATAGGGCAGCTCGTCAGTGCTGAACATGGTGCGGTAGCGCGGCGGTGCGTCGGTACGGGTCGACACCGCGAACAGCGTCGAGGCTTGCTGCACCGGTTGCAGGCGGATGAGTCGGCTCCAGGGTTCCATGACTTCGGCGAGGCGGGCGATGTTCTGCTGGCGCATCTGGTTGCATCGGGCGCTGCCGATCATCAAGGCGACGATGTAGCTCTGCTCGGCGCTCAGGCCTTCGGTCTGGTAGGCCAGCTCATCACGGACCACCGTGCGGTGAACGCCTTCCTCGACCGCCATGGCGTGCAGCTGGTGCAACTCCAGCCAGAGTCCGTCCGGCGTCGGGTTGTACAGCTGGGTCGAGCGAACCAGGATCGCGGACAGCGTATGGATGGCGCGCTGCAGGGCGATCGTCAACATCTGCAGGCGGTCGCGGCCGGCCTGCGACACCAGATCGACAGAGATCAGCTTGTAGCCGATCGCCAGGTGGTTCTGCAGTGCCTGGCACAGGCTCGCCACCTTGCGAGGGCGCTCGCTGAGAACGATGGGCTGGTTCAGGTAGTAGCGTTCGAGCTGCCGGCAGACGTAGTGGATTTCCGGGCGGAGCACTTCGAGCAGTTGTAGCCGGCCCTGGGTCGAGGCGCGCAGCTGGTTGAGTTCGAGCATGGCCTGGTACAGCAGTCTCGCGGTTTCGCCGAGATTCGCTTTGGGCAGGCCGCCCAGCCAGCGCTTGAGGTCGCGTACCGTGGGCTCGCAGAACGACAGCTCGTGCCGGTCCGGCTTCGGTACGCGCAACAGCAATGGTTGGCTGTGGTTTTCCACGCTACAAACTCCGCGACATGGACCCTGGCGTCAGGCCTCTTGAAACTCTAGCAGCACTCCTGCGCTGAGGTCTGCCGATGATGGCATTTTGCAATCTCGCCGCATCATAGCGGACCTGGTCGGCTGGGTCAGCCGTAACCGACCACTGGTGCCGTCAGGGTTGCAGCGAATCGGCCTCAGGTATGAGCGGCGCTGCTGCAGCCTGGCCGAGGCTCTCTCCCATGCGAACAGGGGTGAGTGCCGTCAGTTCCTTGGCCCAGCGGACCTGATCCGGACCGAACAGCAGGATGACGGTGGAGCCCAGCTTGAAACGGCCCATCTCGGCGCCTTTGTCGAGATGGATCGGGGCGCGGGCCGCCTCGTCGTAGCGCAGGGTCTTCAGGCTGCGCTTGGGTGGGGTGACCAGGCCGGCCCATACCGTCTCGATGCTTGCGACGATCATGGCGCCGACGAGCACCATGGCCATCGGGCCGTGCTCCGTGTCGAACAGGCAGACCACGCGCTCGTTGCGCGCGAACAGCTCCGGCACGCCTTCGGCGGTCACGGTGTTGACGGAAAAGATCCGCCCTGGCACGTAGACCATCTCGCGCAGGGTGCCGGCCACCGGCATGTGCACGCGGTGGTAGTCCTTCGGCGAAAGGTAGACGGTGGCGAAGCTGCCGCCCATGAAGGGTGCGGCCCGCTCGTGGTCACCACCCAGCAGCTCCATCACGCTGTAGCTGTGGCCCTTGGCCTGGAAGATCCGGCCCTGCTCGACAGTGCCGAGCTGGCTGATGGCGCCATCACACGGGTTGAGGATCGCGCCGGGTGTCGGGTCAAGCGGGCGGGCCCCATCTTTCAGGGCGCGGGTGAAGAAGGCGTTGAAGTGCTCGTACTCGGTCGGCTCCTCGATCTGCGCCTCGTGCATGGGTACACCGAAATGACGAATGAACGCCTTGATGAAGGTGTTCTTCACCCAGGGCAGGCGGCACTCGGCAAGACAGCCGGCAATGCGGGAAACCAGATGGTGGGGGAGCAGGTATTGGCTGATGACGAACAAGCGATCTTTCATGGATGACCTTTTCATTGCTGGATCGGGGTGTCGGGCAGGTTGCCCCATTCGCCCCAGGAGCCGGCGTACCCCTTGACCCGTGGATAGCCGAGCGCCTTGGCCAGCAGGTAGGTGAAACCGGACCGGTGATGGGTCTGGCAGTGCGTGATGATTTCCTTGTCCGGGCTGATACCCAGGGCCTGCAGGCGCTCGGCGATGTCCTCGCGGATGCGCAGTGCGCGTGACGGGTCCATGCCGGCGGTCCATTCGAAGTTGACCGCTCCGGGGATATGCCCCGCGCGTGCCGCCAGCACCTTCTCGCCGCGGTACTCCTCGGGCGAGCGGGCGTCCCAGATCACCAGGTCGGCGGCGCCGAGCCGGCTTTCAATGTATTCGCGGGTGGCGGTCGGCGCATCGTCCAGCGTCAAGGAGACCGCGTTGCTGGCCGCAGCGGGGACCTCGCGGGACAAGGGTCGCTGCTCCGCCAGCCAGGCGTGCAGGCCGCCGTTGAGGTAGTGGTAGTGCCGATGCCCGATGACGTCGAGCAGCCAGATGAAGCGGCCAGCCCAGCCGCCGCCCTCGTCGTCATACAGCACGTAGACCGCATCGACCCGATGGCCCAGTGCGGTGAAGACTGCTTCGAGCTGGGTTCGAGTCGGTGCGCGGCCGGGGGCCGGCGGCTGACCGAGCTGGGTTTGCTTGGGGTCGACGAAACGGGCGCCGGGGATGTGGCCCTCGGCGTAGCGCGCGGCACTGGTCAGATCGACGAGGATGAGCTCGGGCGCTTCGAGGCGTTCGGCCAGATCGGCCGGCTCTATCACCAGTGGCAGATTTGAAAAGACGGACACGTCGGGCCTCGACTGATCTCGAAAGGGCGCAGTCTAGCTAAAAAGCTAACGGCCGCGCTTGCTGAACGTCGCCAGTGCCCGTTCGATGCACTGTACGGTCTTGCCGAAGGCCTGCACCGATGCGTCGCTCAAGGGGGCATTGGCCTGATCGGCAACTACCAGCATCACGACGCGCCCGTCCAGGCCGATCGAGCGCAACAGCACATGTTCGCCGGGAAACAGAGTTTTCAGGGTGCCCGGCAGCAATGCTGAAAACTGCGCGACGTTGCCAGGGTTCAGGCGCAGCAGGGCTGGCTTCTCCAGCAGGCGGCGCAGAACCTGGCTCTGCTCCGGGTCGAGCGTGGCGCGCGCGGCGGCTTCCGGGAGGCCGCTGGCCTGCTGAGCGACCAAGCGGTTCTGCCGGCGGTCGACCAGCATCAGCAGAACGCGCGAAAGGCCGGCCGCGGCGAGCGCCTGGCAAGCCGTCGCGCTCAGTTGCAGCACATTGCCGTAGGGCGAACGCTCGCTGAGCAACTCCCGGCACAATGCGCGCCATGGCTCCACCTGCACCTGCGCGGCAGGCGCCTCGACCCGGCGCGGTTGTTGGAACTGGCTGTCCCAGGGCCACAACAGCCCCTGCGCCGGATGCCAGAGTTCGGTGGGGCCGATGGCCTGGGCGCTGGCGGCCGCCTGCTGGTGAACCAGTTGTTGTAATTCTCCCAGCGGAACCTGCAGGTAAAGCCCGGCGAGACGCTGCCAGCGCAGGCTATGGATGCCGCTCCAGCTGTGATGAGACGACAGGGCCAACCCGTTCGCCAGCACGATGGTGTTGCTGGGCAGGGTCAGCCAGCGGCGCAATTCCGGATCGGCATCGAGCATCTGTTGCTGGTGCAGGGGATGCTCGTTGTCCCGTGCGATATGCAGCGCCTTGATCAGCATCCGGCGGTTCTCGCGGAGTAGCCGGTAGCCCAGCGCGATCCAGCCGGGCAGTGCCCAGTGCTCGGCGATGGCGATGCACAGGTCCAGCAGCGAGATGCCGAGCAGCTCCTGCTCGACCTTGGGTGCCGGTTCGCCGTTTACCAGCACGCGTTGTTCCCAGGTCTCGAGCAGCTCGGGGTGGGCGGCGACCAGGGTCCAGATCGGCGAGAGAAACAGCAGGCTGCTCCAGTGAATCTCCTGCCAGAGGCGGGCGAGCCGGGCGGCGAACAGCCCGCTGGCCTGCTGGCTGGCGTGCTGGCTGATCAGCATCAGCTGCCGCAGGGGCGCGGGTACCTCGCTCGGTTTGACAGCTGGAATGCGCTGGAACAGCGCTTCGGCCCGCTTGAGGCCGATACGGCTTAGCGCGACTTCCAGGCTTTCGGCCGGCTTGTTGGCCGCCGCCGCATCCCGGTTCGCCTCGCGGATCACGTTCAACGCCATGACCGGGCTGTCCTGGATCAGCTCGGAGATCTGTCGCATCGACTGGCTGCTGTCGCGAAGCGCGCGCTGGACCTGCGTGTAAGCATCGGCAAAAGCCGGCAGGACAACGGCGTCTAGCGCCTTGATCCAGGCCGGTAGCGTGCGGGGGAGCGGGGTCGTGGTCATAGGTCGCCGAACTAGCATTTCATCGGGATGGCCTTTAGTCTGGCGCAAAAGTTCCGATAACCAGAACAATTCTTTTCATCTGCCCGCCCGGCGCTCTGTGCGACTGCATGGCGCGCGCTCAGGCTCCTCCCGTGACCAGGTTCTAGACGTACCCACCTATGGCAAAAATTATCGGCATCATCGTGGTATTCGCCAGTGTGCTTGGCGGATTCATCCTGTCTGGCGGAAAGGTCGGGGCGCTCATTCACCCCTTCGAGGTCATGATCATCGGCGGCGCGGCATTGGGCGGATTCCTCCAGGCAAACCCGGGCAGCACGACCAAGATCGTGTTCAAGAAATCGCTGCAGATGTTCGGCCATCGCTTCACCCACAAGTTCTACCTGGAAGTGCTGGGGATGCTTTACGAAATCCTCAACAAGAGCCGCCGCGAAGGCATGATGGCGATCGAGGCCGACGTGGAAGACCCCAAGGCCAGCCCGATCTTCAGCAAGTACCCCTCGGTCTTGAAGGACGAGCGCATGACCGCCTTCGTCTGCGACTACTTGCGCATCATGTCGTCCGGCAACATGGCGCCGCACGAGCTGGAAGGCCTGTTCGACATGGAACTGGCGGGCCTCAAGGAGGAGCTGGAGCACCCCTCGCATGCGGTGGCGAAGATCGCTGACGGTCTACCGGCGATGGGTATCGTCGCGGCGGTACTGGGCATCGTGATCACCATGTCGATTCTGGCCTCGGCGACCAACGCCGAAATCGGGGAAAAGGTTGCCACCGCGCTGGTCGGGACCTTCCTCGGCATCCTCGCGTCCTACGGCTTCTTCGGCCCGCTGTCCGGCGCCCTCGAACACGACGCCAAGGAGGAGCTGAACCTGTACGAAAGCATCAAGGCGACGCTGGTGGCATCGGCGTCTGGCATGCCGCCGACCCTGGCGGTCGAGTTCGGGCGCAAGGTGCTGTTGCCGGCGCATCGGCCGAGCTTCTCCGAACTCGAACAAGCCATGCGTGGCAGCTAAAGAATCACGATGGACAATAACCAACCAATCATCGTCAAGCGGATCAAGAAAACCGCTGGCGGCCATCACGGCGGCGCCTGGAAGATTGCCTTCGCCGACTTCGCGACGGCCATGATGGCGTTCTTCCTGGTGATGTGGCTGATGAGTTCAGCCACGCCCGAGCAGAAGCGGGCGATCTCCGGCTACTTCCAGGACCCGATCGGCTTCACCGAGAGCGCGAGCCCCTACGTCATCGACCTGGGCGGCACGCCCACGCCGGCGCCCGATCGCACGCTCAACGAGCAGGTCGACATCGAGCCGCAGCAGACCGAGGCGACCATCGCGCCGGACCAGGTCGAGAACCTGGCCGAGCAGCTCGACAAGGAGCGGCTGGAGCTGTTGCTGCAGGAATTGCAGAACAAGGTGGATGAAAACCCCGAGCTGACGCGTTTCAAGGACCAGATCCTCTTCGAGATTACCCAGGACGGGCTTCGCATTCAGATCATGGACGCCGAGAATCGGCCGATGTTCGCGCTGGGCAGCGCACAGCTGCAGCCCTATTTCGAAGACATCCTGCTGGCGATGGCCGACACCATCCGGGCCGTGCCGAACAAGATCAGCGTGAGCGGTCACACCGATGCCAAGCCGTATTCGGGCCGCGGTGAGTTCGGCAACTGGGAGCTGTCGGCCGGGCGCGCCAACGCGGCCCGACGGGCGCTGGTCGCCGGTGGGTATCCCGAGGAGCAGATCGCTCGCGTGGTCGGCTATGCCTCTTCGGCGCTGTTCGACCGTGAGAATCCGCTCAATCCGGTGAATCGTCGCATCGACATCCTGGTCTTGACCAAGAAGGCGCAGCGCAACATCGAGGGCGAGCAATCCGAAGCCCCGGACGAGGCGGCCGCGCCGGCGGGCGCACCGCAGACTCCGGCGCCGCCCGCCTCGCCGGGCGCGCTGCCTCCGGCCGGCAGCGCCGACCCCTTGCCACCGGGGGCGCTGCGCGAGCGCTTGAACATCTTCGAGGACGGCGTCCTGCAGTTCGATCAGCCGGCTGGCGAGTGACCAAGTGGCCGGTCAGTAGTCCGGTTCCTGCAGGCCGCTGATGATGTGCCGGTAGCTGGCCATCCGCTGCGGCTGGACGCGACCCTCTTCGAGCGCCCTGAGCAGGGCGCAGCCGGGTTCACGATCATGCTTGCAGTCGCGGAAGCGGCAATGGCCAAGCAGGTCCTGGAATTCGATGAAGCCGGCCTCCACGTCGGCGCGGCTGACATGGCCGAGGCCAAATTCGCGAATACCGGGTGAGTCGATCAGTTCACCGCCGCCCGGAAAATGGAACAGGCGAGCCGTGGTCGTCGTGTGCGTGCCCTTGCCGGTCATCTCCGACAGGGCGCCGACGCGGGTGTCCACGCCCGGAAGCAGGCTGTTGACCAGCGACGACTTACCAACGCCCGATTGCCCGACAAAGACGCTGACCTGCCCGTCGAGCCGGCGCTTGAGGGCGTCCATGCCTTCCCCCTCATGAGCCGACACTTCCATCAGGGGGTAGCCGAGGGTCCGATAGACCGATAGCAGGGCGTCGAGGGCTGGCTTGTTCTGTGCGTCGATCAGGTCGGCCTTGTTGAGCAGCAACAGCGGCGCGATGCCGGCGTGCTCGGCGGCGACCAGATAGCGGTCGATGAGGTTGGCGTGGGGCTCGGGTAGCGGCGCAAAGACGATAACGATCAAGTCCACGTTCGCCGCGACCGGCTTGAGCTGGCCGCGGCTGTCGGGGCGGCATAGCTCCGAATGGCGCGGCAATTGCGCGACGATCACGCCGATACCCTGGTTGCCGGGTCGCCAGACCACCCGGTCGCCGGTTACCAACGCTGGCAGGTTGGCACGTAGGTGGCAACGGAAGACCTGGCCGCGGGTGTCGCCGTCCAGCGCCTCGACCTCCACCTGCACACCAAAGTGAGCGATCACCAGGCCGGTCTGTTCAGGGCCCAGGTCGCCCCCTTCGAGCTCCTCAATGACCCGCGACTCGCGTCGTGCGGCACGGGCGGCACGCTCCTCCTGGATTTTCTCGATGCGCCAGCTTTGCCGGCGGTTGAGTTGGCGTTTGGCCATGTGCTTGGGAGCTCGGGTTGGAAAGGGCTGCGAGTCTAGCATGCCGATCACCGCCGGACGCTGGCCTGTAAGCCGCGCCGTTGCAGGGTTAGACTTCGCCTCTGTCCTCTCGGTTGCGCATGGTCCATGACGAAGCTGGCTCCCGTTCGAACACCTGCGCTGCTGGCGTTGTTCAGTCATTTGTGTGCCCTGATGGCGTGCTGGCTGCTGCTGTTCGCCTCCGCCCGGCTGCTGGGCGTCCAGGTCACGCTGTTGGTGGCCTCATTGATCCAGGGTCTGCTGGCCGCATTGATCGGTCAGCGGCTTGGGCTGTCGGGCTGGTGGTGGCCGATCAATCCCGGGTTGGTGCTGATGCAGAACTACGCGCTGCCGCCCTGGGTGCCGCTGATCGGTTTCGTGGTGCTGTTGCTGCTGAACTGGAATGCACTGGTTGAGCGGGTGCCGCTCTACCTCACGGGACCGGCCACCGAGCGGGTTCTGGCCGAGCGGCTTGCGCGGCTGGGTGACGGCTTTCGTTTCGTCGACCTGGGCTGTGGTGTCGGCGGCAGCCTGTTGCGCCTGGCGCGCGCTTACCCGACGGCCAGTTTCGTCGGCGTCGAGACAGCGCCGCTATCGTTCCTCATCTGTTGGCTCCGCTGCCTGCCCCGGCGCAACTGCAGCGTGCGCATGCGCAGCCTCTGGCGCGAGCCGCTAGGCCGCTACGACGCGGTCTACTGCTTTCTCTCGCCCGCACCGATGCCGCGTCTCTGGGAAAAGGCCAGCATCGAAATGCGCCCGGGCGCGCTGCTGATCAGCAACAGCTTCGAGGTACCGGGCGTGCCCGCCGAGGAAGTACTGCCGGTCGACGACTTGCGCCGCTCGCGCCTGCTGATCTGGCGGCCAGGGCATGCAGCGGCACCTGACGGTCCGGGTGCGAACGGCTAAACTGCGCGGCACAGCCAAGGAGCACAGCATGCAGAGCCCGCAGAACCTGATCTGGATCGACCTCGAAATGACCGGCCTGGATCCGGACAATGACGTCATCATCGAAATGGCCACCATCGTGACCGACAGCCAGTTGAACATCCTGGCTGAAGGGCCGGTCATCGCGATTCACCAGAGCGATGAGGTCCTCGCCGCCATGGATGAATGGAACACGCGTCAGCACGGGGGCTCGGGCCTGACCCAGCGGGTTCGTGACAGCCGGATCTCCACCGAGCAAGCTGAGGCGCAGACGCTGGCATTCCTCGAGCAGTGGGTGCCCAAGGGCAAGTCGCCCATCTGCGGCAACAGCATCTGCCAGGACCGCCGCTTCCTCTATCGGCGCATGCCGACGCTGGAGGCTTATTTCCACTACCGCAACCTGGACGTCTCGACCCTGAAGGAGCTCGCTGCGCGCTGGGCACCGGACGTGCTCGCCGGGTTCAAGAAGGGCGGTACCCACCTGGCGCTGGACGACATCCGCGAGTCGATCGCCGAGCTGCGGCATTACCGCGAACATTTCATCAAGGTTTGAAAGCGAGGGGCGAGGCCGGCTGTGGCCGAAAGCTGGACGTCAGGAGAAGCGAAAGGCGTCAGACATTGTCGGGTGGGCTGACAGCTGTTGTGCGAGCGTGTGAGCCCGCATAACGCATCTATTCGCAGCGGACGCGTGGAACATCGTCCACTCGCAGCTCGGTTCAGTGCCGTACCGTCCAGCTGCCGTTCCGGGCGCTCGACTTCCGACCTTCTACTTGCCCAGCCGCCTCAACTCATCCGACTCAACCACTCGCGTGCCTTCGCCTTCTTCCAGGGCGAGGCGCCAAAGGGCGCGGGCGAGGGTGCAGGCGGCGATGCCGCGGTATTTGCCGGGCAACAAATAGGAAAGCGGGGCGGTAAGCCGCTCCATCGGGCGGACTTCCATGCGTGGTCCGAGCAGTTGCGCCGGACGCGCGAGGGTCAGTTGGGGCCAGCCTTGTGCACGCAGCGAGGCTTCCATTTCGCCTTTGACCTTGAGGTAGAAGATCGAGCTGTCCGGATTGGCGCCGAGCGAGCTGATCACCAGCAGATGACGGGCGCCGAGTTCACGGGCGCGTCGGGCGAAGGCGATCACCAGGTCATGGTCGATGGCCTTGAAGGCTGCTTCGCTGCCGGCTTCCTTCAGGGTGCTGCCCAGGCAACAGAAGGCGGTGTCGAACTCGCCGTCCAATTGGCCGAGCAGCGCCGGCAGCGGGCCGATCGGGTTCTGCAGGCGTGGATGCTCGGCGAGCGCCTTGCGTGTCGGCGCCACTACGCAGCCGACAGTGGGCTCGTTGAGCAGACGGTCAAGCAGGTGCTCGCCGGTCAGTCCGGTGGCGCCGGCAAGCAAAATGCGCTGGGGCGTCAAATACATGGTGAGGCTTCCTGTGACTGGCTTGCGTGGCGATCAGTCGCTCGGCGACGGCTGTGGTTGCAGCCGATGCCAATGATCGACGACTCCGGGGGGCGCCCAGATCTGTGGTTCCGAAGCCTGATAGTGGTCGGCCTGCTCCCGTTCGGCAACCCTGGCTTGCGCCAGCGTGAACGCCTGCACGATGTCACGCGTCTGCTGCAGCGCCTCGGCGAAGAGGGCGCGGCCGAAATAGGTGAAATCGGCCTCCTCGCTGCAGCCGAAGGACACCCGGTCTGCGCGTGCCGCCGTCATGATCAATGTGTTGGCGCTCTTCAGCGGTTCGATGAATCCCCCGGAGTAACAGGCGGAGATCACGATGATCTTGTTACGGTCGGCCAGCGGCCGCAGCAGTGATGCCAGTTCGCTCGCCGGCAGATCTTCGAGCGCGAGGCGGGGCTGCTCGACCACGAGCTGGTGATCGGCCGATCCGTGGCTGGTGAAATACAGGAAGAGCAGGTCCTCGGGGCCGCTGCGGTCGGCCAGCGTACGGATGGCACGCGCGAGGTGCTCGTGGGTGGCCAGGGGGCGATCGGCCAGGTGGTCACGATGATTGACCAGATTGATCTGACCGCGCGCCGCAAAGCGCTCGGCGAGCAGACGGTCGACATAATCGACCTCGCGCAGGAATACGCTTTGTTGGCCGTCGCCCGCGAATGTCAGGCTGTAGAGTTCCGCGGCAGACGTTGATGGGCGAACGGCATCCAGGGCGTTCTGCAGCAGCTGTCCCTGGTTCAGCAGCCCGAGTTCCAGCGGGTCGGGCAGCCGCCTGCCGTCGCCGTCCTGGCGGAGGCGCCCGTCTTGCCACAGGCCGCTCTGCACATTTCCGTTCGCCTCGGTGAGGCGGCCCGGCCCATCGTACTGGCCGTGCTTGAATCCGCCTTCGTATCGGCTGCCGTCCGGTCGCGTCAGGCGGCCTTCGCCGTGGTACTGCCAGGTCCGAAATGCGCCGGCGTAGTGGGTGCCGTCGGTGCCGACATAGGTTCCGGCGCCACTCAGGGCTCCGTGTTCGAAGCTGCCTTCCCAGCGATTGCCCTCGCCATCTTCGTAGCGGCCGGGGCCGTGGAAGAGATCCTTTTCGAAATGCCCGACATAGCGCTCGCCCGAGCTGCCGACGAATTCGCCTTCGCCGCTCGCCTGCCCGGCGACGAAGACTCCCCTGAGCGTACCGGACGCGTCGCTGCGGCTGCCCTCGCCGTGGGGCTGGCCTTCGCTGAAGGCGCCTTGGTAGACCACGCCGTCGGCGGTGCTCAGGGTGCCGGTGCCGTGGTAGAGATCGTCCTTGAACTGGCCTTCGTAGCTCAGTCCCGGCTCGCTGTAGCGACCTTCGCCGCGGAGGCTGCCCGCCTGGAACAGACCTTCGTAGACCCCGCCGGCGGCGTAGCTGAAACGACCCTGACCATCGAACAGGCCATCCTTGAACTCCCCTTCATAGCGGTCGCCGTTGGCGCCTTGCCAGACGCCCAGCCCCGCCCATCGGCCGTCGACGAAGCGCCCCTCGTAGAAACTGCCGTTGGGGTAATCGATCCGGCCTTTGCCCTGGAGCAGGCCGTCGATGATCTCGCCGCGATAGCGCCCACCATCGGGCAGAACGCCATCGGCTGGCAGCAGTGGCTCACCGTCACCGCAACCAGCCAGCAGGGCAATCAGAACAAGTGAGGGCAGGCGACGCATGGCGCGATCCAGGCAGTAAGACCCGCGCAGTATGCCGCAAAGCCAGGTCGCACCGGCAAGCCGGCCCAGCCGGTTTCAGGTGATGCAAAGGGCGAGGGTTTCGGCGATGTAGGCCGGTTTCTCGACACCTTCGATTTCCATCACGGCGCGTGCCTTGAGCAGCCATTGGCCGGGGTTCTTCTCGTAGGCGTCGAGCAGCGTGACGGCCAGGCGCACCCGCGAGCCCACGCGCACCGGCTGGATGAAGCGCAGGCTGTCGAGCCCGTAGTTGACGCCCATCCGCGTGCCCTCCGGCGTCACCAGCAGGTCGCCCATGAGCATGGGCATCAAGGACAGCGACAGGAAGCCGTGCGCAATGGTTCCGCCGAATGGGGTCTGCGCCGCTTTCTCGGGGTCGACGTGGATGAACTGGTGGTCGCCTGTGCACTCGGCGAACTGGTCGACGCGCGTCTGGTCGACGGTGAACCATTCGGAGCGCCCGAGCTCCTTGCCAATGTAGTCCTTGAGTTGTGCTGCGGGTACTTGCGGCATACGTCCTCCGGGGTTGTTGTTATCGAGGGGAGTGCGAGCGTTAGATCAGCACGCGGGTGAGGGCGAGGCAACCATGCATGGCTGTCGCGAATGGCGCGGCATAGCCTGGCGTGTCCTTTGGCCGGGGTATTCGCCGGGCGGATGCTTATAATTGCGCTTCGTGACCTGGAGGCTTGCATGCTGCTACGCGGTTTAACCTGGCTGGTGTTGTTTCAACTGCTCGGCACGGCGCTGAACGTGCTCCTTTTGCCGATGTTGCCGGGCCCGATCATCGGGCTGGTCCTGCTGTTCGTGACGCTGCTGATGCGGGGCGAGGCGGGGGAGTCCCTGCCACTGGCCGCCAGTAGCCTGCTGCGCTATCTGCCGCTGCTGCTGGTGCCGCCCGCGGTGGGGGTGATGGCGTATACCGAGGCGATCCTCGATGACTTCTGGGCAATCATCGGGGTGCTGGTCGTGTCGCTGGTGGTATCACTGGTTTTCACCGGCGTGCTGATGCAGGTGTTGATTCGCCGTCAACAGCGCAAGGCGGGCCGCGCATGATTCCGTTGCAATGGCAGGCGGCCTGGGAGGCTGTGATCCATCATCCGCTGTTTGGCGTGGCGATCACGCTGGCGGCGTTCCAACTGGCCTTCGCGGCCTACGAGCGCACCCGCTGGGTGTTCCTGCAGCCGGTCCTGGTGTCGATGCTGCTGGTGATCGGCATTCTGCTGCTTTGTGGCCTGAGCTATGCCGAATACCGCGCCAGTGCCCAGATGCTGACGGTCCTGCTCGGGCCGGCAACGGTCGCGCTGGCGGTGCCGCTGTACCTGAACCTGCGGCGAATTCGTGAGCTGTTCGCGCCGATCATGCTGACCCTGCTGGTCGCCGGTACCGGGGCAACGGCACTGGGCATGGCCTTGGCCTGGGGCTTCGGTGCGGACCGGGTGATCCTGATGACACTGGCGCCCAAGTCGGTGACCTCCCCAATCGCCATGCTGGTCGCCGAGCAGATTGGCGGCGTCGCCGCACTGGCCGCGGTGTTCGTCATGATCACCGGCATCCTGGGGGCGATCTTCGGTCCGGCGCTGCTGCGCCTGTGTCGGGTGAGCAACCCGGCCGCGCGCGGGATGGCGCTGGGGCTCACCGCGCATGCCGTAGGCACTGCGCAGGCGCTGCAGGAAAGCGACGAGAGCGGGGCGTTCGCCGCCCTGGCGATGAGTCTTATGGGCGTGATGACTGCGGTACTTCTGCCGCTACTGGTCACGCTGCTGCTGTGAGGAATCTGAATGAAGCTGCCACTGTTTCCCCTCGACACCGTGCTATTCCCCGGCTGCACGCTGGATCTGCAGATATTCGAGGCGCGTTATCTGGATATGGTCAGCGGCTGTCTCAAGGCCGGGCACGGATTCGGCGTGGTGCGCATACTCGAGGGGAGCGAAGTCGGCGAGGCGCCCCGCGCCTATTCGCCGGTCGGTTGCGAAGCGCTCATTCGTGACTGGCAACAGCAGTCCAACGGTTTGCTGGGTATTCGTGTCGAGGGCGGGCGGCGCTTCGACGTGATCTCGGCCGAGGTGCAGCGCGACCAGCTCGTCGTCGCTGAAGTCGGCTGGCGCGAGGAGGCGGAGGATCTGCCGCTGGGGCCCGAGCATGCCGACCTCGCGGTGCTGCTCGAGGCGCTTGGCCAGCACCCTCTGGTCAGGACGATCGGGATGGGCGGCGTGGCGCACGGCCAGCGCTCGTTGGCGCACCAGCTGGCCTACCTGTTGCCTTTTCGTCCGGAGCAGAAGCTGGAATTGCTGCAGCTCGACAGCACCGATGTACTGCTCGAGCGTATCCAGGGCTGGCTCGAGCGGCTGCAGCACGAGGACGCGTAGCGCTGCGGCGTCTATTGATACCGATAGAGCAGCATCGCACCGGGCAGCGCCCAGACCGCGAACGCGCCGATCAGACCAAGGCTGGCTGGAAGGATCAGCCACCAGATCCGGGGCGATAGCGCCCGCATCGGAGCGCGCCATTGCGTCAGCGACAGGCTCAACGCGCAGAAGGTCGATGCGAGCACGGCACCGGCAATCACGTCGGTCGGCCAGTGCACCCCGAGATAGACCCGTGACAGGGCGATCGCGGTGGCCGGCAGGACGGCCAGTAGCACCCAGGCCAGCCGCAGGCGCGGTGGCTGGCCACGCCCGGCCAGCACGCCCAGGGTCAGAAAGAAGGCGAACGCCGCCGAGCTGTGGCCACTCGGAAAACTGTAGGTGTGCAGGGGTTCGAGGAGAATTTCGGGACGTATCCGGGCAAAGCTGGCCTTCAGCGCGCCGTTGGCCACAGCGGTGCCCAGCAGCGTCGCAATGGCGAAGACTGCGGCGCGCCACTGTCGGGTCAGCAGCAGAAGCAGCCCGAGCAGCACGGCTGCCCAGAGCTGGGTCTGGAAATCGCCTGCGCGTGTCACGAGTACCATGAAACGGTCGAACGCCGGGCTGCGTTCGGCCTGCACGACCGTCATCAGGCCTTCGTCGAATTCCTTCAGGTATGGCCAGCCGACGAACAGGCCGGTCAGGAGGGCAGCGCTCAGGACCGTCGCCAGCGGCGTCACCCAGCGCACCTGGTGCAGGCTGCAATGCACCACGGCGCCAACAAGCAGCAACAGGCAGGCCAGGACCACACCGGCTTCGCCCCAGAAACCGTCTGGAAGTGGAAGGCGTACCGCCGCGCCGGCCGTCCAGCCCGGTAACAGATAGGCCATCGACCAGCCGGCGGCGGCAACCAGACTGACCAGCAGGAAGCGACCGAACGGCATGTCCAGCATCCCGGCGGTCAACGGCAGCATGGGACGCAGCGGACCGATGAAACGACCAACCAGCAGGCTGGCGATGCCGTAGCGGTCGAAGTAGGCCTCCGCGCGCGTCAGCCATTCGGGATGGTTGCGCAGCGCCCGTACGCTGCGGATGTTCTGGTGGTAGCGCCTGCCCAGGGCATAGGACAACAGATCGCCAAGCAGGCCGCCGACGTAACCGAGTAGCAGTGTCTCGCCGAGCGACAGGACACCGCTGCCGGCCAGCACGGCGATCCCGAAGATCAGTACGGTGCCTGGCATCAGCAGGCCGACGATGGCCAGGCACTCGAGGCAGGCGACAAGAAACAGACCCAGGCCCAGCCACTGGGGGTTATTGGCAAGCCAGTTCGTCAGTGGCGCGAGCCATTCGGGCATGAGCGATTTCCTAGGTTCGGGAAGCGTTCGACCGGGAGTTGGGCGGCCAGGTTTCAGCCGCGCATGATAGCGGCAGTGAATTCTCTCTGTGGGCAGACTGCCTTTCGCCGGACGCTGCTGTGCGTATGCCGCGAGGCTGGCTATAATCTGCCGCTTTCCCTTGAGCCAGGCCAGCCAGACCATGACCGAGTCCGTACTCGACTACATGAACCGCCTCGGTCGCGCCGCACGCGAGGCGTCGCGCGTGCTCGCGCGTGCCGCTACCGCCCAGAAGAATCGCGCGCTGCAGGCGGCGGCCGCAGCGCTCGACGCAGCGCGTGACGAACTGGTCGATGCCAATCGGCAGGACCTGGAGGCCGGGCGCGCCAATGGTCTGGACGAAGCCATGCTCGACCGTCTGGCGCTGACCCCGGCACGCATCGACGACATGATCGAGGGCCTGCGCCAGGTGGCTGCATTGCCCGATCCGATCGGCGAAATCCGCGATATGCGCTACCTGCCGTCGGGCATCCAGGTTGGCAAGATGCGCGTCCCGCTCGGCGTGGTGGGCATCATCTACGAGTCCCGGCCGAACGTGACCATCGACGCCGCCAGTCTCTGCCTCAAGTCGGGCAATGCCACCATCCTGCGCGGCGGCTCCGAAGCCATCCACTCGAACCAGGCAATTGCTCGCTGCATCCAGCAGGGCCTGGCCGAGGCCGGATTACCGGCGGCCGCGGTGCAGGTTGTCGAGACCACCGATCGCGCCGCGGTCGGCGCCTTGATCACCATGCCCGAGTATGTCGATGTCATCGTGCCGCGCGGCGGCAAGGGCCTGATCGAACGAATCAGCCGCGACGCCAAGGTGCCGGTGATCAAGCATCTGGACGGCATCTGCCACGTGTTCATCGATCAGGCCGCGGACCTGGACAAGGCCATCCGGGTTGCCGACAACGCCAAGACCCAACGCTACGCGCCCTGCAACACCATGGAAACCTTGCTGGTCCATGCCGCGATCGCCTCGCGCGTGTTGCCGCCGCTGGCGGCGATCTACCGTGACAAGGGGGTCGAGCTGCGCGGTTGCCCACAAACACGTGAACTGCTTGGGGCGGATGTGCTGGAGGCGAGCGAGGCGGACTGGGCGACCGAATACAACGCGCCGATCCTGTCGATCCGCATCGTCGCGTCGCTGGACGAGGCGATCGAACACATCAACCGCTTCGGTTCGCAGCACACCGACGCGATCGTCACGGAAAACTTCAGCGACGCGCGGCGCTTCATCACCGAAGTCGATTCCGCTTCGGTCATGGTCAACGCTTCCACCCGCTTCGCCGATGGCTTCGAATACGGGCTGGGCGCCGAGATCGGCATCTCGACGGACAAGCTGCACGCGCGTGGGCCGGTCGGTCTCGAAGGCCTGACTAGCGAGAAGTACGTCGTGTTCGGCGACGGCCACGTACGGACCTGATGGCTTCGACTCCTGGAGCTCGGCGCGTCGGCGTGCTGGGCGGCACCTTCGATCCGGTCCACATCGGTCATCTGCGCGGCGCGCTCGAGGTGGCCGAAATGTTCGGGCTCGACGAGGTGCGGCTGGTGCCCAACTTCCGTCCGCCGCACCGGGAAACGCCCCATAGCTCGGCGCAGGACCGGCTGGCGATGGTCCGGCTGGCTGTGCAGGACCTTCCGCCATTGACTGTCGATGCGCGGGAGCTGGAACGTGACCGGCCGTCTTACACCGTCGAGACGCTGGAGTCGCTGAGAAGCGAAATGGGAGCCGACGTCCAGCTGTTCCTGATCGTCGGCTGGGATGCGTTCTGCGGTCTGCCGGGCTGGCATCGCTGGGATGAGTTGCTCGATCACTGCCACATGCTTGTCATGCAGCGGCCCGATGCCGACAGCGAGGCCCCTGAAGCGCTGCGTGATCTATTGGCGGCGCGTAGTGTAAGCGATCCACAGGCGATGTCCGGCAGCGCTGGGCAGATCTCCTTCGCGTGGCAGGCGCCACTGGGTGTGTCGGCGACGCGCATCCGTCAATTTCTGGCCAGCGGCCGGTCGGTGCGATTCCTCGTGCCCGACACCGTACTGGCTTATATAAACGCGCACGGGCTCTACCGGGCGTCGAACTGAGGTTGTTTTCGAACTATGCAGAATGATTCTTTGGTCCAGCTCGCGATCAGCGCCCTGGAAGACCTGAAAGGCGCTGACATCACCACCATCGATGTGCGCGGCAAGACCAGCGTCACCGATTTCATGGTGATCGCCAGTGGCACTTCGAGTCGGCACGT
Organism: Stutzerimonas marianensis; assembly: GCF_022810315.1. Classification (NCBI taxonomy): domain Bacteria; kingdom Pseudomonadati; phylum Pseudomonadota; class Gammaproteobacteria; order Pseudomonadales; family Pseudomonadaceae; genus Stutzerimonas; species Stutzerimonas marianensis. Next base: position 99,948 of record NZ_JALGRD010000001.1, on the reverse strand, counting down.
GAAGTCGCTGGCCGACAACGTGCTGGAGAAGGTCAAGGAGCAGGGCGTGCGGCCGCTGGGCAGCGAAGGCCTCGACGGCGGTGAGTGGGCGTTGCTCGACTTGGGCGATGTGGTGGTGCATGTCATGCAGGTGCCGACTCGCCAGTTCTATGACCTCGAGCGCCTCTGGCAGGGTGCCGAGCAGAGCCGCGCGCAGCATTCCGGCGAGCAGGAGTAGGGGGTCCGTGCGGATCAAGCTGGTCGCGGTGGGCTCGAAGATGCCGCGTTGGGTCGAGGATGGCTGGCAGGAATATGCCAAGCGTCTCCCTGCCGAATTGCCGCTCGAACTGCACGAAATATCTCTCAACACACGGGGCAAGAATGCCGACGTGGCGCGGTTGATTCGCCAGGAAGGCGAGGCCATGCTGGCGAAGGTGCAGCCCGGCGAGCGGATCGTCACCCTGGAAGTGAACGGGCGCCCCTGGAGCACGGAGCAACTGGCGGCAGAACTTGACCGCTGGCGGCTCGATGCGCGTAACGTCAACCTCATGGTCGGCGGGCCGGAAGGGCTCGCGCCGGAGGTCTGTGCGCGGAGTGAGCAGCGCTGGTCCCTGTCGCCACTGACACTGCCGCACCCCCTGGTGCGTATTCTGATCGGTGAGCAGATCTACCGTGCCTGGACGCTGCTGTCCGGCCATCCCTATCACAAGTAGTCCAGCCCGAGATGTCCCAGCCGATACCCCTCAAGGACCACGAAAAGGACGCCCGCCTGGTGCGTCAACGGGTAATCGTGGGCGCGGTGGTCGTGCTCGTGATGATCGGCGTGCTGATTGCCCGCCTGTATTACCTGCAAGTGGTGCAGTACCAGTACCACTCGACGCTGTCGGAAAACAATCGGGTACATGTCCAGCCCATCCCGCCCAACCGCGGGCTGATCTTCGATCGCACCGGCAAGATCATCGCCGATAACCGTCCGAGCTTCAGCCTGACGGTGACTCGCGAGCGTGCCGGTGACTGGCGCAAGACGCTGGACGCGGTAGTCGAGGTGCTGGGGCTGTCCGCCGAGGAGCGCCAGCTGTTCGAGAAACGCGTGTTGCAGGGGCGGCGCCCGTTCGAGCCGGTGCCGATCATGTATGAGCTGTCCGAGGAGCAGATCGCGCGCATCGCGGTAGACCAGTTCCGCCTGCCGGGTGTCGAAGTGGCGGCCCAGCTGGTCCGGCATTATCCGCAGGGTGAGCATTTCGCCCATTCGGTCGGTTACGTCGGACGCATCAACGAATCGGAGCTCAAACAGCTCGATCCGGTCAATTACAGCGGCACCCACCATATCGGCAAAACGGGTATCGAGCGCTTCTACGAGGACTCGCTGCACGGCCAGGTGGGCTACGAGGAAGTGGAAACCAATGCCCGCGGCCGGGTGCTGCGGGTGCTCAAGCGCACCGATCCGATCCCCGGCAAGGACCTGACCCTGACCCTCGATCTGGCGTTGCAGGAGGCCGCCGAGGCTGCGCTCGCCGGGCGCCGCGGGGCGGTTGTGGCGCTGCAGCCCTCGACCGGCGAGGTGCTGGCAATGGTCAGCCAGCCGAGTTTCGACCCGAACCTGTTCGTCACTGGCATCAGTTTCAAGGACTACGGAGCGCTGCGCGATTCGATCGACCGGCCGCTGTTCAACCGCGTCCTGCGCGGACTCTATCCACCCGGCTCGACGATCAAGCCGATGATGGCGGTCGCCGGCCTCGACACGGGCGTGGTAACCGAAAACTCGCGCGTTTTCGACCCCGGCTTCTTCCAACTGCCCAACGTCAAACACAAGTACCGCAACTGGAACCGCGGCGGCGACGGCTGGGTGGATCTGGAAACGGCCATCATGCGTTCCAACGACACCTATTTTTACGACCTCGCCCACAAGATGGGCATCGATCGGATGCATGATTACATGACCCGCTTCGGCATCGGTCAGCGCGTCTCGCTGGACATGTTCGAGGAGACGGCCGGCCTGATGCCCTCGCGGGACTGGAAGCGGGCGCGCTACCGCCAGCCCTGGTATCCGGGCGAGACGGTCATCCTCGGCATCGGCCAGGGCTACATGCAGACTACGCCCCTGCAGCTTGCACAGGCGACGGCGTTGATGGCCAATCGCGGTAAATGGATCCGCCCGCATCTGGCGCGTCGCATCGAAGGCGAGATGCCGGTCGACCCGGAACCGATGCCGGACATTCAATTGCGTGATCCGCGCTACTGGGAGGCCTCGATCAACGGCATGGTGAAAGTACTGCACGGTGCGCGGGGAACCGCCAAGAAGGTGGGCGACACCTCGACCTATCGCATCGCCGGTAAGAGCGGTACGGCCCAGGTCGTGGCGATCAAGCAGGGCGAGCGCTATGACAGCGGCAAGCTCAACGAGCGGCATCGCGACCATGCCTTGTTCGTTGCCTTTGCCCCGGTGGAAAACCCGCAGATCGCCGTCGCGGTGATGGTGGAAAACGGCGAGTCCGGCTCGGGCGTTGCCGCGCCTGTGGCCAAGCAGGTGATGGACGCCTGGTTGCTGGATGAAGACGGTCAGCTCAAGGCCGAGTACGCGCCGATGCTCAAAGCGGAGGTCTCGGCGCCATGAGCCAGACGTTCGACCGAACCATTTCGACGACCGACGTGATGCGCCGCCGCGCCACGCTGCTGCAGCGAATGCACATCGATGGCGTGCTTCTGGTGCTGTTGCTGATGCTCGCGTGCGGCAGCCTGTTCGTCCTCTATTCGGCCGGTGGCAAGAATGTCGACCTGCTGCTCAAGCAGGCTTCGTCGTTCGGCATCGGCATGGGCGCAATGTTCGTGATTGCCCAGCTGGAGCCGCGCTTCATGGCGCGCTGGGTTCCGCTCGGTTACCTGGTCGTCGTCGGCTTGCTGGTCGCGGTGGAGTTCGTCGGCTACACCGCGATGGGGGCGACACGCTGGATCAGCATCCCCGGCGTGATCCGCTTCCAGCCGTCGGAGTTCATGAAGATCATCATGCCGATGACCATCGCCTGGTACCTTTCGGCACGGGCGCTACCGCCCAGCCTCAAGCACACCCTGATCAGCCTGGCGCTGATCGTGGTGCCCTTCGTGCTCATTCTCAAGCAGCCGGACCTGGGCACCTCGCTGCTGGTGCTGGTGTCCGGTGCCTTCGTCTTGTTCATCGCCGGTTTGCGCTGGCACTGGATCGCGGGTGCGGTCGCTGCGTTGGTACCGATTGCGGTAGCGATGTGGTACTTCGTGCTGCACAACTACCAGAAGCAGCGCGTGCACACCTTCCTCGACCCGGAAAGCGACCCGCTCGGTACCGGGTGGAACATCATTCAATCCAAGGCCGCGATCGGTTCCGGTGGCGTCTTCGGCAAGGGCTGGCTGCTGGGCACTCAGTCGCATCTCGATTTTTTGCCGGAAAGCCATACGGACTTTATCATTGCGGTCCTCGCGGAGGAGTTCGGCCTGGTAGGGGTTTGCCTGCTGCTGCTGATCTATCTGTTGCTGATCGCGCGCGGGCTGATGATCACCGTTCAGGCCCAGACGCTGTTCGGCAAGCTGTTGGCCGGCGCGCTGACCATGACGTTCTTCGTCTATGTCTTCATCAACATCGGTATGGTCAGCGGGCTGCTCCCGGTCGTGGGCGTGCCGTTGCCTTTCATCAGCTTCGGCGGAACTTCGCTGGTGACGCTATTGTCAGGCTTCGGGGTCTTGATGTCGGTGCATACGCATCGCAAGTGGATCGCTCAGGTATGAGGGCATTGGCGTCACGTCAGGCCAGGTCCTGCAGCCGGTCCGACCGGGGCAGGGCATGGGGCGCACCAGCTCAACGGCAGCTGACGCCAAGGGGCCCGGCGAACCGACAGCACAGGACAACCGCACAGCGGCCCGCGGCAACAACATCAACAGACCCTAGGTGAAGTACTTGAATCCATTACGGCGTGGCAGGTTGGTGAATACCCTTCTCGGAGCCGGCTTGGTCGGCCTAATCGCCAGTATGCAGGTCGCACAGGCGGGCGATTACGAGGGCGAGAAGGTCGCTGAGTTCGTCCAGGAAATGACCCGTGACTATGGATTTGCCAGCGAGCAGCTGGTGGACCTGCTGGCCCAGGCCGAACGCAAGCAAGGCATCCTCGATGCCATTTCGCGCCCGGCCGAGCGAGTCAAGCCATGGAAGGAATACCGACCCATCTTCCTCACCGAGTCTCGCATTGCGCAGGGTGTGGACTTCTGGCGCGAAAACGAGACGGCGTTGGCGCGCGCCGAGGCCGAATTTGGGGTGCCTGCAGAGGTCGTCGTCGCGATCATCGGCGTCGAGACCTTCTACGGCCGCAACACCGGCGGTCACCGCGTTATCGATGCCCTGGCCACGCTCGGCTTCGACTACCCGCCGCGTCAGCCTTTCTTCCGCCAGCAGCTCAAGGAGTTTCTCCTGCTGGCCCGTGAGGAGCAGGTCGATCCGCTCACCCTGACCGGCTCCTACGCCGGTGCCATGGGCCTGCCGCAGTTCATGCCCAGTAGTTTCCGTGCCTATGCGGTGGATTTTGACGAAGACGGTCATATCGACATCTGGAAGAACCCCGTCGATGCCATCGGCAGTGCAGCCAATTATTTCAAGCAGCACGGCTGGTCGGCAGGCGAACCGGTGGTGGCCCGAGCGCGTGTCGCGGGAGACCGGCATGCCGAAGGGCTGACCGAAGGGCTCGAGCCGATACTGACTGCAGCCCAGCTGCGTGAGTTGGGCTGGACGATGGACACCGAGATTCCTGATGACACCCAGGTCACGGCATTTCGCCTGGATGGCGCCGAGGGCGACGAATACTGGGTCGGCTTGCCCAACTTCTACGTCATCACCCGTTACAACCGCAGCGTCATGTATGCCATGGCCGTTCACCAGCTTGCCGGTCAGCTCGCGGCGGCGCGAGGGGACTCGTGATGCGCATGCTTCGTTATCTGCTGGCAGGCGGTATCGCCGTGCTCGTGGTCGGTTGCTCGTCTTCGCCGTCACCTAAGCTGCCATCTTCGAGCCAGCCCGAAAGCACCGGTCCCGCTGACTATGTGCGTCCACACAAGGACGGTGCCCCTTGGTGGGATGTCGATGTGTCGCGCATTCCGGACGCCACGCCCACGCCGCATAACGGCCCGTTCAAGGCCAACCCGTACACGGTGCTCGGCAAGACGTACTATCCGATCAACGACGGTCGCAACTACAAGGCGACCGGGGTCGCTTCCTGGTACGGAACCAAGTTTCACGGCCAGCCGACCGCCAACGGCGAGAAGTATGACCTTTACGGCATGAGCGCTGCGCACAAGACCCTGCCGCTGCCGTCGTACGTGCGCGTCACCAACCTGGACAACAATCGCTCGGTGATCCTGCGGGTCAACGACCGCGGCCCGTTCTACTCGGATCGGATCATCGACCTGTCGTTTGCCGCCGCGAAGAAGCTCGGTTATGCCGAAACCGGTACGGCGCGAGTCAAGGTCGAGGGTATCGATCCACAGCAATGGTGGGCGGAGCGCGGCGGTTCAGCGCCGGCGGTACTGGCCCAGCCGGTGGAGAAGTACACGCCGCCGCCAACGCAGCATGCTGCGGCGACGCTCCCGGTCGAGGTCGATCGGAACGATGCGCCGGGCGGGGACGGCTTGTTCCTGCAGGTCGGCGCCTTCGCCAACCCCGATGCGGCGCAATTGCTTCGTGACAAGCTCAGCAGCATCACCCAGGCGCCGGTGTTCGTCAGCTCGGTCGTGCATCAGGAGCAGATTCTGCACCGGGTGCGCCTCGGCCCGATCAGTTCGCCGGACGAGGCGGCTCAGCTCGAGCAGAGTGTTCGCCTCGCCAACCTTGGACAACCCCGGCGGGTGCGGGGCGACTGAGCCCGCCACGCAGATAGCAGGACGCTGATTCATCCAGGACCGTATTGCCCATTTATTCACCGAGAGCGCAATGACTATCACCAATTTCGTGCACCGCCTGTTTCTCGTCATCCTGTTGGCCGTTGCGCCAGCGGCCTGGGCCGAGACGATCATTCCGACCGCGCCGCAACTGGCGGCCAAGTCCTATGTGCTGATGGATGCCGCCAGCGGCAAGGTGCTGGTCGAGAGCGGCGGCGACGAGCGCCTGCCACCGGCCAGTCTGACCAAGCTGATGACCGCTTACATCGCCACGCTGGAAATCCGCAAAGGCCAGATATCCGAGAGTGACATGGTGACCGTCAGTGAAAAGGCCTGGCGCACCGGCGGCTCGCGGATGTTCATCCAGGTCAACACCCAGGTGTCGGTGGACGATCTGCTGCACGGCATCATCATCCAGTCGGGCAACGACGCCAGTGTGGCCATCGCCGAGCACATCGCCGGCAGTGAAGATGCATTTGCCGATCTGATGAACAGCACGGCGCAGCGCCTGGGCATGACCAACACGCACTTCATGAATTCCACCGGTCTGCCGCACCCTGAACATTACTCCTCGGCGAACGACATGGCCAAACTGGCCCGCGCGATCATTTATGAAGATCCCGCTCACTACGGCATCTACGCGCAAAAAGAATTCTTCTGGAACAATATCAAACAACCCAACCGCAACCTGTTGCTGTGGCGCGACAAGACCGTTGACGGCCTGAAAACCGGCCATACCGAGGAGGCCGGCTATTGCCTGGTCGCTTCTGCCGTGCGGGATGACATGCGCCTGATCGCGGTAGTGTTCGGTACCAACAGCGAACAGGCTCGTGCAGCGGAGACCCAGAAGCTGCTCACCTACGGCTTCCGCTTCTTCGAAACACGCACCTTCTACAAGAAGGGCACCGAGCTGGCACAGGCGCGCGTCTGGAAAGGCGAGCAGGATCAGCTCAGTGCTGGCCTAGCCAACGACCTGACGATGACACTGCCGCGCGGCCAACTGGACAAGCTGCAGGCAACCATGACCTTCACCCCCGAACTCACCGCGCCGATCCAGCAGGGCGACGTGGTCGGCAAGGTCGAGGTCAACCTGGACGGCCAGGTGGTGCAGAGCAGCGACCTGATCGCGTTGCAGACCATCGAAGAGGGTGGGCTGTTCAGTCGCATTTGGGATAGCATTCGGCTGTTCTTCTTCAACCTTTTCAACTGATAGCTCCCTGCGCGTGCCTGGCCGACCCGGTCAGGCACGCCTGCGGATGACGAGTCCGCCATTGCCATGACCGATAGCAAAGACGACGTACAAGCGCCCAAGATCGACTTTCCCTGCGAGCGCTACCCGATCAAGGTGATCGGCGATGCGGGCGAAGGGTTCCGCGAGACGGTGATCGAAGTGATCCAGCGCCATGCCCCGGGTTTCGACGAAACCACGGTGGTGACCCGCGACAGCCGCAACGGGCGGTTCCTTTCCCTTCAGGTGTTGATCACGGCAACCGGTGTCGAGCAGTTGCAGGCGATCCATGTCGACCTGCGCGCCACCGGTCGTGTGCACATGGTGCTGTGATGAACCCCGGTTCGCCCCTCGCTGCGGACCCTGTGTCAGATCGCACGCTCGGCGTGCGTGAGCTGGGGCTGGTCGCATACGAACCGGCCTGGCAGGCGATGCAGCGCTTCACCAACGAACGCGTGCCGGAAACCCCGGACGAGGCGTGGTTGCTCCAGCATCACCCGGTGTTCACCCAAGGCCAGGCCGGCAAGGCCGAGCACTTGCTGCTGCCTGGCGATATTCCGGTGGTACAGGCGGACCGGGGTGGGCAGGTGACCTATCACGGCCCGGGTCAGCTGGTGTGTTATCTGCTGCTGGACGTCAGGCGTCTCGGCATCGGCGTACGCGAACTGGTCAACCGGATCGAGGGAAGCCTGATCGAGCTGCTGGCCAGCTATGGCGTCGAGGCGTCGGCCAAGCCCGATGCGCCGGGCGTCTATGTGAATGGCGCCAAGATCGCCTCGCTCGGACTGCGCATCCGCAATGGCCGCTCGTTCCATGGCCTGGCACTCAACGTGGACATGGATCTTGAGCCTTTCAGGCGGATCAACCCGTGCGGTTACGCCGGTATGGCCATGACTCAGCTAGCCGATCTGGTGGCTGGGCCATTGGCTTTCTCGGAGGTCAATGCCCGCATGCGTGAACAGCTCGTCAAGCACCTCGGCTATGCCGAGCAGGAGTCGTTGGCGGGGTCGGTATTCGGCTAGGCCAGGTGGCGGGGACGGGGGTTGGTCGATTCTACCGCCTACCCGCAGGCGAGGCCCCGGGCAGGTGATGGTTCAGCGCGATCAGTTCAGGTTGACGGTGGGAATAATCAGGCTGCTGTCGAACGATTGGCCCGGCACCGGGACCGGTGCGGCAAGACCCAGGTTGTTCTTTTCGAACACCCGGTCGGCGCGATAGCTGGAGCGCACCAGCGGGCCGGCGGCGACCTCCATGAACCCTTTTTCCAGGCCGATATCACGGAAACGGTTGAACTCTTCCGGGCTGACCCAGCGCTTGACAGGCAGGTGGTTGCGCGTCGGTTGCAGATACTGGCCGAGGGTGAGGATGTCCACCCCGATAGCACGCAGGTCGTCCATGGTTTGCAGGATTTCGTCATCGGTCTCGCCCAGACCGAGCATAAGGCTGGTCTTGGTGAGTACCTCCGGGCGATGTTTCTTGGCGTGCTCGAGAACCTTGAGGGTCTTTTCGTAGCCGGCACGCGGGTCGCGCACCACGTGAGTCAGGCGCTCGACCGTCTCGACGTTCTGCGCGAACACCTCCAGGCCCGAGTCCACCACGCGCTCGATAGCCTGAGGATCACCATCGAAATCCGGGGTGAGCGCCTCGACCACCACGTGCGGGGTGTTTTCCTTGATTGCTCGTACGCATGCCGCGTAATGGCTGGCGCCGCCGTCTTCGAGGTCGTCGCGATCCACCGAGGTCAACACGATGTAGCGCAGCGCCATCAGCTCCACCGATTTGGCGGTATTCTGCGGCTCCTCCAGATCCAGCCAGCCGTTGGGATTGCCCGTGTCCACCGCACAGAAGCGGCATGCGCGGGTGCACACTGAACCCATCAACATGATGGTGGCGGTGCCGTTGGACCAGCACTCGCCCATGTTCGGACAATGCGATTCCTGGCAGACGGTGCTCAGGCGGTGCTCGGCGACGTTGCGTTTGACAGCCTCGAAGCGGCTGCCGCTGGGCGCCTTGACCCGCAACCACTTGGGCTTGGGTTCGAACACCTGGGGTTCGCTTGAGGCGCGGCGCTTTTGCCCGTCTTTGATCGCGGTGATGCCCTGGGAGGTGCGGAATTTTTCGCCGCTGGCGACGGGCTTGGGCTGGGAGGTTTCGGACATCGGCTTTCTGGGCTCCGCTAGAGGCTCCGTTGACGAGGCGGCTCGTGGCCGCCGCGCAGTTTATCACAGGCGCTGACCGTCCAGTCCCACAGCGGGGCAGCCGGTTGAGAGGCCGCGGCGGCAGGGCCACTTCGCGCATGTTGCCCGTACGCGCGCAACCGGACGCGATGCTACGGACGACGGAGAGGTTTCGACGCTTCGGGAGCAGCCTGATCGAATGGGCGCCTCGTCGCTAAGGCCCTGCGCGCAGCCTGCCGAGCAGCTCCTGGGTAGGGTGGCCATCAGCAGGCCAGCCAAGCTGTTGCTGAAAGCCTCGAATGGCGTTGCGGGTGTTAGCGCCGATGATGCCGTCGGCCACGCCGGGATCGAAACCCTGCTGCTGCAGGCGCTCCTGCAGCTCCAGACGTTCCGAGCGGCTGAGCGGCAGTTCGGAGCGCGGCCAGTCGCCTTTCACCTGGCCACCGCCGTCGAAGCGCTCTGACAGCAGGCCGATCGCGAGCGCATACGAGGATGAGTTGTTGTAGCGCAGTATCGCCCGGAAGTTGTCGAGCAGCAGGAAGGCCGGCCCGCGATAGCCGGCAGGCAGCAACAGGCTTGCCATGGCCTCGTCCCGGCCTTGTGGGATGTTCTCGAGGCCTAGGCGACGCCATTCGCCCAGCGGCTTACGGATGGCTGGGTCGGCCAGGGCGTAGTCGAAATCCGTTGGCAGGCTGACTTCGAAACCCCAGGGTTCGTTTGCCCGCCAGCCAGACGCCTGCAGGTAGTGTGCGGCGGATGCCAAGGCGTCGGCGGGACTGTTCCAGATATCGCGGCGGCCATCACCGTCAAAATCCACTGCATGGGTGTTGTAAGTCGTCGGGATGAACTGTGTCTGCCCCATCGCGCCAGCCCAGGAGCCGCGCAGCTGCTCAGGCGGCACGTCGCCATGGGCAAGGATGTCCAGCGCGGCTAGCAACTGGCTCCTGGCGAAGCCCGGGCGGCGGCCTTCGTGGGCGAGGGTCGCCAGCGAACGGATGACCGACTTGTCCCCCTGTATCTGACCGAAGCTGCTTTCCAGGCCCCAGATGGCGACCAGCGCGGTGCGGTCGACGCCATAACGCGCCTCGATGCCATCCAGCGTGTTGGCATGCTCGCGCAGGAGCCGTCTGCCACCGCGCACGCGCTGGTCCGACAGGGCGCCGTCGAGATACTGCCAGACGGGTCGATTGAATTCCGGCTGGCTCTGGTCGGCGGCGATGATGCTGGGGTCGGGCGTGACGCCGGCAAAGGCGCGGTCGAACAAGTCTGGTGAAACGCCCGCCTGCAGCGCCTCGTCGCGGAAGGCATCACGCCAGGCTTCGAATGTCTGCTGTGGCGGCGCGGCGTCGTCTTCAAGCGGAGTTGGCGACGCCTGGGTCGCCTGTTGAGCCGGCAGCGGTGCGGTTGTGTTCTGAAGATGAGGTGCGGGGGGTTCGGCAGCGCAGGCAACCACGATGCTCAGCGCGGAGCCGGCCACCAAAGTGCGCAGGAGCAGGACGGGAACGAAAGTGTAAAGCATGCACCACACTCGGCAAGACGTCGGCAGGTGACCTTATCACGCTTTGCGGCCATTGGCTTTTCAAGCCGCTAGAAGGACCGAAGCCTCCCAGTTGTGAGACTGGGAGGCTTCGCGGCGATAACTGCCTTTGCCTTTCTTGGGGCGTTCCTGACGGCTGCGAAACAGGGGTTGCGCCACCAGCGACTTGGCCCGATTGGGCTGTTTGGTTCGTTTGCTCATGATCGGCTGCTCCATGACGATTGGCGCCGGCATCATAAGGTCTGGCGAGGAAATGTACAGTGGTGGCGATGAGCTGCACGGTGCGGCAGCAGCGGAGGCTAGAGCGCGATTCGCTTGCCGCACAGTTGCAGGCAGACCTGGGCCAGGCCCACCCAGGGATCCCCTTCGGCTTGGCCCTTGATCTGTGCGTCGATGCGCTGGGCTTCGCCCAGCAGGCGCTGCCAGCCGGCGGCATCGTGGCGTTGCAGGGCTTTGCCGACGATCGGCTTGCGCTTGTCCCACACGGGCGGGCGCGCCTGGCTGAAAGCCCGGTCAAGCGGTACGCCCTGGCCGTACTGTTGGGCGATGTTGGCGAGCTGGCGAATCTCGCGGGCAACGGCCCAGAGTATGACCGGCGCCTCGACGCCTTCGGCCCGCAGCCCGGTGAGCATTCGCAGGACATGCTCGGGCTGGCCCAGCAGCGCGGCGTCGATCAGACCGAACACGTCATAGCGCGCACTGTCGGCAACCGCGGCCTGAACCGTGTCGAGCGTGACCTGTCCTCCGTCGGCGAGCAGTTTGAGCTTTTCGATCTCCTGCGCAGCCGCCAACAGGTTGCCCTCGACCCGGGCCGTGATCAGGTCGACCGCATCCTGATCGGCCGCCAGTCCGGCTTGCGCCAAGCGCTGGCGAATCCACTGCGGTAATTGTGCGACGTCGATCGGCCAGATCTGGATGAACTGACTTTGCTTGCCGTCGATCAGGGCCTTGGCCCACTTGGTTTTCTGGGTACTGCCGTCGAGCTTCGGCAGGCTCACCAGCAGAACGGTGTCCTCTGCCGGACGAGCCAGGTATTCGATCAGCGCTGCGGCGCCCTTGTCGCCGGGCTTGCCATTGGGAATCCGCAGCTCGATCAGCCGCTTCTCGGCAAACAGCGACAGGCTCGCGCCCGCTTCGATGAGTTGGCCCCAGTCGAAGCCAGTCTCTACATTGAGAACCTGTCGCTCGCTGAACCCCAGGTCTCGGCAGGCCTTGCGGATGGCATCGCTGGCTTCCTGGCAAAGCAGATGCTCATCGCCGCTGACAATGTAGACGGGTGCGAGCGGACCTTGCAGGTGCTTGGCGAGCTGGGCGGGAGATAGCTTCATAGCGGTATAGGGGAGGGCCACCCCACGGGTGGCTCCCGCCTGTCACTGGATCGGCAGTTCGATCGGCGATTGCTGCGGCTGCGCGGCCTGTTCGCGAATCTGCGCTTCGATGGCTTCGGCTTCGGCGCGGCGCTTGGCTTCGGCGGTTTCCTGCAATTGGTCGAGCTGCGTCGGGGTGATGCGGCTCAGGCGCAGGGCCAGTTGCTGGAGCAGCTCGCGGCGCATTTCCTGCCGCAACTGCGCCGCTTCTTGGTCAGAGCTGATCAGGTTGCTGCTGTCATGCACGTAGACGCGCTGCACCTCGACGCGGTCTTCGAGCAGCAGGGTGTTCTGTGGCCCTTCGAGGGCATAGTCCACGATGCTGGTCAGCTCGTATTCAGCGGTACGCGCCGCGGTGGTGTAGCTGGCGGTACGCTGGCGGTTCTGCTCGCGGGTCAGGTCCAGGGTGTAACGCGCTCCCGGGTGGACTCGAACGCCACTTTGCTCCAACAGCTCTTCGAGCTGCTTCGCCGTCTCGCCGTAGGTGTCACGCGCCTGCAGGTTTATCTCCTGAAGCGCGAAGCTGGTTTCGCCCGTGCCGCGCAGCTGGAAACCGCAGGCGCTCAGCAGCAATGTCAGACCCAGCACCACCAGATTCCGTTTGTTCATCTTGTTATCCCCTTGCAGGCCCGGCGCAGGCGCCGGGACCGAATCAGTTAGCGACGATGTTGACCAGCTTGCCCGGCACCACGATGACCTTGCGGATGGTCAGGCCTTCGGTGAAGCGCAGCACGTTCTCGTTGCCGCGCGCGGCGGCCTCCACCTCTTCCCGGCTGGCGCTGGCCGGCACTTCGATCTGGCCGCGCAGCTTGCCGTTGACCTGCACCACCAGGGTCAGGCTGTCCTGCACCAGGGCGGCTTCGTCGACCTTGGGCCACTGCGCGTCGATGATCGCGCCCGGCTTGCCCAGCTGCTGCCAGAGTGCGTGGCAGATGTGCGGGGTGATCGGTGCCAGCAGCAGGGCGACGGTTTCCAGGCCTTCCTGCAGCAGGGCGCGGTCCTGTTCTCCGGCGGTCGGCGCCTTCTCCAGCACGTTCATCAGCGTCATGACCTGGGCGATGGCGGTGTTGAACTTGTGATGCTGGCCGACATCGGTGCTGGCCTGCTTGATCGCCAGGTGAATCGCGCGGCGCACAGCCTTCTGCTCATCGTTAAGTGCGGCCACATCGAGCGCGCCCGGCAGTCCGGCGCTGACATGCGCGTGGGCCAGGCGCCATACGCGGCGCAGGAAGCGGCTGGCGCCCTCGACGCCGGAGTCGGACCACTCCAGGCTCATGTCCGGTGGCGAGGCGAACATCATGAACAGGCGGCAGGTGTCGGCGCCGTAGGCATCGATCATCGCCTGGGGGTCGACGCCGTTGTTCTTTGACTTGGACATCTTCTCGGTGCCGCCGATTTCCACCGGCAGGCCGTCGGTCTTGAGCCTGGCGCCGATGACCTTGGCCTTGGCGTCACGCTCGACCTCGACGTCGGCCGGGTTGAACCAGTCCTTGCCGCCGTTTTCCAGGGTGCGGTAGTAGGTTTCGGCAACCACCATGCCCTGGGTCAGCAGGTTCTTGAACGGTTCGTTGGAGCTGACCAGCCCTTCGTCGCGCATCAGCTTGTGGAAGAAGCGCGCATAGAGCAGGTGCAGGATGGCGTGTTCGATACCGCCGATGTACTGATCCACCGGCAACCAGTGGTTGGCCGCCTGCGGGTCGACCATGCCCTGGTCGTAGTTCGGGCTGGCGTAGCGGGCGAAGTACCAGGACGACTCCACGAAGGTGTCCATGGTGTCGGTTTCGCGTTTGGCCGGGGCGCCGCATTTCGGGCAGGTGCATTCATAGAACTCGGGCATCCTGGCCAGCGGCGAGCCGGCGCCATCCGGCACCACGTCTTCGGGTAGCACCACCGGTAGCTGGTCTTCCGGCACCGGCACGTCGCCACAGCTGTCGCAATGGATGATCGGGATCGGGCAGCCCCAGTAGCGCTGCCGGCTGATGCCCCAGTCACGCAGGCGGAACTGGGTACGCGCCTGGCCGAGGCCCTTCTTCTGCAGCGCCACTTCGATGGCATCGAAGGCGCCTTCGAAATCCAGGCCATCGTAGATGCCGGAGTTGATCAGCTGGCCGTGCTCGCCGTAGGCGTCCTGCCAGGGGGCGGGCGTCTCGTTGCCGGCACTGGTGCGTACCACCGGCTTGATTGGCAGGCCGTACTTGCTGGCGAATTCGAAGTCGCGCTCGTCGTGCGCCGGCACGGCCATAACCGCGCCCTCGCCGTAGTTCATCAGCACGTAGTTGGCGACCCATACCGGCAGCAGCTCGCCGGTCAACGGGTGCTGCACGCGCAGGGAAGTGGCCAGGCCCTTCTTCTCCTGGGTGGCGATGTCGGCTTCGGCGACGCCGCCGCGCTTGCACTCATCGATGAAGGCCTGCAGCTCGGGGTTGTTCTGTGCCGCCAGGGTGGACAGCGGATGTTCGGCTGCGACGGCCACGTAGGTCGCACCCATCAGCGTATCGGGGCGGGTGGTGAAGACCTTCATCACGCCTTCGCTGCCGATGCTGGCCACGTCGTAGGGGAAGCTGATCTCCATGCCGCGCGACTTGCCGATCCAGTTGCGCTGCATGGTCTTGACCTGCTCGGGCCAGCCATCCAGCTCGTCCAGACTCTCCAGCAGCTCATCCGCGTAGGCGGTGATCTTGAAGTAGTACATCGGGATTTCGCGCTTCTCGATCAGCGCGCCCGAACGCCAGCCGCGGCCATCGATGACCTGCTCGTTGGCCAGCACGGTCTGGTCCACCGGGTCCCAGTTCACGGTGCCGTTCTTGCGATAGATCACGCCTTTTTCGTACAGGCGGGTGAACAGCCACTGCTCCCAACGGTAGTAGTCGGGCTTGCAGGTCGTGACTTCGCGTGTCCAGTCCACCGCCAGACCCAGGCTCTTCAGCTGGGCCTTCATGTAGGCGATGTTCTCGTAGGTCCACTTGGCCGGCGCCACCTGATTCTTCATCGCGGCGTTTTCCGCCGGCATGCCGAAGGCGTCCCAGCCCATCGGTTGCAGGACGTTCTTGCCCTGCATGCGCTGGTAGCGGGCGATCACGTCGCCGATGGTGTAGTTGCGCACGTGGCCCATGTGCAGCTTGCCGCTGGGGTAGGGGAACATCGACAGGCAATAGAAGGTGTCTTTGCCTGGCTGCTCGCTTACTTCAAAGGATTTCTGCGAATCCCAGTGGGACTGCGCGGCGGCTTCGATCTCGCGGGGCTGATACTGTTCGTGCATGGCTACTGGCATTGAGAAGGGGCGGGCTGTTCGCTCGGCGGTCGGCTGCAGCGTGCCGGCACTAGGCGGCTGGGCGCGGCGCAACGGGGCGGATGCGAAAGCATGGAAGCGCCGTAGCATACATGACCCCCTGCAATCGAGGGAAACCCGTTTTGCCGCTCCCGTTTGTCGCTGGCGCAGTGGGGGGTGAAGTCTGGGCTACGCTTGTATGGGGCGGGGCGGATGACGAGGTGAAGACATGGGCAAAGAGCGCCAGGAGAACGAGGGCAACCTGTACGGTCGTGTGCTGCAGCGGCTGAGTCTCGCCCTGGAAGAGGCTGAACGAGCCGAGGGCGCCAGCGCGCCCACGGAGCTGGAAGTCGCTGGGCTGACACCGGCGGAGTTCGACCTGATCCGGGCCTACCTGCAACAGGACGCTCAATGGCTGTCCGGTTGGCATGCGGCTGCCGAGGAGCAGGCGCAGATGGTCAGGCAGACGTCGCGTCCGGCGCTACGCAATGTGCTGCGCCAGCATTCGGCGAAGCGCTGCAAACAGTCCCCTCCTGCGCTTCAACAGGCGATGAGCTGCGCGCTCTGCGGCACGCCGGTGCGGTGGCCGGAAGGGCCCGGCGCGGTCGCCTGTGGCGCCTGTGGTTCCCAGCTGCTGCGGGCGCGACAGCGGCTGCATACCTATCCTCGACATTGAGGGCCGAGGCCGACAAAGGCCTGTCTTGCTAGGTAAAGTGTGGCGACCCTTCCGATGGAGCCACGCATGCCGATTCGCTACTTATTCAAGCAACTGCTATTGCCGCCGGGAGGTTTGCTCCTGCTGCTGCTGGTTGGATGGTGGCTGCGCCGTCGTGCGCCGCGCCTGGCCGCCGGCTGCTTCGTGGCTGGGTTCGGTGGCCTGTGGCTGATGAGC
Source organism: Stutzerimonas marianensis (assembly GCF_022810315.1). NCBI lineage: Bacteria > Pseudomonadati > Pseudomonadota > Gammaproteobacteria > Pseudomonadales > Pseudomonadaceae > Stutzerimonas > Stutzerimonas marianensis. The sequence goes on along the minus strand of NZ_JALGRD010000001.1, from coordinate 83,608 downwards.
TTGCCGGTGACGGTCGAGTGGGCGGCGCGACAAGTGGAAACCGAACCGGCGCTGGCTCGAAGCGATTGGGCGCGCGCCGGGCAACTGGCTCAGGCGATCGTCGTGCTGGGCGCCGGGCGCGAGCAGGCCGACCCGGGTTGGGGGTCGGACCAGCCCAGCCATATCGCGCTGGAACGCCTGCGCTATGCCTCGAGGCTCGCCAAATCGACTGGCTTGCCTATCCTGGCCAGCGGCGGCCTGCACTATGGCGAGCCGCCGAGCGAAGCCCTGCTGGCAGCCGAGGCCTTGCAACGAGACTTCTCCACCCAGACGCGCTGGCTCGAGGAACGCAGCCGCACGACCTGGGAGAACGCCGTCGAGAGTGCCGAGATCCTGAAGGCCGCCGGCGTCGAGCGGGTGTTACTGGTCACCTCGGCCTCGCACATGCCACGTGCGCGCTGGTGTTTCGAGCAGGTGGGGCTGCAGGTGATTCCTGCGCCCATGGGCTTTCTCGGCGTACCCAACGGCAGGCCGTTCGGTGGCTGGCTTCCGGAAAGCAAGGCGATCTGGCAGAACGGGGCGCTGCTCAACGAAGCGGCTGGCCTGCTCCTGTACCCGCTGCTATATCCCTGAGCCTCAGGCCGCGCGACGGCGCAGCATGCCCCAGCCGAGCAGCAGGGCACAGATGACGATCAGCGGCCAGGAGCGCCAGCGCAGGTAGGGCGTCAGCCCTTGCATCGGCGTCACCTCGCCGTAGAGCACGGCCTCCTCGAACGCCGGGATTCGCTCGGTGATCTGCCCTCTCGGGTCGATCAGCACCGTGACACCGTTGTTGGTGGCGCGCACCATCCAGCGACCGGCCTCCAGCGCACGCATCTGCGCCATCTGCAGATGCTGCAGCGGGCCGATCGAGTGGCCGAACCAGGCATCGTTGCTTACCGTCAGCAGCAGATCGCTCTGCGCCGCCAGGCTGGCGGCGAATTCGGGGTAGACCACCTCGTAGCAGATGAACGGCGCGATCCGATAGCCCTTGGCCTGCAGCAGGGCCTGCCCCGGATCGCCCCGGGCGAAATCGGACATCGGCAGGTCGAAAAAGGCGATCAGCCCGCGCAGCAGGTCTTGCAGCGGCACATACTCGCCGAAAGGCACCAGCTTCTGCTTGAGGTAGGTGCCCCGCGCGTCACCCGTGGCCGTCAGGCCGTTGTAGTAGCGAACCTCGCCCTCGGCATTGGGCTGGCGAACCGGCACGCCGGTAATCATCGCCGCCTGCCGGTCCAGGGCGAAACGGCCCATCATCGTCAGGTAGCCTTCGGCATGCTCCTTGAGGATCGGTATGGCTGTTTCAGGCCAGACGATCAGGTCCGCCGGGCGGCTGCGAAACGTTATGTCGCGGTAGAGCAACAGCTGCATCTCCAGCTGCTTGGGATCCCACTTGAGGCTCTGCGCGACGTTGCCCTGCACTGCCGCGACGCTGATCGGGCCACCCTTCGGCGAGGTCCATGGGTGCCCGCTGAGTCCCAGACCGCCGCCCCAGAGCAGAATCAGCACGAGCGTCGCGACAGCCACTTGTACCTTGCTCGCGAACAGGCGCGGCGCCTCAGCCAGCAGCGTGGCGCTCAGGGCCAGGACGAAGCTGATCAGCCAGACGCCACCCAGCGGAGCGAGCCCGGCCAGCGGACCGTCCAGTTGGCTGTAACCGACGTAAAGCCAGGGAAAACCGGTCAGGAGCCAGCCACGCAAGGCGTCGAATGCAAGCCACAGGGCGGCGAATGCCAGCGCATTGCGCAGCGGCGCGCCAGGCGTCCTCAGAGTGCGTACCCAGAGCCAGCCGAGCAGGGCCAGGAACAAGGCGAGGCCGGCGACAAAGCCCAGCGTCAGCAAGCCGGCCAAAGGTGGCGGCGCGGCGCCGAAATCATGAATGCTGACGTAGACCCAGCTCACGCCCGAGGCGAACAGGCCGAAGCCGTAGCACCAGCCGCGGGCCATGGCCTGCCGCGGCGTGACCTCGCGCAGGCCCAGATAGAGCAGGCCGATCGACAGCAGGGCCAGCGGCCAGAAGTCGAACGGTGCCAGCGACAAGGTCGTCAGCGCGCCGGCAGCGATCGCCAGCAGGTTGCCCGGCCAGCCGGGGCGAGTGATCCAGTGCATCGGCATCCTTAATCAGCGCGGGAGTATGCAGAAGGCAAACAGGGTGGCGGTACGAAGCGGTTGAGACGGGCCCGCATCGTACGGCGGCCCGGCCTGCCTCCAGAGTCGATCAGCTACCCGCTTCGGTCCGTGTCAGGCGCAGCATGTGCACGCGGCGACTGTCGGCATTCAGCACACGGAAGCGGAACCCGTCGATTTCGGTGATTTCATTGCGCTTGGGCAGATGCCCGAAGGCGTTCATCACCAGGCCCGCCACGGTGTCGAATTCTTCGTCCGGGAACTCGCTGGCGAAGTAGTCGTTGAAGCTGTCGATGGGGGTAAGCGCCTTGACCAGGAAGTCGCCGCTGGGCAACGGCCGGATGTAGCTGTCTTCCTCGATGTCGTGCTCGTCTTCGATATCGCCGACGATCTGCTCCAGCACGTCTTCGATCGTGACCAGGCCGGCGACGCCGCCGTATTCATCGATAACGATCGCCATGTGGCTGTGGTTGGCGCGGAATTCGCGGAGCAAGACGTTCAGGCGCTTGGATTCGGGCACGAAGGTGGCCGGGCGGAGCAGATCCTTGATGTCGAAGCTGTGCTGCTCGTCCTGGAGGATCAGTGGCAGCAGGTCCTTGGCCAGTAGCACGCCGATCACCTCGTCGAGGCTGTCGCCAACCACCGGGTAGCGGGAATGTGCGGCGGAAATGACCGCCGGCAGGAATTCCCGCGGTGACTGGTCGGCGCGGATGCTCATCACCTGCGAGCGCGGCACCATGATGTCGCGCACCTGCAGATCCGCGACCTGGATGGCGCCCTCGACGATCGCCAGGGCTTCGTTGTCGAGCAGTTTGTTCTGATGGGCGCCGCGCAGGACGTCCAGCAATTCCTCTCGGGTTTTCGGCTCATGGGCAAAAGCCTGGGTGATCTTTCCAAACCACGACTTCTGCCCGTTGCTCGATCGGTCTTCGCTCATGTCTTCGACTCAGTGGTCCTTGCAATGCCTTGGGGGCTATTCGCCAGCGTATGGGTCGGGATAACCCAGCTCCGCCAGCAGTTCACGTTCCAGGCCTTCCATTTCTTCGGCTTCCTCGTCTTCCAGGTGATCGTAGCCCAGCAGGTGCAGGCAACCATGGATGACCAGGTGCGCCCAGTGTGCCTCCAGCGGCTTGGCCTGTTCGGCGGCCTCCCGCTCGACCACGGCGACGCAGATCACCAGGTCGCCGAGCAGGGGGATGTCCAGCAGGGGCTCGCCGTCGGGCCCGTCAGGCACGTCCGCCGGAAAGGACAGCACGTTGGTGGGGTAGTCCTTGCCGCGGTAATCGCGGTTCAGCTCGCGGCCTTCGGCTTCGTCGACCAGCCGTATCGTCAGTTCGGAGTCGGCGCTGCGCTGGCGCAAGGCCAGTTCGCACCAGCGACGAAACGCCTGTTCATCCGGCGTTTCGGCCGCGGTCGCCCGTTGCAGGTCGAGCTCAATCATCGCGTTGCGTATCCCGCCGCTTCTGCGCCCCACCGTGCTCGTCGAAGCGCTCGTAGGCCTCGACGATGCGCTGCACCAGCGGATGACGCACGACGTCCTTGGGCTTGAAGTGCGTGAAGCTGATGCCGTCGACGTCCCTGAGCACTTCGATGACATGGGCGAGGCCGCTCTTGGTGCCGCGCGGCAGGTCGACCTGGGTGATGTCACCGGTGATCACCGCGGTCGAGCCGAAGCCGATCCGGGTCAGGAACATCTTCATCTGTTCGAGCGTGGTGTTCTGGCTCTCATCGAGGATGATGAAACTGTTGTTCAGCGTGCGCCCGCGCATGTAGGCCAGCGGAGCGATCTCGATCACCTGCTTCTCGATCAACCGCGCCACGTGCTCGAAGCCGAGCATCTCGTAGAGCGCGTCATAGAGCGGGCGCAGGTAGGGATCGATCTTCTGTGCCAGGTCGCCGGGCAGGAAGCCGAGCTTTTCGCCCGCTTCGACCGCCGGGCGGACCAGCAGGATGCGGCGTACCTGCTCGCGCTCCAGGGCATCGACTGCACAAGCGACGGCCAGGTAGGTCTTGCCGGTGCCGGCCGGGCCAATGCCGAAGTTGATGTCGTTGTCGAGGATCGACTTCACATAGCGCTGCTGGTTGGCGCCGCGCGGGCGAATGTTGCCCTTGCGGGTGCGCAGCGAAATATTGGGTGTCGCCGAGGGGTTGGCCAGCTCTTCCATGCCCGATTCCTGCAGGAACAGGTGCACCAGGTCGGGCGACAACTCGGTGCTCTTGGTTTCGCGGTACAGGCGGCGCAGGAGATTTTCCGCGGCCTTGGCGACGTCGCTCGGCCCGACCAGTTCGAACTGGTTGCCACGGTTGCGGATTTCCAGCTCCAGGCGCTGTTCGATCAGGCGCAGATGCTCGTCGAACTGGCCGCAGAGGTTGGCGAAGCGATCGGCTTCGAAGGGCTCGAGGATGAAACGATGAGGTTCGATAGGGGCGTTCAAGGGCTTTTGATTGACCTGCTGTGCATGAAGATGGGGTGAGAATAGCGCCGCATGACGAAAAAAGCAGCGGGCTGGAAGAGCCGTACCCGGCGGGTCTCGCGCCTGGTCGGTCGCCGATTCCAAACCACGAACTCAGGGTGAGCGCCGCATGTTGCCGGGATCGAAGCCCGGCGGCAGGTGCGGGCAGCGTGGCCTGCGGCCCGGCGCCGCCTGGGCGGCCAGCCGACAGGCGGCGCTGTCGCCCAGCACTCCCCTGGCGCCTGTCGCTCGCGTGCGTCAATCCATCAGGGTGCCACGCAACGAGTGCGGTAGGGCATCGTCGATGTGGACATCGACGAACTGGCCGATCAGCAAGGGATTTCCGCTGCGGAAGTTGACGATCCGGTTGTGCTCGGTACGGCCCTGCAGCATGCCCGGGTCCTTCTTGGAATAGTCGGTGACCAAGATGCGCTGGCGAGTCCCGACCATCCGTCGGCTGTTCTCGAAGCCCTGCTGGTTGATCCGTTGTTGCAGGATCGCCAGGCGCTGCTTCTTGACGTCGTCGGGAGTGTCGTCGGGCAGGTCGGCCGCGGGTGTGCCGGGGCGCGAGCTGTAGACGAACGAATAAGAGAAGTCGAAGCCGACGTCCTCGATCAGTTTCATGGTCTGCTCGAAATCGCGCTCCGTCTCGCCCGGGAAGCCGACGATGAAGTCCGAGCTGATCAGCATCTCCGGCACCGCGGCCTTCAGCTTGCGGATGCGCGACTTGTATTCCAGCGCCGTGTGGTTGCGCTTCATCGCCGCCAGCACCCGATCGGAGCCGGACTGCACCGGCAGGTGCAGGTATTTGACCAGCTGCGGAATCTCGGCGTGGGCCTGGATGATAGCGTCGGAAAACTCCAGCGGATGGCTGGTGGTGTAGCGGATGCGATCGATGCCATCGACCGCCGCCACGGCGTGCAGCAGGTCGGCGAAATCATGGTCGTCGAAGCGGTAGCCGTTGACGTTCTGCCCTAGCAGCGTCACCTCTTTCACGCCGTTTTCGGCGAGGTGGATGATCTCGGCCAGTACGTCGGCCAGCGGCCGGCTGACTTCTTCGCCGCGGGTGTAGGGCACGACGCAGAAGGTGCAGTACTTGCTGCAGCCTTCCATCACCGAGACGAACGCGGTCGGGCCGTCGACGCGGGGTTCCGGCAGGCGATCGAACTTCTCGATTTCGGGGAAGGAGATGTCGACTTGCGGCTCTCTGGTGGTGCGCGCGGCGTCGATCATCTCAGGCAGGCGGTGCAGCGTCTGCGGACCAAACACCACATCGACGTATGGCGCGCGGTCGCGAATGGCCGCGCCTTCCTGACTCGCGACGCAGCCGCCGACCCCGATGACCAGCTGCGGGTTGTCCTGCTTCAGCTCGCGCCAGCGCCCCAGCTGGGAGAAGACCTTTTCCTGGGCCTTTTCACGAATCGAGCAGGTATTGAGCAGGATCACATCGGCTTCCGCCGGGTTGGCAGTGAGCTCGAGAGGTTGTTGCTCGCCCAGCAGGTCCACCATGCGCGAGCTGTCGTACTCGTTCATCTGGCAGCCATGGGTTTCGATGTAGAGCTTGCGGGTCATGTTACGGGCCGGCGTTGTGCAAAAAATGACCGGCGATTATATGCGTACGCCGAACCCGTTGAAAGCGTCGCGCGTGGCCCGGCGTGGGTAAGACGGCGCGGCTGATGAGTGCTCAGGGCGAGAAGGGTTTGTTTTCGCCGGCGGTCTGCAGGTCCATCAGGTAGTCGCGGAATATCTGGCCGAGCACCTGGGTGGCGATCTCCAGTTCGTCGCGGCGCATCTGTGAGGAAACCCGGTCGGCCGTGTCCAGCGCCTCTTCCTCGCCGTTGACGGCGGACATCTTCAGTACTATGTAGGCCTGCACATTGTTGGCCGGCACGCCTTCGCCGCGAAAGAACATGACGCCCAGGCGATGCTGTGCCAAGGCGTGCCCCTGCAGCGAGGCCTGCTCGAACCAGTGCAGTGCTTTCGGCAGGTCGCGTGGTGTGCGGCGTCCATCGTAGTAGTACTCGCCGAGTTCGTAGGCGGCCTGGACATCGCCATCCCGCGCGGTCTGTTCACAGGCGCGCAAGGCCTCGGGCATCTCCTCGGGGGGCATGTTCAGTGCACAGCGGGAGGTCGCCGGGATCAGCAGCGAATTGCCACCTGCAAAGCTCGACAGGGGCGTCAGTAGCAGCAGACAGCCAAGAGCAAGGCTGCGACCGGTGCGAATCATGAATCGAGGCGCCTCGAAGATCAGGGCGGTGATTGGAAGTGTGGCGTAAAACGAGCCAGCGGTCACATTATGGATAAGGCGCCGCCGCCTTACAAAGCCTTAATCGCGCGCCGGCCGCTTTTTATGCCGGCATTTCATCGCGCTGGTCGAACTGGATGGCCAGATTCGGCAGCAGCCAGGCCAGCAACGGGCAGAGGAGCGCCAGACAGAGCATCTGGTAATCCGCCAGCGGATGGCGAAACACCAGCCCGTTCCAGGAGGCCGACAGCAGTGCCAGCAGGGCTGCGACCAAGCCGGCCAATGCGGTGCGGCGGGCCGGCCAGCGCAACAGGCCGGCATAGGCGATCAACAGGGCGCTGGCCACCGCCAGCATCGCGGCATACTCATCGCTCCGTTCGAAGCGGCGGGCCAGCTCGAAGAACACGCACAAGCCGATGATCACGCGACCCCAGGTCGGGCGGCTCCAGGGCGACCGGCGACTGAGCGCCAGCGCGGCGATGCCGGCCAACGGCAGCCCGAGCAGCAGCGTGGCCTGCAGCAGCCAGCGCTCGGCGTGCAGCGTGTCCAGGCCGACGCCGAGTCGCGCCGCCGCACAGGCGCCACCGCCAGCCGCCAGGGCGAGCGCGAGCAGGGCACTGAAGAGAGCGGGCTGATTCGCCTCGTCATGGCCGCGACGGGCCAGGCCGAGCCGAACGGCACTGGCCGTCGCCAGGACGGCGAGGAGCAGCGCCTGGAGTAGCTCCGGCATCAGGCACGCTTCAGTTGGGCGAAGGCGCGCTCGGCGGCGTCAAGCGTCAGTTTCAGTTCCGTCTCGCCGTGGGCAATGGAGGTGAAACCGGCCTCGAACGCGCTGGGCGCCAGGTACACGCCGCCTTCGAGCATCAGATGGAAGAAGCGCTTGAAGCGCTCGGCATCGCTGGCCATCACGTCATCGAAGGTGACGATATCGGCCGCCTCGCTGAAGTACAGGCCAAACATGCCGCCCACCTGGGTCGTGACGAAGGGGATGCCGGCTGCGGTGGCGCGGGCCTTCAGCCCATCGAGCATGCGCGTGGTGTAGTCGCTGAGCTCGTCATGGAAGCCGGGGCGATTGATCAGCTTGAGGGTGGTCAGGCCGGCGGCCATGGCCAGAGGATTGCCTGAGAGCGTGCCGGCCTGGTAGACCGGGCCGAGCGGGGCGATGCGCTCCATGATCGCGCGCTTGCCGCCGAAGCAGCCGACCGGCATGCCGCCGCCGATGATCTTGCCAAAGGTGGTCAGGTCCGGTGTCACGCCGTAGTGCGCCTGCGCGCCGCCGAGCGCGACGCGGAAGCCGGTCATCACCTCGTCGAAGATCAACACAACGCCGTGCTGGTCGCACAGTTTGCGCAGCCCTTGCAGATAGCCCGGAGCGGGCGGCACGCAGTTCATGTTGCCGGCGACGGGCTCGACGATGATGCAGGCGACGTCCTGGCCCGCTTCGCCGAGCATCCGCTCCACGGCGGCCAGGTCGTTGAACGGCAGGGTCAGGGTGTGCTTGGCGAAGGCTGCCGGTACGCCGGCCGAACTGGGCACGCCCTGGGTCAGCGCGCCGGAACCCGCCTTGACCAGCAGGCTGTCGGAATGGCCGTGGTAGCAGCCTTCGAACTTGATGATGCTGTCGCGCCCGGTGTAGCCACGGGCCAGGCGGATGGCGCTCATGGTGGCTTCGGTCCCGGAGCTGACCATGCGCATCATCTCCATCGACGGCACCAGGCTGCAGACCAGCTCGGCCATCTCCGTTTCCATCGCCGTTGGCGCGCCGTAGGACAGGCCGTGCTGCAGTTGGCGGCGAACGGCGTCGAGCACCTCCGGATGGCTGTGCCCGAGGATCATCGGTCCCCAGGAGCCGACATAGTCGACGTAGCGCTTGTCATCCTCGTCGATGACATAGGCGCCCTCGGCATGCTTGAGAAACAGCGGGGTGCCGCCGACGCTGCGAAACGCGCGGACCGGCGAATTGACTCCGCCGGGGATGTGCTGCTGGGCGCTGGCGAACAGAATTTCGGAACGGGACATGCTAGGCCTCTCATGCGGGGAAGTGGGGAAACATGGCGGACGCGTACGGTACCGCCAGGCGCTCAGTGAGCGGCGAACAGATCGCTGAACGCGCGGGCACGGCGCTCGACCTCGCGCGGCGACTCCGCGGAAAACAGCGCGTGAATCACCGCGATCAGGCTCGCACCCCGGGCGATCAGCTCGGGGGCGGTCTCCAGCGTCACGCCGCCGATCGCGGTGATCGGGACTTCGAACCGCTGGCGGGCCTGCTCGAGCAGTTCGGGTGTAGCGCTGGGCGCGCCAGGCTTGGTGTTGGAGTCGAAAAAACGGCCGAAGGCAATGTAGCTGGCACCCTCCGAAACGGCCTGCTCAGCCAGATCCAGGCGGGCATGGCAGGTGGCGCCGATGATGGCCTTGCGTCCGAGCAGGGCGCGCGCGGCGGACAGTGAGCCGTCTTCCTGTCCGAGATGCAGGCCTGCGCCCAGTCGTGCGGCGAGTTCGGCATCGTCATTGATGATCAGGTGCGCGCCGTAGCGTTCACACAGCTGCTGCAGGGCCTCGGCTTCACGCAGGCGGCGTGCGTCGTTGTCGGACTTGTCGCGGTATTGCAGCAGGCGGGCGCCGCCATCGAGCGCGGCTTCGACATAGGGCAGCAGGCGGCCCTCGGCGAGCAGCCTGCTGTCGGTGATGGCATAGAGTCCGCGTAGCCGTGAGGTGACTTTCATCGGCGGGTTCCTTCAGGGCAGATCCAGCGGAAGGCGACGGGGAATGTACTGGCCGCGGCCCGGGGCCTCGGCGTCGCGCAGGGTGCGCCAGGTGTAGTCGAGTGCCGTCTTGACTGCGCTGACCAGGTCCTCGCCGAGTGCCAGCCGCCCGGCCAGCGCGCTGGCCAGGGTGCAGCCTGAGCCGTGATAGCTGCCCGGAAGACGCTGGCAGCTGAAGTCGTAGCGGCTGCCATCGCGGCAGTAGAGTCGGTTGTGCACCTCGGTTTCGTCGCCGTGGCCACCGGTGATCAGCAGATGACGGATCCGTGGCAACAGCCGCTCGGCGCATTCGTCGGCGCTGCCTTCCGGTAACTCGGCGAGGATGCGGGCTTCCGGCAGGTTCGGCGTCGCGATGGTGGACACCGGGAACAGCCGCTCGCGCATGGCGTAGCCAACTTCGTCCTTGCCCAGCGCACCGCCGCCGCCAGCGCGCAGCACCGGGTCGCAGACCAGCGGGACGCCGGGCAGCTTCTGCATGATCTCCAGCACCGTGTCGACCATTTCGACCGAGCCGAGCATGCCCAGTTTGACCGCCGCCACGGGGAGATCGGCGATGACCGCGTCGGCTTGAGCCATCACCCAGGCGCGATCCAGCACGCGGAAGTCGGCGACGTCGACGGTGTCCTGGACGGTCAGGGCCGTGACCGCGGGCGCGGCGTGACAGCTCTGGGCCAGCAACGCTTCGATGTCAGCTTGCAGGCCGGCGCCGCCGCTTGGGTCATGGCCGGAGAGGCAGAGGACGACAGGGCGGGAGCAAGGGCCGGACATCGAGGGTTCCCCAGGGTAGGCGTGGCACGGGCGGCCGGTGCAGTGTTGCGCCGGTATTTCGAGGCGTGCGAGCTTATCACCAAACACCGGGCACGGCTCGCCCGGGGTCAGCAGGTCGCGGCTAGACAACGAGCCGCTCGGCAGGTTCCCTCAGTTCGTCGGAACCTTTGCCGTTAACCCATGCTAAAGTGCCACCACTTCTGAGCGGTCACGTGTCTTCAGGGAGGTAGGCTTCCCTGACGTGCTCGATGGATTCTCCGACGCATGCGCCATTTCATCCTGCTGATCTTCAGCGTGTTGCCGATGCTGGCCAGCGCAGTCGTGTTCGACGAACACGACCGCCGCATTCCCCTCGGGCGGGCGATGGCCGTTCTGGAAGACCCGACGCGCGAAGCGCGCATCGAAGAGGTGGTCGCGCTCGATGCGGCGGGCAAGTTCGTTCCGCACGATCAGGATGTACTCAACGCCGGCTACTCGCGTTCGGCTTTCTGGCTGCGTGTCGATCTGGATTACCGTGCCGGCGAGCGGAGCCGCTGGTGGCTGGAGCTGGCCTATCCGCCCCTGGATCTGCTGGAGCTCTACCTGCCGGATGGGCAGGGCGGCTATCGCCTGGCCGAGCGCAGCGGTGACACCCTGCCGTTCAGCCAGCGCCAGATCCACCAGCGCAACCACCTTTTCGAGCTGCAGATGACGCCCGGCCAGAGCCAGCGCCTCTACCTGCGGCTGGAGAGCGAGGGCTCGATCCAGGTGCCCCTGACCCTTTGGGCACCGGTCGCCTATCTGGAAGAGCAATCAGCGCACATTTACATCCTGGCGGTGATCTACGGCGTGCTGCTAGTGATGCTTGTCTACAACCTGTTCATCTATCTCAGCGTCAGGGACCGCAGCTACCTCTACTACATCCTCTACATCGGCTCGTTCGGGCTCTACCAGATCTCGGTGAACGGCCTCGGCGTGCAGTATTTCTGGCCCGAGTCGCCCTGGTGGGCGAACGCTTCGACCCCTTTCCTGATCGGCGCCGCCGGCCTGTTTGGCTGCCAGTTCGCGCGCAGCTTCCTGCATACCCACGAACACAGCCCCTGGATCGATCGTGCGCTGCTTGCCCTGATGGCGCTGGGGGTGGTCACCATGGTGCTGTCGTTTACTTCCAGCTACGCACTGGCGCTGCGGCTGGCGACCTTCCTCGCACTGTGGTTCATCCTCGTCATCTTTGTCGCCGGGATACTGGCCTGGCATCGCGGCATGCGCGTGGCCCGCTACTTCATGATCGCCTGGACGACCTTTCTCATTGGCGGTCAGATCAATACGCTCATGGTCCTTGGCTACCTGCCGCACATGTTCCTGACCATGTACGCCGGGCAGATCGGTTCCGCCGTCGAGGTGGCGCTGCTGTCACTGGCGCTGGCCGACCGCATCAACATGATGAAGGAAGAGCGCGCGCAGATGCTCGAGGAAACCGGGCGCAAGCTCGAGGAGCTGAACCGCGAGCTGGCCGAAAGCAACCGCCTGAAGGACCAGTTCCTGGCCAACGTCACGCACGAACTGCGCACGCCCATGCATGGGGTGATCGGTAGCCTCGACCTGATGCGCACCCTCGACCTGGGCAACGAGCTGGAGCAGTACCAGCGCATTGCCACCAGCTCGGCACGGGACATGATGCGCCTGGTCAACGACATCCTTGCGCTGACCGAACTGCAGGCCGGCAAGCTCCGCGTACGCCAGGAGGCGTTCGGGTTGCGGGCCGTCTTCGACGAGCTTTATATGCTCTACGGCCCACGTGCGGCCTCGCGTGGCCTGGATTTCGACCTGGACTTCGCCGTTGGCTTGCCCGCGATGCTCGTGGGTGACGCGGCGAAACTGAAACAGAGCCTCGGCTACCTGCTCGACAACGCCATCAAGTTCACCTTGCATGGCGGCGTGACCTTGGCCGTCAGTGGGAAGGATACCGGGGACGGCTTCGAGCTCAGGGTCGAAGTGATCGACACCGGGATCGGCTTCGAAGCGCCCTCGGACGATTCGCTCTACCAGTATTTCCGCCAGCTCGACGGCAGCATGACGCGGCAGTACGGCGGGCTCGGCATCGGCCTGTCGCTCTGCCGGCAGCTGATCGAACTGCAGGGCGGCGGCCTGTCCTACCATTCCGAGCCCGGCCAGGGCAGCCGTTTCCAGCTGCTGATGCCTTTCCAGCCGGCCTGACACCGGCGCGACATTCTCCGCGCAAGATTGGCCGAAACCGCACTTTTGCCCTGTCCTGGTGCGTGCTTCACTTGACGGACGGGGCGCGTCTGGCCCCCTCACATGACCGGCCTGGTCTGTCGCCGGCGCAAGGCGACTGGCGCCGCGCGACCCGCATCGAGGAAAGCTGCCATGAGCCTGCACGAATATGCCGAAACCCATGAAGTCCTGAACCAGGTACCGCCGCTCGACGGCGTGAATCTGTATCGGCTCGACCTGCCACTGCAGGACTGGGTGCGTCGCTATCGGGGTGGCTGGGCCGAGACGCGACTCGACGCATACGGTGCGCTGGCCGGCGGCCCGCTGATAGCGGCCGGGTTTCTCGCCAATGAGAATCGCCCGGTGTTCAAGAGCCACGACCGTTACGGCCATCGCATCGATCTGGTGGAATTCCATCCCGCTTACCACCAGCTGATGAGCACCGCCATCGCCCACGGCATCCCCTCGCTGCCCTGGACCGACCCGCAACCCGGCGCACAGGTCGCCCGGGCCGGGCTGATGTACTTGCACAACCAGGCGGAGGCGGGCAGCAGCTGCCCGCTGACGATGACCTACGCCAGCGTGCCCGCGCTGCGCCAGCAACCGGGAATCGCCGACCTCTGGCTGCCCAAGATCCTCAGCCTCGAATACGACCCGCGCAACCTGCCCATGGAGCAGAAAGCCGGCGTCACCATCGGCATGGCCATGACCGAGAAACAGGGCGGCACCGACGTGCGTGCCAACACCACTCGCGCGTACCCCGTCGGCGCCACTGGGCCGGGCCAGGCCTACGAACTGGTCGGCCACAAGTGGTTCTGCTCGGCGCCCATGTGCGACGCCTTCCTTACCCTGGCGCAGACCGAACGGGGGCTGACCTGTTTCCTGCTGCCGCGCCATCGACCGGACGGCAGTCGCAACCAGTTCTACATCCAGCGGCTGAAGAACAAGCTCGGCAACTGGTCCAACGCCTCCAGCGAGGTCGAGTATCGCGGCGCGCTTGCCTGGATGATCGGCGAGGAGGGCCGTGGTGTGCCGACCATCATCGAGATGGTCGCCTCGACCCGCTTCGACTGCATGGTCGGCTCAAGCTCGCTGATGCGCCAGGCGCTGACCCAGGCCATGCACCATTGCACGCACCGTCAGGTCGGCGGCAAGGCGTTGATCGAGCAACCGCTGATGCAGAACGTGCTGGCTGACCTCGCGCTGGAAAGCGAGGCTGCGTTGGCGCTGACCATGCGCATGGGCCGTGCCCTCGATCATCCGTTCGACGAAGGCGAGGAAACCTTCGCCCGCGTCGTGACCGCCATCGGCAAGTACTGGATCTGCAAGCGCGCCCCGGAAATGATCGCCGAGGCCAGCGAATGCCTGGGCGGCGCCGGCTATGTCGAAGACACCCTCCTGCCGCGGCTCTACCGCGAGGCCCCGGTCAATTCGATCTGGGAAGGTTCCGGCAACGTCCAGTGCCTGGATGTATTGCGAGCCCTGTCCAGGGAGTCCGGCGCGCTCGATGTCCTGCACAACGAGCTTGGCGACGGCCATGGCGACCCGCGCCTGCGCGCGCATGTCCGCCAGCTCCAGGCGGCGCTCGCCGACACCGACGCCATCCATTACCGGGCCCGTCAGTTGACCGAAGACCTCGCCGTCGCCCTGCAGGCCAAGCTGCTCCTCGAGGCGGGCAACGAAGCCGTATCGGACGCCTTCATCGCCAGCCGCCTGGACGGCCGCGGGCGCGTCTTCGGCACCCTTCCGACAGGGCTGGACATCAGTGCGCTGCTGGCGCGGAGTGCGCCGTTTCTGGATTAGATCGACTCTGGTCGGCAACCGCTGGCTTCCCCGTCAGGATCGCCGCCAGCACCTCCCGATCGATATTCGCCCCGCTGAGCACGACCGCGATGCGTTTGCCCCGGTTGCGCTCGCGGTCCTGCATGGCGGCGGCCAGCGCGGCGGCGCCGGCGCCTTCGGCGAGGTTGTGGGTGTCTTCGTGCAGGGCAACGATGGCGTGGCGAATCGCGGCGTCGTCGACGCGCAGGATGCGGGCCGCCCCCGTGCGGATGATTTCCAGCGCCTCGGGCGCCGGCATGCGGCAGGCCATGCCGTCGGCGAAGGTATCGGCGGTTTCGGTGCAGACGATCCGCCCCTGTTCGACGCTCTGCGCGTAGGCGTCGGCCGCGCTGGAGACCACGCCGATGATCTCGGTGTCCAGGCCCAGCAGGTCGCGGGTGCGGATCATGCCGCAGATGCCGGAACCCAGGCCGATCGGAACATAGACGCGGCGCAAGTCGGGCACGGCCTCGAGCAGTTCGAGTGCGTAGGTGGCGACGCCCTTGATCAGGTCGGGGTGCAGTGATGGAACGAAGTGCCAGCCGTCTGTCTTGGCGAGCTGCGCGGCGCGCAGGCGGGCGGTGTCGAAGTCGCGCCCGTATTCGATCACCTCGGCGCCACAGGCGCGCATGGCGGCGTTCTTTTCCGTGGAATTGCCCTCGGGGACGAGAATCCGCAGCTGCAGCCCCGCGTCACGAGCAGCCATCGCCAGGCTGATGCCGTGGTTCCCGCGGGTGGCGGTGATCAGCCCGGGTAGTCGAGGTTCGCGCTTGATCAGTTCCTGGATATAGACCAGCCCGCCACGGACCTTGAAGGCGCCGGCCGGCGTGTGGTTCTCGTGCTTGACCCAGACTTGGCAGCCGAGTCGTCGGGCCAGCAGTGGCCAGGCATGTTGCGGGGTAGGCGGGATGGACTGGTGTACCAGTTCCGCTGCCTGGCGCAGTGCGTCGAGATCGAACATCGGAAGCTCCTGGCTGGGTTTGACGTCGATCCTACGAGCCGCGCATTGTATGGGTAAATTCTTTTATTGCATGGCAAGCAATGTGGTTACCAACCCTTTCGGATGATGGCCAGCCGCGCTATCTGGCGCTGGTCGAGGCCATCGCCACGGCGATCGCGTCTGGCGAGCTGCGGCCCGGCGACCGGCTGCCGCCACAGCGCCGGCTCGCCTGGGCGCTGGGCCTGAACCCGAGCACGACGATGCAGGCGTACCGTGAAGCAGGACGGCGCCACCTCATCGGCGGCGAGGTCGGGCGCGGCACCTACGTGCTGGCCAGCAGCCGGGAAGCCAGCCTGTTCCGCCTGAAATCACCCGAGCCGGACGCCGAAGCGCTCGATCTTTCGACGAATCTGCCCGTGCTCGATCCCGACGATGACGACCTGCAGCGCAGTGTGACGGCGCTTTGCGCGCGCCACGAGATGGCCGGTCTGCAGGGTTATCCCACCGCGCGCAGCCTGCGGCATGGTGCGCTGGCCGTCAGCGAGTGGCTGCGCGGACGGGCGCTCGAAATGCCGCCTTCGCAGGTGGTGCTGTGTGCCGGTGCTCAGCAAGGGGTATTCGCCGCGCTGCTCGGGCTTTGCGAGCCGGGTGAAGCGGTGCTGGTCGAAGGGCTGACATCGCCGGGTATCAAGGCGGCCGGGCGCCAGTTGCGGCTGCCTCTGCACGGCGTGGCGATGGATGAACACGGCATCCTGCCGCAGGACCTCGACCGCCAGGCACGAGCCACCTCGGCGCGCGTCGCCGTGCTGACTCCCTGCCTGCAGAACCCGACGGGCGCGAGCATGAACGCGCTGCGCCGCGAAGCCATCGCCGCCGTGGCCAGGGCGCGTGGACTGTGGATCATCGAGGACGATATCTACGGGGCGCTGGGCGATGAGCCGTCCCTGGCCTCGGTATTGCCCGAGCGCACCCTGCTGGTCAGCAGCCTGTCGAAGACCGTCGCGCCGGGATTGCGGCTGGGGTTCATGGCCGGGCCTGCGGCGCTCATGGTACGAATCGACCCCGAGGCTCAGGCGACCAGCTGGGCGCTTTCACCGCTGTGCCTGCGAATCGGCAGCGACTGGCTGCAGGACGGTACCGCGGCGCGTCGGTTGGCCTGGCAGCGCGAGCAGGTCCACCAACGCTGGCGGTTGGCGCAGAAGCTGCTTGGCTCCAGGGGCGTGCCCTCACCGCATCTCTGGCTGCCGCTTGCGTCTGGTGTCGATATGGCCAGCTTGTGTCGCCTGGCTGGGATCGAGGCTGCCGGTTCGGCAATGTTCGCGGTCGGGCATGACGCGCCTCCTGCATTGCGCCTGAGTCTGACCGCTGCGCCGAGCCTGGCGCTCTTGAAGGCGCGGCTGGAGCGGTTGTCGGGTTTGCTCGCCGCGGCGCGGTGCGATGAATGAGTGCGGACGGGTGCTACCGCTGTCATCGAACAGCAGGCAAGATGTTTTCAACGACCAGACAAGGAAACCCACCATGAATCCAGCAGGCGAGACCTTTCGCATTGCCACCAGCGCTGAAGCGGCCGTGGACCACCTTGCCGAATTGCACCAGCACGCCACGCGCGCGCTGAACCAGGCGCTCAAACGCTATGTCGCCACGCGCGAGGAGCCCGATGCCGCCGAGCGCGCACTGTTTCGCTACCCCGAGCTACGCCTGACCTACGCCTGCCACGGCCAGGTCCCGGCTTCGACGCGCGCTTACGCGAAGGTGCAGGCGCCGGGCATCTACAGCGTTACCGTGACGCATCCGGCGGCGTTCCGCGGCTATCTGCTCGACCAGTTGCGCCCGTTGATCGCCGATTTCGGTGTCAAGGTCGAGGTCGGCATCAGCGACCGCAACATTCCCTACCCCTATGTGATCGAGCAGGGCGACGAGCTGGCCGGCACCGGCGTGACCGCGGCCGAGCTGGCCCGGGTGTTCCCCAGCACCGACCTGTCCGCTGCCACGGACGACATTGCCGACGGCCTCTATGACTGGGAGCACGCCGACCCTTATCCGCTGGCGCTGTTCGACGGCGCGCGGGTGGACTTCTCCCTGCGCCGGCTGGTGCATTACACGGGCAGCGATTGGCGCCATGTACAGCCCTGGATCCTGCTGACCAACTACCATCGCTACGTCGACCAGTTCATCCGCCACGGGCTGGACATGCTGCGCGACGACACCCGCTTCGTGCGGATGGTGCTTCCGGGCAACGTGATCATCAAGCGCGGCATGGATGAAGGTGAAGCCCAGGCGATCATCGGCGGCGTGCTCTGGCATCGCTACCAGATGCCGGCCTACCACCTGGTCGCAGAGGACGGCCACGGCGTCACCCTGGTCAACATCGGCGTCGGGCCATCGAATGCGAAGAACATCACCGATCACCTCGCCGTGCTGCGTCCGCACTGCTGGCTGATGATCGGCCATTGCGGCGGCCTGCGGCAGTCGCAGTCGATCGGCGACTACGTGCTGGCTCACGCCTACATGCGGCGCGACGGCATCCTCGATCGCGTGCTGCCGCCGCACATCCCGCTGCCGGCGCTGGCGGAGGTGCAGCAGGCGCTGCAGGAAGCCGCGGCGCAGGTGACCGGGGACAAGGGCGAGGCGCTGAAGAAGCGGCTGCGCACCGGCACCGTGCTGACCTACGACGACCGTAACTGGGAGCTGCGCTGGGCGCAGGAGCGGCCGTTGATCAACCTGTCGCGCGCCGTGGCGGTGGACATGGAGAGCGGCACCATCGCCGCCCAGGGCTACCGCCTGCGGGTGCCCTACGGGACGCTGCTCTGCGTGTCGGACAAGCCGCTGCACAGCGAGATCAAGCTGCCGGGCTCGGCCAACGCCTTCTACGAGCGGGCCGTGACCCAGCACCTGAAGATCGGTATCGCAGCGCTGGATATGCTGCGCAACCAACTCAACTCGCTGCACTCGCGCAAGCTGCGCAGCTTCGACGAACCGCCGTTCCGCTGAGCCAGGCGCAACGAAAAAAGCCCGAGTCAGGTCACTGGCTCGGGCTTTTCATTTCAAGAACGGCATGGCGGCGTGAAGCCGCAGGGGTATACAGTCGCTTCGGCCCAGCAGTCGAGGCTCTGCACCTCGACCATTCACGCGTCGTTTGTCAGGCCGCGAGCAACCAGGCGCCAGCCAGGGCCGACGCCGCACCGGCGATGCGTACCAGAGGCGCGGCAACCTGCGGCAAGCTGCGGGCAACGACGTAGCCGGCGCCGTGCAGCGCCGCGGTCGCGGCCACGAAACCGGCGGCATAACCCCAGGGACTCGACAGGGCCGGCAACTCCAGGCCGTGCGCGACCCCGTGACTGGCGGCGAACAGGGCGGTCAGGCCGGCTGCGACGGCCAGTGGTGGGCGTACCGCCAGTGCGACCAACAGGCCCAGCGCCAGCACCGACCCGGCGATGCCGGTTTCCATCAGCGGCATCTCGACCCCGGCAAAACCGAGCAGGCCGCCGAGCAGCATGGTGGCGACGAAGGTCAGCGGCAGCGCCCAGCGCGCCGTGCCGGTCTGCTGCGCCGCCCAGAGCCCGACGGCGAGCATCGCCAGCAGATGATCGAGGCCGAAGACCGGATGGGCGAGACCGGACATGATGCCGGCGTGGTCGTGCCCGGGGTGGGCTACAGCCAGCGCCGGACTGAGCAGCAGGGCGGTGGCCAAGAGAAGTTTTCTGTTCATTCGGTGTTCCCTCTGGTTTGCATGATGCGTTCGAATCGTCGCGATGCTTCGCGTCGGCGCGGTCGGCGGTTTCCCGGTAGCAGCCCGCTGGCTGGCTGGCGAAGCGCTTGGCGATAAGCGAGCACGGACGGGCGGGCCTACAGGCGGTGTTGGCTCAGGCGGCGCTGAGCATTCCCTGTTGTTCGATGAAGGCGATGATCTCGTCGAGCCCCTGGCCGACTTTCTGGTTGCTGAACACGAACGGCTTGTCGCCACGCATCTTGCGGGCGTCGCGGTCCATGACCTCCAGCGAGGCGCCGACCATGGGAGCGAGGTCGACCTTGTTGATCACCAGAAGGTCGGACTTGCAGATCCCCGGCCCGCCCTTGCGCGGCAGCTTGTCGCCGGCCGAGACGTCAATCACGTAGAGCGTCAGGTCCGACAGCTCGGGGCTGAAGGTTGCCGAGAGGTTGTCACCGCCGGATTCGACGATGATCAGGTCCAGCCCCGGGAAGCGCCGGTTGAGCTGTTCGACCGCTTCGAGGTTGATCGAGGCGTCTTCACGAATGGCCGTGTGCGGGCAGCCGCCGGTTTCCACGCCGATGATGCGCTCGGGTGCCAGTGCTTCGTTGCGCACCAGGAACTGGGCGTCCTCTTGGGTGTAGATGTCGTTGGTGACGACGGCGATGTTGTAGCGCTCGCGCAGGGCGCGGCACAGGGCGAGGGTCAGGGCGGTCTTGCCCGACCCGACCGGGCCGCCGATGCCGACGCGCAGGGGTTGGCTGTTCATGGATGGTCTCCTCTGGAAGGCGATGTGGCTGCCTTGGGGTTGCGAAAGGGGTGCCGCTGCCGATTGGGGCAGGGATGGGATTCGTTGGGTGAGCGTATTTGCCGCTTGCGGATGCAGTGCGTGTCGGCAGTGGCTTGGGTGCTTCCAAGGGGCGTTCCGACACTCAGGCAAAAAGCCAACGGCTGCGCGGCCGAGGTCCCTTTGCATGGGCTCCGTGAATAAAGTAGGTCGCATGGGCGCGCGGGCTCTCGGGCAGTGCTCGTTCCGCCTGATGCGAATGGCGGAGGCGACCGTTGGTCTGCTCATGACCTGAACAACCGACTGTACTGTCGCTCGTGTCCCATGCTGGCCAGCACCAGTCCGAACGGCAGGCTCCCCCAATCCTCGGGCGCCCGGTCGGTGGCGATGCGAGCGGCCTGGTCGAGGCTTGGCAGCAAGGCCGACGTCAGCCGCTGGGCCGCCTGCTGCCCCAGCGGCAGCGTTTTCATCAGCACCGCCAGCTGGTTTTCCAGCCAGCCCCAAAACCAGGCACTCAGCGCCTCCCGCGGCGGGATCTGCCACGCGCGGGCGGCGAGCGCCCAGGTCAGGGCCAGACCAGATTCGGGGGTGCGGGCAAGCAGAGCGCGGGCGGGGGCGTCTAGTTCCGGCAGGCCGTCGAGCAGTTGGCCGAGCGAGTAACCCATCTGCCGGCTTTCCAGCTGCAGTTCGCGGGTTTCACGGCTGGCGCGGTGGCGTTCGGCGAGTTCAGCAAGGGCGGGCCAATCCTCGCGGGCGGCCGCTTCGCAATGCGCCAGCAGAAGCGGCGCCTCGAAGCGCGCCAGGTTCAAGAGCAGTTGATCCTCGAGCCAGGCAGCAGCCTGTTCGGCGGTGGCGACCAGACCCTGCTCGACCGCCATTTCCAGGCCCTGCGAGTAGCTGTAGCCGCCGATCGGCAGCTGCGGGCTGGCCAGGCGCAGCAGGCCCCAGGCCGCACCGTTGATCACGGGCGCACTCCGAACTGGTGCAGACGAGGGGCGTAGCTGAACTCGGCCTCGCCCGCGTGGGAGTGATGGTGGCCGCCGCCGTAGGCGCCATGTTCGGGCTGGAAGGGCGCCTCGATGGCTTCGACCGTGGCGCCAAGCTGCAGCAGCATGTCCTTAAGCACGTAGTCGTCGAGCAGGCGCAGCCAACCGTCGCCGATCTGCAGCGCCACGTGGCGGTTGCCGAGGTGATAGGCCGCGCGCGTCAGCTCGAAGGCGCTGGCGCAGGTGACATGCAGCAGGCGCTCCGGGCGGGCACGCACGCGGACGATGCGGCCGTCTTCGGCCTCGAGAGACTCGCCATCGCGTAGCGGCGGCTGGCCGCGCTCGAGGAACAGGCCGACGTCCTCGCCCGTCGTGGTGAAGCAGCGCAGGCGTGACTTGCTGCGTGCCTCATAGGTAAGCAGGAGTTCGGCGTCAGCCTTGGCATGCGTCTGTGTACGGCGATGAATGACCAGCATGGGCGCGGCAGTTCCGGTTGTGCGTTCGGCACAAGCAGAGCAAGGCGCTTGCCAACCTGCGTTGGCAGAGGCGTCGCGCCGGCTGCGGGGCT
Organism: Stutzerimonas marianensis; assembly: GCF_022810315.1. Lineage (NCBI taxonomy): Bacteria > Pseudomonadati > Pseudomonadota > Gammaproteobacteria > Pseudomonadales > Pseudomonadaceae > Stutzerimonas > Stutzerimonas marianensis. The sequence continues at coordinate 62,210 of NZ_JALGRD010000001.1, read as the reverse complement.
GGCCGTGCCTGAAAATGGGGCTCATGCCGCATCATGATGGTGCGTCAGCTATATGCTCGCACCATCGGGGTGCATCAATGCAGGGCGCGCACCATGTAAACCGCGGGGAGGCGATAGCTGGCGAGGTTATCGACCTGGCGCGGTTCGAGTTCGGTATGAGCGCTGTAGCCCAGGCGCGACCAGAAGGCTTCGGATTCCTGCACCGAAACCAGTGCCGAATAGCGGATCTGCTGGCGGCTGGCCTGCTCCAGGTTGCGGCTCACCAACGCCGGGCCGATGCCACGGCCGGCGGCGCGGCGCGAGACGGCCAGGTCGTGCAGGTAGAGGCAATCGGCTTCGGGGTACTGTTTGAAATCGCCGTCCAGCGGGGTGACCTTGCCGACGCGCGAGTGATAGGCGAACAGATAGGCGCAGACGCCTTGTTCGTCTTCGGCCACCCAGGCGAGTCGCGGAAAGGCAGCGAGACGGTCGCGGATGACCGCTTCATCCTCGAGGATTTCGGCGGCGTAGGATTCTTCCTGAATCGACATCACGGCAGGGATATCGCGCACCTGCATCGCGCGTAACTTGAACATCAGACAAGACTCGGATTGACGCGGCCGTTGCTATGGCGGCGCGCGCGGGGGCGGCGATCATACGCGATTGTCGAGCGGCTGGAGCGGTACCCGACGGAATGATCGCGATTACACCCGAACGGCATGACCGTTTCGCGACACGACGGCCACCGTGAAGGACGATCGTCTGGTCGGCTCGGCTCATGTGACGACTGACGAAACACGGATTTAGGCGCATAATTCTTAGGTAGCTACCTATCGTCGCGGTTTACCAATTGAACAATTCCCACCAGCCCCTGCTCGGCGTGCTGCTCATTCTGGTGTCCTGTCTGACTCTGGCTTCGCACGATGGCCTGTCCAAGCACCTGACGCAGCTCTATCCGGTATTCCTGGTTATCTGGGCGCGCTACATGGCGCAGACGACCCTGATGCTTGCCCTGTTCACGCCGCGCATGGGACGGCGCGTCTTCCAGACGCTGCGTCCGGCCCTGCAGATCTGCCGCGGCCTGAGCCTGGTCAGCGTCAGCATGCTGTTCATCAGCGGGTTGAGCTACATCCCGCTGGCCGAGGCCACCGCCGTCATCTTCCTCACGCCGCTGCTGGTCACCATCGCCTCGGCGCTGTTGGGCGAGCAGGTCAGCCGCGCTCAGTGGCTGGCGGTCGGCTGCGGGCTGATCGGCGTGATGATCATCGTGCGCCCGGGCGGCGCGCTGTTCACTCCGGCGATCCTGCTGCCCTTCGGCGCCGCGGTCAGTTTCACGATCTACCAATTGATCACCCGCCGGCTCAGCGCGACAGACCATCCGGTGACCAGCAATTTCATCACCAGCCTGGTGGGCAGTCTGGTCATGAGCGTACTGGTGATCTTCAACTGGCAGACGCCGTCTCTGCATGACGCCGTGATGATGGCGGCGCTCGGCGCCATGGCCATGAGCGGACATCTGCTGTTGACCAACGCGTTCCGCTTCGCCAGTGCAGCCGCGCTGGCACCCTTCACCTATTCGCAGATCATCTTCGCCGGTGTGGTGGGCCTGATCGCGTTTGGCCACACGCCGGATGCTGGCGCCATCACCGGGATGGCCGTGATCATTGCCAGTGGGCTGGTCATGGCGTACGTACAGGGGCGGCAGCCACGCGCGCCGCTCTGATTCACCGTGGTGTGGCCGCAGGCCCGCCGCAGAGCTTTCAACACTAGACCAGACAAGGGCGACTAGACCCTTGCGTGCGACTCAACAGGACGGACACATGCAACGACGCTCTCATCACACCCTGCGCCAGGACTTCCGCAAGTTACTGGCCTCGGACCGCTGTTATCACACCGCCTCGGTATTCGATCCGATGTCGGCCCGCATCGCTGCCGATCTCCAGTTCGAGGTCGGGATTCTCGGTGGCTCGGTCGCCTCGCTGCAGGTGCTGGCTGCGCCCGACTTCGCGCTGATCACCCTCAGCGAGTTCGTCGAGCAGGCCGTGCGCATCGGCCGCGTTTCGCGACTGCCGATCATCGCCGATGCCGACCATGGCTACGGTAATGCGCTGAACGTGATGCGCACCGTGGTCGAACTCGAGCGCGCCGGGATTGCCGCGCTGACCATCGAGGACACCCTCTTGCCGGCCAAATTCGGCCGCAAGTCTACCGATCTCATCGGCATGTTCGAGGCGGTCGGCAAGATTCGCGCGGCGCTGGAGGCGCGCATCGACCCCGAGCTGTGCATCATCGCCCGGACCAACGCCGGCGTGATCGGCCTGGAAGAGGTGATCGCGCGCGTGCAGGCCTACGAGGCGGCCGGGGCGGACGCGATCTGTCTGGTCGGCATCGAGAATTTCGAGCAGCTCGAGCAGGTCGCCGAAAAGCTCAAGGTGCCGCTGATGCTCGTCACCTACGGCAATCCGCAACTGCGCGACAACGAACGCCTCGCCCGGCTGGGTGTGCGCATCGTGGTGAACGGCCATGCCGCCTATTTCGCCGCGATCAAGGCGACCTACGACTGCCTGCGCGAGCAGCGCCAGATCGACGCCTCCGACCTCAACGCCTCGCAGCTGTCGGTCAAGTACTCGACAGCGGAGGAGTACATGGTCTGGGCCGAGGAATACATGCAGGTCAAGGAGTGACCGCTGCGGCGGCGGCTCGCCCCGGCCGCCGCGACCATCGCCGTGCTTGGGAGACCTGATGAGCCCACGTCTACTGACCTTCATGGTCGCCTTCGCCGCCTTTCTCGGCCCCTTCACCCAGACGGTCTACACACCGATCCTGCCGGAGCTCGGCACCGCGCTGCGGACCACGCCGTTCCTGATCAACCTGAGCATTTCGATCTTTACCTTCGTGCTCGCCTTCATGCAGATCATCTATGGGCCACTGGTCGACCGCACCGGTCGCAAGCGCACCCTGCTGGCGGGTCTGGCGGTCTACGTCGTCGCCTCGATGGGCTGCTTTCTGGCCAACAGCATCGAAGTGCTGCTGGCCTTCCGGGCGTTGCAGGCGGTGGGCATCGCCGCCGGTGCGGTGGTGGCGGTCACGGTGATCGGCGACCGCTTCGAAGGCGCCGCGCGGGGCCGGGCAATGGGCTCGTTCCAGATGATGGTGGCGCTCGGTCCGGTCGCCGGGCCTGTGGTGGGTGGCTTCATTGGCGAGCACGTGGATTTCCACTACGTGTTTCTGCTGCTGGCGATCGTCGGTATCGGGGCGCTGGCGAGCAATGCGCTCTGGCTGCAGGAAACCCGCCCCGCCGGCGGGCCGCCGCGCGCGTTTCACCCGGTGCAGTACCTCGAGGTGCTCGGCAATCGCCAGGGTCTGGCGATCATGCTGCTGAGCTTCGTGCAGTACTACGCGTTCTATAACTACCTGGTGTTCATGCCGCGGATCCTGGACGCCCGTTACGGGTTGAGCGCCAGCGAGAAAGGGCTGGTGTTCCTGCCGCTGTCGATCGCGGTGGTGATCGGCAGTTTCGTCGGCGGGCGGCTGCTCGGCCATTGGCGGCCACGACCCATGCTGCTGATCACGGCGCTGCTCAATGCGCTCAGCCTGCTGCTGTTCCTGGCGGTCGCTCAGTCATCGCTCGCCGCGCTGGTCGTGGCGGTCACTGCGTTCGGGCTGTTTCTCGGGTTGTCGCTGCCGGTGCAGACCAGCCTCTTGATGGACCTGTACCACGAGAACCGAGCCACGGCCGTCGGCAGCTACAACTTCTTCCGCTTCATGGGCATGGCGACCGGGCCGGTGCTGGGCTCGTGGCTGTTCCAGGACGGCAACCTGGGCCTGCTCTACGGGTTCGCCGCAGCAGTCTTCCTGCTCGCTGTCGGCCATGCGCAGCTGCGTTTTCGCCAGGGCTGATGACCGGCCGGGCGCTTAGAAGAAGGCGCGCTCGGCCTTGAACATCATGAACCCTTCGCAATAGGCGTTCTGTCCCGAATAGACGCCGCATTGCGCGCCCTGCAGGTTCGAGTCGGAATAGGACAGGTCCAGCTTCACCCCGAGCAGCTGCCGGGACAGGCTCAGCGACCAGTCATTGAACGTTCGCAGGCTGCCGCCGTTGTAATACAGCGGGTTGTCCACTGAGTGGGTGGCGTACTTCAGACGGACCCCGACGTCGAAAGGGCGGACCGAACCCAGTTCGATAAACAGGGTGCTGTCGGTGCGCCCCAGTGCGCTGCTCAGTGCGCCGCCCAGCCGGCTGCTGCCCAGGTTGAAGCCCGCGTAGTATTCCTCGCGGTCCCAGGTGTCGATTTCCGGGAAGCTGTAGCGGATCACCCCCAGCTCATAGCCGGGCGAGTCGTCCATCCGAGGCTGCGCGTAGCCGACGTAGCTGTTGAGCTCCAGCTGGCTGCCGTCCAGCAGTCCGACGCTGGGCGACCACTGGCCGACATACACTCCGCTCTCATGGGTGAGGTCCAGCCCACCCCGGAACGTGCTGGCCGTGGCTGGCTGAACCAGCCCCTGGGCCATGCTGCGTGTCGGCGCCGTACCGAGTTTGAGGTCGAATTGCCCGACCTCCCGTTCCATGACTTCTGGCTGGCTGGCGCAACCGCCCAGGGCGATGACCAGCGCGATCAGGTATCTCTTGTCCATAATTCCGCTTCACGGGTCAGGTGTGTCTGGTAGGCCGACCAGCGACGACCATGAGCGGGCGAGGCCGTGCCAGAGCGCTCCAAGCGCCCACCGAGACACGGCCTTCCCTTCACTTCGGCTCGAAGGATAGCCAAAGCCCTTTACCGGCGAGCCCCGCTCGTCGATTTGGCGCCAGCAAATCGACAAGCGGTGCCGGTGTGCTGGCGGTACGTATTTGCGGCACTTGATTTCAGCGGCTGGTGAACCTGTCCGGGCCAGGGTCGATCAGAGAAAGGTAGAAACCTGTGAGAAGGCCCTGTCGGGCCGAGGAGGGTGCGATGGCTACCGGTTGGGCGAACGAGGGGGCTGTGCAGGACCAGATCGACAGCACGCTCGAGGACGCCGTGCAGCGCGCGCGCAGTCGGCTCGGGCATGGCGAGAGCCTGCAGCGTTGTGAAGCCTGTGGCGAACCCATTCCAGAAGCACGGCGCGCGGCCGTTCCCGGCGTTCGGCTGTGCATCCGCTGTCAGGCGGAGCAGGACAAGCAGGACGCCAGATCCAGCGGGTACAACCGCCGCGGCAGCAAGGACAGCCAGTTACGTTGACTGCCCCGCGCCAGCGCATCAGGGCCCGCTCAGCGGCATCCTGAACATGAAGGTAGTGCCCGCTTCGGCCGTCGAGGTGACCTGCATCTTCCCGCCGTGGGACTGCGCGATTTCGCTGGCAATGTACAGACCCAGCCCGAGCCCGGATTGCGGGCTGGTTTCCTCACGCCAGTAAGGCTGGAACAGCTTGGCCAGGCGATCCGGTGCGATGGGTTGCCCGGCGTTGCTCACGCAGAGCAGCAGTTGATCGTCTTCGATCGTTGCGGACACCTCGATCGTCCCCTCGGGCGCGCCGTGCACCAGGGCGTTCGCCAGCAGGTTCGAGAGCAGCTGGCCGAGGCGATCGGCGTCACAGCGAACGCCCTCCAGCGGCCCGATGTTCGCCTGGATCCTGCGGTGCGGGTTGGCGCTCTGAAGTTCTTCGACGATATGGCCCAAGGCGCCGCGCAGGTCGTCACAGGGGCTCAGGTTCAGCGGTATGCCCTTGCCGAGCCGGCCCCTGGCGAAGTCGAGCACGTCGTCCACCAGCCGAGCGGCGCGATGGCTGGCGGTCAGCATGTGGCCGGCAATGCCGAGCACGGTGGGGTCGGTGGAGCGGCGCTGTAGCAACTGGGCGCCGGACATGATCGAGGAGAGCGGGTTACGCAGGTCGTGCCCGAGCAGGGCGATGAACTGCTCGCGCAATTCGGCCGTCTGCCGCGCATCGAACAGGGCGGCCTCGGTCGCCTCGAAACGCGCCTCCGACTCCAGCTGCATGGCGAGCAGTCTGGCGAAGGATTCCATCATCGGCAGCACAACCGCTTCCGACAGCTTTGCCGGAAGCGGGTCCAGCGCGCATACCGTGCCGAAGAAGCTGCCGTCGGAGCGGAAGATCGGTGTGGAAATGTAGCTCTCGAAGCCGTACAGCCTGGGCGTGTGATGATTGCAGTAGCGATCGTCTTCGCTCGCCTTGCTGATGATGATGGTCTCGTGTGAGGAGTGGATCTCGTGGCAGAGCGTGGTCGTGACGTCCAGCTCGCCGCCGACCTCAAGGCCGAAATTGATCTTGTCGAGTACCGCGCAGGCCGTCCATGAGTCCTCGGTGACACGGGCCACCGCGGCGAAGCGCAAGCCGGTCGTGTCGCAGATGACCTGGAGAATCGCCGGTACGGCGCTGATACGGCCGATGGCCGAGATATCGTCGATGACCGATCGGTTCATGGAGCGGGTCGGTGTGCCATACGGATGGCTGGGCACTCTAGCATGCGTCACCCGACAAACGCACCGAGCCCACGCGCGGTTGGCCCGGTGCGATCGGTTACAGCTGGGACGTCGCGGTGGGCGTGGCGCTGACCGGCAGGATCTGCTTGCGCATCAGCAGGTAGTGCATCACGGCACCGAACAGCGCGCCAAGCAGCCAGGCGAAGCCCGACAGGCTTTCCAGGCCCGGCGTCCAGACCGAGGCGACGGAGAAAATCGAGGCGATGCCGAAGGCGATGATCGCCTTGCGGTTCCAACCGGCATTGAAATAGTAGGTCGAACCGGGTTCGGCGCTGAACAGCTGTTGCACGTCCAGTCGCTGGCGGCGAACCAGGTAGTAGTCGGCCACGATGATGCCGTACAGCGGCGCCAGCACTGCACCCAGGGTGTCCACGAACGCGGCGATGCCCACCGCGCTGATGAACGAAACCCACAACGCACCGATGAAGAAGGCGATGGCGGCAGTGATGAAGCCTCCCGTGCGTGCGCTGATGCGGGCGGGTGACAGGTTGGCGATGTCGTAGGCCGGCGGGATGAAGTTGGCGACCAGATTGATGCCCACTGTCGCGGCGAAGAAGGTGATGGCGGCGATGAGCGTCAGGCCCACATGATCGATCCGCGCCACGATATCGGTCGGGTTGGTCAGCGTTTCGCCGAAAACCACCACGGTGCCGGCGGTGATCACCAGCGCGATCAGCGAGAAGAACGCCAGGCTCACCGGCAAGCCCAGGAAATTTCCGATGCGCATCTGACGCTCGGTTTTGACGAAGCGGGCGAAATCGCCGTAGTTGATCACCACTGCCGCGAAGTAGGCGACCATGGTGCCGACAACCGCGGCGAACGCTGCAACCGGCCCGCCTGCGTAGCTGCCGGTGCCGCTGAAAATTCCGCCCAGCGCGCCAGCGAGGCTCGGGCCGGCCTTGTAGCAGATCGCGATCATCATCGCGATCATCACCAGATATACCAGCGGCCCGGCCCAGTTCAGAAACCGCGTCACCCAGTCCACACCACGTACGAACAGCGCGACCTGAAAGGCACAGACCAGCACGTAGGCGACCCAGTCGACGGTCGTCAGGCCCAGCAGCGTCGCCTCGGAGCCTGGACCCGTGAGGGTGCGGATCAGCAGGGCCACGGCGGTCGAGGCGAAATAGGTCTGCACGCCGTACCAGAAGATCGCCACGATGCCGCGCACCATGGCCGGGAAGTTCGCACCGCGCACGCCCATGCTGGCGCGGGCCATGACCGGGAAGGGGATGCCGTACTTCACGCTGGGCTTGCCGGTCAGCTGCACCAGGCCCATCACGATGAAGCCGGCCAGCACGATCCCGGCAAGCACGGCCCAGCCGTTCAGGCCGTAACTGATGAACAGCGTCGCGGCCAGCGTGTAGCCGAACAGGCTTTGAATGTCGTTGGACCAGACGTTGAAGATTTCGAACCATCCCCATTTGCGTTTGCCAGGCGCGAGGGGCTCGAGGTCGGCGTTGTGCAGGGTCGGATCGGGGTGTGGCAGGGTCAAATCCTGATCGTTCATGGCGAGCGCTCGTGTGCAAGGCTGGTTCTGTCAGCTGTATGCAGTTTGTGTACCGCACCAGCGTTCCCTTGAAGCGTTCCGCGTACTGCACACGTCGCGAAAGGCTGCGTGCCGCCCCGTCTGTGCGCCGGAAGGCAACGGTTTCAGCCTAGATCACGCTTGGGCAAGGTGCCGGATTTATGTATACAACTCGCGTGCCGGCAGGCACAGCACTTGCCGGCGCGCGCGGACAGAATGCCCCGTTGTGCTGCATCTGCCATGGGAGCGTGCAGTCATGGTGCGCCGATGGCCGCCGGAGCGGCTGGGCGAATAAATTCGCCCCTACAGGACGTACGGCCGAGCCATGCCCCGCCACACCAATCCGATGTCGCGAATTCATTCACCCGCGTTCAACACACGTCACGCTCCCGAAAAGGCCCTACCAACCGAATGGAACCCTTGTAGGGGCGAATTCATTCGCCCGCGTTCAACGCACGTCACGCCCCTGAAACGGCCAACCAACCGAATGGAATCCCGGGTAGGGGCGAATTCATTCGCCCGCGTTCAACGCACGTCACGCCCCTGAAACGGCCAACCAACCGAATGGAATCCCGTGTAGGGGCGAATTCATTCGCCCGCGTTCAACGCACGTCACGCCCCCGGAAAAGGCCCAACCAACCGATTGAATCCCATGTAGGGGCGAATTTATTCGCCCGCATTCACCGCACGTCACGCTCCGAAACGGCTCAACCAGCCGACTGGAATCCCGTGTAGGGGCGAATTCATTCGCCCGCGTTCAACGCACGTCACGCCCCCGGACAAGGCCCAACCAACCGATTGAATCCCAGGTAGGGGCGAATTTATTCGCCCGCATTCAACGCACGTCACGCTCCGAAACGGCTCAACCAGCCGAATGGAATCCCGTGTAGGGGCGAATTCATTCGCCCGCGTTCAACGCACGTCACGCTCCGAAACGGCTCAACCAGCCGAATGGACTCCCGTGTAGGGGCGAATTTATTCGCCCGCGTTCCAGCGCACGACAGGGCGCATCTGGTCCGCAAGTTGAGCGCGCCCTACCCGCGTTACCGCGCTAGCCGATCAGAACAGGAAATACCGCTGCGCCATCGGCAGCACGTCGGCCGGCTCGCACCAGAGCAGCTGGCCATCGGCGCGCACCTGATAGTTCTGCGGGTCGACCTGGATGTCCGGCGTGTAGTCGTTGTGGATCAGGTCCTTCTTCTGCACCTGGCGGCAGCCCCGGACCACGCCGATCTTCTTCTTCAGTCCCAGCTGTTCCGGCACGCCGGCCTCGAAGGCGGCCTGGCTGATGAAGGTGAAGCTCGACGCGTGCAGCGAACCGCCGTAACTGGCGAACATCGGCCGGTAGTGCACCGGCTGCGGCGTCGGGATCGACGCATTGGCGTCGCCCATCAGGCTCGCGGCGATGGCGCCGCCCTTGAGGATCAGGCTCGGCTTGACGCCGAAGAAGGCCGGGCGCCAGAGCACCAGATCGGCCCACTTGCCGACTTCGATCGAGCCCACCTCGTGGCTGACGCCGTGGGTGATCGCCGGGTTGATGGTGTACTTGGCGATGTAGCGTTTGGCGCGGAAGTTGTCGTTGCCCGCGCCGTCGCCGGGCAGGGCGCCGCGCTGCTTTTTCATCTTGTCGGCGGTCTGCCAGGTGCGGGTGATTACCTCGCCGACGCGGCCCATGGCCTGGCTGTCGGAGCTGATCATGGAGAACGCGCCGAGATCATGCAGGATGTCTTCGGCGGCGATGGTCTCGCGGCGGATGCGGCTCTCGGCGAAGGCGACGTCCTCGGCGATGCTCGGGTCGAGGTGGTGGCAGACCATGAGCATGTCCAGGTGCTCGTCGATGGTGTTACGGGTGAACGGCCGGGTCGGGTTGGTCGAGCTGGGCAGCACGTTGGCGAAGCCGCAGGCCTTGATGATGTCGGGCGCGTGGCCGCCACCGGCGCCTTCGGTGTGGTAGGTGTGGATGGTGCGGCCCTTGAACGCGCCGAGGGTCGTCTCGACGAAGCCCGATTCGTTCAGCGTGTCGGTATGGATGGCCACCTGCACGTCGTACTGGTCGGCGACCGACAGGCAGTTGTCGATGGCCGCCGGGGTGGTGCCCCAGTCCTCGTGCAGCTTGAGGCCGATGGCCCCGGCCTTGACCTGCTCGATCAGCGGTTCGGGCAGCGAGGCGTTGCCCTTGCCGGTGAAGCCGATGTTCATCGGAAAGGCGTCGGCGGCCTTGAGCATCATCGCCATGTGCCAGGGGCCGGGCGTCACCGTGGTGGCGTTGGTGCCGGTGGCAGGCCCGGTGCCGCCGCCGATCATGGTAGTGACGCCGCTCATCAGCGCCTCTTCGATCTGCTGCGGGCAGATGAAGTGGATGTGCGAGTCGATGCCGCCGGCGGTGAGGATCATGCCTTCGCCGGCGATGACTTCGGTGCTGGCGCCGATGGCGATGGTCACATCGGGCTGAATGTCCGGGTTGCCGGCCTTGCCGATGGCGGCGATGCGGCCGTCCTTGAGGCCCACGTCGGCCTTGACGATGCCCCAGTGGTCGAGGATCAGCGCGTTGGTGATCAGGGTATCGACCACCTCGGCGGCGCACAGCTGGCTCTGGCCCATGCCGTCGCGGATCACCTTGCCGCCGCCGAACTTCACCTCTTCGCCATAGGTGGTGAAGTCTTTTTCGACTTCGATCCACAGGTCGGTGTCGGCCAGGCGCACCTTGTCGCCGACGGTGGGGCCGAACATGTCGGCGTAGGCTTGGCGGGATATCTTCATGGCTGTTCCTTGATGCCTCGGCGCAAACGGTGGCTGCCGGTGGTTCGTTCATGGGCGAATGAATTCGCCCCTACGTATTGCGTCGACGCTGCGGGATGTTCGGCACCGGCCCTGTAGGGGCGAATTTATTCGCCCGCTCGTCGAACCCCTGGACCGACTCGCTCACAGCGCGCCCATCACCCGCCCGGCGAAGCCGAATACTCGGCGCTCGCCGGCCAGCTCGACCAGTTCCACCTCGCGGCTCTGTCCGGGTTCGAAGCGCACCGCGGTGCCGGCCGGGATGTTCAGGCGCATGCCGCGCGTGGCGGCGCGGTCGAAGGTGAGGGCGTCGTTGGTTTCGAAAAAGTGGTAATGCGAACCGACCTGAATCGGCCGGTCGCCGCTGTTGGCGACGGAGAGGGTCAGGGTGCGGCGGCCGGCGTTGAGCTCGATGTCGCCGTCCTGGATCTGGTATTCGCCGGGAATCATGGTTTCGAGGTCCTGTTCAGGGTCAGTTGCATCATGGTCAGATCCAGCCAGCGGCCGAACTTGCAGCCGACCTGGCGCATCTGGCCGACATGGATGAAGCCCAGTTGCTGGTGCATATGCACCGAGGCGCGGTTCTCGCTTTCGATAAAGGCGACCATCACGTGCTTATCGAGCATGCGGGCGCGCTCGATCAGGGCCTGCATCAGGCTGCGGCCGATCCCACTGCCGCGATGGTCGGGGCTGACGTAGACCGAGTTCTCCACGGTATGACGATAGCCGTCGTGAGGGCGCCAGGGGCCGAAGGAGGCATAGCCGGCCACCTGTCCCGCTTCGTCGATAGCCACCAGCACCGGGTAGCCCTGCTGATGCCGCTCGGCCAGCCAGGCCTGGCGGTTGGCGAGGTCGACGGTGCGGTCGTTCCAGATCGCCGTGCTGTTCTCTACCGCGTCGTTGTAGATCTGCAGGATGCCTTCGAGGTCGGTGTCCAGGGCGTCGCGTATCTGCACGTTGGTTTCCTTCAAGAACGGTTCAAGGTCGTGGGCAGTAGACATTGACCGATATTTCAGGCGATTGGTTGATGCACCGTGACCAGCTTGGTGCCGTCCGGGAAGGTCGCCTCGACCTGGATTTCCGGGATCATCTCCGGCACGCCCTCCATCACCTGCTCGCGGTTGAGCAGGGTAGTGCCGTAGTGCATCAGCTCGGCGACCGTCTGGCCGTCGCGTGCGCCTTCGAGCAGCGCGGCGGAGATGTAGGCCATGGCCTCCGGGTAGTTGAGTTTCACACCGCGGGCCAGCCGGCGCTCGGCCACCAGGCCGGCGGTGAAGATCAGCAGCTTGTCTTTTTCTCTGGGTGACAGGTCCATAGCAGTTCCACGTAGTGTTCATTGGCACGGGCGAGGGTAACGGCAAGGCCGGCTCGCCGGTGAGGCTGTCAGGTGCTCCATATCCGCGGCGCCAGCGCTTCGCGGCCGAGCAGCGCCGGGCGCAGTCGCTGCCAGAGCGCGATCATCCAGGCGCGTGCTTCCAGCGTTTCGCCGGCCAGGCAGCGCGCAACGACCAGGCCGGGCAATTGGGTCAGGTCGCCGCGCACGGGTGTCTTCAGGTCGCGGCAGGCGTCGAGCACATCGGTATCGAGGGTGCCAGTGACGATCAGGGTGCCGAAAACCGGTTGGCCGGCGAGGCCGATGGGCGAATCGAGCAGGCGGTCGCCGCCTTCGATCGCCTGGCGTTCATGCCAGAGCAGCTGGCCGTCGCGGCGAATGTCCAGCGCGGCGCGCAGCCGGCCACTGTCGAACCGCTCCGCACAGGCGGGGCGGCCAAGGGCGACGATGTCCCAATAGAACAATCGCGCGTCGCCTTCCAGATCGATGCGGGTGCGCAGTTCCGGCTGCGCGCCGGCGTAGACGATGGTTTCCTGCGGCAGCCACTCCAGCGTCGCGCCGGCCTGCACACGCAGGTCGAGGGTCTGATGGGCCGGGCTGGCAGCGCGATACCACTTGGCGGCGCCGGGACTGGTGAGCTGCGCCCAGGCACCGTGGCCAACTTCCGCATGAATCGCCAGGCGATCGCCCCCGGCGATGCCGCCAGGAGGGTGCACGACAATGTGCTGACAGACCTCGGGGCCCTCGGGGTAGAGGTGCTTCTGCACCCGCAATGGGCCGTTGTGACGACGGCGGACCGGGCGCGTCGCCTGGCCGAGCCGTGCGTAGCCGAGGTCGAGCTCGGCCAGCCAGTGCGGGGTGAAGATCGGGGTCAGTGCGGTCATGCGGGCGTGCGTGCCTTGGATTCGATAGAGAGTTTTCAGCAATTGTCGTGCCTTGCGCCATCCCGGTGCGCGGTCCTCCGCCGGGCGCCGCACCAGGCCGTGACGGGCGAGCGAGATGCCGCGCGTGGTGGACTGTCTGTGTGCGCCGTTGTGGTGCATTTCAGTGGCTGCAGTGACTTCGTGCTGCTCTTTGGTGCGCTTTGCTGGCTCGTGTATCGGCCGCGGTTGGCCCTGTCGCCGCCGAGCCGAGATCGCTAGAGTCGCGCGAACGCTTGCTGGAGTGCCCGGATGTTTGCGCTGCTTGCTTTCGCCGCCGGGCTGGTACGCGGCTACAGCGGTTTCGGTTTCGCCATGCTGCTGGCGCTTGGCCTGTTGACCCGGCTCAGTCCGGCACAGGTGGTGCCGGTCGCGCTGATGCTCGACCTGGCGTGTTCGGTCTCGCTCTGGCCTGGCGCGCTGCGCAGCTTCCATGTGCCCATTGGTAGTCGGCTGATCGTCGGCATGCTGCTCGCGGTACCGCTGGGGGCGGGTTTACTCTCGGTGGTGCCGGGCGCGTGGATGACGCCGGTGATTGCGTTGCTGTGCCTGCTGGGCGGCCTGCTGGTGTTGTGGCGGCCGCCACCCGTCCGGCCGGACGGGCCTGGAACCCGTGGCGCTTTGCCGGCTGGTCTCGCCTCCGGGCTGGCGATGACCATGGCCTCGGCCGGCGGCCCGCCGCTAATCCTCTATCTGCTGCGCAGCGGGCTGGACGCCGCCCACCTGCGCGGAACGGCCATTCTGTTCTTCGTCGCCAGCAGCGGCTGTTCGTTGCTTGGGCTGTGGGCGTTCGGCGTGCTCGGGCGCGAACACCTGACCTTGGCGCTGGCGCTGTTGCTGCCTGCGGTGGCAGGCAATCTGACCGGGCAGCTGCTTCATCGCCACTGGCGACCGGTGCCGATGCGGCTGGTGGTCGGCGCCATTCTGGTACTCACATCCGCGGCGATGCTCGGGCGAAGCCTGGCGCGGCTGGGTGGGGCGTGACGCCGCGCGGCGGGTTGCGTGGGGACGCGGGCGAATAAATTCGCCCCTACAGGGATTGGCGGGGCCGCGCGGTTGGTCGGCCTGTGACCGCGTCCTGTAGGGGGCTAATCAAACGCCGCCTTGGATGCTGTCGGCCCTGGCGGCTGGGCTTGGTTGTAGGGGCGAATTTATTCGCCCAACGGCTGACATCCACGGCGATGCCCGGGCGAAGCCTGGCGCGGCTGGGTGGGTGAGGACGCGAGGCGGGTTGCGTGGGGACGCGGGCGAATAAATTCGCCCCTACAGGGATTGGCGGGGCCGCGCGGTTGGTCGGCCTGTGACCGCGTCCTGTAGGGGGCTAATCAAACGCCGCCTTGGATGCTGTCGGCCCTGGCGGCTGGGCTTGGTTGTAGGGGCGAATTTATTCGCCCAACGGCTGACATCCACGGCGATGCCCGGGCGAAGCCTGGCGCGGCTGGGTGGGTGAGGACGCGAGGCGGGTTGCGTGGGGACGCGGGCGAATAAATTCGCCCCTACAGGGATTGGCGGGGCCGCGCGGTTGGTCGGCCTGTGACCGCGTCCTGTAGGGGGCTAATCAAACGCCGCCTTGGATGCTGTCGGCCCTGGCGGCTGGGCTTGGTTGTAGGGGCGAATTTATTCGCCCAACGGCTGACATCCACGGCGATGCCCGGGCGAAGCCTGGCGCGGCTGGGTGGGTGAGGACGCGAGGCGGGTTGCGTGGGGACGCGGGCGAATAAATTCGCCCCTACAGGGATTGGCGGGGCCGCGCGGTTGGTCGGCCTGTGACCGCGTCCTGTAGGGGGCTAATCAAACGCCGCCTTGGATGCTGTCGGCCCGGGGGGCTGGGCTTGGTTGTAGGGGCGATTTTATTCGCCCAACGGCTGACATCCACGGCGAGGCCCGGGCGAAGCCTGGCGCGGCTGGGTGGGGCGTGACGCCGCGCGGCGGGTTGCGTGGGGACGCGGGCGAATAAATTCGCCCCTACAAGGATGGGCGGGGCCGCGCGGTTGATCGGCCCGTGACCGCGTCCGGTAGGGGCTAATCAAACGCCGCCTTGGGTGCTGTCGGCCCTGACGGCTGGGCTTGGTTGTCGGGGCGAATTTATTCGCCCTACGGCTGACATCCGCGGCGGTGCTCGGGCGAAGCCCAGCGCGCCGTGCCAATCGTTGGCTATTGGTCGCGGTCGATGTTGAAGGGCGACCAGGCCTGGCGGGTCGGCATCACTTCGAGGCGGTTGATGTTGATGTGATCGGGCAGCGTGGCGACGTAATAGATCTGCTCGGCGATGTCTTCGGCGGTCAGCGGCGTGGTGCCGCGGTAAAGCTTGTCCGAGGCTTCCTGGTTGCCCTTGGTGCGGACCAGGGTGAATTCGGTCTCGGCCATGCCCGGGGCAATATCGGTGACCCGTACGCCGGTGCCCAGCAGGTCGCAGCGGAGGTTGTAGCTGAACTGCTCGACGAAGGCCTTGGTCGCGCCGTAGACGTGGCCGCCCGGGTAGGGCCAGTGGCCGGCTACCGAGCCGATGCTGACGATGCTGGCGCCCTTGCCGGTTTCGATCAGGCGCGGCAGCAGCGCATGGGTGACGTTGACCAGCCCGGTGACGTTGGTGTCGATCATGGTGTGCCAGTCGTCCAGCGCGACCTTCTGCGCGGGTTCGGGCGCGAGGGCCAGGCCGGCGTTGTTGACCAGCGTTTTCACCTCACGAAAGCCCTCGGGCAGCTCGGCGACCACCTGCTTGACCGCCTCGGCGTCGCGCACGTCCAGCGCGGCGATGTGAACCGGCACCTTGCTCGATAGCTCTTGTTTCAGCGCCTCCAGGCGATCGACGCGGCGACCGGTGAGCACCAAAGCCCAGCCGGCCTCGGCGAAACGGCGGGCAGTGGCGCGGCCGAAGCCGGATGTCGCACCCGTGATGAAAACCACATTGTTCATGCAGGGACCTCTTGTCTGTTCGGGTAGGCGGGCCGCACGCGGCCGACCGGGAGAGCTTACTGCGTCAGACCGATGAGGGCAGTAGCCAGTTGCCCGGGGCGGGTGGGTCAGGGCTGCCGGGAGCCAGCGGGCGAATAAATTCGCCCCTACGATGGGCGTGGATGGCGGGGCGCAAGCGGCTGTAGGGCGTATGCACTCGCCAAGAGAGATAGCGGTGCCGCAAGAGCGGGCGAATAAATTCGCCCCTACGATGGGCGTGGAGGGCGGGGCGCAAGCGGCTGTAGGGCGTATGCACTCGCCAAGAGAGATAGCGGTGCCGCAAGAGCGGGCGAATAAATTCGCCCCTACGATGGGCGTGGAGGGCGGGGCGCAAGCGGCTGTAGGGCGAATGCTCTCGCCAAGCGCGGTCGCGGTGCCGCAAAAGCGGGCGAATAAATTCGCCGCTACGGTGGACGTGGATGGCGGGGCGCAAGCGGCTGTAGGGCGAATGCTCTCGCCAAGCGCGGTCGCGGTGCCGCAAAAGCGGGCGAATAAATTCGCCGCTACGGTGGACGTGGAGGGCGGGGCGCAAGCGGCTCTAGGGCGAATGCACTCGCCAAGAGCGGTAGCGGTATCGCAAAACGGGCGAATAAAATCGCCCCTACGGTGGACATGGATGGCGGGGCGGAAGCGGCTGTAGGGCGAATGCACTCGCCAAGAGCGGTAGCGGTATCGCAAACCGGGCGAATAAAATCGCCCCTACGGTGGGGATGGATGGCGGGGCGCAAGCGGCTGTAGGGGCGAATTCATTCGCCCAAGCGAGCGGCCAGGCGTTACGCCAGTTCGAGAAACCGCCGAACCCGTTCGGTCGAAGGGTTGGTGAAGAAAAGCTCCGGCTCGGCCTTCTCGATTATCCGGCCCTTCTCGAGAAACACCACCTGGTCGGACACCGCGCGAGCGAACTCCATCTCATGGGTGACCACGATCATGGTGTAGCCCTCGGCCGACAGGTTCTTCATCACCTGCAGCACCTCGCCGACGCGCTCCGGGTCGAGCGCCGAGGTCGGCTCGTCGAACAGCATCACCTCGGGGCTCATCGCCAGCGCACGGGCGATGGCCACACGCTGCTTCTGTCCGCCGGAGAGCGTGTAGGGGTAGGCGTCGGCCTTGTGCTCCATGCCGACCTTCTCCAGCAGCGCCATGGCCTGGGCGCGGGCTTCATCCTTGCGCATGCCCTTGACCTGCACCGGCGACTCCATGACGTTTTGCAACACCGTGAAATGCGGCCACAGGTTGAAACCCTGGAAGACCATGCCGGTGCGCGCGCGCAGCGCGGCCAGTGCCTTGTTGCCCATCTTGCGGCCGCTGGCATCGATGCCGATGCGCTCGCCGGCGATGTAGATGCTGCCGCGGTCCGGCTCCTCCAGCCAGTTGATGCAGCGCAGCATGGTCGATTTGCCCGAGCCGGACGAGCCGAGCACGCTGACCACCTCGCCCTTGTTTACCGTCAGCTCGATGTCGCGAAGTACCTCCACGCCGTCGAAGCTTTTGGACAGGCGCTCGATGCGCACCGCAGGTACGTCAGACATGCTCGAATCCTCGTTTGGCGCCGAACCGGCCTGCCCACTTGAGCGCCAGTTCCAGGCAGATGCTGATCAGCCAGTAGAGTGCGATGACCACCACGAAGGCTTCCATCGGAATGAAGTAGGTGGCCTGCACCGAGTTGGCCGCCGCGGTCAGCTCCCGCACGGTGATGATGGTGAGAAAGGCGGTGTCCTTCAGCGCCAGGATCAGCAGGTTGCCCATGAGCGGGCGGGTCTTGATCACCAGCTGCGGCAGCACGATGCGCCGATACAGCCGGAAGGCGGTGAAGCCGTACGCCTTGGCCGCCTCCACCTGGCCGGCCGGCAGCACCAGCCGGGCGCCGCGCAGCACCTCGCCAAAGTAGGCAGCGTAGTAGACGATCAGCGCGATCAGGCCGGCGGTCCAGGCGTCGAGCCGCAACCCGAGGCTGGGCAGTCCGTAGTAGAGCAGGTACGCCAGGATCAGGAAGGGCAGCATGCGCATGCAGTCGATAAAGCCGCGCAGCAGCCAGGTCGCCGGATTTCGCCGTTCAAGCCAGTAGGCGAACAGGCAGCCGATGATAAAGGCGATGCTGACAGACAGGCCGAACAGCAGCAGCGTGTTGAGGAAGCCTTGCAGGAACGCCCCGCGCGCCTCCCAGATGATGGCCCATTCGCTCATCCGTGCCTCCTCACATCGCCAGCCGGTTGGCTTTGCGCTCGGCGATCGCCTGTACGCGAATCAGCACGCCGATGATCAGCATGTACAGCAACGCCGCCGCGAGAATCGGCGGCAGCGGCTCGTAGGTCACCGCGGTGATGCGGTTGGTCACCCGGGTCAGGTCGACGATGCCGATCACCGCGATCGCCGGGCTGCTCTTGATGATGAAGGACATCTCGTTGACCAGCCCCGGGAGGCTGCTGGTGAACATCTGCGGCAGCATGATGCGGCGGAAGAAGGTCGGCCCGGTCATGCCGCAGGCCAATGCCGCTTCGCGCTGGTCGCGCGAGAAGCTGAGAAAGGCCGCGCGCCACACCTCGGCATTGAATGCGGCGGTGTTGAGCGTCAGCGCGAGAATCGCCGCGGTATTGCGATCCAGGCCCACGCCCAGCGTCGGGGCGGTAAGAAAGATGAACAGCACTAGTGTGACCAGCGGGGTGGCGCGCGCGAGGCTGACGTAGAGCACCAGCAACTGATCGATGAAGGGGATGCGGGCCATGCGCACCAGCGCAACGCCGAGCCCCAGCACCACGCCGATTGCAATGGCAATGCCCGAAATCCACAGCGTGGTCCAGGCGCCTTCGAGCAACAACAGCCAGGCCTGTCCGTTCATGGTCGGTGTTCCCTCGATGCAGCGAATGACGGGGTGCGTGAGCCCGAAGGCTCAGCAGAGTGCTAGCAAGGCCGGGGCCAAGTCGGCCCGACGGCCTTGCCGCGAGGGGGCGTTCAGTCCATGCCGGCCAGCGAATGGAACTGCTCGACGCTGGTGATCGGCTCCTTCGGCAGGTTCGGGAAGGCTTCGCCGAACCACTTGGTCTGCAGTTCGGCGAGCCGGCCGTTGTCGCGGATGTGGTTCATGAAGCCGGTGAAGAATTCCAGCAGTTCGGGGCTCTGCTTGGACACCGGCCAGGCGGCGAAGCCGTCGCCGGACACCGCGATGCCTTTGGCGAAGGTATCGCCGCGGGTCTTGACCAGGTCGTTCACCGAGATCAGTGCGTTGACCACGTAGTCCAGCCGGCCGTTGGCGAGGTCGGCGTAGGCTTCCGGGTAGGACTGGTATTCCACCACCTCGCCCATTTCGCAGTTCTCGGCGGCCATCATCTTCTTCAGCTCCGGCAGGCGCGCGAGCAGGGCGCTGCCGGCCTGTACGCCGACGGTCTTGCTGCACAGGCTGGCGATTCCCGAGAGGCTGTCGTCGTCGGCCCGCTTGGTATAGAAGTGCTGCGCCGAGGCAAAGGGCGGGGCGAAGTCGAACACCCGCAGGCGGTCATCGGTGACCAGCGCGCCGGTGAAGGCGGCGTCGTACTGGCCGGACGAGACCGAGGCGAGCAGACCGGTCCAGGGCAGGATCTCCTGGCGCACATCGAAGCCCTGTTCCTTGGCGTAGGCCTTGAGGTCCTCGAGCAATTCCTTGTGGAAGCCCTCCGGCTTGCCATCGACGATGAAGTTGAACGGCGCGTAGTCATCCTCCGTGGCGACGGTCATGTAGCCGCGCGACTTGACTTCGGCGAGGTCCGTGGCCTGCACGTTGGCGGCCACGGCGGCCGACAGCACGCAGCCGGCCAGCGTCAGGGTGCGCAGGAGGCTGCGCGATTTGGCGGTAACCGAATCCTTGCTTGAATGCGTCATGTCATTGCTCCAGTTCGACGGTGGACGGGCCTGTCAGCGGCGCTGAGCGGCGGCTTGCTTTCACCTTAGGAGCCGGTTCGTCGGCGGCGATAGGTGCAGTTACCGAAGTTCGACTGGCCAGTCGGGCGGGCAAGGCGGGCGGGCACGTCCGCCCGCCACAAGCCCCCGGCACGTTCCGTAGGGGCGAATTCCATTCGCCCAGGGAGCCACGGCATTCCCGCCAGCGTCGTCGAGAACCCTGACCCAGGCGGGCGAATAAATTCGCCCCTACAGGGTTCTGCACGTTCCGTAGGGGCGAATTTCATTCGCCCACAGAGCCACGCCATGCCCGATAGCGTCGGCGAGGATTCCTGACCCAGGCGGGCGAACAAGTTCGCCCCTACAGGGTTCTGCACGTACCCGTAGGGGCGAAGTTATTCGCCCAGGGAGCCGCGGTATGCCCGCCAGCGTCGTCGAGAACCCTGACCCAAGCGGGCGAACCAGTTCGCCCCTACAGGGTTCTGCACGTACCCGGAGGGGCGAATTTATTCGCCCAGGGAGCCGCGGTATGCCCGCCAGCGTCGTCGAGAACCCTGACCCAAGCGGGCGAACAAGTTCGCCCCTACAGGGTTCTGCACGTACCCGTAGGGGCGAATTTATTCGCCCGCGTNCTGACCCAGGCGGGCGAATAAATTCGCCCCTACAGGGTTCTGCACGTTCCGTAGGGGCGAATTTCATTCGCCCACAGAGCCACGCCATGCCCGATAGCGTCGGCGAGGATTCCTGACCCAGGCGGGCGAACAAGTTCGCCCCTACAGGGTTCTGCACGTACCCGTAGGGGCGAATTTATTCGCCCAGGGAGCCGCGGTATGCCCGCCAGCGTCGTCGAGAACCCTGACCCAAGCGGGCGAACAAGTTCGCCCCTACAGGGTTCTGCACGTACCCGTAGGGGCGAATTTATTCGCCCGCGTCCGCTCGCCGCCGCCGTGGCGCACTCCTTGCTTTGGCTCAGGCAGATGCCTGTCGAAGGGAGAACGCCATGATCGATCACTACATCCACCTGGACTTCGATCAGCAGCGCGGCCTGCAGGAGCAACTGCGCGAGACGCTGGTCTCGGCGATCCTCAGCGGCGGCTTTCCGGCCGACGAGCCGCTGCCCTCGTGCCGCAAGCTGTCGCAGCAACTCGCGGTGTCGCGCAACACCGTGGCACTGGTCTACGAAAGCCTGCTGGACAACGGCTACCTGGTCAGCCGTCCGCGCAGCGGTTACTACCTGCACCCGGATTACCAGACTGGAGATTCGCTGTCCGAGCTCGCGCGCCTGCCCTCGCTGCACAAGGGCGATGCGTCTTCCGATCTGGCGGACGAACGCGCACCAGACTGGAGCGCGCGACTGAAGATGCAGCCCAGCCTGAAACACGGCGTGCTACGCCCGAGCAACTGGACGCGCTACCCCTATCCCTTCGTCTACGGCCAGCCGATCCGCGAGCTGTTTCCACTCGAACGCTGGCGCGAAGTGTCGCGCTCGCTGCTGCGTGGCGACCGTGAGCCATGCTGGATGAACGACCGCTTCGACCGCGACGACGAGATGCTCGTCGAGCAACTGCGCACGCGCGTGTTGCCCAAGCGCGGCATCTGGGCCCGCTCGGACGAGATCCTCGTCACCCTCGGCTCGCAGAACGCGCTCTACCTGCTCGCCACCCTGCTGATGGGCCAGGGCAGCCGAGTGGCCATGGAGAACCCCGGCTTTCGCGACGCGCTGAGTCTGTTCGAGCTGCGTGGCGCCGACGTGCAGCTGCAGCCGGTCGATGAACAGGGCCTGGTCGTCGACAACCGGTTGCACGGCTGCGACTACCTGTACGTCACGCCGGGCCACCAGGTGCCGACCGGCGTGGCCATGAGCGCGGCGCGCCGGACCGCGCTGCTGCGGCAGATCCGCCAGCATGATCAGGTGGTGATCGAGGACGACTACGACGCCGAATTCAACCTCGACCACGGGGCCCAGCCCGCGCTCAAGGCCAGCGACGCCAGCGGCCGGGTCATCTACATGAGCAGCCTGTCGAAGGCTTTCTCGCCGGGGTTGCGCATCGGCTACCTGGTGGCCGACGCCGAACTCATCGACGAACTGCGCGCGCTGCGCCGGCTGATGTACCGCCACCCGCCGCTGAACAACCAACGCATGCTGGCCGAGTTTCTCGCTCAGGGGCATTACGACGCCCACCTACGGCGCTTTCGCGAGGAGCACCGCCGCCGCCGCGACACCCTGCGGCTGGCCCTGGAAGATGAGCTGCCGAGCTGCCAGCCGATGGGCAGCCCCGGTGCCAGCGCCTTCTGGCTGCGCGCCCCGGATGGCATCGACACACAGCGCCTGGCCTGGGCCGCGGCGCAACAGGGCGTGCTGTTCGAAGCGGGCGCGCAGTTCTTCTTCAACGAGGCACCTCCCGCCCATTTCATGCGCCTGGGTTTCCATGCGATCGACGCCGCACGGATCGGCGAGGGTGCGCGTGTCTTGGGAAGGGTGTTGGACGAGCTCTAGCGTGGCCTCCGGCTTGGTGCGGGCAGTCCCTACGGTCGCGGCGCTGGCGACGGGTAGTCGCGGACTCTGTAGGGGCGACCTTGTTCGCCTGGGGCGATTGGTGTGCCTCTTCGGGCGAATAAATTCGCCCCTACGGTGTGGGCGGTGGCGAGGGATAGTCTCGGACTCTGTAGGGGCGAACTTGTTCGCCCGAGGCGATCCTGGCTACCCTGCGCGTCGACTTTTCATCGATGGGACATAAGGACATGTCACGAGATTGCCCTGCGCCGTGGGCGCTATTCCGCGTCAGGCCAGCTCTACCACATCACGACCTGCACACACGAACGGCGACCCTTATTTGCCAACGCCACCTGCGCGCGGCTCGTGATCGGGCACATGCGAAACCTGCATGACGACCGCCGATTGTCATCGTTGGCCTGGGTGCTGATGCCTGATCACCTCCACTGGCTTTTCGCCCTGGGCGAGGGTGCCACCCTCTCCGGAGTCGTCAAACGCTTCAAAGGCCGCTCAGCCGCTGGGTTGCGCCCGGCCACCGGCCCTGGTCCCGTATGGCAACGCGGCTTCCACGACCACGCGCTACGGCATGACGAAGATGTGCAGGCCATTGCTCGTTACATCGTCGCCAATCCCCTGCGGGCCGGGTTGGTGGGGCGGGTCGGCGATTACCCCTGGTGGGATGCGGTTTGGTTATAGCCACCGAGCAGCAGGGTGCTTGGGCGCAGGTGAGGGTGGTCGCGGGACGGCGTAGGGGCGAACTTGTTCGCCCGGGGCGATTGGCGGTGCCCCGTCGGGCGAATAAATTCGCCCCTACGGTGCGTCGGAGAGGCGTTCGTGGGCCTGTGTAGGGGCGAACTTGTTCGCCCGGGGGCGATTGGCGGTGCCCCGTTGGGCGAATAAATTCGCCCCTACGGCCTGGGCGTTGGCACGGGTAGTCGCGGACTCTGTAGGGGCGAACTTGTTCGCCCATGGCGCTCAGGCGCAGCGCCGCGAAAAGTCGTCGATCACCTCGTCGAGGATGGCCAGCGCTTCGTTCACTTCGGCGGGCGAGACGATGCATGGCGGCACGACGTGCAGGCGATTCTCGACCGTGAAGGTGAGCAGCCCTCTGGCCTGGAACGCGGCCTTCATCTGCGCGATCACCGGGGCCGCGAGCGGTGTCTTGTGCTCTCGGTCCGAAACGAACTCGACGGCCCAGAACAGCCCCATGCCGCGGACCTCGCCGATCAGCGCGTGCCGGCGTGCCAAATCCTGCAGCCCGGGGCTAAGCAGTTCCTGGCCTATACGCCGGGCGTTGTCGACCATGCCTTCCTCTGCCATGGCGTCGAGCGTGGCGACGATCGCCGCCATGGCCAGCGGATGACCGGAGTAGGTCAGCCCGCCAGGGAAGAAGCGTGTCTCGAAGAACTCGGCGATCGGCTGCGAGATCATCACACCCCCGGCCGGCACGTAGCCGGAGTTGACGCCCTTGGCGAAGGTGATCAGGTCCGGCGCCACGCCGAAGTTGTCCAGCGCCAGCCATTGGCCGGTGCGGCCGAAGCCGGCCATGACCTCGTCGAAGATCAGCACGATGCCGAACTCGTCGCACAGGGCGCGCACGCCCTGCAGGTAGCCTTCCGGCGGCACCAGGACGCCGGCCGTGCCAGGAATGGTTTCCAGAATGATCGCCGCGATCGCCGCCGGGCCTTCGCATTCGATCACCCGGCGCAGATGGTGCAGGGCGCGGGCGCACTCCTCGGCCTCGTCGCGGGCGTGGAACTCGCTGCGGTACAGGTAGGGGTTGAAGAAGTGCACATGGCCGCGGGCGAATTCGTTCGGTACGCGACGGGGATCGCCGGTAGCCACGATGGCCGCGCCGGTGCTGCCATGGTACGACCGATAGGCCGAGAGAATCTTGTCGCGCCCGGTGAATTGCCTGGCCATACGCATGGCGTTCTCGTTGGCATCGGCGCCCGCGTTGGTGAAGAACACCTTGCTGAAACCGGCCGGTGCGCGGGCGAGGATGCGCTTGGCCGCTTCGCCGCGCATCAGGTTGGCGGTGGCCGGTGCCACAGTGCAGAGGCTGTCGGCCTGGGCCTTGATGGCCTCGATTACCTTGGGGTGGCGATGGCCGATGTTGGTATTGACCAGCTGGCTGCTAAAATCCAGGTAGCGCATGCCGTCGTGGTCCCACAGGCGGCACCCTTCACCGCCGGCGATCACCAGCGGGTTGAGTGCGCCCTGGATGGACCAGGAATGGAATACGTGCTGGCGATCCAGCGCGCGGACGTAGTCGTTGGTAACTGGCGTGGTCATGTCGGCCTCGGGATCGAAGCGCCGGTAGGTCGGCGCGGGGTGAGGCCACCTTAGGAACAATCCGCACGCGTCCCGTAGGGCCAGATGCGGCCCACGCGCGGGTCAGCATGGGCACCCTGTCAGGTCCAGGCCGATGTTTGCGCGGCGAGCCCGTCCGCAACCTTGCCCGGCACTGGCTCGCCACCGCCCGGCAACTGTCCCTTGGCAGGTGTCGATATCCGGCTAGGCTGAGGGCTCGTTCAACTGCCGAGGACCGACCATGGCCCATGCCTTCGAAGGCGCTGCCCGTCCGCCTGCCGTCGACCGCGCCGCGCTCGACACGCCCGCCATCCGCCAGGCGCGCGTCGACCTGGCGGCCTGCTTTCGCATGGCCGCGCGACTCGGGATGGGCGAGGGCATCTGCAATCACTTTTCCTTTGTCGTGCCGGGGCATGACGATCTGTTTCTGGTCAATCCGTACGGGCTGGCCTTTTGCGAGGTTACCGCGTCGTCGCTGCTGATCTGCGACTTCGAAGGCCACGTACTGCTCGGTGAAGGCCGTCCTGAAGCCACCGCTTTCTACATCCATGCGCAGTTGCATCGGCTCAACCCGCGGGCCCGTGCGGCCTTCCATACGCACATGCCCAACGCCACGGCGCTTTGCCTTCTGGAAGGCGATCCCTTCGTCTGGGCCGGGCAGACGGCGCTGAAATTCTATGACCGCCTGGCCGTGGAGCGCTACAACGGCCTGGCGCTCGACAACACCGAGGGCGAGCGGATCGCCCGTGCCGCCGGCGACGCCGATGTGGTCATGCTGAAGAACCACGGCCCGCTGGTGCTCGGGCCCACCATTGCCGAGGCCTGGGATGATCTCTACTACCTGGAGCGCGCCGCCGAGGTGCAGTTGCGCGCGATGGCCAGCGGTTGGCCGCTCAAGCCTGTCACCCCGTCCCTCGCCCAAGCGGCATGCCAGCAAATGAAAGAGGGCAACGCCGAGAGCGCGCGGTTGCACCTTGAGAGCGTCAAGCGGCAGCTGATGCGCACGGAACCAGACTTTGCGGCGTGAATCGTGTGACCGGGCGAATAAATTCGCCCCTACGGTACTCGGCCTTGTGTGGGCGAATGCATTCCCCCAACGACCTCATGCCGAGTGGGAGACAGGGATGGACGCCGCGGGACGGGGCGATTTCGTGACCATGCAAGGCGACCGCTGTTTCGAGCGATGGGCGGCCGGGCGAATAAATTCCCCCACGGTTCGGCCTGTAGGGGCGAATTCATTCGCCCAACGACTTCATGCCGAGAGGGAGACACGGGTGGACGCCGCGGGACGGGGCGATTTCGCGACCATGCAAGGCGACCGCTGTTTCGCGCGATGGGCGGCCGCGCGAATAAATTCCCCCACGGTTCGGCCTGGAGGGGCGAATTCATTCGCCCAACGACTTCATGCCGAGATGGAGACCCGGGTGGACGCCGCGGGACGGGGCGATTTTGCGACCATGCAAGGCGACCGCTATTTCGAGCGATGGGGCGACCGGGCGAATAATTCGCCCCACGGTTCCGCCTTGTAGGGGCGAATTCATTCGCCCAACGACTTCATGCCGAGTGGGAGACAGGGCTGGACGCCGCGGGACGGGGCGATTTCGTGACCATGCAAGGCGACCGCTATTTCGCGCGATGGGGCGACCGGGCGAATAAGTCGCCCCACGGTTCCGCCTCGTAGGGGCGAATTCATTCGCCCAACGACCTCATGCCGAGCGGGAGACAGCTTGGACGCCTCGGGACGGGGCGATTTCGCGACCATGCAAGGCGACCGCTGTTTCGAGCGATGGGCGGCCGGGCGGCCGGGCGAACAAATTGGCCCCACGGTTCGGCCTTGTAGGGGCGACTTCATTCGCCCAACGGCCTCATGCCGAGTGGGCGACAGGGATGGACGCCGCGGGACGGGGCGATTTAGCGACCATGCAAGGCGACCTCTATTTCGAGCGATGGGGCGACCGGGCGAATAATTCGCCCCACGGTTCCGCCTTGTAGGGGCGAATTCATTCGCCCAACGGCCTCATGCCGAGTGGGCGACAGGGATGGACGCCGCGGGACGGGGCGATTTCGCGACCAGGCAAGGCGACCACTGGTTCGAGCGATGGGCGGCCGGGCGGCCGGGCGAACAAATGTGCCCCACGGTTCCGCCTTGTAGGGGCGACTTCATTCGCCCAACGGCCTCCTGCCGAGTGGGCGACAGGGAGGGACGCCGCGGGACGGGGCGATTTCGCGACCATGCAAGGCGACCACTGTTTCGAGCGATGGGGCGGCCGGGCGAACAAATTTGCCCCACGGTTCCGCCTTGTAGGGGCGAATTTATTCGCCCACATGGGGCAGCCGAGTAAGCCAGCGAGCGGCGGGCCGGGGCGTCAGATCGCCACCAGCCGTTGCACCCCCTCGGCTTCCATGTCCGCGCCGCGACCCTGCTGGATGATCTCGCCGCGGCTCATCACCAGGTACTGGTCGGCCAGTTCGGCGGCGAAGTCATAGAACTGCTCCACCAGGAGGATCGCCATGTCGCCGCGGGCCGCGAGCTTCTTGATCACCGCGCCGATCTCCTTGATCACCGAGGGCTGGATGCCTTCGGTGGGTTCGTCGAGGATCAACAGGCGCGGCTTGCTCGCCAGCGCGCGGCCGATGGCGAGCTGCTGTTGCTGGCCGCCGGAGAGGTCGCCGCCGCGGCGGTGCTTCATTTCCTTCAAAACCGGGAACAGCTCGTAGATGAACTCGGGTACTTCCTTGGCTTCCCTGGCGCTGAAACGGGACAGGCCCATCAGCAGGTTTTCCTCGACGGTCAGGCGGCCGAAGATCTCGCGCCCCTGCGGCACGTAGGCGATGCCGGCGTGCACGCGCTGGTGCGGCTTGAAGCCGGTGATCGGCTTGCCCTCCCAGTTCACCGCGCCTTCCTTGGCCGGGATCAGGCCCATCAGGCACTTGAGCAGGGTGGTCTTGCCGACGCCGTTGCGTCCGAGCAGGCAGGTGACTTCGCCGACCTTCGCCTCGAACGAGAGGCCGCGCAGGATATGGCTGCCGCCGTAGTACTGGTGCAGTTGCTGGACTTGCAGCATGTCGATGTCCTTGTTTCTTTCATGACGCGTGGAAAAGGCTGCGCCGTTTCGGCGGGCGTAGGGTGGACGGCCGAAGCCAGCCACCTTTTTTGCTCAACGCCCCAGATACACCTCGATCACCCGCTCGTCCGCCTGCACCTGTTGCAGCGAACCCTCGGCCAGCACCTGGCCCTGATGCAGCACGGTGACGTGGTCGGCGATGGTCTCGACGAAGCCCATGTCGTGCTCGACCACCATCAGCGAATGCTTGCGCGCCAAGGACTTGAACAGCTCGGCGGTGAATTCGGTCTCGGCATCGGTCATGCCGGCTACCGGTTCGTCGAGCAGCAAGAGCTGCGGCGACTGCATCAGCAGCATGCCGATCTCGAGGAACTGCTTCTGCCCGTGGGACAGCAGCCCGGCCGGGCGATGACGCGACTGGCCGAGGCGGATGGTCTCCAGCACTTCGTCGATGCGGTCCTTCTGCTCGCCGGAAAGCCTGGCCCTGAGGCTCGCCCACACCGACTTGTCGGTCTTCTGCGCCAGCTCCAGGTTCTCGAACACCGAAAGCGCCTCGAACACCGTGGGCTTCTGGAACTTGCGGCCGATGCCGGCCTGGGCGATGTCCACCTCGCTCATGCGGGTCAGGTCCAGCGTTTCGCCGAACCAGGCGCTGCCGCTGGTGGGGCGCGTCTTGCCGGTGATGACGTCCATCATGGTGGTCTTGCCGGCGCCGTTGGGCCCGATGATGCAGCGCAGCTCGCCGACGCCGATGTACAGGCTGAGATCCGTCAGCGCCTTGAAGCCGTCGAAGCTGACGTTGATGTCTTCCAGGCTGAGGATGGTGCCGTGGCGTACGTCCAGGCCCTTCTCGGCGACCCGGCCGAGGCCGATGGCATCGCGGGTCAGGCCACCGCCGGTGGGGTCGAAGCCGTCGATGACGGCGCTGCAGGGTACGGTTTTCATTCTTCGCCCCTCCGCTTGATGAGGCCGATGACGCCCTTGGGCAGGTACAGGGTGACGACGATGAATAGCGCACCGAGGGCGAACAGCCAGTATTCGGGGAAGGCCACGGTGAACCAGCTCTTCATGCCGTTGACGAGGCCGGCGCCGAGCAGCGGTCCGATCAGCGTGCCGCGTCCGCCGAGTGCGACCCAGACGGCCGCCTCGATGGATTGCGTCGGTGCCATCTCGCTGGGGTTGATGATCCCCACCTGCGGCACGTAGAGCGCACCGGCCAGGCCGCAGAGCACCGCCGACAGCGTCCAGATGAACAGCTTGTAGCCGCGCGGATCGTAGCCGCAGAACATCAGCCGGTTCTCGGCATCACGCAGGGCGGTGAGCACCCGGCCGAACTTGCTGCGCGCCAGGCGGAAGCCCAGGTACAGGCTGCCGGCCAGGAGCGCCACGGTGGCGAGAAACAGCGTGGCGCGGGTCGCCGGCGCCGAGATCGAGAAACCGAGGATGGTCTTGAAATCGGTGAAGCCGTTGTTGCCGCCGAAGCCGGTCTCGTTGCGGAAGAACAGGAGCATGCCGGCGAAGGTCAGCGCCTGGGTCATGATCGAGAAGTACACGCCCTTGATTCGCGAGCGGAAGGCGAAGAAGCCGAAGACGAAGGCCAGCACGCCGGGCACCAGCACCACCAGGCACATGGCCCAGAGGAAGCTCGACGTGCCATACCAGTACCAGGGCAGCTCGTTCCAGGCGAGAAAGCTCATGAATGCCGGCAGGCCGTCACCGGCGCTCTGGCGCATCAGGTACATGCCCATGGCGTAGCCGCCGAGGGCGAAGAACAGGCCGTGGCCGAGGGACAAGAGCCCCGCGTAACCCCAGACCAGATCCAGCGCCAGGGCGACGATGGCGTAGCAGAGGATCTTGCCCACCAGGGTCAGGGTGTAGGCCGAAACGTGCAGAGCATGCTCGGCCGGCAGCAGGTGCAGCAGCGGCATGGCGACGAGGACGGCCAGCGCCAGGCCGAGGGCGATGACCGTGGCTTTCGGCCCGGCTTTCTGCGCGGCGGTGAGGGTAAGTGGCTGGTTCAATCGATGACCCTCCCCTTGAGAGCGAAGAGCCCCTGCGGACGCTTCTGGATGAAGAGGATGATCAGCGCGAGGATGAGGATCTTGCCCAGCACGGCGCCGATCTGCGGTTCGAGGATCTTGTTGGCGATGCCGAGGCCGAAGGCGGCGAAGATGCTGCCGGCCAGCTGGCCGACACCGCCGAGCACCACCACCAGGAAGGAATCGATGATGTAGCTCTGGCCGAGGTCCGGGCCGACGTTGCCGATCTGGCTCAGGGCCACGCCGCCGAGCCCGGCGATGCCGGAGCCCAGCCCGAAGGCCATCATGTCGATGCGCCCGGTGGGCACCCCGCAGCAGGCGGCCATGTTGCGGTTCTGCGTTACCGCGCGCACGTTCAGGCCCAGACGCGTCTTGTTCAGCAAGAGCCAGGTCAGGAGCACCACGAACAGCGCGAAGCCGATGATCACCATGCGGTTGTACGGCAGCACCAGGTTCGGCAGCACCTGCAGGCCACCGGACAGCCAGGCCGGATTGGCGACCTCGACGTTCTGCGCGCCGAACAGCACCCGCACCAGCTGGATCAGGATCAGGCTGATGCCCCAGGTCGCCAGCAGGGTTTCCAGCGGGCGGCCGTAGAGGTGGCGGATCACCGTGCGTTCCAGCGCCATGCCGATTGCGGCGGTGACGAAGAAGGCCACCGGCAGCGCCACCAGTGGGTAGAAGGCGAGGGCGTCAGGGGCGAGCCGCGCCATCAGCACCTGCACCATGTAGGTGGTGTAGGCCCCGAGCATCAGCATCTCGCCGTGGGCCATGTTGATCACCCCGAGCAGGCCGAAGGTGATCGCCAGGCCGAGGGCGGCGAGCAGCAGGATCGAGCCCAGCGACAGGCCGCTGAAGGCTTGGCCGAGCAGCTCGCCGATCAGGAGCTTGCGCTTGACCTGAGCCAGGCTGGTCTCGGCGGCCTTGCGCACGTTGGCGTCGGTTTCCGCCTCGTCGGCTAGCAGGTTTTCCAGGCGCACCCGGGCCATGGGCGCGCCGGTTTCGCCGAGCAGGCGCACCGCGGCGAGGCGTACTGCCGGATCATTCGCGGTCAGCTGCAGGTTGGCCAGCGCCAGGGTCAGCGCTTCGCTGACGGCGGCATCATCCTCGGCGTCCAGGCGCTGCTGGAGCAGCTCGAGCTGTTCCGGTTGGCCGCTGCGCTGCAGGCGCTTGGCCGCGGCGAGGCGCTGCGCGGGGTCTTCGGCGAACAGCTGGTGGCTGGCCAGAGCGGTGTTGAGCAGGCCGCGCAGGCGGTTGTTCAGGCGCAGCTTCTTCGGCGTGCCGACCGGCTCGGCATCACCTTCGAGGGCACGGTAGGCTCCGTTTTCCTCGATGAAGGGCGTCTTGTTCTGGTCGATGGCCACGCGATTGGCGCGCAGCGCTTCGATCAGCGGCAGCCGCTCAGGCGCCGGCGCGGCGGCCCAGCTTTCCAGCAGTCTGGCCTGTTTGGCCGGACTGGCCTTGGCGTAGTCGGCCGCGTCTCCGGCCTGGGCCGCCCAGGGCAGGGCGAGCAGGAGCAGCAGCAATAATCGGTGCAGGGCAGTGTTCATCTGTGCATTCCCCAGGGGGCGCCGTGTGCTCTCTTGGCGGAGCTGGCGGCGGTGGGTGGGCGGATGAGAACGTCTCGACTACGCGTCCCGATCCGCCCAACGAAACCCGAGTGATCGTGGGGTGGATCGGGGCGCGCTGTAGGCGCGTCACCCCATCCACCGCGACGACCGCAGCGGTTAGTTCGACTTCACCGCGTAATCCGGCTTCTTGTCGTTGCCCGGGATGTAGGGGCTCCACGGCTGGGCGCGGACCGGGCTTTCGGTTTCCCAGACCACCGAGAACTGGCCGTCCTCCTGGACCTCGCCGATCATTACCGGCTTGTGCAGGTGATGGTTCTTCTCGTCCATGGTCAGGGTGTAGCCGCTCGGCGCCTCGAAGGTCTGCCCGGCGAGGGCATCGCGCACCTTGTCCACCTCGGTGCTGCCGGCTTTCTCGACCGCCTGCGCCCACATGTGGATGCCGACGTAGGTGGCTTCCATCGGGTCGTTGGTCACCGCCTTGTCGGCGCCCGGCAGGTTCTGGGCCTTGGCGTAGGCCTTCCACTTGCTGACGAAGGCTTCGTTGACCGGGTTCTCCACCGACTGGAAGTAGTTCCAGGCGGCCAGGTGGCCGACCAGCGGCTTGGTGTCGATGCCGCGCAGCTCTTCCTCGCCGACCGAGAAGGCGACGACCGGAACGTCGGTGGCGTCCAGGCCCTGGTTGGCCAGCTCCTTGTAGAAGGGCACGTTGGAGTCGCCGTTGATGGTCGAGACCACGGCGGTCTTGCCGCCGGCGGAGAACTTCTTGATGTTGGCGACGATGGTCTGGTAATCGCTGTGGCCGAAGGGGGTGTAGACCTCTTCGATGCTGGATTCCGGCACGCCCTTGCTGATCAGGAAGGCGCGCAGGATCTTGTTGGTGGTGCGCGGGTAGACGTAGTCGGTACCGAGCAGGAAGAAGCGCTCGGCGCCGCCGCCGTCTTCGCTCATCAGGTACTCGACGGCCGGGATGGCCTGCTGGTTCGGCGCGGCGCCGGTGTAGAAGACGTTCGGCGACAGTTCCTCGCCTTCGTACTGCACCGGGTAGAACAGCAGGCCGTTGAGCTCTTCATAGACCGGCAGCACGGATTTGCGCGAAACCGAAGTCCAGCAACCAAAGGTCACCGCGACCTTGTCCTGGGTCAGCAGCTGACGGCCTTTCTCGGCGAACAGCGGCCAATTGGACGCTGGATCGACCACCACCGGCTCGAGCTGCTTGCCGAGCACGCCGCCCTTGGCGTTGATCTCGTCGATGGTCATCAGCGCCATGTCCTTGAGCGAGGTCTCGGAGATGGCCATGGTGCCGGACAGCGAATGCAGGATGCCGACCTTGATGGTTTCGGCGGCCTGCAGGGTGAAGGGGAACAGGCCCGTCAGTACCAGGGCACTGGCGGCGAGGGTGGACTTGATCAGAGGACGGCGTTTCATGGTGACGGCTCCTTGGCTGTCCGTGCGCGACGGTTGGGTGGGTCCTTGGGACTGGGGAGCCTCATCGCAGCATCCGTGCCAAGTCATCGGCAGGCCTTCTGCTTCGCTGCTTTGCGCGATTTTCGGAAATGCGCCGTAACGGGGCGCGAAGCGTCTATTGTCCGATAAGAGGGCGTCTGGCGAGGGCGTGGCGCAGGCGATGCACCGTTGTGGTGCCGTTTGGCCTGGAACGCTGGGCGAGCCGCCGGCGGGGGCCTGGCCACAGGCGCGGACCGTTGAGGCTTGCCGGTCGGCCGGCCGCGTCCTAGCATGGCCGCCCAGCTCCTGAACGCTCCGCCATGCCCCGTACCTCCAATCCTCGCTCACCGCGCCCTGCCGCGGTCCGCCCCTCGCCTCGTCGCGTCGCCAAGGCGCCACCGGCCGAGCCACGGCTGTTGTTGTTGAACAAACCGTTCGACGTGCTCACCCAGTTCAACGATGCCGACGGCCGCGCGACGCTGAAAGACTTCGTGTCGGTGCCGGGCGTCTACCCGGCCGGGCGGCTGGATCGCGACAGCGAAGGCCTTCTGCTGCTGACCAATGATGGCCGCTTGCAGGCGCGTATCGCCGATCCGAAGCACAAGTTGCCCAAAACCTACTGGGTGCAGGTAGAGGGCGAGGCCAGCGAGGCACAACTGCAGCAGCTACGTGAGGGGGTGACGCTCAATGATGGGCCGACGTTGCCCGCCGAGGCGCGCCGGCTGCAGGATCCGACGTTGTGGCCGCGCACCCCACCAGTGCGTTTTCGCAAGTCGGTACCGACCTGCTGGCTGGAGCTGATCATTCGCGAGGGCCGTAACCGTCAGGTCAGGCGTATGACCGCCGCCGTCGGGTTGCCAACGCTGCGGCTGGTGCGGGTACGCATCGGCCCCTGGGCGTTGGACGGCCTGCAGCCTGGCGAGTGGCGGGAAGTGCCGGCGACACTGTAGCCCGCTGGCAGGGCCCTAGTGCGGGATGCCCTGGCTGACTTCGATGATGTAGCCGATGATCGGCTTGGCGAGAAAGGCGAACAGGCACAGGCCAAGGCCCAGGAACAGGATGGCGGTGCCGAGCCGGCCGGCCTTGGACTTCTTGGCCAGGTCCCAGATGATGAACGCCATGAAGGCCATCAGGCCGCCGACCAGCGCGATCATCATCCACTTTTCGAATACTTCGGGCTCCACGGGGGTCTCCAGCTGACATCGATGAACAGGCACGCGGCGGACCGGTGCGAGCGCGGCAGTATACGCGCGCGTCTGGTTTCCCGGATGCCTGTAGCTTGGACGGCCAGCCTCACGAAGCGTTCTGGACCGGACGTCCGCGGTCGGCGGCGGGCCAGTTTGTCGCAGGCTCAATAGTGGGACTTGATGACCTCGATCCCTTTGATCAGGACAGCGCGCCAAGCTTGCAGGTCCGTCGGCGTGAGTTTGCCGTCGTGCCGGCCTATGGTCTGCAGCAGTGCCGTGAGCCAGAGGTCGTAGAGGTCGGGGCTGATATTCAGGTGTTCGCGCGAATGGCTTTTGCCGAGCGCCTGAAGCTTGGTGTCGGGCATGCCACGAGCGAAGAGCACCAGGTTCATGATGCCGGCACGCAGCAACTGCTTCTGGGCGGTCATGTCGGTGTTGGCGAACTTCGCACGCACGGCAGGCGAGCTGGCAAGAAAAGTGGCGTAGAAGTCATCGAAGAAGCCATCGCTGGCGCAGCAGCGACCATAGCTCTGCATGACACGGTCGGTCTCTTTCATGGGCGTTCCCTGCTGGAAGGTCTAGGGGCTGCACCTGCGGCGCAGCCAGAACTGCCCGACGGGCTTTGCCAGAGCGCCGCGCACCGGCCCGTCGGAAC
This sequence comes from Stutzerimonas marianensis, assembly GCF_022810315.1. Classification (NCBI taxonomy): domain Bacteria; kingdom Pseudomonadati; phylum Pseudomonadota; class Gammaproteobacteria; order Pseudomonadales; family Pseudomonadaceae; genus Stutzerimonas; species Stutzerimonas marianensis. Next base: position 27,601 of record NZ_JALGRD010000001.1, on the reverse strand, counting down.
AGAAGGGTGCGGATTATAGGCAATAACCTTGCGAAAGGTGTGGTTTAGCGGCGTGCTCGCTGTCTCAGCTTCGCAAGTGCTCGAGCGGTAGCTCGGTGCTCGACGCCACCTGCCGCAGCACGAAGCTCGAACGCACGCTGGAAACGCCGTCGATGCGCGTCAGAGTGCCAAGCAGGAAGGCCTGGTAGTGCTCCATGTCAGGCACCACGACCTTGAGCTGGTAGTCGGCATCCATGCCGGTCACCAGGCTGCATTCGAGCACCTCCGGGCAGCCGGCGATGACACCTTCGAAGTGCTCGAAGCGGTCCGGGGTGTGCCGGTCCATGCCGATCAACACGTGTGCGGTCAGGGTCAGACCGAGTTTCCTGCGATCCAGCAGCGCGACCTGGCGGGCGATGTAGCCGTCGTCTTCGAGCTGTTTGACGCGCCGGGAGCAGGGGGAGGGCGACAGGCCGATGCGCTCGGCGAGGTCCTGGTTGGAGATCCGCGCGTCGCGTTGCAATTCTGCGAGGATGCGCAGGTCGTAGCGGTCGAGTTTGCTCATTCTCTGATTCTTGCGTGAGGTTGTTGCGCAGAACTATGCGCTCGTGATGATCGATTGCGCAATGGGTGGGTATATGAGCAATTTTCGCAATCTTCTGCCGGTATGAGGCGCGTAAGCTTTATTCAACTTCAGCCCCCGGCAGAACAGGCATGGCAAGGATCCCCGCCGTGCTTACCGAGAACCTTACCGAGGTCGACGGTCCGGGCCCCCGGCGCTCACGAGGCACCGAGAGAAGAAGCCGTTACCATCGGCCAGACGAATCGAAGAGACCACGCCCGGGCGTGGTCTTTTTCGTTTTGGGTGTTTTATGGTGGCTGAGGTTTCGGGGGAAACTCTATGCCGAGAGGGCTGATAGCTTGGTTTCGCCCTGCTGGGCGAGTTTCTTTTGGCACTCGCCCCAAAAGAAACCAAAAGGTCTGGCCCCTGCATCCGGGTCTCGCTTCGCGAGACTTCCCTCATTCCATCGCTGCTCCCGGGGTCGCCGCGCAAGGGCCATCCCTGGCCCTTCACGGCTCTCGCGGCATCCATGCCGCTCGCCCCTCTACGCAGCGATTCCATTCGGCCTCCTGAAAGGGGCGTTCGGAGTCGTATGCTGGTTTGGTCGTTAACTAACAAAATAACGAAGCGCTCCGTTATCAATCTTAGAGTTTTCAGACGACACGGACCCCAGTCCCCTTCAGGAGGCCGAGCGTAGGCGCTGCGCAGGGGGGCGCGAGGCATGGATGCCGAGCGAGGAGTGATGGGACATGGATGTCCCTTCGCGACGACCCCGGGAGCAGCGCCGGAGGGAGGGAAGTTTTGCGCAGCAAAACCCGAATGCTGGGGTGGCCTTCTTTTTGGTTACTTTTTCTTGGCCACTCAAGAAAAAGTTACTCGCCCAGCAGGGCGAAACCCGTGCTATCAGAGCGCGGGCTAATTGTGTGAGCACTGGGCGGGGCGCCGCACCTGCGCGCTTTACGCGAGGTTTATGGGTGCGGCCTAACCACCTCAAGCGGATCAGCATGCACCAGCACTTCCGCCCTCGGATACTTGGCGTGTATCGCCGCCTCAACCTGATCACACAAGGCGTGCGCCTCGATCAATGGCAGCTGCCCGGGCAGCTCCAGGTGCATCTGCACGAACCAGCGGGTGCCCGAAACCCGGGTCCGCAGGTCGTGGCAGCCGACCACCCCGGGAACGCCGCAGGCTAGCCGGCCCATGTCTTCGCTTACCTCGGGCGGCAGCTCGGTATCCATCAGCACCGCGCCGGCTTCGCGCACGATGCTCAGGGCGCTCCAGAAGATGTACAGCGCGATGGCGATGCCAAACACGGCGTCCAGGCGCTCCAGGCCATAGCCGGCGAGTACCAGGGCAACGAGGATGCTGGTGTTGAGCAGCAGGTCGGAGCGGTAGTGCAGCGAGTCGGCGCGGATGGCTGTCGAGCCGGTTTCGCGTACGACGTGTCGTTGATACAGCAGCAGCGCAATGGTCAGTACCAGCGACAGCAGCATCACCGCGATCCCCAGCGCTGGGGCCCCGAGGGGTTCGGGATGCAGCAGGCGGTCGATGCCCTGAACGCAGACAAGAATGGCGCTGACCGAGATGAAGGCGCCCTGGCCCAGCCCGGCCAGCGCCTCGGCCTTGCCATGGCCGTAACGGTGGTCCTCGTCGGCCGGGCGCAGCGAGTAGTGGACCGCCAGCAGGTTGAGCAGCGAGGCGGCGCCGTCGAGCAGTGAGTCGGTGAGGCCGGCCAGCAGGCTCACCGAGCCGCTCAGCCACCAGGCCAGCGCCTTGCACGCGGCCAGGGTCAGGGCCACGGCGAGCGCCAGGCGCGTGGCCCGGCGCATCAGCCGTGCGTGGTCGGCGCTGACGCCCTTGCGCCGTTCGCCGGCTTGCTGCATCAGGCGGCGGGGCGCAGGCCGAAGGCGGCCAGTTGCTCGACGCTGCCGGTGTGCTGGATCAGCCGCGGATCGTCCAGCGGCAGGCTGCGGCCGGTTTCCGCTTCGATGATGGCCTTGAGTTTGGCCTGGTCGACCACGCCGTCGGCGCCGATGGCTTCCTGGAGTTTTTCCGGCGCCATGGAGTAGTTGTCATCAGGCAGATAGATCGCACCGGTGGCGAAGTCGATGCCGAAGGCGATCAGCCCGGGGATGACGTAGAACAACAGGCCGATGGCGTTGGCTACGGCAATGGCCGGGTCGATCTTGCCGTCGATCTGCCCACGGCGGTCGGGGTAGAACAGCGTGCCGCAGGCGCTCAACTGGGTGAACAGGGAGACGGCCAGCACGCCGCCGATGACACGGGAACGAGTACGCATAGGGACCTCCTGGAAAAGTGGCGCAACTATACAAGGGCTGCGTGATGTTTTCGCGATATCAGACCGCTCGTCGTGCACTGATGTTCAGGCCGCGCGGCGAGGCCTACGGGAGCGCGACACCTTTTACCTAGACCTTACGTTTGGCTGACGATTCGCCAGCGGCGGCCCCCCGATAATCCGCGACGCCACAACCCCGTCGTCTTTCGGAGGCGTCTCATGCCCTGTTCCCGTTCACACGCAAGTTTCGTTGCCGCGCTCGCCCTCGTCCTCAGCTTTCCGGCGTTCGCTGCGCCACCCGGGCATGGTCCGGCGGCACACGGGCGGCCAGGCCCGGATTACCGTCACGTCCAGCCCGGACCACGCCACGGTCATGGACTGCCTGCCGGTGCACGTGAGTTATGGGTCGGCAGCATGCTCTACTTCGTCGCCGCCGGAACCTATTACCTGTGGAACGCCGATCGCAACCGCTACGAGCCGGCCAGCCCGCCGCCGGCGGTGCAGGTCGGGGAGGCCGGGCGTTACGACGTGATCGCCTACCCGGCCAAGGCCCAGAGCGCCGAGCAGCAGAGCCGAGACCGTTACGAATGCCACAGCTGGGCGGTGGGCCAGAGTGGCTTCGACCCGGCGACCGCGCAGTCCGCGCCGGCAGCAACCACGGCTGACACCTACCGGCGCGCGCTCAGCGCCTGCCTCACCGGGCGCGGTTACAGCGTCAACTGAGGCGATGCTTCAAACGGTCATGCGGCGAAAAAACAGGCTGAAGCGGTGCGTTTACAGGTCGTAAACTGCGCGCTTCCCTGTTCCGCGGGGTTCCGGTTGCAGTCTTCCGGCGCCCCGCCCATCGCGAGTGACCATGAATTCGCTGCCCATCGATGAAGCCTTGCCGGCGCTGCGCCGGGCCCTGCAGTCCCACGACGAGGCGGTCCTCGAGGCGCCGCCCGGTGCCGGCAAGACCACGCGCGTTCCGCTGGCGCTGCTGGGCGAGCCCTGGCTGGCCGGGCAGTCGATCCTGATGCTCGAGCCGCGCCGCCTGGCCGCTCGCGCGGCGGCCGAGCGCCTGGCGAGTGAGTTGGGCGAGACGGTCGGCGAGACCGTGGGCTACCGCATCCGCCTGGACAGCAAGGTCGGGCCGAACACCCGTATCGAGGTGGTCACCGAGGGCATCCTTGCGCGGCGCCTGCAGGACAATCCGGCGCTCGACGGCGTTGGCCTGGTGATCTTCGATGAGTTTCACGTTTTGCTAAATGCGCAGGAAGTCACATTGTCTTGTCAGAAAAGCCAGCCACGTCTCGCCTCAGGCTTTGGTTGCTGCCAGTAGGTGGAGTCGGGTAGGTGCTATTGCGCACTACTCAATCTCCTTGGCAGCAAAGCGCAATGCCGACCGCATCCACTCCGGCATCTTGCAGGCCCGGAGCTTCATCAGCTCTTCGCCGCTCAGCGCACTAACAATCTTGGAAACCACATTAGCGGACAGCCCTTCTTTCCCGATGTAGTAGAGAGCAGTAAGCGCCACACCTACCGTCGTGCCGGCGTGCTGCAAGCGGTCCTTGGATACGTGGCGGAGGCGAACCACCGCATTGCCAACCTTGATCTCGCGAGTAGATCCGCTGGTGTAAAAGGTCGGCAACACCTGCATCTGTGTGCTGAGGCCCAACCTCCGAACAGCCTCCGCGCCGTGTATCTGGATCGTCTCGCCGTTCGCCTTCGTGATGACCTCCACGACAGCCAGCGGACTCGGGCGCACCACCCTGCCGGTGTACTTGCTCATTTTGGGGCGCATGTAGACACCGCGAGCGACTCGCTCCAGCGTGCCTGATTGCACCAGCCTAGAAAGCGCTTTATTAATCGACGCACGGGAACCGACCTGCGCGAACACCGCGCCGGCAAATGGCCTCCCCTTTGGCATGTGCTTGACTCGATTTAAAATAGCTTGCGCGACGGACATATGAGCCCCAAAAAGTCAGAATCCACATATTTTCTGACGCCCACAAAAACTATAAGCCCTGCCAAAAACAGGACCTCCAGGCCAGCCACTGGGGACAGAGGGACAGCAAGATCAACACTCACTGTGCGGCCACGGAACCGGCCCCTCACACAGCCTCGCTGAGTAATCAGTCAGGTTCGACTAGAGCTCTCAACTCCTCACCAACCTTCTCCAGGAGCTGCTCAAAACTTTCAGGAGCTTCGGATCCAAGCAAGTAGGTCAGGGCCAAGAGGGTGACAGGGTGAGTGTCGAGCACCGTGCAGAGGCTATCGAGCTTTTCGAGAGTCGGGCTCGTTGCCCCGCGCTCCAGCATGCTGACGAAGGTACGACTGCTAACGAGCGAGAAATCTTCCTGTGCCAGCCCCCTACGCTGCCGCACGAGCCTCAACGCTTTCCCGAACGAATCCCGGACTTCCATTTTGCTGCTCCGCAAAATGGAACGATGAAGCGCGATTGAACAATATATGACTACAAAATATATTGTTCATCAATCAAGTACAATTATCATTAGGAGATTGGCGCGTGTTCAAAACCAGTCGGAATGCGGAACTGCTTCCTGGGCTCTCAACAGCGCCAGATGGCGTGCAGTTCTGGTCATATGTCGAGCTAGAGATGACCTGGCCCTGGTTCTACCTGCAGATCGTTGAGGACGATGGAAACGCGGCCTTTCGAAGCATGCTAATGGTTCCGTCGGTTCCATTGCTGGAACAGGTCATAGCTGCGCAGACCGAGCACGCCTGGCTGGAGCAGGCGTATCTTGTGAGTCCCGGGCATATGAACGAGGTGGGTCGCTGGTTGATGGAGCCGTTACTGGAGATCCTTTCAATTCGTGATGCACAAGGTAGCGAGCTTGGGCACCAGTACCGAGTGGAGGGAGATCGCACGTACTCAACCTCAGCGTGTCAGTCTCTCGGCAGTCGAATTAGTAAACACGTGATCTTCTCTGCTGCATTACATCTGCGAGGCTAACGCCCCACTTCCTACCCGTATCCATAGTCCCATCTGAACCGAGCTCAGTTGTCTTTCCAGAATTCGCTCCGCTGCACAAGGCCGAACTCATCGCCAGTCCTATCGGGATTCTCGTCGAACATGGTGTTGACCATACGCTCGCGGCGGAGACCACTCAGCGCTCGGAAAAAGCAGGCCTCACAGAGATGCACCTCATAACGCTCGCCATCATGCTTGGAGCCATACCCCCAATGAGCCTGAAGGGTTCCAAACTGGAAACCATGACCTTCAACGCGAGTACTCTGACAACACACATCACAGGTAATGTCTGCGACCGTTTCAGTCGGCAAAATAACAAAATGCTTCACGAACAGCACCTCCAGCGGTGACAGAGCCCTTGCCTGGCGACCTCTTCAATTTACCTGCAGACCGTCACCATTTACCCCAGGAGAGGGGCCCTTGGACGACATCCACCTTAAGTCAGTGTCCACTCAGCCCGGGACAGATCTCATAGCCTGGAAAGCAGGGCGTCATCGTTGCTCGGTACAAATCTAAAACTCGAAGCTCAATCCACACCTAAAGCCTTGATCACCGCATCGACGGGATCCGCGTAAAAACTCGTCTGAAACTTGGTGAACAGTTCTGGGGGGATGGTTGGCAGATCCACCGCGCTGCTCATAGGCAACGCGACCCGCTTGCCGCCCGCATCAAAAGCCACCTGCAGACACTCCGCAATGCTTTCCACTGGAGTGATGTTGCCTCCCAGGCTCATATCGCCCAGTACTACCATCTGCCCCTGGGCGGGGCGCCCCAGCAAGCCGGAGGCGAAAGCTACCAAGCTAGCGAGTGCCATGTGGGTCAGCGGACCAGTGTTTTGCAATTCCACCACATGCAGGTGGAAATCATGTTCTAGAACCCTGGCCGAGGCACTGATGCGCGAAGCATTTGCCTTGAAGTAGTCAAAGGCAATCTTCACCTGCTCCTTGGCAATGCTGGAATTCCAGAGGCCAGAGGTGGCGAGCTTTCCAGAGCCTTTGGTGACCTGTAGCTCAAGGCGGCCACTTTTAGCCCCGCTCTCTTAAGGCTTTCCAGTGCCCGCAGAGCGTCATCATAGGGACGCACGCTTGCCAGTTCCGCGTAGAGATCAAGCTCCAGAGTAGCAAGCTCAACGTTACCTAGTTGTGTACCAAACAGATTGGCGGCGCCGGCCAGCCCCACGTTTTGTGTCATCAATGTCCTGGCATCATCGGCCCTAGGTTGACGACCTCGGCTGCGTGCCTGTTTTAAGAGGTTGCGAAATGGCCGCCGCCGTTCACCGATTTGCAGGAGCGTGCCATAGACATCAAAAATTACGGCTTCTATCAAAACAGAGTACCTGCGCTTAGGCTTTTGCACGGTTCGGTATTCATCAAAATGAAGCGGCCGAGCATCGAACAATGGAGGCATAGGCTAGGCCAGCAGGCGGTATCTGCGCGAGCTACTTTTTCAGCAGCTCGCTTCAACATACATACGACCTGACATACCAGAGAACCTGACAGAAATGTAATGGTTACTTCAGCCTTTGGTCAGGACGCTTTGCATATATTGGCTGTCAGACGCTGCAAGCATTGAAAAACCGCAAATGTCCCTGCAATAGGCCAAGTTCGTCGCTAACCAATCCATAAGGTGCCCCGTATGTCCTCTCAGCAGTGCCATCACCAGCCCGACCAAACGAAAGGTACTGCAGCACTCACAGACCCCGTCTGCGGGATGAAGGTGGAAGAGGATAGCGAGCATCAAGAGCATTATCAGGGAAGCACTTACCGCTTCTGCAGCCAGGGTTGCCAGACCAAGTTTCGTTCCGACCCTGCTCGATATCTCGCTGCACCGCAGGCTCATGGGACCTCCTCTCGGGCATCTACCCCACCCGCACAGAAACCACCCGCCGGTGATGCAACGACAGAGTACACCTGCCCGATGCACCCTGAGATCCGCCAAATGGGTCCAGGTGATTGCCCTATCTGCGGGATGTCATTGGAACCTCTGATCCCTGAACTCGACGAGGAGGAGAATCCCGAACTCAAGGACTTCTCGAAGCGATTCTGGTGGTCTCTGCCCCTGACCGTAGCAGTAACCCTGTTGGCAATGGCGGGACATGCGATACCGCTGTTTCACGGCGCTAGCCAGAACTGGGTTGAACTAGCCCTTACGACCCCGGTTGTCTTGTGGGCAGGTTGGCCATTTTTCGTGCGCGGTTTCGCATCAGTTAAGCATCGCAGCCCAAACATGTGGACGTTGATCGGGCTTGGCACAGGGGCTGCGTATATTTACAGCATCGTAGCAACCGTCTTACCGAGCATATTTCCAGAGTCATTCACTGTGGGCGGCCGGATAGGCGTTTACTACGAAGCCGCAGCGGTCATCATTTCACTGACGCTTTTAGGTCAGCTGCTCGAACTGAAGGCCCGCTCTCAGACATCTTCCGCAATCAAGTCCCTGCTTGGCTTATCACCCAAAACAGCTCGCCGTATCGCCAAGGATGGTTCCGAGGAGGACATCCCGCTCACACATGTTCACGAGGGCGACCATCTGCGCGTTCGTCCTGGTGAAAAGGTACCCGTTGATGGAGAGGTGTTAGAGGGCGAGAGCGCCGTCGACGAATCCATGCTAACGGGCGAGCCGGTTCCGGTGACGAAGCGGACAGGCGATTCGCTTATCGGCGCGACGATGAACACGAGCGGCTCGCTTGTCATGCGAGCCACCAGGGTTGGCTCCGGGACTATGCTTTCACAAATCGTCCAGATGGTTGCGAATGCGCAACGCTCCAAAGCACCCATGCAGCGAATGGCGGACACGGTTGCGGGTTATTTCGTGCTGACGGTCATTGGTATCGCCTTGCTGACATTCTTTGCATGGGGCCTGTTTGGACCCGAGCAGGGCTGGGTATTCGGCCTGATCAATGCAGTTGCGGTTCTGATCATTGCTTGCCCTTGCGCACTTGGCCTTGCAACGCCTATGTCGATCATGGTTGCCACAGGCAAAGCGGCTGGAAGCGGAGTGCTTTTCAGAGACGCAGGCGCCATCGAGAACGTCCGTAAGGTAGACACGCTGATTGTCGATAAAACAGGAACCTTGACCGAGGGCCGACCTGTCTTCGATCGGGCCATAGGCGTCACGCCGTTTGACTCGCAGGAAGTCATCCGTTTGTCTGCCAGCTTGGATCAAGGTAGTGAGCATCCCCTAGCCCACGCGATCGTAGACCATGCCAGAAGCGAAGGTATCCAGCTGGCGAAGCCAGAGACCTTCGAGTCAGGGTCAGGTATCGGAGTCCGTGGTCTGGTGGAAGGCAAGCAGCTACAACTAGGCAACACCGCGCTTATGGAAGATGCGGGTGTGAGCGTCGAGCCGTTGAGAGATCAGGCAGAAAAAATGCGCGAGAGCGGTACCAGCATTGTGTACCTGGCTGTTGATGGGGCACTTGCCGGCTTGCTGGCCGTATCGGACCCAATCAAACCGACTTCCAAGGAAGCTGTAGCGCGGCTCCAAGCGGAGGGCGTGCAAGTCATCATGGCCACCGGCGACGGGCTTACCACTGCCCGCGCGGTGGCTCGTGAGCTATCGATCGATGAGGTGCATGGCGAAGTGAAGCCGCAGGACAAGGAGGCGCTGGTGGTTAAGCTACAAGCCCTAGGTAAAGTAGTCGCCATGGCAGGCGACGGAATAAATGATGCGCCGGCGCTCGCCAGGGCTGATGTCGGCATAGCGATGGGCACGGGCACTGACGTCGCCATGAACAGCGCCCAAGTTACGCTCGTTAAAGGTGACCTGATGGGGATACTGCGCGCGCGCACGCTTTCGGTGGCGACGGTTCGCAATATGCGTCAGAACCTTCTGTTTGCCTTTATGTACAATGGGTTGAGCATCCCGATTGCCGCAGGTCTGCTCTATCCGTTCTTCGGACTGTTGCTGTCTCCGATGATTGCTGCCCTAGCCATGAGCCTCAGCTCAGCATCGGTTGTGTTCAACGCACTCCGGCTCCGTCAAACGCGTGTAGTTTGAAGCCTGTCGGCTTAGGCTTAGGCTTCGGTTGCGAAGCGACCGAAGCCTCATTGATTGCTCATGAATTGCCCCGTAAGCTGGAAATATGAAGTCCTACATGCGCTCCTTCCTTGTCCTGCTGCTAGTGCTCGCGCTTCCGATCAACGGGATGGCGCAATTGCTCATGCCGGTTGGGTCGTCAGCGCATCACGTAATGCCTGATAGGGTAGGCATAGAGGCTATGGCAGCCAGCCACGCGTCGATGGCTGGCGTCAGCGGCGCTGAGCCCGAGTGCTGTGAAGGGCATGAGCAAGGGAAGACGACCGTCTGCAAGACGGGACAAGAATGTAAAACTGTCAGCCTTCTTCAGATCGTTGCTGCAAAGGCGCAGCTGGTCCCTGCGGGTAAGCCGGCTAATACGCCCTATAACGACCAGGTACTTTCTCGCCATCTGGACGCCGTCTGGCATCCTCCCCGCGTCTGATTCCGATCAAATTCTAGGAACCGCCCGGATGTGAGCATTCGGGCCGGCTACCGCGCGCCTTCGGCTCGCATGGAAGATCAGGAATCCTGTCTAAATGAAATCCCGTATCCGCTGGGCGCCTCCCTACGTGGCCGCCTTGATCATCGGCGCGCTCTCATTCCCCGAGTTCGCGTCAGCTCTAACCTTAGAACAAGCCCTGAGTTTGGCCGAGCAAGACGCGCCTTCGCTGGATGCGCAAGCCGCCAATCTCAAAGCCGCACGCAGCGCTGCAATTCCTGCCGGCGAGCTGCCTGACCCTAAACTTAGGCTTGGGCTGCAAAACGTTCCCATTGAAGGTGACTCGCGTTGGCAATTGGACCAAGAGGCCATGACCATGCAAATGGTCGGGGTCATGCAAGATGTGCCAAACCGAGCGAAAAGGCGCGCCCGTGTCGAGGCTGCGCAGGCTAGTGTTGCGCTCGCAAATGTTCAGCAAACGATTGAACGTCTCAGCGTGCGCCAGGCGACCGCCGAGGCATGGATCGCTAGTTTCGCAGTCGAGCAAAAGCTGAGCCTTTTCAGACGGCTCTACAGCGAGAATCAGCTACTTTTTCGGGCTGTTCAGGCGCGCATTGCTGGCGGCAGTGGCCAAACCGCAGACAGCGTACTTCCGAAGCAAGAGGCAGCATTGCTTGCGGAACAAGAGGATGAGCTGATGCGCAACCAGGCTGTTGCGCGGGCCGACCTCCGCCGCTGGATAGGCGAGCCAGCAGACCAGCCGCTTACAGGCGACTGGCCGCGATGGCATACCGACGTTGATCACTATCAGCACAACCTGAACCGCCATCCGGCTTTGCTCGCCTTCGACCCGATGACTCGTGAAGCTGAGGCTAAAGTTCGCCAGGCCGTCGCTGAGAAAACACCGGACTGGAGTTGGGGAGTTGATTATCTGCGTCGTGGCCGGGAGTACGGCGACATGGTCAATCTCAGCGTCAGCTTCGACCTGCCGCTGTTTACCAGCTCTCGACAAGATCCAAAGATCGCGGCCGAGCGAGCTCGCCTCACACAGATCGAGGCGCAGCGCCAGGCAACGTTGCGTATGCATAACCAGGAGCTGGCCGCAGACCTGGCTGAATACCAACGCTTGGATCGAGCACTTACTCGCCTCGAACAAACATTTCTCCCCCTCGCTGAAGAAAAAGTCCGCCTTGCCATGGCCGACTACCGCGCAGGGAAAGGCGTATTGATCGCTGTCATCGATGCGCGCCGCCAGCTTGTCGAGACCCGGCTGCGGCAGATCGACGTGGCCCGCGACCGATCACTGAGCAACGCCCGCCTGCATTTCGCCTTTGGAGATACCCGACCATGACCTTTCAATTCAAGCGGCTGGCACTCGTCCTCAGCCTCCCGCTGATGGTTAGCGCTACAGCCTTATTCGGGCTGTCTACCGCAGCCTTCGGACAATCGCCTGCAAAAGAAGGTAAGGAAGTTCTCTATTGGTATGACCCTATGGTGCCCCAGCAAAAGTTCGACAAACCTGGGAAGTCCCCCTTCATGGACATGGAGCTTGTCCCGCGGTATGCCGATGAGGGAGGCGACGGAGCTTCGATGAGCATCGACCCGAGCGTGACGCAGAATCTCGGCATGCGCCTGGCGACCGCAACGCGTGAGTCAATTAGCCAATCGCTTGAAGCGACAGGCGCATTGATGTTTGACGAGCGAGACGTGGCGGTTGTGCAGGCGCGTGCCGGTGGCTTTGTCGAGCGCGTTTACGACCGAGCACCGGAGGATGTCATCGAAAAAGGCGCGCCGTTAGCCGATCTGCTGGTTCCCGAATGGGTTGCCGCACAGGAAGAGTACCTGGCGCTCAAAGGGATTGGCGAACCCCAGCTGCTCGCAGCGGCTCGCCAGCGGTTGCGCCTTGCTGGCATGCCGCCAGAAGTCATAGTGCAGCTAGAACGAACTGGTAAAGCGCGCCCTGTTTGGACAGTGAGGAGTCCAATAGGCGGCGTGCTGAACAGCCTCGACGTTCGCGAGGGCATGACCGTATCCACTGGTGCGTCTCTGGCACGTGTTAATGGGCTGGAAAAGGTATGGTTAGAGGTTGCGGTGCCTGAGGCGCAGGTTGCAAATGTGGCGCCTGGGCAGCTGGTCAACGCGCGCCTCCCGGCCTTTGCAGGTGAAGTTCTGGAAGGGACGATCCAGGCCGTACTACCACAAGCCAACTTGGATAGCCGTACTGTGCGCGTCCGGGTTGAACTGCCTAATCCGCAACAACGGCTTCGTCCCGGCATGACGGCCGAGGTGACGTTGAGTCGCAACGTCGAAGATGTCTTGGTCATCCCGTCCGAGGCGGTCATTCGCACCGGTCGGCGCGCATTGGTGATGCTGGCCGAGGATCAAGGCCGTTACCGCCCGATTGAGGTTCGCACAGGCCGGGAATTCGATGACCAGACAGAGGTGCTTGAAGGGCTGGAAGCCGGTCAGAAGGTCGTGGCGTCCGGTCAGTTTCTCCTGGATTCAGAGGCGAGCCTACGCGGGCTGACCGCTCAGGGTTTGGAGGAGCCTGCAACTTCTACAGAACCTGCGCTGCACGAGGCTGAAGGTACGATCGTCAGCCTGGAAGATGGCATGGTTGGCCTGTCGCATGGGCCGTTCAAGACGCTGAACATGCCTGGGATGACAATGTCCTTTCCGGTTGCAGATCAATCGCTCCTAACAAAGTTGCAGACCGGCGATCACGTCCGTGTCGGCGCGCGTGAAAGCGAAGAGGGCCTGGTCATTGAGCACATCGAGAAGCTGGGGGGCCAGCCATGATCGCAGCCATAATTCGCTGGTCAGTGGCCAACCGCTTTCTGATCCTGCTGGCTACTGTGTTCGCGGTGGCTTGGGGTGTCTGGTCGGTCAAAAACACCGCTGTTGATGCATTGCCAGACCTTTCCGACGTTCAGGTCATCATCCGCACGCCATACCCCGGGCAGGCGCCCCGGATCGTTGAGAATCAGGTCACCTACCCACTGACGACGACCATGCTGTCTGTCCCCGGCGCAAAGACGGTCCGCGGCTACTCCTTCTTCGGGGATAGCTACGTGTACGTCCTGTTTGAGGACGGCACCGACCTCTATTGGGCCCGTTCTCGGGTGCTGGAGTACCTGAGTCAGGTGCAGAGTCGGCTTCCCGCCGCCGCCAAACCCGCTTTGGGCCCTGACGCCACAGGTGTCGGCTGGATCTACCAATATGCTTTGGTAGACCGAACGGGCAAACATGACCTCTCGCAGCTGCGCTCTTTGCAAGATTGGTTCCTGCGCTATGAGCTCAAGACACTGCCCAACGTGGCGGAAGTCGCGCCCATAGGCGGGATGGTCAAGCAGTATCAGGTCGTACTGGATCCCGTGCGCATGGCAAGCAGGGGCGTGACGCAGCAGCAGATTGCAAAGGCGATCGATGAAGCCAACCGTGAAACCGGCGGGAGTGTTCTGGAACTCGCAGAAACCGAGTTCATGGTCCGTGCGACCGGGTATCTCAAGACACTCAAAGACTTTCGAGCCATTCCTTTGCGTCTCGACGGCGGCGTGCCTGTGACGCTAGGGGACGTTGCGCATATCCAGCTCGGCCCGGAAATGCGCCGGGGCATCAGCGAGCTTGACGGTGAAGGTGAGGTAGTCGGCGGCGTGGTGATCCTGCGGAGCGGCAAGAACGCTCGGGAAACCATCGCTGCCGTTCAGACCAAACTGGATGAGCTGAAAGCGAGCCTGCCCCAAGGCGTCGAAATCGTCACGACGTACGACCGTAGCAAGCTGATCGACAGTGCCGTTGAAAACCTCACGCACAAGCTCATCGAGGAGTTCATTGTCGTTGCGTTGGTTTGCGCGATTTTTCTGTGGCATCTGCGCTCGTCGTTGGTCGCCATCGTGTCGTTGCCGATCGGCATCCTGATTGCTTTTGTGATCATGCAGCGGCAAGGCATCAACGCCAACATCATGTCGTTGGGTGGCATCGCGATCGCCATCGGAGCGATGGTCGATGCAGCAATCGTCATGATCGAAAACGCCCACAAGCACATTGAGGCCTGGCACAAGCGGCATCCTGACTCCACCTTGAAGGGCCAGAAGCACTGGAAGGTCATTACTGACGCGGCTGTTGAAGTGGGGCCGGCACTGTTCTTCAGCCTGCTGATCATCACGCTGTCGTTCATACCAGTGTTCACCCTGGAGGCGCAGGAAGGCCGGCTGTTCGGTCCACTGGCGTTCACCAAAACCTATGCAATGGCAGCCGCCGCGGGCCTGTCTGTCACGCTGGTTCCGGTGCTCATGGGGTATTGGATCAGGGGCAAAATCCCTGACGAACACCGTAATCCACTCAACCGTGGCCTCATCTGGATCTACAAGCCGGCCCTGGACGCGGTACTGCGCTGGCCCAAGATGACTCTGCTGGTGGCTGTTCTGGTCTTCCTGACAGGCTTGTGGCCGGCCTCTCGCCTTGGTGGGGAGTTCTTGCCCCCGCTGGATGAAGGTGACCTCCTTTATATGCCCACTGCGCTTCCAGGCCTCTCCGCTCAGAAGGCTTCTGAGCTACTGCAGCAGACGGACCGGCTCATAAAAACGGTTCCAGAAGTTGCACACGTGTTCGGTAAGGCTGGTCGAGCCGACACCGCTACAGATCCCGCCCCGCTGGAAATGTTCGAGACGACCATTCAGTTCAAGCCGAAGGATCAATGGCGCCCTGGGATGACGCCTGACAAGCTGGTTGAGGAGTTGGATCGCACCGTACAGGTACCTGGATTAGCCAATCTGTGGATCCCGCCGATTCGAAACCGTATCGATATGCTGGCGACGGGTATCAAGAGCCCGATCGGGGTGAAAGTGTATGGCACTGACTTGGCACAGATCGACAAAGCCACCCAGGCAGTGGAAAAAATCGCCAAAACGGTGCCTGGGGTCAGTTCGGCGCTTGCTGAGAGACTGACCGGCGGCAGGTATATCGATGTGGATATCGATCGTGTCGCCGCCGCACGCTACGGCCTGAATATCGCGGACGTGCAATCGATCGTGGCCGGTGCCATCGGTGGTCAAACCATTGGTGAAACCGTGGAAGGGCTCGCCAGGTATCCGATCAACCTCCGCTATGGCCGCGAGTGGCGCGACTCGATATCCGATCTGCGCAACCTACCGATCTACACGCCGCAAGGCAGCCAGATCACGTTGGGGACCGTGGCCAAAGTACAGGTGACAGACGGACCGCCCATGCTTAAAAGCGAAAACGCAAGGCTGTCGGGCTGGGTTTACGTCGATGTTCGTGGCCGCGATATGGCGGCTGTGGTGGGCGATCTGAGGGAAAAGATCAGCAAAGGGGTCCAGCTCGAATCCGGCATGAGCATCAGCTATTCCGGCCAATTCGAATTCATGGAGCGAGCTAACGCGAAGCTGAAGCTCGTCGTGCCGGCTACCTTGCTCATCATTTTTGTCTTGCTCTACCTCACGTTTGGGCGCTTTGGGGAGGCGTTGCTGATCATGGCCACGCTGCCATTCGCCCTAACCGGTGGCGTCTGGTTCCTCTATTTGCTCGGGTACAACCTATCGGTAGCGACAGGAATCGGTTTCATCGCACTGGCAGGCGTTTCTGCTGAGTTCGGCGTCATTATGCTGCTGTATTTGAAGAACGCATGGACAGATCGGGTTAACGCGGGAGCCCATGGCGAAGGCGTACTGCTCGACGCAATCCGCGAAGGCGCTGTGCAGCGGGTGCGCCCCAAGGCCATGACCGTAGCAGTGATTATCGCCGGTCTGCTGCCCATCCTCTGGGGTAGCGGAACCGGCAGCGAAATCATGAGCCGCATCGCCGCGCCCATGGTGGGCGGGATGATCACCGCCCCTTTGCTCTCCCTGTTCGTTCTGCCGGCAGCTTACCTGCTGATGCGCCGCCGGCAATTGCGAGTTACCACCCAGCAAGCAACCAACCCCACTGGAGAACATCCATGAACATTAAGCACATCACCCTTGCCTCACTCTTCCTGGTGCCAGTCGCCTATGCCGCCGACAAGGAGCCAATGGGCGGCATGCCGATGGATCACAAAGGCATGAACATGCCAATGGACCAGAAGTCGGCGGGACAGACCGCTACAGCCATCGGCACAGTCAAGAAAGTAAACACCGAGAGCGGCACCGTGACCATTGCACACGGCCCGGTCGAAGCGCTGGGTTGGCCTTCTATGACGATGGGCTTCAAAGCGAAGCCTGATCAGCTCCAAACGCTGAAAGAAGGGGACCAGGTCGAATTCGAGTTCTCCTCGAAAGGTATGGATTCCACCATTACGCGCATCGAAAAGCAGTAAAGAGCAGAAAGCGACCGCCGCAGGCGCGGCGGTCCAACACGAGAATGAAGCGATTACCGCTTTGTAACCTTGGCAACAGCTTCTTGTAAGTAGCAAGCCTTTAATCTACAGGCATCAACTAACCAAGAGGTGCAAACCATGAACCGCATAACCAAAGTAATCGTTCCTTTTATTCTGACCGTTGCTTCCTCGCTTGCAATGGCCGAAGGCGGAAGCGAACGTACGCTGAATCGCTTAAATGACTCGGCAGGAGCAAAGCCCACCCTTAAGGAGCTTGTCAAAGAGGGTCAAGTGCTGAGCATCGCACCTGCAGGGGCGACCGGCACGACTCGAATGATTCAAAACTATAGAACTAGTGCCCAAGTCCAGACGTATGAGATGAAGGTCAAGACCCCCGACGGGAAGATCCATACGGTAGAGTTCCTGAGCACCCCAGTTGGCGTGAACAATGGCTAATCTGCCAAGCTTAATATCCGAGGGATAGTTAGATGAGCAGCATAATATCTAAGATTAAAAGCGTACTGCAGCGCAATCCGGTCGTAACGGGGTTAACCGCAGCTGTGGTTGGCTACATGCTACTGAACCAAAGCACTGCGGCGTTGGCAACAACGCTGCCAAGCCTGCTCTTTCTCTTGCCCTGCTTGTTGATGATGGTCGTATGCATGAAGCATATGTCTAGCGGTAAGTGCGACAAGCCCAAGGAGCCCAACGTTGGCGAAAACACCTTGTTAAGCAAAAGCGAATAACCCACTGAACTTGGAGATTTAACATGCGAAAGGCCATCACCGTTACAGCAATCGCAATCACCTTGGCGAGCGGACTGAGTTTCGCAGCGGCAGATAAAGCGGACCAAAGCCATTCAGAAACCGGCATGATGAGCGGCGACAAGCATATGGAAATGATGGGTGACATGCGTGGAATGATGAAAGAGTGTCGTGAGATGATGGGGGCCGCCAAAGCCGACCACTCGCAAAATGGCGAAAATCCAGACGCAGCATAGGATATGAGGGTGTGAGTAACAATGATCGAAGCAGGTGGGGGGTGCCCCACCTGCTTTTTTGTGCTTGATGGCCTAACCAGGACCGTACTGATGGGAAAAGTGTCACTGACGAGCAGAATGGCGATAGCTTTCATGCTCGTGGTTACGGTTGTGCTGCTGGCGGCCGCAATCAGCTTTAATTATTTTTGTCAGCTCCATTTCGAACGCAAAGATGCACAAGTGCTTAATGAAAAGGCCGCTGCAGTAGAGCGTACGCTACTCAACAGCTCAGCATTCGGGCCTGAGACCGCTTCAAGGATCGATGCCGTTATTGAGCACTCCTTTGGCTTCGCGACTGCGGTTGTAGTAGACGGTAAGACGGTTTACTCCCATCACAATCTGTCTGAGAGCTTGCTACCTCTTGTCACAGACATCCAAGAGGAACGCTGGACGGTAAGTTTCGGTGGCCACCAGTACAGCGGAATTACCAGAAAAGTAAATCGGTGGGTAGAAGGGCAGGACACTGTTATCTATTTGGCTTTGGATGTAACGCACCGAATCCACTTCTTCGATATGATTCAGCAGTGGTTTGCTTATACGCTTGTCGTTAGTGCACTTCTGAGTGGCGCGTTAGGTGTTGTTCTGATCAGGAAAGGCTTAAAACCAATAGACGAACTGTCCAAGACTTCTTCTACGGTAACCGCCCACTGCTTAGATACCAGAATTCCAACTGAGTCGGTGCCAGGCGAGCTGCATGAACTCGTAGACAACTTCAACGAAATGCTTTCGCGCTTGGACGACTCTTTTCTCAGATTGTCAGGTTTCTCAGCGGATATCGCGCATGAGCTAAGAACGCCGCTGAACAGCATGCTTACCCAAATGGAGGTCGCGCTCTTGCGCGACCGCGAGAATACCGACTACAAAGACATTTTGTATTCCGCCCTCGAAGAACTTAGGCGCATGTCAAAGATGGTCGATGACATGCTATTCCTCGCCAAGGCGGACAACGGGAAGATTACGCCCAATGCCGAAGATGCCAGCATGGCTGAGATTACCGCGAGCGTTATCGAATATTACGAGCTTGCAGCCGAGGACAAAAAGGTAGAAATCGCGCTTTCAGGCGATGGATCGGTACATGGCGATAAATCGATGCTGAGACGGGCCGTCTCAAACATAGTCTCTAACGCAGTTCGATATGCAGAGGAAGGCAGCACCATCAGCGTTGAAATAAGCGAGAGCGGTGGCTCGGTTTGCACAGCCATATCCAACCGAGGCACAACGATTCCAGCCGAGCTTCAGGCCCGAGTGTTTGATCGATTCTATAGGGTCGACACCGCAAGGCGCGAAGGAACCACCATGAATGCGGGCCTCGGCATGGCTATCACTCGTTCGATAGTCGAAGCGCACAAAGGGCGCATCGCTTGCGAATCAGCTGAGGGGCATACGACTTTCACAATGACGCTTCCAAAGCTTATGTCTAGTTAATGGCAGAGTGCCAGCAACGACCCTGACCTACGCTCATAGAAACGCCAGGCTGAACCGAAAGAGGCCGAGACTTTCGAAGCTGTATGTTTGGTTCTGGAGGTTCCCGTGCAAGCGTCCTCATCGAGAAAATGCGGTACGACAGCCGCAGCGCTCAACGAAGCGTGCTTCTGCGTAAGCCTAGATCAAGCTGCGCTCGTAAACTCATTGACCGAACAGCTTGGGAATTCAGAGCTGTCGGAGCTATTGAAGTCACGTTGCCCTCATGTGTTTGCAGCACGACCGGTCTTTGTTTCATCCTTGCGGCTGCGCCAGGTTAATGAGGTTATTCAGGCCATCGAGCAGACCGTGAGCTCGCCCGGTTGGCGTGAGCATGCTCTGGATTCTGCACCTCCTATTGCCCGACACGATCCTCGGGGCGCGCGCGGCGTCTTCTTTGGCTACGACTTCCATCTGGATGATGACAAGCTTGGGCTCATCGAAATAAACACAAATGCGGGCGGAGCGATGCTAAACGTATTGCTCGCCCGCGCGCAGCGTAGTTGTTGCAGCGGCGTAGTCGGGCTTTCGCCAGGTCAGGAAGGACCCGGCGGCTTCGAGCGTTCGATTCTGGATATGTTCGCCCAGGAATGGTCTACGAGCGGCGAGCCACGTCCGCTCACGCGCGTGGTGATCTTGGATGAAAGCCCACAAGCCCAATACCTGTATCCGGAGTTCCTTCTTTTTCAGCGGTTATTCGAGTCAGCAGGAATCGACTGCCTAATCGCGGACCCAGCCGATCTGGCCTTTCACAACGAGTGCCTCTTGGTCGACGGGAAGCCTGTGGATCTCGTCTACAACCGACTCACCGATTTCTATCTGGAAGGCGACAATTGCAGCGCGCTGCGCAGCGCTTATTTGGCTGATGTCGTGACGGTAACGCCACATCCTCAGGCCTATGCCCTTTATGCCGACAAACGCCGGTTGGTTGACCTAACCAACGCACGTTTTTTGGAAGAGATTGGCGTCGATCAGCAAGTCCGAGCCGTATTGGCCCAGTACGTCCCGCTTACGGTTCCTGTCGAGCATCGCAATGCGGAGCACCTCTGGCAAAACCGCCGTAGCCTCTTTTTCAAGCCTGTCAGCGGGTTTGGTAGTCGCGGTGCGTACCGAGGAGACAAGCTCACCAAGCGGGTTTGGGAGGAAATCATTGGCGGAAACTACTTGGCCCAGTCCCTTATAGCTCCTGGCGAGCGTAGAACCGTCGCCGACCCTCAGGTACGACCAATGAAGTTTGACCTGCGCGCGTACGCTTATGCTGGCGAGGTGCAGTGGAACGCTGCCAGGGTCTACCAAGGCCAAACGACCAACTTTCGAACGGAGGGTGGCGGCTTTGCTCCTGTGTTTACCTTAAGCGAGGAACAGGAGCGAACCGGCTCCACAGAGCAACGGACGCACACCTCATTCACTTTCTTGCTCGACGAAAACGGCGCCGTAGAGGAGCTGCCGCACCCGTTCTATCTGGCGTTGGTTCGTGCCGAAAGGGCTACCTCGAAACTTGCCGGTAAGCGCTTCCGATTGGCGGACTGGTATGTGGCAATGGAAAACGGCCAGCCATCCAAAGTCATCCGTGAATGGTACGGCTGGGTAGCGTTCGACGCAGCTGGTGGTTACCACCCTGAACGTGGTTCGCCGAAAAACGACGAGTCGGATAGCGATGACAATGTAGATTCATCTGCCCTGCCAACCCCGGAAGAACACGATCGAATCGAAGGTCTGTTGTTTCAGCGTGAGTAATGGGCCTGTCCCGCACGCCACCATAGCTACGGCTGTCTTCGCCGTCACACATCCAATGTGCGAGTACTAGCCCTACGGCCAGGCCCGACAAGAACATAGCCAATGCTGAACGCTAAATTTGTACCGTTCGATCGGTTTAATGTAAGAGTAACGTGATTGCTCTTTGGCTTCGTAAATCAAAAATAGCCGTGTCTCAAGACTCAAAGGTCACCTAAGGATGGTCTGAAGTAGCCCTGTGTTTCCGGCCGACTTCTGCCCTTGCCAATTTTAGAAGCGGCGATTCGACCAAAATCGATCAAGTCATCCGCTCATTTCTGAGTTTTTAGCCGCCGCGAACACCTCTCAGCGGCCATTTCCCACATTACAGGCGCACCTCTCCTGCATTCGTCAGCAAATGCCGGCGCGCCATCCACAGGTTCGACAGGGCAAACAATGTCACCAGCTGCGCCGTGTTCTTCGCCAGGCCACGGAAGCGTGTCTTCACATAACCGAACTGGCGCTTGATCACCCGGAACGGGTGCTCGACTTTGGCGCGCACCTGGGCCTTGGATTTCTCGATCTTGCGCTTGGCTTTGTACAGCGCACTGCGCTTACTCAGCTTCTTGTACGTACTGCGGCGGGCCGCAATCTGCCAGATCACCTCCCGGCCTTCATGTTCCGGGCGCTTCTCGACGCCGGTGTAACCCGCGTCGGCACCCACCATGTTTTCCTCACCGTGCAGCAGCTTGTCGACCTGGGTAACGTCTGCAACGTTGGCTGCCGTCCCTACCACGATGTGCACCAGGCCGGACTCGGCATCGGCGCCGATGTGGGCCTTCATGCCGAAGTAATACTGGTTTCCTTTCTTCGTCTGGTGCATTTCCGGGTCGCGCTTACCGTCCTGATTCTTGGTCGAACTCGGCGCATGGATCAGCGTGGCATCGACGATAGTGCCTTGGCGCAACGACAAACCGCGGTCGCCCAGATAACCATTGATCACCGCCAGAATCCCAGCCGCCAATTCGTGTTTCTCCAGCAAGCGACGGAAGTTGAGGATGGTGGTTTCGTCGGGAATGCGTTCCAGGCTCAGCCCGGCAAACTGGCGCAGGATCGTGGTCTCGTACAACGCTTCCTCCATCGCCGGATCGCTGTAGCCGAACCAGTTCTGCATCAGGTGTACGCGTAGCATCGCCATCAGCGGATACGCCGGACGGCCGCCTTCACCCTTGGGGTAGTGCGGCTCGATCAGGGCAACCAAACCCGTCCACGGCACCACCTGATCCATCTCGATCAGGAACAACTCCTTACGGGTCTGCTTGCGCTTACCGGCGTACTCGGCGTCGGCAAAGGTCATCTGCTTCATCGGGAAACTCCGGCAACGGGATCGGCGTATTTCACCAGAAACGGGAAGTCTTCTTCAGGATTTCCCTAAGTGGGGCTCGCTTTTTTCACGCACTGGCCCAATTGATACAGGGCGCTTTTGGTACTGTCTTCGTAATCTTATTAACGTTTCATTAGTTAAATGGGCCGTTACGCTTACACCAGAGTCAGTAAGTCCCAGAGCGTGGAAGCGCTTTAAGACTAGCGAGATTACATTTTTGTAAGCTTCTGAAAAAAATCGAAACCTCATCATCTTCGGCTTGTCCGTTTAGGAGTGGCATTCGAAAGCCACTTCCGGGCAGGGCTGCGCGAACACTTTGAGTTAGCGATTCACCAGCAATCATTATAAAGAGGTCTAATTACATGCAAATGTCTTACTGGCGCTTTGCAGCGATGGTAGCCACGTCGACGATCATTATGTATGGCGTGATGTATTTAAATGCCTACTCGCTCGAGCATGTTTTTTGGAGCGAGACCCGCGCTTGGATGGCATTGGTGATGGGCGCGGTAATGGCAGTGGTCATGCTCGCATTCATGCTCAACATGTATATGCGTAAATCAGTAAATCTAGCGATATTTGCAGGAAGTGCAGTGGCTTTTGCCATAGCACTATGGCTTGTACGTGGGCAAGCGACGGTAGACGACACGGACTACATGAAGGCCATGATCCCACACCATTCGATAGCCATCCTGACAAGCGAACGAGCTCAGATTTCAGACCCCCGCGTCCGCAAATTAGCTGACGAAATCATCGACGCTCAGCGCCGAGAAATTGCAGAGATGAAGTCCTTGATCAAGGACCTAGAGGGGACAAACTGATACAAAAATGAATCGAATATCCTTTTGCTCTAAGTCGTACTCCCTGCAGATTATGTCGGTATAACGGCGAAATTTACCTACTTTTTCTTTGCCCAAGTGGGTGAAGACCACCACGTAATCGATGCGGGATGTCAGTAAGACAAGCAGCGCGCCGCCAGATCGGTGAATTGTTCAGAATTCAAACCGGCAATGGCAGCGGTCGCCAGCATCGCGAAGTACAATGCTATTGGATGGCTTCCATCCAGCCCTCGACGTCCTGATCCCCTCTCGTTGCACAGGGGCAAGCTTCTCGCACTGACATCGGTTATAACCCAGCGTGAGTTCGGTAGTGGAGAGGGCCGCGTGGTTGCTTTTCGCTTTTTGTGCAACGTCAGCCGGATACGCATGCGAAGCCTGCAACAGCCTAAACAGGCCTGATAAGAGGACGCATGATGTTCCGAATCAACTGGGTGGCGCTTCTGACGCGAGTCTTCGCCATCGCTAGGAGCTAACCGCAGTGACTCTTCAACCTCCAAGCATGGCCTGGAACCTGCTGCTGCTAGCTTGGCTAGTGGCACTGGTCTCGACCCTCTCCGCGCTATTCATTGGCGAAGTGATGGGCCAGGCACCCTGTGTGTTGTGCTGGTTCCAGCGTGCCTTCATGTTTCCGCTGGCGGTGATCCTAGCCATCGCCTGCTACCGCTCGGATTTCGGCATCTGGCGCTATGCTCTGCCACTGACTGCTATCGGTGCGGCGCTGGCATTCGCTCACACGTTGCTCTATGCAGGGCTGATCCCTCAGCCGATCCAGCCCTGCACAGCCACCGGTCCATCTTGCTCAGGAGCGGAAATGACCGTGTTCGGCGTGGTGCCGCTGCCGGTACTCGCTTTGTTCGCTTTTATCCTGATCGCCATCCTGCTCATCCTCATCCGCCGGAGAACCACCCAATGAATCGCCATTCCGTGGTTCTGATCATCAGCGTTGTGATCCTGGCCGCCTTCGCCGCCGCCGTATTCTTCTACTCGTCCTCGCAGTCGCCCCAACAGGCCCAGGCGCCCGGTTCGACAGTGCAAGAGCCCGAGAGAAAATCCGAGCTGGGCGGCGGCCAACTGGTTCGCTTCCACTCGCCGGTGTTTGGGCCAGCGCAGGCGCCGGTGACCATCGTCGAATTCTTCGATCCTTCCTGCGAGGCATGCCGCGCCTTCCATCCCTATGTGAAGCAAATCCTCACTGAGAACCCGAAAGATGTACGTCTAGTGCTTCGCTATGTGCTGTTCCATCAGGGCTCCGAAGAGGTGGCGCGGATGCTGGAGGCGGCGCGTAAGCAAAATCTTCATGAGCAAGTATTGGAGGCGGTCCTGAAGGCCCAGCCGGGTTGGCACGACGACCCCAAGGTGGCGGAGGCATGGGCCGCTGCCGAGCGCGTTGGCCTCGATCTGGAACAAGCCCGTCAGGACATGCACACGCCTAGCGTCGACGCCGTGCTAGAAACGGATATGCAGGACGTCAAGGCAGTTGGTGTTCGTGGCACCCCGACTTTTTTTGTCAATGGTCGTGCACTCAGCGAGTTCGGCCCGGAACCGCTGCGCCGGTTGGTGAGCAGCGAAGTGGCCAAGGCACGGGAATGATGCTGTGAGCGCGCTAGATAACCGCGTGCCGCCGCTGCTGGTGGTGTGCCTGATCGCTCTGCTGATGGGTTTGGCGGCCTCCGGATTGCCGCGCATCGAACTGGCATGGACCGCGCGCCTGATCTTTGCACTGCCGGTACTGACCCTGGGGCTTGGTGTGTGCATTGCCGGCGTACTGTCGTTTCACCGCGCACGTACTACGGTCAATCCGTTGCAGCCGCAGCAGGCTTCGGCGTTGGTGGAGGCTGGCATCTACCGGCACAGCCGCAACCCCATGTACCTGGGCTTCGCCATCATCCTGACGGCCTGGGCGCTGGTCCTGGCCTCGCCTCTTACCTTGCTGGGCGTAATTGCCTTCGTGCTCTACATGAACCGTTTCCAGATCGAACCCGAAGAGTCGGCGCTGGAAGCGCTGTTCGGCGAATCATTCGCTCGCTACCGCGCACAAGTCCGCCGCTGGCTCTGAACGTCTGCGGTAGAGAGATTGGCGAGGGCTTGCTCGGTCGCGCCAGCCTGTCGGAGGTGCCCACGTTCTGGCCTGACCCTCTCGTGACGGGCTACTTCGATTGCATGCTGTAAGCATGACTCTGTTCGAGGGCATAGCGTCAACTGTACCGAGTGCTATTCGTGGTGCTCGCTCCGTTGATATCGAGCTCACGGCCCGGTGTTAATAGTAAGCGCAAAGCAGGCTTATGCCTCGCTTCGATGACTGTCGGCCTGCCTGATGTCGATACAAACACTGCCGTCTAGCTCCATTTCAAGTGTCGAGTGGCTGACCTCGAATTGATCATGCAGTACACGCTTTAGATCAGTCTTCACGCGTTCAATATCCGGCAGACTAGCCTTCTTTATGACAACGTGTGCTTCCAATGCAATTGTATGTTCGGCGATTTCCCAAACATGTACATGATGGACGCTCTCTACGTCGTTCACTTTCTCCATGACATTGATTATATCGGCTACGGAGACGCCTTCTGGTGCGCCCTCCATTAGTAAATGAATGGTTTTAGGCAACATGCTAAACCCCTGCCACAGCACGTAACCAGCGATCATCAATGTCAGTACAGTATCCGTCCAGTACCAGCCATACAGAAGGATCAATGTCCCGGCTGCAACAACGCCGACGGATGCCAGCGCATCAGACACATTGTGCATGAAGGCCGCCTTTATATTCATGCTGTCCTTGGACATCGTGTAGGTGAGCATGGCCGTGACGATGTCTACAATCAAGGCTATTCCCGCCACTACGACCACTGTCCAACCCTCAATGGGCTGCGGGGCAAACAACCGGCCTATAGCCTCATAGATAAGGTAAAGACCGACAATAATCAGCGTGACCAAGTTGATCAACGCCGCTATGGTTTCACTGCGCCGGTAGCCAAACGTTTTAAACGCATCTGGAGGCCTGCGACCGATCTTACGTGCGATGAGCGCGATAACCAACGACGCGGCATCGCTCAGGTTATGTAGCGCGTCAGCTATTAGCGATAGGCTACCAGAAAGTATCCCACCGACTACTTGCGCCAGTGTTAATAAAACATTGACGCCAATAGCACCAATCAGTCGCTTATCGCCTATGGCTTCGGTGTTATGGTTGTGTTCATGGCCCACCGATCTAACCTCCCGTTAAAAGTTTAACTAAGAATTGGGCAGGAAAGTCATAAGACCTTCCACATACAAGGATAGATAACACTAGCCCATTTGTACCGCGAGACATGGAAAAAGCTCGCTTTCAGACCCCCTTCCAAAAATGCGACCACCGTGGCGCAAGTAAGTGCGTCGCCGCCTTCTGCGTGGCGATAACTGGCCGCTCTTCCAAACGCTAGAAAACGTTGCCGGCTAGCAACTTGGCTATGCGATGTGATCTGAAGATGACGAATTTGTAATCTTAGTATCATGTCTTTCGCTGATTTAATAGGCTGAAAGATGGGCGTGTCTACTGATGACGGCAATGCCATATAGATGGCGGCCTCATGTGGCTGTAAACAGATCAGTACATTTCAGTATTGTAATGTTTGGCTCACGCTGCTGTTATCTTCAATCACGCAAAATTCGCTTGAACCTATAGAGCTTCCCAATAAAGCTCAACAAGCCAATCTTGAATTTTACGAGGACTGCCCTATGAATTTTTTGAAATCTCTCGTTGTTGGGGCGGCAATCTTCGCCTCCGTATTGTCTTATGCAGAAGATGGCTACGACCGTTCGATGAAAATGAATGAACAATTCAGGGCAGACCAAAAGCGAATTCATGGAACCGAATCTGCCGATAAAAAAGCAGACGAGGTAGAGGTCAAGAATACTAGCCAAGATCAGAACAATACGGAAAGCAAGAAAGAAAAAAAAGCTGACTAACCGCTTCACTCCGAACAATATCTACTGCTGTAGCTTCCGAGCTCCATAGGAAGCAGGTGTAGTCTAAGCGCCCTTCGGGGCGCTTTTTTTGTTTCCATAATTGCCTGCTAAATCACTACCAGTGAATCGTCCCGGCTTTCGTAGATCCCGTTTCGATTAAGTCACGCCGCCATAGCCTGACCTGCTTGTTGCTGATGGAAGTTGCTTCACCTCCGCAGGGGCGTTGTCTTAGCTATCGCCTTGCTGCCAACCGGGGCAGGTCAGCCGCTGCTTGCACAATCCTTCGTCAGCTCACCGTGGATGAAAGCCATCAGTCGAGAAGGCGTATTTAGACGCACCAAGCACTGAGTAAGCTCTATTCACCGCTTAGATGCATTAGACCTACGCCACAAAGGCTGTGCTGCCCGCTGCGCCGCTGATGAAACTTAGCGCTCCGATAACCAGCGCGCCCCGCTCTCGCTAGCTAGCAACAACGGGGCGTTGTGTGCCGCCATTCAATCTCTAGCTCGTTCTATTAGCGGCTAGCACGATTTCTTTCTCCTCCAATTCCTCTTCGCGCCGATGAGCCAGCTGGTAGAGCAACGGAAGTACTAATAGCGTTAGCACCGTTGAGGAAAGAATCCCCCCGATCACCACCGTCGCA